>CACZDU010000020.1:0-49883 GCA_902780055.1 uncultured Bacteroidia bacterium | reverse complement strand
GCCCCGACGGGGCTTTGTTCGGGAATTGTTTTTGTTTGGCAGGGGTTGCATTGCATTTCACCCCTGCCTACTATCCGCCGTCACTCCGTGACTTGGGCTTGGGCACGGAGGAACCCCGGAGGGGTGAAAGGATGTTAGGCAGGCGGTGGAGCATGGCGGAACCCCTGCCGATGAAAACAACGCGAACCAACCCTGTTCTTCCGCATTTGCAATGCGGAAGCCGTGAGTATCAGCATTTGCAATGCGGGAATGAATGATATGCGGCTGCCGTGGTATGACAGCCCTACAAGCATAGCCGTAGTAGGGCTGTCGCATTGCGGCAGCCGCATTTTGTGTACGTGCTTTTGATGGGTTTCGCCCCGACGGGGCTTTGTTCGGTATTTGTTTTTTGTTTGGCAGGGGTTCCATCGCATTTCACCCCTGCCTACTATCCGCCGTCACTCCGTGACTTGGGTTTGGGCACAAAGGAGCCCCAAAGGGGTGATAGGATATTAGGCAGGCGGTGGAGTATGTCGGAACCCCTGCCGATGAAAACAACGCGAACCAACCCGAAAAACAAAAATGCGCCAATGTTGGCAAATTTGTTTATTTTTGCGGGCAGAAAACATATACATTATGTGTACCTACAATATAAGTTTAAACGATGCGCTTGTTGAAAAGGCACGGCCTTCGTTTCCCGATGACAAGGCTTTGCAACGGTGGTTGCAAGAACAAGTTTCTGTCATGTTGGAACGTTTTCTTTGCGAACAAAAGGAGAAAGAGTCTGCACAAAAAGCAATGGTCAAAGAAAGCCTAACCACAGCATTCAACGAATTACATTCGGGGCAGGCAAAAAAAGATGCCAGAAGTCTATTCGCACAATAAAACCTCCGTCACTCCTTGACTTGGGCTGTGGCACGAAGGAACCCCGCAGGGGTGAGAGGATATTAGGCAGGCGGTGGTGCATGGCGGAACCCCTGCCGGAAAATGGCAAGAACCCAACCATAAAAAATGTTGCGGTGTCGGTGATTTTGTTTATTTTTGCAGTCAGAAACCAACAGAAATATAAATGTGTACACGTACAATCCATATCAATGACAGTTTGATGGAGCAAGTCAGACCTATGTTCCCCAACGATGATGTTTTGCAGCGGTGGTTGGAGCAACAAATGGAGTCTATCTTGATGAATTATTCGGCTCAACATAAGCCGAAACCTCCTTGTTCCTACACGGATGAGGAAATGTATGCCATCGTCAAGGAACGGTTGCAAAGTCTTGAAAAAGGAACAGCCAAACTTGTTGATGGCGAAGAGGTCTTCTCACAAATTCGTAAACGCTATGGCTTTAAGGCATCAGTGGCATAGCCAAGCCAAGATGGAGTTGGACGAGACGCTGGCTTATGTGTTTCGTGAGTTTGGAGAGAAAACGGCTGAAAAAGTGTATGTTGAAGTCGAAAAGCGTGTGAACCAGTTGTGTGCTTTCCCTGATTCGGGGATGCGGTATAAAGACTTGTTTTACAATGACAAAGAGGTAAGAATCCTACACATGCGGAAATCCTCGATTATCTATTGCCACGATGACGAATTGTTGTACATACTTGCCTTCTGGAACAATCGGAATAATGATACGAATGCAACTGAAATGTTGTCGGAGAGATAAAGTGTTCCTATCATGTCCGCCCCAAAATTCATAGCAGATCGGATTTTTTCGCTTTCGAAGGAAAACCTTTCCTCGACTGTGATGCGCTTGGCCGTCACGAGTGTGGCTTTGGCCATTATCGTGATGCTGATTGCATGGGCCGTCGTGGTGGGTTTTAAGAACCAGATTCGCGACAAGGTGATTGGCTTCGTCGCCCCGATTCATGTGCAGTCGTTAGATAAGAACGAATCGGTCGAAGAAACACCTTTTGTGTTGGATTCGTTGTTAATCAGCAAGTTAAACTCAATTGAAGGTATTGCGCATTATCAAATGGTAGCCAACAAGGCAGGCATGATCAAGACCGACGACGAAATTCAGGGCGTGGTGTTGAAAGGCGTGGACGAAAACTACGACTGGACTTATTTCGGGAACTGCCTCTTGAAAGGGAAAACGCCTGAATATCAATCGGGTGAACGCTCCAATGAGGTGCTGGTTTCCAAAGCCATTGCCAACAAAATGCTTTTGGATGTAGGCGACGATGTGCGTGTGTGGTTCATCGACAAGGACATGCAGGCGCGAGGGCGGAAGTTCACTGTGACGGGCATTTTCGAGACGGGTCTCACCGAGTTTGATGAGCGTTTCGTTTTTGCCGACCTCAATCAAATCCGCAAGCTGAATGGCTGGGAAGACAACGAAGCGGGATTGTTGGAAATCGCGCTGAAAGACGGTTTCGATGCCAACCAAATCAATGAGAAACTGTATTATGCCCTGCCTTCTGAGTTGGCTTCCTACACCGCCCGCGATAGCAACCCACAAGTCTTCGATTGGCTTGATTTGCTTGACACCAATGTCTGGCTTATCATGGCTTTGATGTTGCTGGTAGCAGGCATTACAGTTATCAGTATGTTGCTGATTATCATTATTGAGCGCACTTCCACCATTGGCTTGTTGAAGGCCATGGGCGCGAGCAACAAGTTCGTCCGCGAGGTGTTTTTGCGTCGCTCGTTGCACATTTTGATGATTGGTATGTTGATTGGCAATGTTATTGGTTTGGGTTTCTGCCTATTGCAAAAATGCACTGGACTCATCAAACTTGATGCAGCGACCTATTATCTTTCATCCGTGCCCATCGAATTGCACTTTACTACCGTGATACTCATCAACTTGGGAACTTTGCTCCTTTGGGTCTTGATGCTGTTGATTCCAACTTCAGTTATCAATCGCATCAGCCCTACCAAGTCGATTCGGTTTGAATGAGGAAAATTTCGTGTTTTTTTCCTGTCGTTCCAATAAAATCCCTATCTTAGCCGCCAAATCAACAGAATTATGATGAAAGACTTTACCATTCAACCGCTGAAAGGCTACGGCGAAATACCTTTCGGAATGACGCTTGACGATACGGTCAAGTTGCTGAACATGCCCGACTTCTATGAGGAGTTGAACGACATGGAAGAGACGGGCAACCGTTCCATCTATTACGAATATGATGATATTCAGACAAATATCTATTTCGAGGGCATCACCAAGTCGGTGGTGGCTTGCTTCGAGACGGAGAACGAGGCTGCCACATTGTTTGGCAAGAAAGTGTTCGACCTCAAGAAGGTAGATGCCGTCAAGTTGATGAAAGACAATGGCTTCAAGGACGTGGAGGAAGAGACCGAGGACGGCGAACTTCGCGTTTCATTCGAGGATGCCATGATGGACTTCTTCTTCGATGGCGACGTGATGATAGCAGTAAGTTGGGGCGTACTCGTTGATGAACAAGGGGAAATAATATGATTGCCTCACGCAGAATGCGCTGAATACGCTGAACCTGTTGGGCGCAAAATAGGCATCGCATCGCGATTCATATAATTCTGCGAATTCTGCGTGAATAGAAAAGCGAATTCAGGGTGAAAGAGTAAAATATGAGACTTCAACAGAAATACGACGCTTTTGTGGCCTATTTCTCGGAACACATGCCCATTGCCGAGTCGGAGTTGCATTACAAAGACCCTTATCAGTTGCTTGTGGCCGTGATTCTCTCGGCGCAGTGTACGGACAAGCGAGTGAACATGACTACGCCTGCACTGTTCCAGCGTTTCCCGACGGCGCACGACATGGCCGCATCGACAGTGGATGAGATTTATTCCTACATCAAAAGCATTTCCTATCCCAACAACAAGGCCAAGAACTTGTTAGGTATGGCGCAGACTTTGGTGAGCGATTTCAACGGCATTGTCCCCGATAATTTGGATGACCTTCAAAAGTTGCCTGGCGTAGGCCGCAAGACGGCCAATGTGATGATGGCGGTGGCTTTCAAACAACCCGCCATGCCTGTCGATACACATGTGTTTCGCGTCTCCAACCGCATCGGCTTGACCCAAAACTCAAAGAATGTCCTCGAAACGGAGAAGGTCTTGGTGGCACATCTGCCTCAAAATGTGCTCTCTAAGGCCCATCATTGGCTCATCCTTCATGGTCGTTATGTCTGCCTTGCCCGCAAACCGAAGTGCGACGAGTGCGGGATTACTGCAATTTGTGATTTTTACCAAAAAAAACAGAAAAAAGAACAATAAAATGGAAGAGTATTCAGAAAAACCAAAGAAAAGAGGTATCGGAAGAAAAATCCTCACCACTTTAAGCATCATCCTTGTTTTGGCTGCGGCGGGTTTTGTTTTCTTCAAGTTTTTTTACGTGTTCGGTAGCGGCGTGAAGGCTGGCGAACTTAACTTGTTCGTTTACAAGGGCTACGTCTTCAAGACCTACGAGGGTAGACTGATTCAGGCGGGCTACAACTCGCAAAACAGCAACGCAACCATCCAATCGAATGAGTTCAATTTTTCGGTGAAAGACGAGAATGTGGCCCGACAATTGGAGCGTTGCGCAGGAAAGATAGTTGAACTGCACTACAAGGAATATCTCGGCACCTTGCCGTGGCGTGGCATGACCAAATATGTGGTCGACAGCGTTTATTCTGTTACCTCGGTAAACGAATCTCGCGATATGCCGATTTCAGTGCCTTTGGAAGTGCTTTAGTTGCTTCTCGAAATCTCCAATTTGCTGATTTCCACTTCGTTGTTTTCCGAAATGATTTCAATCCAAGTGTTGTCCTCGCTGAACCACTTGTATTGCGAACCGATGCGGAATAGGAAGGTTTTTTCTTCCTCTGCTGCTGCGATGGGCAGCACGAAACCGCCGTTTTTGCCGCCTGAGCCGCCGAAGGAAACAATCATCGGGAAGGTCTTTTCGGGGTGCGGGTTGCGCACCTTGATAATGATATAGTTGGAACGGCGCACAGCAACCTCAATCTTGTTGAAATCAAACCGTTGCGCTTGACCAGCGGCCAATAACATGGGCTCGCTGTTCAACTCATAAAGTTTGTTTTGCTCGATGATTTCGCTGATGCGGGCAATCATTTCGGTAGGGTAGGTCTCCAAACCAAGTTCCTCGGCCTTGGTGTAGGCTTCGATGGCTTTGTCGAAGGTGTTGGTCTTGAAATGGCCGTCGCCCTCCTTGATGAAGGCATTGTATTGTGCGCGTAGGGCTGCGATACGGTCGTTTTCAGCACGCTCGGCGGCTGCTAATTGGGTTGTCGCGGTTGGGTCGTTGGGTTTGTAAACTAAAGCCGATTGGAAGTGTGTGATGGCTTCGGCGAACTTTTCAGCGTTCATAGCTTGGTCGCCGGCACTCATGGCCTTGTTGTAATTGGCCTCCAACTCGGCGGCCATTTGAGCGAAGATGCCATCGATTTCCTGAATCTTTGCCGTTGCGGTGGCATTGCCTTCGTCGTAGGCAACCACTTCTTGGTATTTCAGTTTGGCATTGGCATAATCCTGTTGGGCGAACAATTCGCCAGCGGCATCCAACATGCTCTTAATGGTAGCCTGTCGCTCGGCCTCCGCTGCGGCCAATTCGGCTTGACGTCTGGCCTCTTCTTCAGCGGCTATGCGGGCTGCTTCTTCTGCCGCCAAACGAGCGGCTTCTTGTTCTGCGGCAATTCTGGCGGCCTCTTGCTCAGCAGCGATTCTGGCGGCTTCAGCCTCAGCAGCCAACCTTGCAGCTTCGGCTTCAGCGGCCAAACGAGCGGCTTCTTGTTCAGCGGCAATGCGAGCTGCCTCAGCCTCGGCAGCCAAACGTGCCGCTTCTTGTTCGGCAGCGATGCGTGCGGCTTCCTCGGCATCTTGTTGGGCAATGAGCGGGTCTAATCGGGCAATCATTTCGGTAGCGTAAGCGTCATCCGTGACCACAGTCAATGCACTCTGGTATTGAACTTTAGCCTCCTTGTAAGCCTTGCTTTCATACAGACGGTCGGCCTCGGCAATGATGCTGTCGTAGCGGTCGGCAATACCTTTGGCGGTTTGATAATCGTTTTTCAAGGTGTTGGCTTGCAGGTCGTTGGGGAAAAGTTCGAGGGCTTGGCTGAGTTTGTCGATGGCGGCCTCATAGTTTTTGCGCAGGCCAAACTGACGGGCTGCCTCCATCAAATTATCGAAGTGCGTCATTTTCTCCGTATAAAGTTGCTTTTTCTGTCGAGCTTCGGCGAGTTTTTCCTTGGGAAGTTTGTCGTTGGGGAAAATGCCGATGGCGGTCTCAAATTGCATGATGGCTGCATCGAAATTCTCCTCGGCCAAAAGGCTTTCTCCTTGGCTCATGGCCGTGTCGAAAGCGTCTTGTTTATCCTGCCGTTCCTTCAAAATGGCGCGCACTGCATCTGCTTGACCGCCAACATATTTATCCTCTGGGAAAACCTTTAAAGCCTGTTCGTATTCCGACAAAGCCTCCTCATATTTCTGCTGGCCGTAGTATTGGTCACCGGCATCCAAATGGGCGTAAAAAACCTCCTGTCGGGCACCGTCTTCCTGGATTTTCTTCACCGTCTCGTCAAGTTTCTTCTTGGCGGTTGCGTCGCCCGACTTCTGCTTCAAAGCCATCTCATAATAAGTCTTCGCGCTGATGTAGTCTTTGGCTGAAAACTTGTCGTTGCCCTTCTTCATCAGCGACTCGTAGGATTCGGCATTTTGGGCTTGCATGATGTTGGCGCTCAACACGATAGAAGCACCAAACATCATGGAAAATATGAGTTTTTTGTTCATGATTCTAATTATTATCCCATTTTAACGGACAAACAATATTAATATTGTGTGTTTCCACAAATTTGTATTCTTGTAATCCAGAAGCCAAACTCTCAACCCTCAACCCTAAACCCTCAACTCTAAACTCTCAACTAAATCCTCCCGTCCTTAATGGTAATAGTGCGGTCTGACATGGCAGCCAAATCGGGATTGTGTGTGACGATGACAAAGGTTTGGTTCATCTCATCGCGCAGGCGGAAAAACAACTTGTGGAGTTCTTGCGCCGACTTCGAGTCGAGGTTTCCCGAAGGCTCGTCGGCCAAGACCACCGCCGGACTGTTGATCAAAGCTCTTGCCACGGCAATGCGTTGCTGCTCGCCGCCCGAAAGCTCGGAAGGCTTGTGGTCTTTTCTTGCCGTAAGATTCAGGTAATCAAGGAGTTTTAAGGCCTTTTCGGTGGCTTCTTTTTTGCCCATTCCGCCAATGAAAGCGGGAATACAGATGTTTTCTATGGCCGTAAACTCGGGCAAGAGGTGATGGAACTGGAACACGAAGCCGATTTTCCGATTGCGGAAAGCGGCCAAATCGGTGTCATTCAGTTTGTTGACCTCGGTTCCATCGATGAGAAGTTGGCCACGGTCGGCCTTGTCCAAAGTGCCTATGATATGCAGCAAAGTCGATTTGCCTGCGCCCGAAGCCCCGACGATGCTCACGATTTCTTTTTTGTTGATATGCAGGTCGATGCCCTTGAGCACTTCGAGGCTGCCGTAGGATTTATGTATGCCAGTTGCTTGAATCATAACCGTTTATTCCCTCACAAACTTCAAAACACAAACGCCCGCCTCTGACTTCACCTGAACAAAATACACGCCGCCATTCAAGCCTTCAATGTTGATTGCAGTCATGCCTTTGGCGTTGCTTTGTTGGTAGACTTGCTGCCCCAAATTGTTGAAAATCAAGATTTCGCAGGATTCATTGGGCAGGTTGAGGTTGAACTGGCCGTGGTTTGGATTGGGATAGATGGCCACATTGTGCATTGTGTTTTCGGGTGTGTCTAAACACTCGATGGACACGGTTTGCGGCCAAGCGTCGCAACCGGTGACGATGAGTTTCAGGTCGGCGATGTAATCCAACGGGTCATCAATCTCGACAATGGCTAAACCGTCTTCGCTGGTGTAGCCCAAACCTATCATCTTTTCGTCACGGAAAAGGGCGCAGCGGAAGTTCTTCAGGCCATCGCCGTTTTCGTTGGTTACCTTGACCTCCATTGAGGTCATGCCTTCGAGGATTTCAGTGGGGTAGTTCACATTGGGTGTGAAAGGCTCGTCGTGCCACGGACTGACGGCCACATCGCCCATCATGTTCAGGTCGTAGAAGTTCCAGCGCAAGGCACCTTCTTCCCACTGGCCGGGAGCATTGACCCACGGCGCGGTCATGATTTTGCCTTCTCTCAACGCCATGCCGCCGTAGGGGATGCGGTCGTTGTAGTAGGCATCTTCCGTTTCGCGGGCAAGGTGGATGGCGGGGCCTTCCGTCTGGCCTTCGTTGAACCAACCGTAGCGCGAGTTGCCGAAGGTGGCCACGGCGAAGTTGCTGATTTTGGTCATGCGTTCAAGGATGCAGTCGCTGCTGAAGTCGCCGCAAATGCAGCCCGAAGTGTGGAAGAAGGTATAATTGTGAACCACGCCGTTCACGCCGCTGAATTTATTGTCGGTGATGTCGCTGTTGGTCCAGCCGGCCACATAGTTGGTGTTGGCGTGGCCGTCGTGGTGGACATATTGCGTGCCTTGGTTGATGGCGTTGCGCAGTTTGGTGCCGCTCCAGTTGCCTTCTTCTTCGTAAAGGCGGTTAAACTCGTAATACTCAGGAATTCCCGTGGTGGTGTAGCCGTTGTCGTCGCGGGTGCCGATGAGCAGTTCAAGGTATTGGCTGCCGTTGCTTTCGGGATCGTCGAAGAGGTGTTCGCCAGCCATGATGACCTTGCGGAATTCGCCCAAAACAGGGTCGGTCTGATAGGTCATGGCTTTGTGGAGCATGTTGTTGAGTTCGTTTTGGTTGCTGAAACACATACGTCCGATGCCGATTTCAGGGAGCAGGTCGTCTTCGCCGATTTCGCCCCAGCGGTTGTCGTTGTCGTCGTTCCAAGTGCCGTCTAAGGCGGCATAATACAGGTCGGCGGGGATGTCGTAGTCCTCATAGCCGCTGCCGCTGTCTGCAAAGCAATAAAGGCCGCGATAGGGGATGGCTGGCACGTCGCCGGCGAGGTTCACCATCATAATGCCGGCGTTTTCGTATTCTTGGATGATGAAGTTGCGCAGTTTCTCGGGATTGTCCCGACCTTCCATTGTGCTGATAATATCCTCAAAAGCAACGATTTTCGTGCGAAGGCCACGCTCCTCATAGAATTTTTCATATTCGCCAAATGCGCTGACATACTGCTGGTTGGTGACCACGAGCAAGTCGTAGCCGCCCACGGTACGACCCTTGCTATCGTAATTCTGCAACATCTCAGGGTTTTGGGCGAGGCGCATGGCGCGTTGGACATTGCCATTGTTGAGCCACAATTGGCGTGTTTGGTCGCTCTTTGATGCTTCCGTCGTGATTCTAACAGTGGCTTTCGTCGCATACATCACTTGACCCGTTGCGGGAATGTACTGCACGGGCGTAAATGCGCTGAAAGCGAAGCCGATGCCATTCATAAAGTGTGTGCTGAGTTTGCCGTGTGCTTGGGCGGGGTAGACGCTCTTCGAGGCATAAAGGGCTTCGTCCTTCACAAACTGATGGCGCACAGGATTGGAGTAGGTGAGGGCCGTCTGGTAAGGATAGAGGTTGTGGCTACCTTCCATCGTCTGGAAATCAGAAAGTTCCACTTCGATGGCGACGGCTTCCGTGCCTTGTGGCAGCATCAGACTGACACTTTGCCAAGGCAACGAGGGTTGACCTGCAAGGGCGCTTTGCATACAATTCTTGAACTGGATTTGGTCATAACCTTGGATTTGGCTGACATTCGGTTGACTGAAATGATAGGTCTTTTCGATGGTCTGAGCTGAAGCTAACAGGCTGACCATCAGGATTGAACCGATAATAAAAGCTTTTTTCATAGAAATTGAAATATTAGATGTTTACTATTAGGGTGCAAAAATACACATAATCATAACATTTTTACTTGATTTGTTGAAAAATGATGTAGTTTTGCCACCGAAAATAGCTTTCAAGAATATTTTTTGCATTGGCTGTAACTTTTTTCTTCCATCTCCGTATTACGGGTATTACAAATCTATCAAATTATGCAAAACTACAAAACCATTTCAATGTTTTTGCTGCTGATTTCGAGCAGTTTAACCCTGTTAGCTCAGGAAGATGCCTACAACACCTTGACCAACCCCAAAGTGGAAAACAGCGAACTCTATCGCGACGGGAACGCCTACCAGCGTGATTTTCTGCTCTTTGCGGACATGCTGGAAAACACGCACCCAATCTTTGCCGAAACCGGAAGAAGGCATTACGACATGGACAGCCTGACCCGCACGGGATACCAGTATCTCGTTGGTTGTGAGAGCGATGACCAGTTGAAACAGTATCTGCAATCCATCCTTTCGCCGCTCAACGACGGCCACTCGAAAGTGTCGATGAGCTTCGATGGCAAGATTTGTCCCTTCGCATTGTTTGCCGACGGCGACACCGCTTTCTATTTGACAACCATCACGAAGGATTTTTCCGCCGAGTTGGGGCACCGCGTCACTGCCATCAACGGCAAGCCCACCCGCGAAGTCATTGAGAGCTTCCGCCCCTTGATGAGCTGCGACAACGACAACCACTTCATTGCCAGCGTGAACAATTACATGCAGTTGAAAACGGCTTGGGACTACAACCCTTACCGCCGCCCCGACGACATGCTCGAGTTTCAGTTTGATGACGGCAACACGGTTTTGCTGCCTGCGGTCGGACAAGAGGAACTTAGTGAAGATGACATTGAATGGTTCTATACCCCAAAAAGCAATGTTCCTTTCAAAAAGAGCAGCAAGTACTTCAGTTACAACATCATGCCGGAGAAACAACTTTGCTACTTGCGCTTTTCACAATGCGCAGACCGAAACACGCTTCGGATGATGGAAATGTTTGGGCAGTCGCATGGGATGACCGAAGAGCAGTTGGCGCAAGTCCCTGATTTTGGCGAGTTTCTGCAAGAAATGTTTTCGGAAATGCGTCGGCAAGGCGTGAAAACCTTGATGGTTGATGTGCGCTACAACGGTGGCGGCAACAGCATGTTGTGCGACCAGTTGCTTTCTTGGCTGAAACCCGTTGATGAAATGCGCGAGACATCAAGCCTCATTCGCGTCTCCAAGTTGTGGGAAACCCAATATCCCGATTTGGCGAAGGACTATAAGGAAAAGTTCCAAAAGAATGGCAAGGCCTATCGCTTGGGCGAATTGTTTGATCCTGACTTTGTGGAAGAAGAGGGTGAGATTGAAAAGAAAATGTCTGAATTGTTTGTGATGAACCAAAGCCGCGACAGCCTTTTTACGGGCGAGGTTCTCTTCATGTTGGGCAAGGAAACTTTCAGCAGTGCCGGCTTGCTGATTACTTCTGCCATTGACAATGGGATTGGCACCATCATAGGGGAGAACAGCACCTTTGCGCCAAGCAACTATGGCGACATCCTTTATTGGGAACTGCCCAACACCCACACCCAAGGCATCATCAGCCACAAGATCTTCGTCCGCCCCGACGCCACCAAGCCCTACGAGAGCGCCATCATCCCCGACATTCCCCTGCCCGAGACTTGGGAGGACTACCGCGACGGCATTGACCCTTGCTGGAAGTGGGTGATGGAGAGATAGTTTTTTTATTGTTTTATTTTTTTTTCTAATTTTGCCCATTAAATCTGTCGAAAAATGAACAAAATCAGAGCCGCCGTAGTAGGTTACGGCAATGTGGGTCGCTTCGCCTTGGAAGCCTTGGAAGCCGCCCCCGATTTCGAAATAGCGGGCATCGTGCGCCGCAACGGTGCCGAAAACAAGCCTTTGGAACTCTTTCAATACGAGGTGGTTAGGGATATTAAGGAACTGAAAAACGTAAATGTGGCGATTTTGGCCTGCCCCACACGCAGTTGCCCCGAATACGCCAAACAGATTCTGCCTTTGGGTATCAATACTGTGGATTCCTTCGACATTCACACCTCCATCGTGGACTATCGACGTGAATTGATGCCTATTAATAAGGAAACGAAAACGGTGAGCGTCATTGCTGCCGGGTGGGACCCTGGCTCGGATTCCATCGTCCGTACTTTGATGCAGAGTTTGGCACCTAAAGGCTTGTCGTACACCAACTTCGGTCCGGGAATGTCGATGGGGCACAGCGTTTGTGTGCGCTCCAAGAAAGGGGTGAAGAACGCCCTCTCGGTGACCATCCCATTGGGCGAAGGAATCCACCGCCGCATGGTCTATGTGGAGCTTGAAGACGGTGCTACGCTTGAACAAGTGACCAAAGACATCAAGGCCGACCCGTATTTCGCTAACGACGAGACCCATGTGTTTGCCGTTGATAGTGTGGATGCGGTACGCGATATGGGTCACGGGGTGAACCTTGTGCGCAAGGGCGTTTCGGGCAAGACCGCCAATCAGCGCATGGAGTTCAACATGAGCATCAACAATCCCGCTTTGACAGGTCAGGTTTTGGTGAATGTCGCCCGCGCCACGATGCGCCTGCAACCAGGTTGCTACACAATGGTGGAGATTCCCGTCATTGATATGCTCCCTGGCGAACGCGAGGATTGGATTGGGAAACTAGTGTAACATAAACTAAAAAACATGAAAAAGACCCTATTGCTTTTAATTCTTTGTCTCTTTGCGGCTTCCATTCAGGCACAAAAAGAGCAAGTTTATCAGAATGAATCAAAAACGCATATTGGTTGGCAACCCGATAGGCGTTTGACCAAGGATGATTATCAGGGTGATTTTAATAATGATCCCAGACATCAAAAATATTGTGATGAAGTAGGACTATGTGTGAGCGCCGCTACTGGTGTTTTTTATAGAGTTGATGCGCGAAAAGGAAGGTATAAGCCTGGCAAATATTATGAGAAGCTCTATGTTTCTCCTCTTTTTCAAAAGAACAATTCATGCTATTCTTCCACCGCAGATTCCCTGGATTTTGCAAAACAACAATTGGTATTTGATATTGACGAACTAACGGCTCGTTATATGAAATATCAGTTTCAACATTTCTTGGATAGTTTTAACCTTCATTGCGATAATGAATGTACTTTCTTTTTCTTGAGTTTTTATGAAGATGCCATGGCCATCCGTGATACTGTTATATCACGATACTCGCATGATGTCTATCTCGTCAATAGAGAAGGAGCGTACGATGAGTGGCGTCAAAGAGTTGACCAATTGTTGGATACTTATAAAGATTATGCCACTACTCCTGAAGAAGTGCAGCGTGTTTTGTTTGATAAACCTCTTGATAAGAAATTGAAACTTGCTAAATATTTGATGCCAAGTTGGTTTGCTAAACAAAAACAAAAGGAAATGCAGCAAGATGAAAAATAGACTTCTGCTTTTTTACATAACGGTCATTGTGACGATTGCAATTGTTTCCTGCAATAGGAAAGATTGTGTTTCGGAACTCATTAACCAAATGACCCTCGAGGAGAAATGCGGTCAACTGACCTGCCCGATAGGCTTTAATTTCTATGGAAAGGACGGCGATTCTCTTTGGCTTGCCGACGACTTCATAGGCATGATGGATACTCTGCCGCTCGGTTCTTGTTGGGCAGTGCTCCGTGCTGACCCGTGGTCGAGGAAGACGGTGGAAACTGGCTTGAAGCCACGTGAGTCGGCAAGGCTGCTGAACATGATTCAACGCCATGCCATTAAAAATACAAGATTAGGTATCCCGCTTTTGTTTTGCGAGGAAACACCTCACGGCCACATGGCCGTTGGAACTACCGTTTTTCCTACGGGCATTGGACAAGCCAGCACTTGGAATCCTGAACTGCTGGAAAAGATGGGTGAGGTGATGGGGAAGGAGGTTTGCCTTCAAGGCGCACAAGTGGGCTATGGCCCTGTCCTCGACATCGCCCGCGACCCGCGATGGTCAAGGGTGGAGGAAACGATGGGCGAGGATCCTTATCTTTCGGGCGTGTTAGGTGCTGCGGTGGTAAAAGGGATGCAAAACCACGTCTGTGCCACTTTGAAACACTTGGCTGCATACGGCATTCCGCAAGGCGGTCACAATGCCGCCACCGCTGAAGTTGGGCCGAACAGATTGATGACGGACTATCTTCCTTCTTTTGAAAAAGCCATTTGCGATGGTGGCGCAAAAACCGTGATGACCTCCTATAACACCATCGACGGTATTCCATGCTCTGTAAATCAATGGCTGCTTCAAGAAGTGTTGCGCAAATCATGGAATTTCAAGGGCGTGGTTTTCAGCGACTTGAACGCCGTTAATGCCATTTATGCCACCCAACACGTGGCCACCGACCCCGCCGAAGCCGCTGCCATGGCCTTGAAAGCTGGTGTCGATATTGACTTGGGCGGCTATAATTATGGCGGTTTCCTGAAAGAAGCCTTGCAACGCGGCCTCGTCACCGAAGCCGACATCGACCGTGCCGTGCGAAATGTCTTGCAACTGAAAATCGACCTTGGACTGTTTGAAAATCCATACGTTGATGAGGCTTTGGCCGAGGCAGAAGTCGGTACGAAAAAAAGTGCGCAGATGGCCAAGCAAGTGGCCTTGGAATCAGCTGTTTTGCTGAAAAACGACGGCGTTTTGCCTTTTGGCGAGAACATTAAAAAGGTTGCCGTCATCGGGCCGAATGCAGATAATATGTACAACCAACTCGGCGACTACACCGCCCCACAAGACCCCGACCGCATCGTGACCATGCTTGAAGGCATCCGTGAAAAGGGCAGTGTAGAGGTGCTTTACGCCAAAGGTTGCGCCATCCGCGACGAGAACGATGCCAACATTGACGAGGCAGTGAAAATCGCCAAGGCAGCTGATGTTGTGGTGCTTGTGGTGGGTGGTTCCTCTGCCCGCGACTTCAAGACAAGCTACGAGGAAACCGGTGCCGCCGTCGTGAACAACCACATTTCCGACATGGACTGCGGCGAGGGTTACGACCGCTCCACTTTGAAACTATTAGGCAAACAGGAAGAACTGATGCAGCGCATTTACACCACGGGCAAGCCTGTTGTCACCGTTTACATACAAGGCCGTCCCTTGGATATGAACCTTGCCGCCGAAAAATCCAATGCCTTGCTGATTCTGTGGTATCCTGGCATGGAAGGCGGTTCCGCTTTGGCAGACATCCTTTGGGGCGACTACAACCCCGCTGGCCGTCTGCCGATTTCCATACCACGCTCGGTGGGACAAATACCCGTCTATTATTCCCAACCTCAAACGGGCGATTATGTGGAGGAATCCGCCAAGCCACTTTATCCGTTTGGTTATGGCTTGAGTTATACTCAATTCGAATACAGCGACTTGAAGGTTGAAACTGTATCCAAAATGGATACAGTTTGCAAAGTCACCTGCCAAGTGAAAAACATTGGCACTCGTGATGGTGACGAAGTTGTTCAGCTTTATGTCCGAGACGAAGTGGCATCCATCGCGCCCGCCTCCAAGCTGCTGAAAGGTTTCCAACGTGTGCATATTAATAAAGGTGAAACCCGACAGGTGATTTTCTACCTCACCGAGCGCGATTTGTCCGTCTATTCCGCTGAAATAGGTTGGCATTTTGAGGCTGGGGAATTTACAATGATGGTTGGAGGAAGTTCGAATGAAGGCATTTTGCAGCATAGAATTTGGATAAAGTGAAGATTTTTGACCCTAAAAGTCGAGGGTAACAGACGATTTACTATCTTTGCGCCCTAAAATTAAAATTTCTAAAATCATAAATATGGGAAGAGCATTTGAATACCGCAAAGCGGCCAAATTGAAAAGATGGGGACACATGTCGAGAGTGTTCCCGAAACTCGGAAAACTGATTACCATCGCTGCCAAGGAAGGCGGCCCCGACCCCGATATGAACCCCAAACTGCGCCAAGCCATCCAGAACGCCAAGGCGGAGAACATGCCCAAGGACAACATCGATGCCGCCATCAAACGCGCCACCGACAAGGACGCTGCCAACCTCGTTGAAATCTGCTACGAAGGCAAAGGCCCCTACGGCATACAGTGCATGGTGGAGTGCGCCACCGACAACACCACGCGCACCGTGGCCAACGTGAAGTCGTACTTCAACAAGTGCGGCGGCTCGTTCTTGCCCATCGGCTCATTGGAATTCATGTTCACGCGCAAGGCCGTTTTCGAAATCGAGATGCCTGCCGGCATGGACAAAGACGAACTGGAACTTGAACTCATCGACTACGGTTTGGACGAAATCGTCACCGAGACCGACGAAGAGGAAGGCACCACAACGACCACCGTCTATACCGCTTGGACCGACTACGGCACCATGCACGATGCCCTTGAAGAGCGCAAAATCAACATTGTGAAGGCCAATTTGCAGCGTTTCCCCAACCAGACCGTCAGTTTCACCGATGAGCAGATGGTGGAAATCGAGAAGTTCCTCGACAAAATCGATGAGGACGAAGACGTGCAGGCCGTTTACACAAATATGGAATAACGAATCATATAACAATAGGAATAATGAGTTGGCAAGAATCATTAACCGAAAAACTGACCACCTACGCAGGAGAAGAGTTTGAATATATCGAAACCACCAACATCAACGAGGCCTCCAAGTTGAACCACACGCACAAGGGTATCTACATGGAAGCCACGGTTATCTATTTCGAAATCAAGAACTTATCCTATCTTCTCAAGGAAAACGGCAGACGCAAGACGGCGCAGTCCTACACCATGTGCAAGGATGTGCTTGCCGCCATCGCCGAGCAGAATGGTGGCTTTGTCAATTGCTTCTCGTCGTATGGTTTCCTCGTTGTTTTTCCCGGCAAGGAAGAATCCATCAAGAGGGCCGTCAAGAGTGCGATGCAGATTTCACAAGCCGTCAGCGAAACCTTCAAGAAGCAGTTTGCCATCAATGAAGGAATGGAGTTTGCCATGGGTCTCGACCAAGGTCACATCATGGGCACAAAGAACATGTCCGACAACGGCGACGAGCATATCACATGGTTTGGAACCAGCATCCTCAAGGCCATGAGAATTTGCAAGGAATGTGCCCGTCCGTTCTATGTAGGCATTTCCAGCCTCATCTACCACAGCCTTGGCGAAGACCTTCGTTTGACCTCGCGCCGTATCCTTGGCATCAAGAAGACCGTTGAGATTTGGACCAAAGTCACCTATCAGTACGAGAACGTCAAGAAGCACCTCTACCAAACCAACCACAAAATTCCGTTGGATGCAGAATAATAATTGCCTAAAACCTGCGTTAGTTTCCAAATGAGATTACCAAGGCAGTTATTTCGTATCTTATTGATTATCACATCAACAATAGCCGCTTGCCCGATTTATGGGCAAGTGCGCTATTCTTTTTTTACCCCCGAAGTCGAAGCCATTTGCCAAAACACCCTTGAATACATCCGCATCAAGCAGTCGCTCACCTTGCAGCAATACCAAATCAGCCAAGATGCCGAGCAATTGCGCAACACTATCGAAATCCTCAACCGACACCTTGAGCAAACCCTTGACGAACAGGAAGTTGTGGAATCGGAATTGGCAGCCATCAACCGCCACATCGACTCGATTACGCCCAAACGCCCCGATGGGCCAAGACCCAAGGTGAACATCATCGACATCCTCAGCGAAAGGCTTTCGTTTCATGGCAACTATGGCCTGAACATCAACCAATTGGCACTCTCGAACTGGGCAGCAGGCGGCGAAAACTCATGGGCGGGCAAAGCCTTTGCCAACTTTTCACTTGTTTATCACAAAAAGCGGTTTGAGCAGAAATTCATCGGCTCGTTTGCTTTCGGCATTTCCCGTTTTGCCGACAAACGTCTTGAAAAACAAGATGATAAGATTGATTTGACCTATTCCTTGTCGCTCAACAGCAAAAGTCGATGGAATATCACCACCGTGGCCACCTTCAACACTCAGTTTGCCGACGGCTACAAGTATCCCAACGACTCCACCGTGATTTCTACCTTTTTCGCTCCCGCATACCTCACGCTTTCAGCAGGTTACACCTACAAAACAAAGAACGAGCGTTTCCAAATCTTCCTGAGTCCGATGGCCGGCAAGGTCACTTTCGTGTTCAACCAAGACTTGGCTGATGCGGGCAATTTCGGCGTGAAAAAAGGCTATTATGACCAAGACGGCGATTGGATTCCGGGCGAGAACATCGCGACAGCTTTGGGTGTCAACGTCATCATCAACTACAAGCAACCCATTGGGAAGAGTATTACCTATTTGACCCTGCTCAACGGGTTCTACAACTACACTGAAAAGCGCGACGACGACCTTCTCAGGCTCGATTTCAATTGGGAGAACACCATTAACTTTGCCATCAGCAAGCACCTGACAACCATTTTGTTCGTCAACCTGAAATACGACCACAACACCACCTTCCCCGTCTACGAAACCATCGAAGGCGTGGAAACCGTGGTTGACAATGTGCCCAAACTCCAACTTAAGGAATCGTTAGGCATCGCTTTTGTGCATAATTTTTAAAACATTGGAAATGAATATATTAGTAACAGGCTGTAAAGGCCAATTAGGAACTGAACTTCAGAAAATCGCTGCAAGGGGCACGCAACATCGATGGACTTTCACCGATGTTGACACCTTGGACATTTGCGACAAGGCTGCCGTTGAACGCTGCTTTGCAGAAAACCAAATTGAAGCCTGCATCAACTGCGCGGCCTATACTGCCGTCGACAAGGCCGAGGACGAACCAGCATTGGCCGAAAAAATCAATGCCTACGCGCCTCAAGTGTTGGCCGAAACCTGCCTGAAACACAAGGCTTTGCTGATTCACGTTTCCACCGACTATGTCTTTGGCGGCGATGCCAACGAGCCTTACAAAGTGGACGATGCCATCAACCCGCAATCGGTGTACGGAAAGACCAAGGCCAAAGGCGAAAGGCTCATCCGAGAGAGCCGCTGCAACCACATGATTGTGCGCACGGCCTGGCTTTATTCATCCGTTGGAAAGAACTTCGTGAAAACCATGCTCATGCTCGGCGACACGAAAGACGAAATCAATGTGGTGGCCGACCAAAAAGGTTGTCCCACATGGGCTTACGACTTGGCCGTTGCCCTCGTGACCTTGCTCAACAAGAACGGGAAGGACGAAGTTCATGAAACTTTCCACTTCACCAACGAGGGGCAAATCACTTGGCACGACTTTGCCACTGCCATCATGGAAATCGGCGGAAAGCGTTGCAAAGTGAACCCGATAACGACAGACCAATATCCCACCAAGGCCAAACGACCAGCTTATAGTGTGCTGGATTTGAGCAAAATAAAGGCTTATGCAGGGATTGAGATACCATATTGGAGAGATAGTTTAATCAAATGTATTGAAGAAATAAACTCAGGATTGCTTCGTTCTTCGCAATGACGCAAAGCGATGCAAAAATCAAGCCCTGAAAAGGGCGACACTATCACAACGGGGATTTCAATCCCCGCCCATCCAGCCCCGTAGGGGCGACACATCACTAAGCAGGCGACGTGAGTCCCTGCACGAAAACAACCAACAAAAATATAACATCATGGATCCTAAAATCATCGAAAGAGCAAAATCGTGGCTCACAGAGCAATACGATGAAGAAACGAGAAAGAGTGTGCAAAACATGCTCGACAACGACCCTAATGAACTCACTGAGAGCTTCTACCGCAACCTCGAGTTCGGCACTGGCGGACTGCGCGGCATCATGGGTGCCGGCACCAACCGCATGAACATCTACACCGTGGCCATGGCCACACAAGGCTTCGCCAACTACATCAAGAAGATGAACCCCGACAAGAAGGACTTGAGCGTCGCCATTTCATACGATGGCCGCAACAACAGCCCCGCCTTCGCCAATGTCACAGCCGATGTGATGTCGGCCAACGGCATCAAGGTCTACATCTTTGATTGTCTGCGTCCTACGCCAGAACTTTCCTTCGCCGTGCGCGAAATGAAATGCGACGCTGGTGTGATGGTGACCGCTTCGCACAACCCCAAGGAATACAACGGCTACAAGGCCTATTGGAACGACGGCGGACAATTAGTCAGCCCGCACGACAAGAACGTCATTGCCGAGGTGGAGAAAATCACCGACCCCTCGATGGTGAACTTCAAGCGTAACCCTGACCTCATTACCATTTTGGACGAGAAGTTTGACGACATCTATTTAAATAAGGTGTACGGCCTTTCCCTCTCGCTCGACCTCATCAAGAAGCACAAGGATTTGAAGATTGTTTATACCCCGATTCATGGCACGGGTCGCCGCTTGGTGCCCGAAATCCTGAAAATGAAAGGTTTCGAGAATGTGTATTGCGTTGAGGAACAAATGGTTGTGGACGGCAACTTCCCCACGGTGAAGTCACCCAACCCAGAGGAACCTGCCGCTATGGCCTTGGCCGTCAATAAAGCCAAGGAACTGAACGCCGACCTCGTCATGGCCACCGACCCCGACGCCGACCGCGTTGGCATCGCCGTGAAAGACGACAAGGGCGAGTTTATCCTGCTCAACGGCAACCAAACCGCCAGCCTTTTTGTCTACTATTTGCTTCGCCGTTGGAGCGAATTGGGCAAACTCACTGGAAAAGAGTACATTGTGAAGACCATTGTCACCACTGAACTGTTGTTTGAGATGGCCAAAAAGTACAATGTGGACCGCTACGACGTGCTGACTGGCTTCAAGTACATCGCCGACAAAATCCTTGAACTTGAAGGAAAGAAGCAATTCATCGGCGGCGGCGAGGAAAGCTATGGCTACCTTGCAGGCGATTTTGTACGCGACAAGGATGCCGTCATTGCCACAAGCATGGTCGCCGAAGCCGCAGCTTGGGCCGCCGAACAGGGCAAGACGCTCTACCAAGTGCTCATGGACATCTACAACGAGTTTGGCCTTTACAGGGAGAAACTCGTTTCGCTGACCAAGAAAGGCATCAGCGGCACAGAGGAAATCAAGGCCATGATGGAACGCCTCCGCAACACGCCTCCCACCGACATCGAAGGCGATAAGGTAGTTGAAATCCGCGACTATAAGTTGCAGCAGGCCAAAGACTTGCTCACGGGCAAGGTCACGCCTATCACATTGCCCAAGAGCGATGTGCTTCAATTCTTTACTGAAAGTGGTTCGAAGATTACGGTGCGTCCTTCAGGCACAGAGCCGAAAATCAAGTTCTACTTTGGCATGAAAGGCGACGTGAAAAACGGCCTCGAACAAGCCATGAAGACGCTTGACGACAAACTTGAGAAGGCCGCCAAACTATTGACAGCCTGATAGTTAAAACATTGATAAAAAAGCGGAAAAATATTTTTCCGCTTTTTTATTGTTCGTATTGATTTTTTCTCTACTTTTGCAACCCGAAAGACGGCGGGGTAGCTCAGTTGGTTAGAGCGTCGGATTCATAACCCGGAGGTCATGAGTTCAATTCTCATCCCCGCTACACAGAAGCAAGGTTCGTGCCTTGCTTTTTTCGTTTATCGGCAAAAATCACGCTTTTTTCTTGCGAAACGGTTTTTCTTTGTACCTTTGTCGGACAAAACGCCATCAAAAACGACTTTTTATGAAAAGATTTTGGTATGCTGCGACAATTGCGATAACCTTGGGTTGGGCTTGCTGCTCATGTGAAGGGAAAAGCAACAAAAACGAAAACGATGCGCCTTCGGAAACAGAACTGAACGATGATTCCGACACCGACATTGCGGAGACGGAAACAGACACATACGATGAGGAGGCCGATGGCGACCCGAAAATCAAGGCCGCTTCCGTCGACCACATGAAAATGGTCATCGACAGCCGTGGGAATGTGGTTGGACGATATGTGCGCACCAACCGTACCTCATACACCGTCGCCGTGCAAGACGACGTGGAGATTCCGAAAATCGGACATAAAATCGTGATTTACAGTGCCAAAAACGGCCAAGGCGTGCTTTTCACCCATCGGACGCACGTCAACATTAGGACACAACCCAAGTTAGAGTCACCAGTAATCACCCAGATTTCATACGACAAAGATAAAACCCCGGAAACCTACCCCTGCTTGGGCAAGACCCGAGGTTGGTACAAAATCCGCGTGAAAGGTGCCGTTGGCTATGTGCGCCACGACCTTGTGGAATGGGACGGGATGGATTCCTTCTAAATCACGCCCAAAGCAGCAATCCCGAACAGATTATCAGTCCCGTAACGAACAAGTCGATGATGCAGAAACCCATGATGTCTTTGGCACTTAGTTTGGCTATGGCCAAGGCCGGCAAAGCCCAAAATGGCTGAATCAGGTTGGTCCAAGCATCGCCCCAAGAAATGGCCATGCCTGTCAAACCGGCATCCACACCCAACGCCGCACCCGCCGTGAACATAATCGGGGCTTGAATGGCCCAGTGACCGCCGCCCGAAGGGACGAACATGTTCAAAATGGCAGCGCAGAAGAAGGTAAACAACGGATAAGTCTTTGGCGTTGAAATAGATACACAAGCATTGCTAATCACCTCTCCCAAGCAAATCCCCGACTCGCCCACGCCCGTGATGATGCCCATGATGCCCGCATAAAACGGGAATTGCAACAAAATGCCCGCCGCGCCATTCACCGATTTTCCAAAAGCCCTGACGTATGCCAACGGCGTGCCATGCAGGATAATACCAAGGAAAAGGAACAGCATAATGACCGCGCCGAGGTCGAAACTACCGCCTTTGAAGAACAATTTGATGACCAAATACGACAATCCCAATATGGAGATAATCCAAGAAAGGACACGACTGTTTTCCATTTTTTCGGCGGGAGATGTCGCTTTTGGTACTGGCTTGGGTTCTTCTTCAAAAAGCAAGGACGGATCGATGCTAACCACTTGGTTGTCTTTGGGATGCATTAGCGAATTGACCACCACAATGGCCACGATGACCACTGCCACCATAATCAGATTTTGCGGTGCAAGGATGGTTTGACCGATGGGAACAGGATGCGTCAAAGCTCCTTTCGTGACGGCTTCCAGATTAGAGCCTTCAGTGGCCATCGTCAGCGGAATAGAGCCTGAAAGTCCGGCGTGCCACACCACGAAACCGCTGTATGCCGAGGCAATAAGTAGCCGATAATCAACGCCTTTCAGCTTCTTGGCGATTTCCTTGGCGAAGATAACTCCAACGATAAGGCCAAAGCCCCAGTTGAGCCAGCAGGCCAAAGCCGAAATGCCCGTCACAAGGGCAATGGCTCCCGCAGGCGTTTTCGGCTTGGCTGCCAATGCGTTAATGCCCCGCTTGATGGACGGTGCAGCGGCCAAGGCCGAACCGCTCACCAACACCAAGGCCATCTGCATAGCGAAGGCCAACAGCGACCAAACCCCGTTGCCCCAATGCTCAACCACCTCAATGGGCGACTGCTTGCAAATCGGCATGGCGATAATGAAGGCCAACAAAGTCAAAACGACAGCAAAAATGAAAGGTTCAGGTAGGTATTTCTGAACTAACTTGACACAAAAACGAATGATTTTTTGGAACATATTCTTGGATTTAAAGATTTAAGATTCAAAGATTTAAGATAAGTCGGCATTTCGACAGGCTCAACGGCCTTAGGTTTCTGAGCTTGTTGAAGAGCCAATATCATATTCGACTTCTTCAAGGAAAAGCGCATGGGCAGGCACCGAGGTTCCGGCTTCGCAGCGGTCTTTCCTCTCGATGACGGCGCGAAACTCCTCCAAAGTCATGCGACCTTTTCCGATTTCCAACAAAGTGCCGACGATGGCCCGCACCATATTGCGCAAAAACCGGTCAGCCTTGATGCGGAAAATGAGCAAACCGTCTTGTTCAAACCAACGCGCCTCCATGATTTTGCAGTTGTTGGTTTTCACTTGGGTATGCACCTTGGAGAAACTTGTAAAGTCTTCATACTCAAAGAGAATATTGGCTGCTTCTTGCATTTTTGGAATATCCAGGTCGCCGTAAAGGAAATAGGCATCGCGCGTATGGAACGGGTTCTTAGTGCGCGTGATATAATAATTATAGGTGCGCGAAACGGCATCGAAACGGGCGTGCATGTCGGGCGCGACCTGCCAAATGCGATAAACGACGATGTCGTCGGGAAGGAAGGCATTCATCTGATGGGACAACTTTTCCGTGTCATTGAGGGCATTCTCCACGTCGAAATGGGCGTAATAATTTCGGGCATGGACACCCGTGTCGGTTCGCCCGCAGCCCGTGATGCCAACCTTTTGCCCCAATTTGAGACTCAAACAACGCTCCACCGTAGCCTGAACGCTGGGCGCGTGAGGCTGAATCTGATAGCCATTGTAGCGGCTACCGTTGTAGGCCATGTGGATGAAATACCGAGGCATCGCGTTGCGTTTTTTGAACTCGCAAAAATACGGAATTATTCTGTACTTTTGCGCCATGATTTATCAACTCAACGACGACAATTGCTTTTTCCCACCTGTTGACCACGCCAACCGAGATGGCCTTTTGGCCTTTGGCGGCGACCTCACGCCCCAACGCCTCATCATGTCCTATGCCAACGGCATCTTCCCGTGGTACAACGAAGACGAACCTATCCTTTGGTGGTCGCTTGACCCTCGATTGGTCATTCGTCCCGGCGAGATGAAAGTCAGCAAGTCATTACGCCATACGTTGCGGTCAGGAAAATTTGATATGAGAATCGACACCCGTTTCCGTGAGGTGATGACGCATTGTGCCGAAACACCACGCGAGGGGCAGGACGGCACTTGGATTTTGGACGAGATGATTGAGGCATATTGTCACCTGCATGAATTGGGTCTCGCCCATTCCTTCGAATGTTATCTTGACGGCAAGTT
Organism: uncultured Bacteroidia bacterium; assembly: GCA_902780055.1. Taxonomy (GTDB): domain Bacteria; phylum Bacteroidota; class Bacteroidia; order Bacteroidales; family F082; genus Limimorpha. Next base: position 25,284 of record CACZDU010000020.1, on the reverse strand, counting down.
GGTGGGCGGATTATATGGCGTTTCCATTGGGAAGGTCTTTTTCGGCGAGTCAATGTTCCACACCGTGACCGATGCTTCCAAAGTGGCATTTTATCATCTGCATCGATTTTTGAAAATCAACGGTTTCAAACTTATTGATTGCCAGCAAGAAACAAGCCATCTAATGAGTTTGGGTGCTTATACCATGCCCCGCAGCGAGTTTATCAATGAATTGAAGGTTTTGACGCGAGAAGCAAGCATGGTGGGCAACTGGGGCGGAAAGGAATGTGCGGCGTTGTTTCTCCACATCGAGCAACCCGAAAAAGTCACGTTTCGGGTTTATGATTAGTTTTTTGAATTTTGCCCTTGCCAATCAAGGAAGATTTCTTACCTTTGCAGCGATATTCGGAACGGGCAAAACGCCAGTTCCCATTGTTTCATCAAAATAATCTTTATGGATTCCCAACCCATCAATGTCAGTGTAAACTCGGAAATTGGCAAACTCCAACATGTTCTGGTGCATACTCCCGGCCCTGAATTGGAAAGAATAACTCCCGAAAACGCGCATACATACCTGTTCAGCGACATTCTGAACATGCAGGTCGCACAAAAAGAATACGGCTATTTCAAGAAGGTGTTGCAAAAAGTTGCAGAGGTTCACGAAATCAGCGACTTGCTGACGGACATCCTGAAAATGGACCATATTAAGAACGGTCTTGTCGATAGGATATGCAGAGCCGAAAACAAAGGCTTCATTGCAGCTTATCTGAAGTCGCTTTCCGCCGACGACCTTGCCCGTCAACTCATTGAAGGCGTGTATTTGGACGACATCACCTACATCAACAGCGACAAGTCGGCCCTGACGCCTATTCCCAACCTGTTTTTCATGCGCGACGCATCGTTCACGATGTTCGACAATATCATGATCAGCAACATGGCCACACAGGTGCGTGCCCGCGAGTGCATGATTTTGGAAGCCATTTACAACCTTCACCCATTGTTTGAGACTAAAGTCATCAATCCCGTTCTGAATTACGACTCACGCGGCATTGGTACAGTAGAAGGCGGCGACGTGCAGATTATTCGCGACGATGTGGTGATTTGCGGCGTTGGCGCACGCACCAACATGCACGGCGTGGAAGCATTGGTGGAACATCTGAAGACCAAACCCGGGGTGAAACACTTGATTTTCCAAGAGTTGCCCCTTACTCCTGACTCCTTCATCCATCTCGACATGGTTTTCACCATGCTCGATGTGAACAAGTGCATGATCTACAAGCCTGTCATCAAGAGCAGCACTTTCAAGACGTTCCACATCACCATTGACGGACAAAAGGCTTTGGGAGCGGAAGCGCCTGACATGGTCAGCGCATTGAAATCCGTTGGCATCGACCTTGAGCCTGTGTATTGCGGCAACGGCAACGACGATTTTGCCGCCCGCGAACAATGGCACAGCGGCTGCAACTTCTTCTGCCTTGCCCCTGGTCAATTCCTCGGATATGGCCGCAACAAGCACACATTGGACGCTCTGAACAAGGCGGGATACAATGTCGTCACGGCTGCCGATGTGGTCAACGGCAAATATGACCTCAACGGAAAAAAGTGCATCGTCGCTTTCGAGGGCAACGAACTCTCCCGTGGTGGCGGCGGCGCACGCTGCATGACGATGCCTGTCCAAAGGATGGCTGTTGATTGGTAAATGATTTTTGCATAATATGAAAGTTTTGGTAGTCACCGAAACAGACTCATGCTGCGGCCCGATGGCTGCAGCATTTTTGCATGACTATTCGACCTCGATTGAGGTGGTTTCGGCGGGAAGGAATCCTGCGGAAACCATTGAACCATTGATGATTACAGCGATGAAAGAATGTCTGGTTGACTTGTCAGGCTATCAACCGAAAAGTGTTACAGAATTCGACTTTTCCGCTTTCGATGCAGTGTACGAATGTCCCGATTTTCCCGTGCCAACAACCCTCGAAGAATTTCGCGAACTACGCGACTTCATCAAAAACGAGGCATATCTGTTTTTCCTAAGCATCCGCCAATCTCCCCAACATCCCTAAACTCTCAACTATTTATAAACCTCATTCTCGTCAATCAAATTATTCAGCAAAGCATACACCGTCAGTCCCGAAACGGACTTGATTCCGGTCTTGCGCGTGATGTTCTTTCGGTGCGAGATGACAGTGTGGATTGAAATGTTCATCTGGTCGGCTATCTCCTTGTTCATCAAGCCTTTGGCAACGGCAACAAGCACATCGATTTCGCGTTTCGAGAGTTCCACGTCGTCAGGTTTCTCGTTTTTGTCTGTGCTTTGAGCGATTTGGTTCAGTTTGTTGATGATTTTCAATTTGCTGTCGTTGATGCCGACGATGCCGTCAAAACCCTTAAGGGTCGACTCATCCGTGTAGACTGTCACCAAGGCGATGCGAACCAATTGAGGGTTTTCCTTGACCCATTGCGACACCATGTTTTGGCAGTTGAAACCCAACAACAATGGGTTTATTATCAGTATGTTGGCGTCCGAAACGAGTAGTTTTTCCGATAGGTTTTCTGGCGAGTCCAACCGCATGACGACATCGAAGCCCACCATGCCTTGGATGATTTCGTGAAGCCCGTTGGTGATGATTTCTGAGGCTTCGCAAATGATGACACGGTTACTCATGGCTTGGCGTTTTCGAGGGATTCGACGAAGGGGATGAGGATGTGTTCCTCGATGAGTGAGTGGCTGCTGAGGTCGGCTGAAAGCTCGATGATGTCTGTGGCGATGCACACGCGCTCCGAGGGCAAAATGTTGCCCGGCAGGTACTTGATGAGGATGTTGGTCATGTCCTCAAGTGCGTCCTCGATGTTGCTGTGGTTGTGGCGGAATTGGTCGATGCTGTAGTCGGTTTTTTCGCCTTTGCGCAAAGCGGTGATATACGGAAACACCACTTCCTCCTCGTATTTGAAATGCTTCACCATTTCGCGTTTGTATTCGTTGTAGAAATGGTCGAGCATGTTGCCGTATTTCGGTCCTGCGGCCTTGATGATTCGACTGAGATGCTCCTCGATGTGGGGGAATCTCTCGTCTAAATAGGCTCTGTGCGAGGCACTTAGATAGGAGAGGAGTGAGGTGAGGTCAACATCGTTGGGTGCTTCGATGCGGACGGGCGTGTTGGGGTCGAAGTGGAGGCTGCACACGGCGAGAAACAGGCGCGTGCTGACCTTGTCTTGTTGGCACACCTCGGCCACGCTGCGGTCACCGAAGCCCAATTGTATGCCGAAACGGGGGAGAAGTTGCAGCAGTTTCGGGTTGTCCGCAATCATCTCGTAGAGTTTCGATTTTTCGGAAAAAAGAGGTTGTTTGCTCATCGTATTGGCGTTTGAATGGTGAAGAATGGCATTCGTTAGGCTCAGGGTTCATGATGGGTCGCGGTCGTTGAGCCTGTCGAAACGCCGCTTTTCGTTGTTTTGGACTGCAAAAATAAAAAAAACCGCCCGATTGAGAGCGGTTTTTCGTGTTTTCTGAAATATCGCGTTTAGGCTTCGGCTGGTGCTTCGGCGGCCGGAGCTTCCTCAGCGGGAGCCTCTTCGGCGGCAGCTTGAGCAGCGGCTTCGGCTTCAGCGGCTTTCTTGGCTTCCATTTCAGCAATGCGCTTCTTGGCCAATTCGGCGGCGCGAGCCTCGTTCACTTGCTTTTCGGCTTCCAAACGGGTCTTCTTTTCGCCACGAGCCTTCTCTTCGTTGGCCTTGACGATGTTGGCGGCCTTGGCTTCCTTCTCCTTCATCCAGTTCTGGAACTTGATTTCGGCTTGTTCCTCGGTCATAGCGCCTTTCTGGACACCACGCATCAGGTGATACTTCATCATCACGCCGGTCTTGCTGAGCAGCGAGCGGGCGGTGTCGGAGGGCTGAGCGCCAACGCTGTACCAATACAAAGCCCTGTCAAACTTGATGTTGATTTGGGCCGGTTCGGTGAGCGGGTTGTAGGTGCCTAATTTCTCAATGAATTTGCCATCACGTGGTGAGCGAGAGTCGGCAACTACGATGTGATAGAAGGGCTGACCCTTCTTGCCATGTCTTTGCAATCTGATTTTTGCAGGCATAATTTAATGTTTTAAGTTGATTTTTAATGAATTAACTAAAATCTACCCGAGATTTCGGGTGCAAAAGTACAAATTTTCGGTGAACCGGCTCACAAAATTCCATAAATTTGCGAACTTTTTTGAAATCGTGATATGAATAGGGAAAAGGAAGTCTATAAAGTGACCCTTTGGGGCAGCGCGGTCAATGTGGTGCTGGTGGTGTTCAAGTTTGTGGCGGGCATCGTCGGCCATAGTTCAGCCATGATTGCCGACGCGGTACATTCGGTTTCCGATTTTGCCACCGACATCATCGTTTTGGCCTTTGTGCGCATCAGCCATCGACCCAAGGACAAGTCGCACGACTACGGTCACGGCAAGTTTGAAACCTTGGCAACCACGCTCATCGGCATTGCGCTTTTCGCGGTCGCCGTGGGCATCTTCATTGACGGTGCCAAGAAAATCGCTTTTTGGGCCAAAGGCGGCATTTTGCCCCAGCCCGGAATGTTGGCATTGGTGGCGGCTTTGGTTTCTATCTTGTTGAAAGAATTGACGTTCCAATACACCAAGCGCAAAGCTGACCAACTTGATTCGCAGGCCATGAAAGCCAACGCTTGGCACCATCGCAGTGATGCACTGTCGTCGGTCGGCACTGCCATCGGCATCGGTGGAGCCATCCTTTTGGGAGAGCGTTGGGCTGTGCTTGACCCAATTGCCTCGATTGCCGTGGGTGCGCTCATTGTCAAGGTGGCCATCGACTTGCTCAAGAATGGCATGGGTGAGTTGATGGAACAATCCTTGCCCGATGAGGTGGAGAACGAGATTTTGGACATTGTGAGGCGTGTGCCGGGCGTCGCCGAGCCACACGACCTTTGCACCCGTCGCATCGGCAACCATTATGCCATCGAAATGCACATCCTCATGGACGGCGACATCCCCCTGAAGGAAGCCCACGACAAAGCCTCCGAAATGGAACGCCTTTTGAAGGAACGCTACGGCGAGGAAACGCATATTTCCATCCATGTGGAGCCGAAGGAGGAAAAGATTTCTGTATGAGGAAAATAGTTGAATGATGGATTGGCTGAGCGGATTATGACGATTATTATGTCTTTGATGGAACGATTATCTTGCACCATTTCTAAAAATTCCCTATCTTTGAACCCCGAAATTTAGAGTGGATTTTATCCCAACTCTAAACTCTAAACCCTAAACTCTCAATTGATTATGTTTTTAATCTTCGATACAGAGACCACGGGTCTCCCAAAAAACGACAACGCTCCGTTGACCGATTTCGACAACTGGCCGCGTATGGTGCAATTGGCTTGGCAAATCCACGACGACCAAGGCCAATTTGTGGAAAACCATAACTATCTTGTTCAGCCAGAGGGGTTTGAGATTCCCATTGCTGCCAAAATGGTGCATGGCATCTCTACTGAACATGCCATGAAACACGGTAAACCTCTCAATGAGGTGCTGGATATTTTCATGCAGTCGGCTGCCAAGGCCAAATATTTGGTCGGGCACAACATCAAATTCGACCTCAATGTGTTGGGTTGCGAGTTTTTGCGTAGTGGTCGCGAGAATCCTTTGCGCCGTTGGCAGATTATTGACACCTGCACGGAAAAGACTGCCGATTTTTGCCAACTTCCGGGCGGCAAAAATGGTAAGTTCAAGTTCCCCAAGTTGGAAGAAATCCACCAAATCCTGTTTGGTGAGAAGTTCGACTCGGCACACAATGCTTCCGCCGATGTAGAGGCCACGGCGCGTGTTTTCCTCGAATTGGTCCGTCGCGGCGTGATAGATGAAAACGACTTGCACGTTGATTCCCAATTTGTTGCAGACTTCAAATCTGCCAATCCCGATGTGATTCAGCCTGCTGGCATCAAGGTGGAGGCCAACTTTGACGAGGAGGAAGTGGAGGAGGAGGCTGTGCCGGAAGTCGGTAATTATATCCCACAGCATTTCACGCATTTGCATGTCCACTCGCATTATTCCATGCTCGATGGCATGTCGAAAGTGCCTGATTTGGTGGAGAAATGCAAGAAATACGGCATGTATAGCCTCGCCCTCACCGACCATGGCAATATGTTCGGTATCAAGGACTTCGCCGACACGGTGAACAAGGAAAACGGCAAAGTGAAAGACGCCATCAAGGAGCAGCAGGCTATCATCGCAAAGCCTGAATCGACCGAAGAAGAAAAGATTGCCGCCCAAGAGCAAATCGAAAAACTGAACAAGCAGTTCTTCAAGCCGATTTACGGAATTGAAACCTATTGCGCTCCGGTCAGCATCGACAAGCGCGACGGTCGTCAGGACCGTGGCTGGCACCTTATTTTATTGGCCAAGAACAAACAAGGCTATCACAGCCTTTGCAAACTGAGTTCCATCGCCTACACGGATGGTTTTTATTACAATCCGCGCATTGACCACAGCCTTTTGGAGCAGTACCACGAGGGCGTGATTTGCAGTTCGGCCTGCCTTGCAGGCGAGGTGCCGCAAAAAGTCATGAACGGCGACCTGAAAGGTGCAGAAGAGTCCATCGAGTGGTTCAAGAGTCTGTTTGGAGAGGATTATTATCTTGAAGTTCAGCGACATAAAACTGACAAGCCTGGCGGCGACACCGAGGTTTACGAGCGTCAAAAAGAGGTGAACAAAATCATTTTTGGTTTGGCGAAGAAGCACAATGTGAAGGTTATTGCCACAAACGATGTTCACTTTGTGGAGGAGGAACACGGCGAGGCGCACGACCGCCTCATCTGCCTCAGCACGGGCAAGGACTTAGACGACCCCACGCGAATGCACTACACCAAGCAAGAGTGGTTGAAAACGCCCGCCGAGATGGGCCGCATCTTCTCCGACCATCCTGAAGTGCTTGAAAATACACAGGAAATTGTCGATAAAGTCGAAAACTATAGCATTGATTCCGACCCGATTATGCCGGTTTTTCCGATTCCAGAGGATTTTGGAACGGAGGAAGAATATCGACAAAAATACACCGAAGAAGACCTGTTCAACGAGTTCACCCGCGACGAGCACGGCAATGTGGTTTTGTCGCAAGAGGAAGCTGAAAAGAAGGTCAAGAAATTGGGCGGCTATAATCGTTTGTATCGTATCAAACTCGAAGCGGACTATTTGGCTAAACTGACTTGGGACGGTGCGCACCAACGTTATGGTGAAAACCTCACCGAGGAACAGATGGAGCGCATCAAGTTTGAGTTGCATGTGATGAAGACAATGGGCTTCCCTGGCTACTTCCTCATCGTGAGCGACTACATCCGTGCAGCGCGTGAGGAATTGGGTGTTTCTGTAGGTCCGGGGCGTGGCTCGGCGGCTGGTTCAGTGGTGGCCTATTGCTTGAAAATCACCGATTTGGATCCGTTGAAATACGACTTGCTGTTTGAGCGTTTCCTCAACCCCGATCGTATCTCCCTGCCTGATATTGACGTGGACTTCGATGACGATGGCCGCGAGCGCGTATTAGACTGGGTGACAAAGAAATACGGCAAGGAAAAGGTGGCGCATATCATCACCTACGGCACGATGGCTGCCAAGTCTGCCATTGCCGATGTGGGGCGTGTGCAGAAGGTGCCGCTGCCCGAGGTGAACAAGATTAAGGGCTACATTCCTGACCGCAATTTCGACGAGGCGGCGGTGAAGGCCGTGGAAGGCACGCTGCCCAAGAAAATGCCCAAAGTCAACCTGAAAAACTGCTACAAATACATCCCCGAACTGCATGAATTGCTGACGGGCAAGGACGAGAATATCTCCTCCATGCTGACTTACGCCGAGGAGTTGGAGGACACCAACCGACAAATCGGAATCCATGCTTGCGGCGTGATTATCGGTGCCGATGACTTGACGAATGTCGCGCCAGTCGCCACGGTGGAAGATAAATTGACGAAGAATAAAGTCGTTGTAACTCAATACGATGGTCATGTCATTGAAACCGTTGGCTTGATCAAGATGGACTTTTTGGGCCTGAAGACGCTTACATTAATAAAGGATGCGCTGCGCAACATCAAGAAAACGCGCGGCACCGAAATCGACATCGACCACATCCCGATTGACGACAAGGAAACCTACGAGTTGTATTCGGCGGGCAATACCATCGGCACGTTCCAGTTTGAATCGCCTGGAATGCAGAAATATTTGCGCGAGTTGCAGCCTTCTGTCATCGGCGACATCATCGCAATGAACGCCCTCTATCGCCCCGGCCCGATGGACAACATTCCGGATTTCATCGCCCGCAAGCAAGGCCGGCAACAAATCACTTACGACTTCGATTGCATGGAGAAGTACCTGAAGGACACCTACGGCATTTGCGTCTATCAGGAGCAGGTGATGTTGCTTTCGCGCGAGTTGGCCGACTTCACGAGAGGTGAATCTGACACTTTGCGTAAGGCAATGGGTAAGAAGCAGTTGGCCAAGATGGAGGAGCTTTACGGCAAGTTCATGAAACAAGGTGTGGCCAAGTTAACCAAAACCGAAAATCTTCCTGAAGACGAGGTGAAAAAACGCTTGGAAAAGATTTGGGAGGAGTGGAAAAAGTTTGCTTCCTACGCTTTCAACAAGTCGCACGCGGCCTGCTATTCGTGGGTGTCGTACCAAACGGCCTACCTGAAGGCACACTATCCGGCAGAGTTCATGGCGGCGGTCTTGAACAACGAACTGGGCGACATCAAGAAGGTGAACTTCATGACCGAGGAGTGCAAACGCATGAAAATCGCGGTGTTAGGTCCTGATGTGAATGAGTCTGAATACACGTTTTCGGTCAACGAAAAGGGCGAAATCCGTTACGGCATGGGCGGCATCAAGAATGTGGGCGAGGCGGTCGTTTCGGGCATCGTGGCCGAGCGCGAAGCCAATGGCAAGTTCAAGGACTTCGGCGACTTTTTGATGCGTATTGCTGATAAAGCCTTTAATGTCAGGGCGTTGGAGAGCATGGGCATGGCGGGTTGCTTCGACAGTTTCAAGGGCTTCCATCGTGCCATGCTGTTCAACATTGCGCCCAACGAGTCCTCGCCTTTCTCCGAAAAGGCCTTGCGCATGGTGGCTTCCTACAACGAGCGCAAAAACTCATCCCAAATGGATCTTTTTGGTTTTGGCGGCGACGAGGGTGGGGCAGAGGAGTCTTTCTCCATGCCGCTGCCCGACTGCGAGCCGTGGTCGAAAATGAAAGAGTTGGAGATGGAAAAGGAGGCTTTGGGCTTCTATATTTCCTCGCACCCGATGGAGGTTTATCACCTGCCGCTGAAATATTTCGCCAATTGTGACGTGGAAGGCCTGAAAAACGCCATGAACGATGTGGAGAAAAACCTCAGAAGAGCGGTGCGCCTTGGCGGACAAATCACTCGTGCAGAGGAGTTTACGGCCAAAAACGGCAATCCTTACGGGCGTTTCACCATCGAAGACCAAAGCGGCGCGTTGCAGTTTGCCTTGTTCAAGGAGAACTACCTGAATTGCAGAAACTTGCTGACGGTCAACTCGTTTGTGATGCTTTACGGCACTTTGGACAGACCCTTCCCGCGTCCTGGTCAAGACCCCAACGCGGCTCCTTCGACGCTTGAGGTACGTTTCACCGAAGTCCGTTTGCTGGATTCGCTGTTGGAAAGCACTTCAAAGACGGTTTACCTTACGCTCAATGTTGCTGAAATGGGCCAGACCGAGATGGAGGAATTTGTCAAGTTGATAAAGCAAAATGTTGGAAAACAGAACTATAAGATTCATCTTGTCGACCCGTTAGGCAAAAAGTCCTGCAACATGACCCCTGTAAAAGGCGCGATTAATGCTCAGGAGGTTCTGCCGTTGTTGGAGAAAGCCCCATTCTCGAATTTTGTGGAGTTTGATTTGCGGTAATCGGAAAAATTTGTATCTTTGCAAAACGGAAAAAACTTGCGTTATGGATAAAGGTCAGATATTGGAGAGAATCAAGCAGTTGGCAATGGCCGTGTTGCCCCAAGGCAGTTCGCTTTGGCTATATGGCTCCCGCGCCCGTGGCGATGAAAGCCAAAATAGCGACTGGGATTTGCTTATTTTGCTCGACAAGTCAAAAATCACTTCCGAAGACTACGATTTGGCTTATTTTTTCCGTGAATTGGGTTGGGAATTGAACGCTGAAATCAGTCCGCATATCTATTCCAAAAAGCAATGGCAAGGGTGGAGTTTCCTTCCTTATTATAAGAATGTTGAACAGGATAAAATCGTATTGGTATGAGTTTGAGCGATGAAGAACGCAAAACGATGGTTCAATTGGAGATGGAGCGAGCCAAACGGACTTTTCAGGAAGTAGAGATTTTGAAAGAGGCTGGTTTGTGGAACGGCGTTTCAAACAGGTTGTATTATGCTGTTTTTCATGCTATTTCAGCTTTGTTCATTCACGATGGGCATCAAGTGCATACACATCACGGCTCTCATGCCTTGTTTGGACAGCAATATGTCAAAACTGGCGTGTTGCCTGCCGAATTTGGGAAATTGTACAATCAATTGCAAACGATGCGCGAACAAAGTGACTATAATTGTGCATTTGAGGCGGATCCAGAGGAATTGAAAGATAAAATTGAACCCGCAAAACAAATGATTGAAACGATTTGTAAGATGATTAATGATTGATTTTATCGAAATTTTTGTATCTTTGCAATCTCATTTATTGAAAATTAGAATCATTATAAACTAAACTAACAAGAAAATGGCAGTAATTCAAATGACTGACGACCGTTTTGAAGAAGTCGTCCTGAAATCGGAACTCCCTGTGATGGTGGACTTTGGCGCCACTTGGTGCGGCCCTTGCAAGAAGGTTGAACCCATCATCGAAGAACTCTCGGAAGAATATGCAGGCAAGGTGATTGCCGTGAAATGCGACGTGGAGGAATGTCCCGGCACGGCTGGCAAGTATGGCATTATGAACATCCCCACCGTCCTGTTTTTCAAGGGTGGACAGCCCGTCGACAAGAACGTCGGAGCCGCTCCCAAGAAGGTGTTTGTGGAGAAATTAGAGAAGTTGTTCTGACTATGACCTCTGACTATGACCGCTTTAACTTAATGAAAAAGCGGTCATAGTCATTGTAATAAGTCATCGTCAACAATTAAACAATCAACAATTAAACAGTTCAACAATCTTGGACTTTTCAATCGATAGGAACCGGCTCACGCAGTTCGGCAGCCTTGAGTTTTTGGCACGACAAATCGTGGAGGGATTCATCACGGGTTTACACAAGAGTCCTTTCCACGGTTTTTCCGTTGAGTTTGCCGAACATCGCCTCTACAACACGGGCGAACCCATCCGTCATATTGATTGGAAACTCTATGGCCGCACTGAAAAACTCTTCGTGAAACGCTACGAGGAGGAAACCAACCTGCGCTGCCAATTGGTCATCGACCAAAGTTCAAGTATGTGCTTCCCCGTGAGGCAAAAGGTTGACTTTGAGCATCCTAACAAACTCTTTTTCTCCATTTACGCTGCCGCCTCGCTGATGGAATTGATGCGCCGCCAGCGCGATGCCGTAGGCTTGGACTTGTTTGACGAAACGATTGCCTTCCACGAGCCAGCCAAGTTGTCAATGGTTCACAATAAGTTGATTTATAGCGAATTGGAGAAACTGATTGACGATTACGACAAAAACAACCGAAAAACCACATCAACGCCGCAATGCCTGCACCAGATTGCTGAAATGACGCATCGCCGCAGTCTCGTGGTGATTTTCACCGATATGCTCGATGGCTTAGACGACTATAAGCCAATGTTTGAGGCCTTGGAGCATTTGAAATACAACAAGCACGAAGTCATTCTGTTCCACATGTTTGACAGCAATTTGGAGCAAAACTTGGATTTCGAGAACCGCCCGTACCGTTTCGTCGATTTGGAGACGGGCGACACGCTGAAACTCAATCCGATAGAGGTTCAGGAAACCTACAAAAAGATAATGGCCGAACGCAAAGAAGCCCTATTGCGCCATTGCTACCAATACCAAATCGACTATGTTGAGGCCGATATTAATAAGGACTATAATCAGGTGCTGACGAGTTATTTGATTAAACGGTCGAAGTTGCATTGACAACATGGAGCATCAAAACGAAAACATACCTCAAATGCAGTCGGATTTTGAAACCATCCGATTGGTGGATGACCAAGGAAAGGAATATTGGTCGGCACGGCAATTGTGTCCTGCATTGGGCTATAGTGCCTATTATAAGTTTCAGCGAGTGGTTGATAAAGCCATTGAAGTGGCCAAACAGAAAGGCATGAATGTGGATGACCATTTTTCCCTATCGGTTGAAATGGTGCAGTTGGGTTCGGGTGCTTTCAGGAAGGTGGACAACCTTCATCTTTCGCGTATGGCTTGCCTCATTGTTGCCGAAAACGCCGATGCCAAGAAACCCCAAGTGCAAATGGCCCGTGAGTATTTTACGGGAAAGGTCAGTCATGCGGAACTGGTTGATAACTACATCAGTTCCAATGTCTTACTTTATAAATCCAATCATGGCGAGGTCAAAGTGGAGGTCATTTTCAACAATGAAACTTTTTGGATGTCGCAGAAGAGGATGGCGGAATTGTTCGGCGTTGATGTGCGAACTATAAACTACCATCTGTCGCAGATTTATGAGTCTGGAGAATTGGTTGAAAAGGCAACTATCCGAAAAATTGGGATAGTTCAAGCCGAGGGGGATAGGAATGTGAACCGTCAACCCTTGTTTTACAATTTGGATGCCATTATTGCGGTGGGCTATCGTGTGAATAGTTATCAGGCGACACAATTTCGCATTTGGGCGACCGCCGTGTTGAAGGAATTGATAGTGAAAGGTTTTGTCTTGGATGATGAACGCCTAAAACAAGGCTCTCATTTTGGCAAGGATTATTTTGATGATTTGTTGGTTCGCATTCGGGAGATTCGGACTTCGGAGCGTCGTTATTATCAGAAAATCACCGATATATATTCGGAATGCAGTTCTGATTACGACCCAAAGTCGGAAATAACAAGGACATTCTTCGCTACGGTTCAAAACATGATGCACTGGGCTGTATCGCACCAAACCGCAGCCGAAATCATTTACAATAGGGCGGATGCCATGATGCCTCACATGGGTTTGACCACTTGGAAAAAAGCCCCAGAGGGTCGCGTCCAAAAGTCGGACACCATTGTGGCAAAGAATTATTTATCGGATCAGGAAGTCTCACGTTTGGAATTGCTGACCACGGCATTCCTTGATTTTGCTGAAATGCGGGCTGAACGCCATCTCGTCACATCGATGAAGGAATGGAAGAACCAATTGGATAAGTTCTTGTCATTGAACGATTACGACATCCTTCGGGATGCAGGATCCGTTTCGGCTGAACAGGCACAGGAAAAGGCATACGAGGAGTATGACAAGTATCGGCTTATTCAGGATAGGGAGTATCTTTCCGATTTCGACAAGGAAATCAAACGACTGAAAGGGGAGAGATGAGTGATAATCCAACTGTCTGGAGGTCATTTTATTAAAGGAGTCCGAGAATAGATTTCGGACTTTTTTTTGTGCAAACCTGTAAGATTTCCCGACTTTCTACGATTATCAAATAGAAAGAAGCGGAAAATGACCGATCAGGAATTCAGAAACCGGGTGCTGCAATGGCAGCCTTATATGCAGAAGTTAGCGGAACAACTGCTCGGCGATGCCGACAACGCCTCGGATGCCGTACAGGATGCCGTGGTCAGTTTGTGGGAGAAACGCAAGGAATGGGACGACTCCGCCGACCTGAAATCTTTGTGGGGCACTGTCGTGAAACGCCGCTGCATCGACCAACTTCGGAAACAACGTCCCACCGTTCCCATCGACACGGAAAGCCTGATGCTGACGGAACCCTCGCCTGACGACCTTTCGGAAGAACGCTACCAATTGGCGCGACAACTCGTTGACCGCCTGCCAAAACGCCAACGCGACGCCATCTTGATGAAATACGAACAAGGGATGAGCAACGCTGAAATCGAGCAAGCGACGGGGATGAGCAGCACGCACCTTTATGCGACCCTTTCGCGGGCCTACAAATCACTCAGAAACGCTATCGAACAACTCAAAATAGAATAACGATGAAAGAAGAAAACGAAATAAACGACGAACTCAAGCAACTGCTTGACGCATTAGAAGAACACGGACGCAATGCCCGCCGGCAAAAGGAACTCGGCGATTTGTTGGACCGCCTCTCCAAACAAGAATCTGAAAAACAAAGCAGGAAACCCATCGCGCTTTGGTGGACTTTGGGTGCGGCTGCGGCTTGTCTGGCAGTTTGGTTGTTGCTGAAAACAACAACAAGGCAAGAACCAATTAAAGAAAAAGAATGGTTTGCGGAGGAGGTTGTTCCTGTCGATACTGCGATTTCCAGATTGGAAGAAATAACCGTCTTTGAAGAAGCGGCCTTTGTCGATGAACCGATTGCGGAAGTGAAACCCGTTAAGCAGAAAAAGGACAAAGCCAAAGAGGAGAAACCAGCGGAAGAGGCTGAGCCTTTAGAGGAAATGTTGGATACAGCGAAGGTTCATACGGAAGAGCCGACAATTCTCCCTGAAGAGCCATTGGCCGTGCAACAACCCAAACGGAGAATCATCCGGAGTGAAAACTTGGTGGGTTATGATAAACGAGGAAAACCGACCGCTGAACCGAAAACCAAGCCTATTTTGGAGGACAAGACCATCTTCGGGCAGCCGCAAGATCCCAATATGAAAAACGGTATGTTGGCAATGGAAATCAACCTTGAAAATTAACTAATTAACAATTAAAACTTATACAAAATGAAACGCATCACATTATTAATTATGTCGCTTTGCCTGACGGGGTTAGGCATTGCCCAAGAAGAAATCGCAATCGAGCAAACCATCAACCAACCCATTGGCTATTTGGAAATTGGCGCAGGATGGGATGTGCGACTTATGAACCGAAACACGGATTCCTACCGCCTTGCTGTCGTGGTTCCCGAGCGGTTCGCTGGAATCGCCAATGAAACTCGTGTCTGCAACTTCACTGGCGACACACTGACCATCCTCGAAAACACCATACTGCCCAAAGGCACGGTGGTGGAATTGGAAGGTCGTCTGGGTTTCAGGAAAATCAATGCTTTTGACAAGTCCACCGCTATGGCAGAGCAAATCGTCATTCCAGAAAACGCTGACCCAGTGTACATTGAACTCGGAGAAAAAGCCGATCTGAGCATCAAAAAGCTGGTTTGCCAAGGCGACCCACATTTTGAAATGGGAGAACGCAGCCGTTTGAACATCGACACTATTTGCGGACGTGGCGACATCCATATTTCTCGGCATAATGCTGAATTCCAGTATGGAACAAGCCTGAAAGAAGGAAAAATCCACATTGACATTTATGAGAGGCCGAGTTGGTATTATGTGAAAGAGAATCCGATCATCATCACAACGAAGTTGGAAGACGGACAGCCTGTTACCACGGAGCGCAATCGCATTTGGGGCAATACTTTGGGCATTGGCCTCGGTGTTGGCTACCGAAATGGTCTCAACCCTGTGAATCTCAGCAGCCCTTATACCAGCAGTGGTGGCCTTGATGTTCCCGTTGGTTTGTTGACAAGTTTCGTGTTCACCCCGCATCTTAGTTTGTCAACAGGTCTGCAAGTGAATCTCAACCAACGTTGGATGGATTATCCCGTGAAAATAGGAGAAAACGGTTTGGAGATTATTGAAAACCCCGAAATGACCCAACATGACAAACTTGTTTCCACTTACTTATGTATCCCCGCAGAACTCTACTATTACTTTGACAAGAAAAAATCCTTCGGCCTTTCAATGGATGTCAGACTTGGCTACCTGATTGGTGCTCAACTTATTACACGCTTTCCGAGCATTGGCAATCAAGGTTCCATTGGTGAAAATGCTCGCTCCTTGTTCAACCCGTGGAAACTTGAGGCAGGCATAAGTATCATTACCAATGTGTTAGGCATAATTCATGGTGTTCGGGTCTATACCAATCTTTTGCCCGAATACAACAAGGCAGTTACAACGGAAAAGTTCAGGAGCATTGGTGTTGAGATAAAATTCTGACAATCAATTCTATATCGCAAAAAAAAGT
Organism: uncultured Bacteroidia bacterium; assembly: GCA_902780055.1. Lineage (GTDB taxonomy): Bacteria > Bacteroidota > Bacteroidia > Bacteroidales > F082 > Limimorpha. The sequence goes on along the minus strand of CACZDU010000020.1, from coordinate 9,181 downwards.
CCGAGAGCCGACCGACTCCCGGACTTTTCTTTTTCCCCGAAAGGAGAAACTTTTACTTAACCATCACTTTCACGGAAACCTTGTTCTGGTTGTTCTGCAAACTGATGACATACAGGCCAGTAGCAAGATTGTGGCCAATGCGCTCGGTGCTGCCCGCGTTGATTTGCTGCTGCATCATCGGCTGGCCGAGAACGTTGTAGACCGTCATTGTGTAATGGCTGTTGTCGCCGTTCTCGATGATGAATTCGTTGTCGGTGCTCCAAATCTTCACATTGGTTTCTGCGGATTCCCCAACACCGACATCTGTCAGGTCGATGAAGATGGGTTCGTCGAGGCCGTTGGTCGGGTTGACGGTGTTGGCATTGGGCGACCATTGTCCTTCTGTGGTGTAATATCCGCTAACGAGATTGTTATCCATGTCGAAGACCAAAATGAAGTTGATTCCATCGTTGTTGTCATTGGGCATGATGCCGCCAAACCAGCCATCCTTGCCAGCTACTTCCTCCTTGTAGAAGTCGGCGTACTGGTTGATGCTGCCATAGTCCACGCCTGTGGTCTCGATGCTCGTGGAGTAAACTGGACGAAGTTCATCTTCCGCAGCGTACATTTGGGCGAAACTCATGGGAGCCTCATCGCTCTTGACATAGAAAGCCGTACCTTGATTCTCATCATATTCGGTGCCGAAGTTGAGCACAGTGGCGTAATCTTCAGAGGTGAAGAAGTAGGCAGGCATTGTCCCATCTCCTCCACCGTTGAGGCGTACGCGCAGATAGACATGGTTGCCAGGCGTGAAGCGGGCATTGGCCGTAGGCTCGTTCATAAGCCAAATCGCGGCATGACCTTCTTCGTCGGTGGTGAACTCACCATAGCCGCCTTCGGTGGCAAGGCTTGGGCTGGTGCTGCGATAGAAGCCTTCAGGATTGGCATAAATCACATTGCCCGCGCCAGCAGTCTCTGGACCGTCGTTCTCGTCAACGAATTGGTTGGTGTAGTGATAGGTGGTGTTAGGCTCAAGATTGGCAAATTGTACGGGGGCTGCCATCGGAACTCGGTTGTTGTTCGATCCGTTGTTGCCTTGGATATAGAGCGGCATCAAGGCTGTCATCACCGGTTCGTATTCGTAATGGACGATGCCAGACACATTGACGGCTACATATACATAGTCGTCTTCGTAAGCGTATGTATTGAGGATGTAAACTCCATCGTATGTATAAGGTGCAAGGCCTTCCATCATGCGGACATAGATGGTCGTAGGCAGGTCGGTACACGGGAAAGTGAGAACTCCGCCAAATGTTTCATTATCCATAGAAATCTCGTAAAATGAGCAAGAAACAATAGTGATTTCGCCGTCATCTTCGAGGTTGACACCTGATAAGATGTAACTCTGTGATTCAGACGGGCCATGACCCACCACATAACTGAAGTCACCAAGGTAATTAGGTGTGGCAATGAGAGTTGGGGTGGGCGAAGTGCTTCCAGAGGCAAGTTTGATGTCGTCAACCTCCCAACCAGCTGCGTCTTCGTCACTGGTGTATTTGAAGCCAATGTAGCAGTTCGAGCCGCTGAATTCGTCGAGGCTGATGTCGCCCGATGCAACCCAATTCCAACCACCTTGCGAGAGTTCGCACGGCAAGGGAATCCAAGTTGCACCATCAGGATTTTCGCCGTCGTAATCATTGGAGAAGAACACTTCGAGGTCGGGACCGTTGTAGTTCTTGGCAGTCCTGAATGTCAGCACCACATCATCGTAACTGTCCAAGTCGAATGCGGGCGAGATGAGCCAGTCAATGGTTTGAGGATGGTTGTAGCCGTTGGCGTAAGCATAATGGTTGCCGCCGTATGAAGCGACGCGCCAGAGTGAGTCGCCCATTGTGCAGCGTTCAGTCCAGCCCTGCCAAGGCTCCCAGTCGTTTTCCCATTCTTGCCAGAAAATGATGACGATGTCGTCTTGGATGATGTATTCCGAGTTGACGACAGGACTGTCATTATAGCCTTCCTTCGAAGCGTAGGCCCAGATGGATGCAAACTCTTCAACTGCGATGGGTTCGGTGTATGGAGTCCAAGGACCGTTTTCTGAAATAGGGCTGTACCAGATGGTGGCTCCCTCTGTAGCGCAACTGATGGTCACGTTTTGTGGCTCATAGTAAGTGCCTCCCGCAGGGTTGAAAGTCGGGGCAGCCACGGTAGGAATGGGCGGTTCGCCGCCTTCGCCTTGCATAAAGATGTCTAAGAAGAAGTTGTACTCGCCATTGGCCATATTGCTGGTGGCGTAGGCTTTCACGATGTTTTCCGTTTCGGTGACACGCAAGGCAAAGGCGCGGTTTTCGGTGGTGGCATTAACGATGTTGAAGCCTTGGTAGTTGGGCACCAATGAGCCTTCTTCTGAAATGCCGTTGGCAATGGTCCAAAGGGTCTTTTCGCTGTTCATCACGAAGTTGGTGCCGCTGTTGCCGTAGCCAATCGTGTCGCCGTTGGCATTGGTGAAGGTGTAGCCGTCGGCAGTGATGCCCACCGTCCAATAATAGTTGTCCTCGTCGGCCATGATGTTGGCGGGGATGATTTCGTCAGTGCCGCTCATCTCGCTCGTGAACTCGGTTGTGGCAAGTTTGCCGCTCGATGGGGTGCTTTCGATGGCCAAGTATGCATCCGTCGTTTCGTTGTAGCGCGAAGCCAAAATGACTTTGTTGCCCGCCGCAAGTTGGGCGACATCCAAGATTCGGACATAATCGCCTCCCGGAACAGGCGGCTCGGTGACGGTGCCATTCAAAGTTACGGTGGTTTGATCTGATGAAGATGAGTGAATGTTAATAACACCACTATATTGGCCGACTTCCGAACCGTTCATTCTCACATAAATCGGGGTGGGTGGGAGCGTTCCAGCGATGTCATCAATGTAGAGCTGCCATGTAAATTCCTCGTTGTCAAAAGAAATTTCAAATTCGTTTTCCATGGATTGAATGATAACGCTGCCAGTGGAGCCGCCACCCGGTGCCGGACCGATGTTGACCCCCGACAAGGTGAAATACTGTGATTCTGACGGGCCTTCACCTACAATATGTGTGAACCCTGACAATGAGTTTGGTGTTGCGGTAAGATTCGGGACAGTGGTGAATCCAATGAGTGTGATGTCGTCAACTTCCCAAGCCGCTGCCTCGGTTTCTGTTGAGGTGTATTTGAAAGCGATGTAGCAGTCGTGGGCTGGATAAGGGGTAATGCTAATGTGTATATCGCCTGACTCAACCCATGTGTATGACCCCGGCGACATGTTGAAATCAAATGTCCACCAATTGGCTGTTGTCGGGTCAACGCCGTCGTAATTGGTTGAGTATTTCAGTTCCAAATCCGGACCAGTGTAGTTCTTTGCATTTCTGAACGACAAGATTACATTGTCGTAATCGTGCATGTTGAAACCGGGGGAGATGCACCATTGCTCGTTGACGCCGCCATTGTAACCGTTGGCGTAGGCGTAATGGTTGCCTTGATACTGGCCAACAGTCCAGGGCTTGTTGCCTTCAACAGTGACAAAGGTCCAGCCGTTCATTTCGCCTTCCCAGTCTTGGTTGAAGATGGTGACTGCACCAAGTTGGATGGTATAGGTGGCTTCAGCAATATCGCTATCGTTGTAGCCTTCTTTCGTGGCGTATGCCCAAATCGTCATGTTTTCCTCCACGGTGATGGCTTCGGTGTATTCCGTCCAAGGGCCGTTTGCTGAAACCGTGCTGTAATAAATGGTGGCACCTTCAGTAGTGCAACTGATGGTGACTTCTTGAACTTCATAATAAGTGCCAGCGGCAGGGGTGAAGGTCGGGGTGGCCACAGTGGGTGTGGGCGGAACGGGTGGTTCGCCTCCTTCGGACTTCACGAAGAGGTCGAGGAAGAAGTTGTAACCGCTGCCATTCATGTTTTGGATGTGGTAAGGGCCAAAGTTATGGTTGCTGTTCAAAGCAAAAGCCCTGAGCGGGTTGTTGACATTGCCCACCACGAAACCGGTGTAGTTGGGCACCATTGCACCTTCTTCAGAGGTTTGGATGGTGATGCTCCATTCGGTGTTATCGCCGCCTGTCGCGAAGTTGGTGCCCGAAGTGTAACCAATCATTTCGCCTGAGGCATTGGTGAAGGTGAACCCGTTGGTTGTCACGCCGACCGTCCAATAATAGTTGCTTTCCTCGTCCGTGATGGATGTGGGGAGAATCTCGTTACCTTCATCAGTGGTCGAGGTGAACAACACGCCCGTGGGCTTGCCCGACGATTGGTTGCTCATGGCGTAATAGTCGGTGGCGTTTTCATCAAAGCGGGCAGCGAAAACCACATAGCAGCCTTCCGTGAGTTGGCTCAAATCGCTGATGCGGGCATATTCGCCTTCCGGTGTGGGTGGGGTAGGTGGGGTAGGCTCGCCGCCCGTCACCTCGCCCGCGACATTAATAAACAAGGTGTCGGCTCCTTCGGTGACAGCATAAACCTGTTCGCTGTAAGTGCCGACTTCAAGGCCAGCCTTCATGCGCACATAAATGTTGAAGTTGCTGAAATGGCCGGAGTTGAAAATGACGACAGGGCTTTCGGCATAGAAAAGACTCCCGCCCAAAGTGGAAACCTCAAAATTCTCCGATGGATAAACAAAAGCGGAGCCGACAAGGTTGTTGCCGCTCAACTGGAAATCCATGATTTCGGAAGGACCTTCTTCGTAGGTGTAGGTGAAGCCAGTGAGTTCGTTGGGATTTGCGCTCAGTTCGGGTTCGGGCTGGACGGGCGTGTTCAAGGTCACATCCGAGGCCAACGCCACACGGATTTGGGCTGCATTGAAATAACCCACCACGCCAATCACATCCACCAAATCGCCTTCCTCGATGCCCGTCAGTTCAGGCACCTTATAGATATTGGTGCTGTTTTCGCCTTGCGTGAGCAGGGTGTTGCCGCTGGTATTGATGGCCCCGATGGTGGCCGCCTCAATCATCACGCGGGTGCATTGCAGGGCTTCGTCGCCGCTTTCGTTGATTTCGGCAATGGTCTTGGTGGCCAAGGGCAGCGGATTGTTTGAGGAAAGAATGTCGAACTCATCGGAATTGTTGCCGTTGATGTTCGACAACTCCTTGAGGCCGTTGTAGTTGGCGCGTTTTCCGTAGGCTTGCACCATGTCGCCAAGGGCAAGTTCTGAAGGAACGGTGCCGCTGTTCAGGAAGAGGCAGATGCCGCCCGTAGCGTCCTGAACATAGATGTTGCGGTTGTCGATGAAATTGACCACACCTTGCACCATAGCATACTCGTTGACCTCAAGGGCGCGGGCTTCGGCGATGGTGAGCAGGGTGGGGAAAGTGTAGGTGGCCGAAGCGACATTGCTGGCGGTGTAGCCTTCTTTCCATGCCTTGGCCTTCACGGTGGTGGTTTCGCTGATGGTCAAGGGTGAAGTGTAGAGGCTGCTGATTTCGGTCGGGTCGGTGCCGTCAGTGGTGTAGCGGATTTCGGCATTTTCAGTGGTGCAACTGATGCTCACCGATTGGGCTTCATAATAGGAGCCGCCTGCCGGGTCGAAGGTCGGGGTGGCCACGGTCGGTTGCTGGCCGCCCGTGTCGTAAGTCACCGTCATAGCGCAAATGCGGCGGTGTCCCGAAGTGCCTTCGATGGTGAATGTCACCTCATTGGCTTCGCCCGTCCAAGTGGGAGATTCAAAAGTGCCGACTTCGGTGGTGATTTCGTTGGAGCCTTCTCCAGAGGCGAAAGTGAGCGTGATTTCATTGATGCTGCCGGTCGAGGAAACCACGAAATTGTTGCCTCCGTATGCCCTGATGGCCGAGCCGGTGTTATAATACTTCGGTGGGTTGGTTCCCGTGCCTTTGTTGAACACGACGGTAACATTGTCGTCAATGCTGATGACGACGCCGTCCAAGTCTTGGCCGTTTTCAAACCCTTGCTCCGCGAAGTTGATGGAGGCTTCCGTCCTCGATTGGGCAAATAGGGCGGTTCCCATCAACAGCAAAAAGGCTGTCAGCAAAAAAGTCAGTTTTTGTTTCATTTGAAGAAGATTTAATTATTTGATACTTAATGGTTTAACATCAATAAGAGATATAATTGTTCCAAGTTTCAAAATTAGGAATTTGTTGTTGACTGAAGCGGGTGCATCCCATTTTGTTTTCGACTTTTTTTCAACATTGGGGTGTTGATAACTTCTGAGGGAAATGTTGATGGTTTTTTGTTGAAGTCTGATGATGAACGGGGAAAAAACTTATTTTTGCGCCATAAAAACTAACAATATGGAAACAAAGCAATTGAAAATCTATAAAGTTTTCTTGGCAAGCAGCAATGAGTTGTCGGATGACAGAAATCACTTTTTTCTTTATAAAGATAAGGTAAACAAGATAATAGAGAAATTCGGTTATCAAATTCAAGTAGAACGATGGGAAATAACCGACCCTGCATTTCCTTCTGGTCGTGGTCAGGACGAATACAATAAGTTGTTGAAAGATTGTGATGAATGCATTGTGTTGTTTTGGAAAAAGCGCGGAAATTTCAGTGAGGAAGAATTGGATGTTGCTTACGAAGGATTTAAAAATGGTGAAAAACCTAATCGTTTGACGGTTTATTTTAAAGAAGTAGAAGAAAAATATGTGGAACCTGACTTGATAGAATTCAAAAAGGATTTTCTAAAAAAATATGGTGAACGATTTTATTCCTCGTATCGTGGCATAGAAGGTGTTGAGAGCGATTTTCTCTTGTTTTTCATTGGCAAAAATCTCCCTGCTGCCAAATTGTCCATTCAAGATTCCAAGATTATGTTGGATGGACAGGAATTGGGCAATGTTTCCAACCTGTCTTTGGCCTATAACAACAAGCTATACCAGAAATTGAGCAAAGAAGTTTCGGATTTGGAAAAGGATTTGCTTTCATTGAAAACTTCAAATCCTAAAAGTTCAAGTATACCGTTGCTTGAAAAGGAGTTGTCAGAAAAAAAGAAAGAACTCCAGAATTTTGAAAAAGCCCTAATGGAAATGGCCCAAACCATTACAAGAATTACCACTGCCGACCCTGACGACAAACGGGTTGCCTTGGCCCAAAAGGAGTTTGAGGAAGGCAATTATCATAATGCCCTTGGCATCTTGAACCGCGAAGAAATATTGGCTGATGCAGCCCAATGTGAAAAGGACTTTGAAACTGCCAAAGTCTTGGCCGACAAAGCAAAGGAAAAATATCGTGCTAAGATTGAAACCATTGTGCTGCGTATCCAATACTTGTCTGTTGCAAAAGTAAAGAATTGGGTTAGTGAGTGCAAAGAACTATATGTAAAGGCAGTGCTTCACGCTCGAAAATGCTACACAGATTCTGAACTTGCTGATTTGCTTTTCAAACAAGCCCGTTTTCTTCAGAAAAACAACCAATTTGCTGATTCACAATGTGTCTATGAAGAAGTGTTGGAGAAATACCGCAAGTTGGCGGAAGACAGCCCCGAAGCCTACTTGACGGATGTGGCGATGACGCTGAACAATTTGGGCAATCTCCATAGTGTTACAAGCAAGCACGGCGAAGCGGAGAAGGAATACGGAGAGGCGTTGGAGAAATACCCTAAGTTGGCGGAAACCAGCCCCGAAGCCTACCTGCCGTATGTGGCGACGACGCTGAACAATTTGGGCCTTCTTCATAGCAATACAGGCAAACACGGCGACGCGGAGAAGGAATTCGGTGAGGCGTTGGAGATTCGTCGGAAGTTGGCGGAATCTACCCCCGAAGCCTACCTGCCGGATGTGGCACAGACCCTGAACAATTTGGGCATTCTCCATAAAAATACAGGCAAACACGGCGACGCGGAGAAGGAATACGGAGAGGCGTTGGAGATACGTCGGAAGTTGGCGGAAACCAGCCCCGAAGCCTACCTGCCGGATGTGGCGATGACGCTTTTCAATCTTGCGCTTTTGCGGAAGAAACAAGGACAACTTTCGGAAGCAGCGCAAATGGCGCAAGAGAGTTTGGAGAAATTCCAAACGATGGCCAAACTCAGCCCTGCGGCATTCAACAAAGATGTTGAAGATGCGAAAAAACTGTTGGAAAAAATCCGCGCAAAGCAAGCCGAAAAAGAATAGGTTTTCTTTTTGAAAAATAATTCGTTAGGAAGCGCAACCGTATCAAAATAATTCCTATTTTTGCAGCCTCAATCCAGCCGCCATCCGGAAAGATGGCAACATCAGCGGTTCGGGTTGGCAATCAAAGGTTTAACCTCCTCGCGGCGGGGTTCTGGAACGCCAGCGGGTACAACAAAAACAAAAATTAAAAAAATGGCAGAAAACGAAAACATCATCAACGAGGCCATGCCAGCAGAAGAAAAGCCCGTCGTTGAACAAGCCGCTGAAAAGCCGGTTGAGAAGAAAGTGAAAACCCCAAGACCGAAGCCGGTTCCCGCCGAGGATTTCGACTGGACCTCTTCGCACAAGAAGTTCGACAACTACACGGCTGACGAGCGCAAGAAACTTGAAGACAAGTATGCAGGCACAATGAACCAAATCGCTGACCACGAGGTCATTGAAGGCACTGTGGTGACCATCACCGACCGCGAAGTCGTCGTCAACATTGGTTTCAAGTCGGATGGTGTTATTCCGGTTGCTGAATTCCGCACCAACCCCAATTTGAAGGTGGGCGACAAGGTGGAAGTCTACGTCGAGAACCAAGAAGGCCCCAACGGCCAACTCGTCCTTTCGCACAAGAAAGCCCTCATCCTCAAGTCGTGGGATCGCGTCAACGAAGCCTACGAAAGCGGCGAAATCGTCAACGGTTACGTCAAGAGCCGCACCAAGGGTGGCCTCATCGTCGAAGTGTTCGGCCTCGAAGCCTTCCTGCCCGGTTCGCAGATTGACGTCAAGCCGATTCGCGACTACGACGTATTTGTTGACAGCGTGATGGAATTCAAAGTCGTGAAGATCAACCAAGAGTTCAAGAACGTGGTTGTTTCTCACAAAGCCCTCATCGAGGACGAACTCGAAGCCCAGAAGGCCGAGATCATCAGCAAACTCGAGAAGGGTCAAGTCCTCGAAGGCGTGGTCAAGAACATCACCAGCTATGGCGTGTTCATCGACCTCGGTGGCGTCGACGGTCTTATCCACATCACCGACCTCAGCTGGGGCCGCATCACGCACCCCGAAGAGGTGGTCAAGTTGGACGAGAAGATCAAGGTCGTCATCCTCGACTTCGACGACAACAAGAA
>CACZDU010000019.1:0-52226 GCA_902780055.1 uncultured Bacteroidia bacterium | reverse complement strand
CCACGTTGGTGACCCCGTCGATATCCTCGGTATGGGTGCTGAAAAGCTGAAGTCAGTCGTTACCGGTGTGGAAATGTTCCGCAAGATTTTGGACGAAGGTGAAGCTGGCGATAACGCCGGTCTGCTGCTTCGTGGTATCGACAAGGACGAAATCCGCCGTGGTATGGTTATTGCCAAGCCCGGTTCGGTGAAGCCTTACCACCACTTCAAAGGTCAGGTCTACGTCCTGAGCAAGGAAGAAGGTGGCCGTCACACCCCGTTCCGCAACAAGTATCGTCCTCAGTTCTACTTCAGAACCACCGACGTTACTGGTGAAATCACCCTTCCTGATGGAATGGAAATGGTCATGCCTGGCGACCACGTCACCATCGACGTTAAGTTGATTGCCGACATCGCCATGGACAAGGGTCTCCGTTTCGCTATCCGTGAAGGTGGCCGTACCGTTGGCTCTGGTCAGGTGATTGAAATCATCGACGATTGATTAACAAATCAATAATGTAAGGGTGGGATAACACCCACCCTTATCCTACGGGTGTAGCTCAGTTGGTAGAGCGGTGGTCTCCAAAACCACGTGTCGAGAGTTCGAGTCTTTCCACCCGTGCTTTTTATTAAGGTTCAATAGAAGATGAAATTTGTAAACTACATTAAAGAGTGCTACAACGAACTCAAGGAAAAGGTTTCATGGCCTACTTGGAGTGAACTGAGAAGTAGCGTGATTGTTGTGTCCATTGCTTCCCTAATAATCGCCTTGGTGGTTTTTTTGATGGACATCTCCTTCAAAAATCTGTTAGAAGTGTTCTATGGCCTCTGATAGATTGAATGTTGAATCTTGATGAGCATTTATTGGCTAACTTATTAATTTGACTGGAAGATGAGCGACACGAGTGAAAAGAAGTGGTATGTGGTCAAGGCCATCTCTGGTAAGGAGAAGAAGGTTAAGGAATACCTTGAATCCGAAATCAAGAGAATGAACCTGCAAGACCTCATCCCAACTATTTTGATTCCGACCGAGAAGTATTTCGAAGTCAAGAACGGCAAGAAGGTATGCAAGGAGCGTAACTATTTGCCGGGCTATGTGCTTGTTGAAGCCGTTTTGGTTGGCGAGGTCGTTCATGTTATCAAGAATGTTCCGAATGTGCTTGGTTTTCTGGGTACAAACGGTGAGCCTGACCCGCTTCGCCCTATCGAGGTGAAGCGAATCCTTGGCAAGATGGATGAACTTCAAGGCATGGGCGCAGGAAGCGATGTCATGTTTATGGTGGGACAGTCTGTCATTGTCAACGATGGTCCTTTCAGCACTTTCAATGGCATCATCGAAGAGGTGAATGAAGAGAAGAAGAAACTGAAGGTGGCCGTGAAGATTTTTGGTCGCAAGACGCCTTTGGAACTGAGTTTCTTCCAAGTGAAGTTGGAGAGTTGACCAGTATTTGTGAGTTAAAATTGTTGCCTAATTACACTTAATTAAGGATTTAGAAATGGCAAAAGAAGTAAGCGGATTAATCAAACTGCAAATTAAAGGAGGAGCCGCGAATCCCGCTCCGCCCGTCGGTCCTGCTTTGGGTTCGAAGGGTGTGAACATCATGGAATTCTGCAAGCAGTTCAATGCCCGTACACAGGATCAGGCTGGCAAGGTTTTGCCCGTCATCATCACTGTATACAAGGACAAGTCTTTCGATTTCATCGTGAAGGCTTCGCCCGTGGCGGTGTCCATCATTGAGGCAGCGAAGATCAAAGGCGGATCCAAGGAACCCAACCGTACGAAAGTCGGTTCGTTGACTTGGGACCAAGTTCGTGAAATCGCCACCAACAAGATGAAAGACATGAATTGCTTCACCGTTGAGTCGGCCATGTCAATGGTCGCCGGAACGGCTCGCAGCATGGGAGTGAAGGTAACCGGCGAATCACCTTTAAAGAAAGACTAAGTTCTTTCAAGCATTTGTAGAACAAAAAAAAGTTAATTAAATGTCAAAAGTATCCAAACAGAGGAAAGAAGCTTTGGCTAAGTTCGACAAAAGCAAGAGTTACTCCTTGAGTGAAGCGGTTAATATCGTAAAACAAATCACTTACACCAAATTCGATGCTTCAGTTGACTTGAACATCCGTTTGGGCGTCGACCCGCGTAAGGCCAACCAGATGGTCCGCGGCTCGGTCACGCTGCCCCACGGTACGGGTAAAGTCGTGCGCGTCTTGGTTCTTTGCAACCCAGACAAGGCACAGGAAGCTTTAGACGCTGGTGCTGATTACGTCGGTCTGGATGAGTACATCCAGAAGATTAAAGACGGTTGGACCGATATTGACGTTGTGATCACCACCCCTAACATCATGCCTAAGGTTGGCGCCCTGGGCCGTATTCTCGGTCCCCGTGGCTTGATGCCTAACCCTAAGACAGGAACTGTTACGATGGAGGTCGGCAAAGCTGTCCAAGAAGTGAAAGCCGGTAAGATCGACTTCAAGGTCGACAAGTACGGCATCATCAACGCAGGAGTCGCCAAAGTCAGTTTCTCTCCAGAGAAGATTTTTGATAACGCCAAGGAACTGATCCAAACCGTTATCAAGTTGAAACCAGCAGCTGCTAAAGGTACCTATGTGAAGAGCATCTATATCTCTAGCACGATGAGCCCGGGTGTGCAGATCGATGTCAAATCAGTAGCAAACTAAATTGAAAGGAAGTTATTGAAATGAGAAAAGAAGATAAACAAGTCCTCATCGACTCCATGCTCAGTGAATTGAAGGCATGCCCCAACTTCTACCTGACGGATGTGTCTGACCTCAACGCCGAGAAGACCACCCAGCTCAGAAGGCAATGCTTCAATAGTGGTGTGAAAATGATCGTTGTGAAGAACGCCCTGTTCCATAAGGCCATGCAGCAGATGGACAAGGACTTTGAGAGCCTGTACGACGTTCTGAAAGGATCGACCGCCGTCATGTTTTGCGAGACCGGCAATGTTCCCGCCAAACTGATAAAGAATTTCCGTAAGACCAGTGACCGTCCCATCCTGAAGGGCGCTTACATTGAGGAATGTTGCTACATTGGCGACGAAATGCTCGACGCTTTGTGCAACATCAAGTCGAAGAACGACCTCATTGCCGATGTTATTGCCTTGCTGCAATCGCCGATGAAGAACGTCATCAGCGGCTTGCAATCAGGAGGCCACAAGTTGAGCGGTATTCTCGAAACTTTGTCTGAAAGACCAGAATAAAAACCGAATGTGAATCATTCAAAACATTAAAAGCAAGTATTAACAATTTAAAATAAAAGTAAAATGGCAGATCTTAAAGCTTTTGCTGAACAATTAGTCAATCTCACCGTGAAGGAAGTGAACGAACTCGCTAACATCCTGAAGGAAGAATACGGTATTGAACCCGCAGCCGCCGCTGTTGCTGTTGCTGCTGCTCCTGGTGCTGGTGGCGCAGCTGCCGCTGCTGAGGAAAAGACTTCATTCGATGTCATTCTGAAATCCGCTGGTGCTCAGAAGCTGGCCGTCGTGAAGTTGGTGAAGGAACTCACCAGCCTCGGTCTGAAGGAAGCCAAGGAACTCGTTGACGCAGCTCCTAAGGCTCTGAAGGAAGGCGTGAGCAAAGACGAAGCTAATGCATTGAAGGCTCAACTCGAAGAGGCCGGTGCAGAAGTGGAAGTGAAATAAAGGATTCATCTCCGTAAATAACGGCATTCAACCTCAGTCCCAAATAGGGGCTGAGGTTTGTGCCGATTTTTCGCTTTAAGCGAAATTTCCTCTTTTCGTTAGTTCGTCTTTCCCATTACATCACCTAAAAACAATAAAACCTTGGCAACACAATCAACTGAAAGAATCAGCTTCGCGTCAATAAAAAAGTCGTTCGAATATCCTGATTTTCTGGATATTCAACTTCAGTCTTTCCAGGACTTCTTCCAACTGGAGACCAATCCCGACAACAGGAAAAACGAAGGCCTTTACAAGGTCTTTGCCGAAAATTTCCCCATCACCGACGCAAGAGGCAATTTTACTCTCGAATTTCTTGATTATTTCATCGATGCCCCACGCTATAGCATCCCGGAGTGCATCGAGCGTGGACTAACCTATAGCGTTCCTCTCAAGGCAAAGTTGAGGCTTTCCTGCAACGACGAGGAACACGAAGATTTTGAGACCGTCGTGCAAGACGTGTATCTCGGCATGATTCCGTACATGACGCCGCGTGGCACTTTCGTCATCAACGGAGCCGAGCGCGTTGTGGTCTCGCAATTGCACCGCTCCCCCGGTGTGTTCTTCGGTCAAAGCCAGCACGCCAACGGCACGATGTTGTATTCGGCTCGTATCATCCCGTTCAAGGGTTCTTGGATGGAGTTCTCGACCGATATTAACAACGTCATGTATGCCTACATCGACCGTAAGAAAAAGTTACCTATCACCACCTTGCTGCGTGCCATCGGCTACGAGACCGACAAGGACATCCTCGACATCTTCAACCTCGCTGAGGAAGTGAAGGTTTCGAAGGCCGGATTGAAGCGCGTCATCGGTCGCAGATTGGCAGCCCGTGTGCTTCACACCTACTTTGAAGACTTCGTCAATGAAGATACTGGTGAATGTGTTTCCATCGAGCGTAATGAGGTCATCATCGACCGTGACGTTGTGCTCGACGAAGAGAACATCCAGAAAATCGTCGACAGCGGCGTGAAAACCATCCTGCTGCACCGTGAGGCCGAGCGTGACGAGAACGATAGGGTTTCCGACTATTCGGTCATTTTCAAGACCTTGGAAAAAGACACTTGCAATTCGGAGAAGGAAGCCGTCGAATATATCTACCGCCAGTTGCGCAACGCCGAGCCGCCCGATGAGGAAACGGCCCGTGGCATCATCGACAAGTTGTTCTTCTCTGACAAGAGATATGATTTGGGTTTGGTTGGCCGCTACCGCATCAACCGAAAACTCAACCTTTCCATTTCCGATGACATCAAAGTCCTGACGAAGGAAGACATCATTGCCATCATCAAATATTTGGTCGAACTGTTGAGCAGCAAGGCCGAAATCGACGATATTGACCACTTGAGCAACCGCCGCATCCGCACCGTGGGCGAGCAGTTGCAAGCCCAGTTTGGCGTGGGTTTGGCTCGTATGGCCCGTACCATCCGCGAGCGTATGAATGTTCGTGACAATGAGGTGTTTACGCCTATCGACCTGATTAACGCCAAGACACTGTCGTCGGTCATCAACTCGTTCTTTGGAACGAACCAGTTGTCGCAGTTCATGGACCAGACCAATCCCCTTTCTGAAATCACGCACAAGCGTCGTATTTCGGCACTCGGTCCCGGTGGTCTGTCGCGCGACCGTGCCGGTTTCGAGGTGCGTGACGTTCACTACACGCACTATGGCCGTCTGTGTACGATTGAGACCCCTGAAGGCCCCAACATCGGCTTGATTTCTTCGCTTTGCGTGTTCGCAAAGATCAACGATTTGGGCTTCATCGAAACGCCTTACCGCGAGGTGAAGGATGGTGTGGTCGATTTCAATAAAAAGCCGGTTTACCTCACCGCCGAATTTGAGGAAGACAAGATTATCGCCCAAGCCACCACTCCTGTGGATGACGAGGGAAGATTCATAGACAAGGAAATCAAGGCGCGTTATATCGCTGACTATCCTATCGTTTCGCCAGAGGAAATCAATTTGATGGATGTAGGTCCCAACCAGATTGCCTCCATCGCCGCTTCGTTGATTCCATTCCTGGAGCACGACGACGCCAACCGTGCCCTGATGGGTTCGAACATGATGCGTCAGGCCGTACCTTTGATGAATCCCGAAAGTCCCATCGTGGGCACTGGTATTGAACGCTCTGTTGCCAAGGATTCGCGCGTTCTTATCACTGCCGAGGGCGACGGCGAGGTCATCTTCGTCGACTCGAAGAAAATCGTGGTCAGGTACAACCGCACCGACGATGAGCGTCTGGTCAGTTTCGACGACGACGTGAAGACCTACGAACTCACCAAGTACGCCCGTACCAACCAGAACACCAGCATCAACATCAAGCCTATCGTGCGTAGGGGCCAGCATGTGACCTCCGGCCAAATCATGACGGAAGGCTATGCCACCCAAAACGGCGACTTGGCCTTGGGCCGTAACCTGAAAGTGGCCTTCATGCCTTGGAAGGGTTACAACTATGAGGATGCCATCGTGATTTCGGAGCGCATCGTGAAGGAAGATTTGTTCACCTCCATCCACATTGAGGAGTTCACCCTTGAGGTGCGCGATACGAAGCGCGGTTTGGAAGAGTTGACCAACGACATCCCGAATGTGAGCACCGACGCCACCAAGGACTTGGACGAACACGGTATCATCCGCGTGGGTGCCGAGGTCAAGGAGGGCGACATCCTCGTCGGAAAGATTACGCCTAAGGGCGAATCGGACCCGACGCCGGAAGAGAAACTGCTCCGCGCCATCTTCGGCGACAAGGCTGGCGACGTGAAGAACGCCTCGCTGAAGGCTGGTCCTTCGATGAAGGGCGTGGTCATTGGCAAGCGTTTGTTCTCACGTCTGCAAAAAGATCGCAAGGCTCGCGCCAAGGACAAGGAAGACATTGCCAAAATCGATGCCGCCTGCAAGAAGGATTTGGCCGCGCTGAAGGATGTGCTGGTCGAGAAACTGATGATTTTGCTGAACGGTCACACTTCGACGGGTGTCCAGAACAACTTCAGGGAAATGATTATCCCCAAGAAGGTGAAGTTTACCTCCAAACTGTTGTATGACATTGATTATCTGACCGTCAATCCCAACAAGTGGACTTCTGACGACAAGATTAATAAGATGATTGGTGCCATCATCGACAACTATACCGTCAAGTATAAGGAAATCGAAGGCAAGTACAATCGCGAGAAGTATGTGGCCAGCGTAGGCGACGAGTTGCCCAATGGCATCGTCCAGATGGCCAAGGTCTATGTTGCCAAGAAGCGCAAATTGATGATTGGTGACAAGATGGCTGGCCGTCACGGCAACAAAGGTATCGTTTCGAAGATTGTCCGCGCTGAGGATATGCCTTTCCTCGCCGACGGCACTCCGGTCGACATCGTTTTGAACCCCTTGGGTGTGCCTTCGCGTATGAACTTGGGTCAGATTTATGAGACCGTGCTCGGTTGGGCCGGTCACGAACTCGGACTGAAGTTTGCCACCCCGATTTTCGATGGTGCCACTTTGGAGGAAATCAACCAGTATATGCGCAAGGCGGGCTTGCCCGACAATGGCCGTATGCAGCTTTACGACGGCGAGACCGGCGAACCTTTCGACCAGCCTGCCACCGTGGGCTATATCTACATGCTGAAGTTGCACCACATGGTTGACGACAAGATGCACGCCCGTTCCATTGGACCATACTCGCTGATTACGCAGCAACCTTTGGGTGGTAAGGCTCAGTTCGGTGGCCAGCGTTTCGGTGAAATGGAAGTCTGGGCTTTGGAAGCCTTCGGAGCCAGCAATGTGCTTCAGGAGATTCTGACCGTTAAGTCTGACGATGTGAACGGTCGCGCCAAGGCTTACGAGGCCATTGTGAAGGGTGACAACATGCCTGTCCCGGGCATTCCTGAGTCCTTCAATGTGCTCGTCCACGAACTCCGTGGCTTGGGCTTGGAGATTACCTTTAAGGATAAGTCCGGCAAAGTCTTGAATTGATGTCAAACGCTTGTAAAAAATCAGAAATATGGCAACTACTAATAATATCGTAAATAGCAATTTCGCAAGTATCACAGTGAGTTTGGCTTCGCCGGAATCCATCCTTGCCCGTTCTCACGGCGAGGTGCTGAAACCCGAAACCATCAACTACCGTACCTACAAGCCTGAACGCGACGGCTTGTTCTGCGAGAGGATTTTCGGCCCCGTGAAGGACTGGGAATGTCACTGCGGTAAGTACAAGCGCATCCGTTATAAGAACATCATCTGCGACCACTGCGGCGTTGAGGTGACGGAAAAGAAGGTCAGGCGCGAGCGCATGGGCCACATCTCATTGGTGGTGCCCGTCGCCCACATTTGGTATTTCCGTTCGCTGCCTAATAAAATAGGCGCTTTGCTGGGCATCCCGACCAAGAAACTCGATGCCATCATTTACTACGAGCGTTATGTGGTGATTCAAGGCGGTCTTCTCGAAGGCAAGGAGATTCCTGGCGACAATGATGGCCGCAAAGTGACCAGACTCGAATTCTTGAGCGAGGAAGAATATCTTGACCTGATGGAGATGCTGCCCATTGAGAACCAGTATCTGCCTGAGGACGACCCGAATAAGTTCATTGCCAAGATGGGTGCCGAGGCCATTTATGACCTGCTGAAAGGCATCAACCTTGACGAGGAAGCCAACCGCCTGCGTGCCGAAGCCAACGAAGTGAAGGCTCAGCAGCGCAAGCAAGACCTGCTGAAGCGTCTACAAGTGTTTGAGGCGTTCCGCGAGGCGAACAACCATATCGAAAACCGTCCCGAGTGGATGATAGTGAAGGTGGTGCCCGTGACTCCGCCGGAGTTGCGCCCGCTCGTCCCGTTGGATGGCGGTCGTTTTGCCACTTCCGACTTGAATGACCTTTACCGCCGCGTCATCATCCGCAACAACCGTCTGAAGCGTTTGATGGAAATCAATGCTCCTGATGTGATTATGCGTAACGAAAAGCGTATGTTGCAGGAAGCTGTTGACTCGTTGTTCGACAACTCGCGCAAGTCAAGCGCGGTGAAGACTGACTCGAACCGTCCGCTGAAGTCGTTGAGCGACAGCCTGAAAGGTAAGCAAGGCCGTTTCCGTCAGAACTTGCTCGGTAAACGTGTCGACTACTCAGGCCGTTCCGTTATCGTGGTCGGTCCCGACTTGAACATGAACGAATGTGGTCTGCCCAAGGACATGGCCGCCGAGTTGTTCAAGCCGTTTGTGATTCGCAAACTCATCGAGCGCGGCATCGTCAAGACCGTGAAATCGGCCAAGAAGATTGTCGACCGCAAAGATCCCGTCGTTTGGGACATCCTCGAAAATATCCTGAAAGGTCACCCGATTCTGCTGAACCGTGCTCCTACGCTGCACCGTTTGGGTATTCAGGCTTTCCAGCCGAAACTCATTGAAGGTAAGGCAATTCGTTTGCACCCGTTGGTGTGTACGGCATTCAACGCCGACTTCGACGGTGACCAGATGGCTGTCCACGTGCCGTTGGGCAATGCCGCCGTGCTTGAGGCCCAGATTCTCATGCTGGCTTCGCACAACATCCTGAACCCCTCGAATGGTGCGCCTATCACGCTGCCTTCGCAGGACATGGTTTTGGGTCTGTACTATATCACCAAGCCGCGCAAGAGCACGCCCGAACACCCCGTGAAGGGCGAGGGCATGTCGTTCTATTCGCCGGAGGAAGTCATCATCGCCCACAATGAGGGTCGCGCCGATATGCACGCCATTATTAAGGTGAGGGTGAATGTCCGCGAAGAGGACAAGTTGGTCAAGAAGTTGGTGGAAACCACCGTGGGCCGCGTCCTCTTCAACCAAGTTGTGCCTGACGATTTCGGCTTCATCAATGAACTGTTGACGAAGAAGTCGTTGCGTAGCATCGTCGGCGACATGGTGCGTAGGGAAGGTACTGCCGTCACGACCAAGTTCCTTGACGACATCAAGAACATGGGTTACTATCAGGCTTACAAGGGCGGTTTGTCGTTCAATCTCGGCAACGTGCTTGTGCCTCAAATGAAGGGTAACCTTATCAGCGATGCCAATGCCCAAGCCTCTCAGATTCGTGAATATGAGAAGATGGGCTTCATGGGTCCTAACGAAAGATACAACCAAATCGTTGACCTTTGGACCGACGTCAATGCCAAGCTCACCCAAGAGGTGATGAAGGTGTTGTCGAGCGACGACCAAGGCTTCAACCCTGTGTATATGATGCTTCACTCAGGTGCTCGTGGTTCGGAGGCTCAGGTATCGCAGCTTTGTGGCATGAGAGGTCTGATGGCCAAGCCTATGAAGGCTGGTTCGGGCGGCTCCGAAATCATTGAAAACCCGATTCTTTCCAACTTCCAGGAAGGTCTGTCCGTGTTGGAATACTTCATCTCCACGCACGGTGCCCGTAAGGGTTTGGCCGATACCGCTTTGAAGACCGCCGACGCTGGTTATTTGACCCGTCGTTTGGTCGACGTGGCCCACGATGTCATTATCACCGAGAAGGACTGCGGCACATTGCGCGGCATGACCATCTCGCGTGGTGAGGAAATCAAGGAACCCGGAAAGCACTCCTTGTTATATGACCGCATCCTCGGTCGTGTGGCCTTGCACGATGTGTTCCATCCGCAGACGGGTGAACTCATTGCTGCCAGTGGCCAGGAACTCAATGAGACTCTTGCCGAGGCCATCGATGAATCACCGTTGGAGAGCGTCGAAATCCGTTCCGTGCTGACTTGCGAGTCGAAGCGTGGCGTGTGCGCCAATTGCTATGGCCGCAACCTGTCATCGGCTAAACTTGTCCAAAAGGGTGAGGCTGTGGGCGTTATCGCTGCCCAGTCCATTGGTGAGCCTGGCACCCAGTTGACCCTGCGTACCTTCCACCAAGGTGGTAAGGCCTCGAAGGGTTTGGTGGCCAACAGCACCGAAGCCAAGTATGACGGCTACCTTGAAATCGACGAACTTCGTTCCGTTGAGGTCAATAAGGACAACGACAGTTACCAGATTGTCATTGGCCGTTCCGCCGAATTGAAGTTGCACGATAACCATACCGACGTCGTTTTGATGACGACCAACATCCCTTACGGTGCCAAGTTGTTCTTCAAGGCTGGCGATCAGGTGAAGAAGGGCGACAAGATTTGCGAATGGGACCCCTATAACGCAACTATCATCTCCGAGCATAGTGGTAAGGTGCGCTTCCAGAACGTCATCGAAGGCATCACCTATCGTAACGAAACCATCGCTGAGACGGGCTTCAACGAGCGCGTCATCATTGAAGGTCGTCGTGGTGCCAAGAACCCGCTCATCGAGATTGTCGATGAAAACGGCGAAGTTTTGGTGTCTTACGACTTGCCCGTGGATGCTCACGTAGTCGTTGAAGAAGGCGATGAGATTGCCGCTGGAGACCAGTTGGTGCGTATCCCGCGTAATGTTTCGGGCGGTGGTGATATCACCGGCGGTCTGCCGCGTGTGCAAGAGTTGTTCGAGGCTCGTAACTCCATAGACCCGGCCATCGTTTCTGAAATCGACGGTATCGTCCACCTTGAGAAGAAGCTCAAGCGTGGCAACCGTGAGGTTGTGGTTACGGCCAGAACTGGCGAGGAGAAGCGTTACCTCATCCCGACCTCGAAGCAGATTTTGGCTCAGGAGAACGACTTCGTGAAGGCGGGTCAGCCGCTTTCCGAAGGTGTCATCACACCAGCCAGCATTTTGGCCATCATGGGCCCGATGAAGGTGCAGGAATACATCGTCAACGAGGCGCAAAGCGTTTACCGTCAGCAAGGTGTGGTCATCAACGACAAGCATTTTGAGGTCATCGTGCGTCAGATGATGCGCAAGGTTGAAATCATCGACCCGGGCGACACCCGCTTCCTGCAAGGCGAGTTGGTGAACAAATTGACCTTCCAAGAGGAGAACGACGACATCTACGGCAAGTTCTTCGTCGAGGACAAGGGCGCTTCCGACAAGCTACAGGCGGGCGAAATCGTTTCGGCCATGAAGCTCCGCGAGGAAGAGTCTGCCCTGAAGCGTAAGGACTTGGCTCTGCCGACGGTGCGTCCGGCTCGTCCTGCCACGGCCACGCAGGTGCTGCAAGGTATCACTCGCGCTGCCTTGGCGACCGACAGCTTCATCTCGGCTGCCTCCTTCCAGGAAACGACCAAGGTGTTGACCAATGCCGCCATCGCTGCAAAGAGCGACTTCTTGCTCGGCATGAAGGAAAATGTGATTGTTGGTCACAAGATTCCTGCCGGAACGGGCTTGCGCGAATACGAAGACCTGATTGTGGGTTCCCGCGACGAATACGAGGAACTACAAGCCAAGGCCGCTAACTAATTGTTAATCAATCTGCGGGGACGGCCAAAAGGTTGTCCCCGCTTTTTAAATAAGAATGAAAATGGAAAACAATCAAAAGAATCAATTGAATATCGAAATCAGTGACGAAGTGGCCGAGGGCAAATACTCCAATTTGGCCATCATCACTCACTCACCGAATGAGTTCATCGTCGATTTTGCACAGATGATGCCGGGCACACCTAAAGCGAAAGTTCGTTCTCGTGTGATAATGAACCCGCTGAATGCCAAGCGTTTGTACAAGGCCTTGGCCGACAACATCGCCAAATACGAGCAACAGTTTGGCACCATCCAAGACTTGGGCAGCAACGTGGCCCAATTCCCGATTGGAACGCCTACTGCACAGGCTTGACTTTCAGGTTTATACCCGATTAAAACGGAAAATGCTCCAAAAAAGGTGCAAAATTTGAACAAAAATGCACCAAATTTGGTGCATTTTTTGTTCCAAAAGTGGATTTAATAGGAAAAGTGTGTTTTTATAGGCAATAATTTATAGGAAAAGTGTAATTGTCATGCGGTGAAAAATTCTCATTTGCGCCGCAAATTTGCGGTGATTTGCCAGAATGTTGCTCAAATTCAGGCTGGTGAGAGGGTTGAAGCCTCGTAATTTCATCTTTGTTATGGAATGTTCGTAAAATTATTCCTATCTTTGCGCCAAAATCAAGAATGTCATGGGCGCATATATCAATTTGGGAAATTTCGGGTTCCAAAGGGTAAGAAACAGTGAATATGTTGACAAGTCGGGGCTTATCGCTATTGTCAACAGTACGCTTTTCACGGAGCGTAGTTTCAGTTGCGTTTCGCGTAGTCGTCGTTTTGGCAAGTCGGTGGCGGCCAAGATGTTATGTGCCTATTACGACCAATCGTGCGACTCGCGCCACCTTTTCACCGACCTTGAAATTGCCTCCGACCCTTCGTTTGAGAAACACTTGAACAAGTACCCCGTCATTTTCCTCGACATGACCAATTTCACCACACGTTTCAAGGACGACAGCATCATGAGACATGTGCAAAAGGAATTGAAGGAGGACATACACGAGGCCTATCCTGATATTCCTGTCAAGGATGACGATGATTTGATGGCCTACCTTATTCGCATCACGGATTCCACCCATCAACCGTTCATCTTCATCATCGACGAATGGGATGCCATCTGCCGCGAGTTCAAGACAGGCACGCACGCCATGGACGAATATGTCAGTTGGTTGCGCCGTATGTTCAAGGGAAGCAATTCCCCACAAGTGTTCGCAGGCGTTTATATGACGGGTATTTTGCCCATCAAGAAGTACAAGACCGAATCGGCGCTCAACAATTTCATTGAGTATTCGATGGTGGAGCCAAGGAAGATGGCGCCTTATTTCGGGTTCACGATGGACGAGGTTAGGGCTTTGGCAGAAAAACACGGCATGGACTTCGCCGAATTGGAGAAATGGTACGATGGCTACCAGATTGGCGACGAAAATTCAATGTTCAACCCTAACTCGGTGATTCAAGCCATTGATGCAGGCCGCTGTCGCAGTTTTTGGGCCACAACGGGTTCATACGATGCTGTGGCGCATTACATTCAGATGAATTACGAGGGACTGAAGGACGATGTGGTGCAGATGTTGGCTGGTAAACATTGTGCTGTTAATCCCACGGGATTCCAAAACGATATGTCGGTGATATATACTAAAGACGATGTGCTGACACTGCTTATTCATTTAGGCTACTTGTCATACGATTGGAAGGAGAATGAGTGTTACATACCCAATCTTGAGGTTGCAGGCGAGATGGTCAATGCTATCAAGATGAACAATTGGAGCCATGTCGCTGGCGCAATCGAAAAATCCAAGCAACTCCTTCAGGCCACCCTCCGTGGAGATGAAGAGGCTGTGGCGCGTGGTGTGGATGCTGCCCATGACGAGAACACCAGCATATTGAGCTACAACGATGAGAACTCGTTGGCTTGCGTGTTGAGCATTGCCTATTATTACGCTTCCAACGACTACATCATTCACCGCGAGTTGGCCACGGGCAAGGGCTTTGCCGATTTGGTGCTCATCCCTCGAAAGAATGTCGATTCGCCCGCCATCGTCATCGAACTGAAATACGACAAGGCCGTTGATACCGCCATAGAGCAAATCAAGCGTAGGCAGTATCCCGATAAGGTTGCGCAGTATGCCGACCGTTTGCTGCTTGTGGGCATCACCTACGACCGCGAAAGCAAGCAACATCATTGCCGCATCGAAAGGCTTTCGTGAGATAGGGCATTTGAACAAAAAAATCGGGCGGAAACATCAAGTGTTCTGCCCGATTTTCATTACGTCCAAGGCCAATCAAAATGTTTCTGGCACTTTGTCGGCTCCTTCATCAGCCTCAAAATAAGGCCGCTTCTCGAAACTGAACATCTTGGCAATCAAGCTGCTCGGAAACTTTCGGACACTTTGGTTGTAAACCTTGGCGGTTTCGTTGAAGCGGTTGCGCTCGGTGAGGATGCGGTTTTCGCAGCCCGCTAACTGCGCTTGCAAAGTGAGATACTCCTCGTTGGCTTTTAGGTCGGGATAGTTCTCGACGGAAACGATGAGGCGGTTCAGGGAATTGCCCAATTCGTCCTGTGCGGTTTCAAAATTGGCAAACTCGTTCTCGTCAAAGTTCTCCGTATTGACGGCGGCTTTGGCGGCCTTGGCGCGGGCTTCGGTCACGGCCAAAATTGTACCTTGTTCATACTCGGTGTAATTCTTCACCAAAGCGACGAGGTTTGGCACGAGGTCGGCGCGGCGTTGATATACGTTCTCCACCTGACCCCAAGCCGTGGTCATGGCCTCTTGCTTCTTGACGAAACCATTGTAGGTGCCAATGCCCCAAATGAGGATGACACCCACAATGATGGCGATAATAATGCCTGTTTTCTTCATAATCAAATGAATTCCAGCTTGTCTTGCGTGGTGTTCTTTTCGCAATAGTGGCAGTGCAGTTTGATGTTGCCCTCAGCGTCCTTAATCACGGTGAACTTGGTGGGCACGTCGTGCTCCTTGTTGGTGACGCAGTTCGGGTTGAAGCACTTCACGATGTTTTCGATGCGCTCCGGGATGGTCACTGTCTGCTTCCTGATGACCTCGAAGTCCTTGATTTCGATGATGGAAGCGGTGGGGGCGACCAAAGCAATCTTGTTCACGTCTTCGGGCGCGAAGTATTTGTCGGAGGCTTTGACGAAGCCTTTTGTGCCGTATTTCTTGCTCTCCACGTTGGTGCCGAAATACACGGGCGTGGTGACTTTCTCCAAGCCCAAAATCTTGACGACTTGGAACACCTTGTCGGCGGGAATATGGTCGATGACGGTGCCATTCTCAATGGCGCTAACGGTCAGTTCTTTTTTCTTTTCCATAGTGTTGTGTGTTTGTTGTTTGTCTTATGTGGGATACACTTCGTGTAGAAATCGTTCAAAAATATATCTCAAAATCTTCTAAAATCCGATTTCGAATCTTTTTATCATTGTTTTGATTTTTGATTGATTTTATATTGATTTTTGACAGATTTCTTTGCGAAGCAAATACCAATCATTTTAATCCTAAAATTGAAGCGATGAGTGCCTGACGGGCATAAACGCCGTTTTGTGCCTGTTGGAAATAATATGCCTTTGGGTTGGCATCGACATCCACATGGATTTCGTTGACGCGCGGCAGCGGATGCAAGATGCGGCAGTTGGGCTTGGAAGCGTCGAGCATGGCGTTGCGTAGCACGTACGAGTTCTTCACCTTTTCGTATTCCTCTGGGTCGGGGAAGCGCTCGCGCTGGATGCGGGTCATGTAGATGATGTCGGAGTGGGGGATGGCATCCTCCAATTCGGTGTACTGGTGGTATTCAAGATTGCGGTCTTTGATGTGCTGCTTGACGACGCTCGGCAGTTTCAGTTCGACGGGCGAGACGAGGTTGAACTTCGCGTTGAAGTTGCACATGGCCTCCACGAGGCTATGGACGGTGCGTCCGTATTTCAAGTCGCCAACGAGAGTAATCTCCAGATTTTCAAGTGTTCCCTGTGTCTTGCGGATGCTATAGAGGTCGAGCATACATTGCGTGGGGTGTTGGTTGGCACCGTCGCCCGCGTTGATGACTGGCACTTTCGACACTTCGGAGGCAAAACGCGCCGAACCTTCGATGGGGTTGCGCATGACGATGAGGTCGGCATAACTGGCCACCATCGTGATGGTGTCGGCAAGGGATTCGCCCTTTTGGATGCTCGTTCCCGCCGTGCTGCTGAATCCGATGACATTGCCGCCCAAAAGCTGGATGGCCGTTTCGAAACTCAAGCGGGTGCGCGTCGACGGCTCGAAGAACAGCGAGGCGATGATGCGACCGTTCAGCAGGTTCTGGTGTGGGTTTTTCTCGAAGTCCTCGGCGATGTCGAGGACATGGCAGATTTCCTCAGGCGTGTAGTCGCTGATGGAAATCAGGCTGCGGTTTTTCAGTGAAATTGACATAGGCTTATCGATTTAGTTTGTTGATATTGCAAAAAAAAGACGGCCAACCAAGTGACCGCCAAATATGATAAAAAAGGAAAACTCACGGTGAGGGAACAAGTTGATTCCCAAGTTTCAATCTTTTCCGATGGCTTGATTAAGTACCTCATCGGACTGCAAAGATAGGAAAGTTTTTTGGTTTGGCGCAAAAAAAATCCGAATTTTTCTATTTCTGTTTTCCGAACAATTCTGAATGTGAGCCTAATCTGACCAACTCAATGATGTCACTCTTTGGGTCAAACCAAATCAAAAGGAAATCACCCTGAATATGACATTCGATGCAACCTTTGTAGTTGCCATGAAGTGGATGAGGCAGATATTCGGCAGGGATGGGTTGCTCATTAGCTAACATGTCAAGAACTTCTTTTAATGCAGCAACTTTTATTGGATTGTTGCGGTAACGTTTGTAGTCCTTTCTGTACTGAGTGGAGGGGAATAGTCTTTTCATTCTGTATCAAGGGCTTTGAAGAGTTCATCGACACTATTATATACTTCTCCTTCTGGGTATTCCTTACGGCTCATTGCCTCTTCAATTGCGGCTTTGGTGACTTCGTTAGGCTCGCTATAAAAATAGTTCAACAGCAGGCTCTCCAAGTAGTTGTTGAGCGTTCTGTTTTCTCTTTCGGCGGCACTCTTCATTTCCTCTAACAAGTCAGTTCTCAGGCGAAAAGAGGTTTGTTTTCTTCGTATTGTCGTTTCCATAGTAACTTATTATTGTTGTTAATTGTGTTGCAAAAGTAATACAAAAAGTCGGATTGTTTCTATTGCCTATACGAAAAATGAAAAAATACAAAGGTTTTTCCATGAAGTTTTGTAATTTTGCCATCAGAAAAACCAAGTTAATATGTTAGAACAAGTATTAAGACAGTTATTCATAAAGTCATTCAAAACTTTATACGGACAAGAACCGCCTGTGCAGCAGGTGAATTTCCAAAAAACGCGCCCTG
The DNA here is from genome assembly GCA_902780055.1 of uncultured Bacteroidia bacterium. Lineage (GTDB taxonomy): Bacteria > Bacteroidota > Bacteroidia > Bacteroidales > F082 > Limimorpha. Next base: position 34,795 of record CACZDU010000019.1, on the reverse strand, counting down.
AGTTTGAGGGCGACATGACCATTGTGGTGTTCCCCTTCGGGAAATTGGCAGGCCGCAATCCTGAGCAATTGGCCAACGAAATGGGTGCCGAGATGATCAAGGAATCGGACATGATTGCCAAGTTCAATGTGGTGAAAGGCTTCCTCAACTTGTTGATTTCCGATAAGTTCTGGATGGATTTCTTCAAGGCGAACCACGAGAACCGCGACTTTGGCCGCAAACCCGCTTCGGGAAAGAACGTGGTTATCGAGTATTCCTCGCCCAACACGAACAAACCTTTGCATCTGGGCCACATTCGCAATAATCTCCTTGGTTGGAGCGTATCGGAAATCATGAAGGCCAACGGCAAGAATGTGGTGCGCGTCAACCTTGTGAACGACAGGGGAATACACATCTGCAAGAGCATGTTGGCTTGGCAGAAATGGGGCAACGGCTGCACACCCGAATCGACGGGAAAGAAGGGCGACCACCTCATTGGCGACTTTTATGTGCTGTTCGACAAGAAATATAAAGAGGAGTTGAAATCACTGCTTCCAGAAAACTTCGCCGCGTTGAGCGAAAAAGAGCAAGAAGAAGCCAGGGCCAAGGCAGAAGCCGAATCCAAGCTGATGCAGGAAGCCCGTGAGATGTTAGTGAAATGGGAAGCCAACGACCCCGAGGTGCGCCACCTGTGGGAAACGATGAACCAATGGGTGTATGACGGCTTCGATGTGACCTACAAGCGCATGGGCGTGGCCTTCGAGAAGATTTACTACGAATCGCAGACCTATCTTTTGGGTAAGGCATTGGTGCAGGAAGGCCTTGAAAAAGGCGTGCTCTATCGCCGCGACGATAACTCCGTTTGGTGCGACCTCCGCGACGAGGGCTTGGACGAAAAACTTCTGCTTCGCCGTGACGGCACCTCCGTCTATATGACCCAAGACCTTGGCACCGCCCAGCTTCGTGTCAATGAATACGACCCTGAAAAACTGATTTATGTTGTTGGAAACGAGCAGATTTACCACTTCGATGTGCTGAAGCGCGTGTTGGTGCGCTTGGGTCGCGAGTGGGGTAACGATATTGAGCACCTGTCTTATGGTATGGTTGAATTGCCCAATGGCAAGATGAAGTCTCGCGAGGGAACGGTGGTGGATGCTGATGACCTCATGGATGAGATGGTGGCCACAGCCAAGGCTGTTTCCGACGAACTCGGCAAGGCCAAGGACCTTTCGCCCGAGGAAGCCGACAAACTTTATCACACCATAGGCCTCGGTGCCTTGAAGTATTTCATCCTCAAGGTCGATCCGAAAAAGACGATGCTCTTCAATCCCGCTGAGTCCATCGACTTCAACGGCAACACGGGCCCGTTTGTGCAATACACCCACGCCCGTATCTGCTCCGTTTTGCGCAAGGCGGAAGAGCAGGGAATCAAACTTGAAAGTGAGGTGAAAGTCAGTGACTTGCAATCCAAGGAAAAGGAAATTATCGTGATGATGTACGGTTGGCCGATGGTGCTGAACCAAGCCGCCGAAAACCGTAGCCCTGCAATGATTGCCAATTTCATCTTCGACCTCGCCAAAGAATTCAACCAGTTCTATCAAGAATGCAGCATCCTGAAGGAGTCTGACACCGACCGTAGAATGTTCCGCTTGCAGGTTTGCGACATGGTTGCGGCCTTGTTGAGGAATGCTTCGGAATTGCTGGGGATTGGAATGCCAGAGAGAATGTGATTATGAAATGGAACTACGAATTTCACGAATGTAACGAATGGTTTTGTAAGAGTTTTGCAGCCAAGGCTGCGGAATTATACGAATTTATTCGGTTCTCTATTCGTATTCATCCGCAACGAAGTTGCAAATTTTCATTCGTACAAAATTCGCATTATTCGTGTAATTCGTAGTTAAATTAGCATCCAATGAACGTCTTTTACATACCCAACGCGAAAGAAGGCCTAACCACCCTCCCCGAAGACGAGTCGAAGCACTGTGTCAAGGTGCTGCGCATGACTGAGGGCGAACATTTCTGCGTGACCAACGGCGAAGGCTTTCTCTTTGATGCTGAGTTGGTTGAGGCCTTGCCCAAACGGGCCACCGTCAATTTGAGCAACCAACGCAAAGGGTATGACCATTGGGACTTCAAGCTCGAAATCGCCATCGCGCCGACCAAACTCAACGAGCGCACGGAGTGGTTTTTGGAAAAGGCCACGGAAATTGGCATTGATAAGGTGAGATTGTTCACTTCGTACCATTCCGAGCGTCGCGCCGCCAATGTGGAGCGTTTCCAAAAGGTGATGGTCGCGGCCATGAAGCAGAGTATCAAGTCAAGGTTGCCGAAGGTGGAGGATTTGGTGCCTTTTGAGAAATTAGTGAAGCAACCCTTTGAGGGTCAGAAGTTTATCGCATGGATTGACGACGACGTGAAAGACTGCCTTTGCGACCTATATAATAAAGGTGAAAACGCCTTGGTGCTCATCGGGCCCGAAGGCGACTTCAGTCCAGAGGAAGTGGCCTTGGCCATGGAAAACGGCTTCGTGCCGTGCAGCTTTGGTGAGGCACGTTTGCGTACCGAAACGGCGGCTCTCGTGGCTTGCCATACGATTCAACTCATTAATCAAATGAAATGAAAAAGTTGTTGATAGTTATATGGTTGTCGGTTTCATTCGTTGCTTCGGCTCAGCAACTCAACATCGCCTTGCTGAAATACCGTGGCGGCGGCGACTGGTACGGCAACCCGACCTCGCTGCCCAATTTGGTGCGTTTCTGCAACCAAGAAATTGGCACCGACATCAATCCGAATGTGCCCACAGTGGAGCCTTCGAGTCCGGATTTGTTCAACTATCCTTACGTCTATATGACGGGTCACGGCAATGTGGTTTTCGATGTTGCTGAGGCGCAAAACCTCCGAAACTACATGCTGGCAGGCGGTTTCCTCCACATTGACGACAACTACGGCATACGCCAATACATTGAGCCTCAGATGAAAAAGGTGTTCCCTGAGTTGGATTTCGTGGAGTTGCCATACTCGCATGAGATTTTTACAAAACCTTACGCTTTCCCGAATGGCCTGCCGAAAATCCACGAACACGACAACAAGCCTCCTCAACTTTTCGCCTTGATTTATGAAGGCCGCATCGTGTGTATCTTCACCTACGAATGTGACCTCGGCGACGGTTGGGAAGACCAACGTGTGCATCACGACTCGCAAGAGACTCGCGAGAAAGCCCTGAAAATGGGCGCGAACATTTTACGGTATGTGTTCACAAAGTAACAAAGTAACAACAATTAAACAGTTCAACAATCAACAAACTCAACAATATATGGACGAACAAAAAAGAAAATGCCTCTATTGCGGTGAGCCGATTTACGGTCGCATGGACAAGAAATTTTGCTGCGATTCGTGCCGCAACAGCTATAATTACGAAAAAACACACAAGCAGACCAACATCGTGCGCAACATCAACGCGATTTTGGCACGCAACCACAATATCCTTGAGGAACTGAACGAGAAAGGAAAGAGTTTCGCCACGCGGCAGCAGATGACCGAGAAAGGCTTTGATTTCAGGTACTTTACGCATGTGTACAAGACCAAAACGGGTTCTGTCTATTATATCGTTTATGACCAAGCCTATTTGCCCAAGGAGGGTAGCCCCGATTCGTTTTTGTTGGTCAAGTTTGATGAGCGATGACTAATTGTTGTAATGCAAAACGCTGAAGTATAATCACTTAATTTATAATACGATGAAAAAAACTATCATTACCATGTTGCTTGCGTTTGCCTTTGTGGGCATGCAAGCCAACCCTGTGGATGTCGAGACGGCCAAGTCGTTGGGCATCAAGTTCTTGAATTGCAATACCGAAATCAAGTCGGCTTCGGCTGACTTGGCCTACACTGCCTTTGCCGACAATGGCACGCCGTGTTTCTATGTCTTTGCGATGCAGCCGAAGGGCTTTGTCATTGTTTCCGCCGACGACCGCTCGAAACCTATCTTGGGCTATTCCACGGAGAGTGGTTTCAGCGCCAACGAGATTCCTGATGGCCTGCAAAGTTTCTTCAACAACTATCAGGCTGGCTTTAGCCAAATGTTTGCCAACAATGACGCGCGCACCGATGAGGCCGTCCGCGATTGGAAGCGACTTGCCGAAACGGGCAGAATCAGCGACGAGAGAATCACAAGGGAAATTGAGCCGCTTTTGACCTGCACTTGGAACCAGTCGGCCTTGTATAATAGCCTTTGCCCTGTGGATACGCTTGGCTCCAACTATCATGTCTATGCTGGCTGCGTTGCCACGGCCATGTCGCAAATCATGTATTATTGGCAATGGCCCAGCACTGGAACGGGTATGCACAGTTATTCCTGTTTCCCTTACGGAGACCTCATCGCGAATTTCGGTGCGGCAAATTACCGTTATGATTTGATGCCCGATTTCCTTGATTGGACCTCGACTCCCGAGGAAATTCATGCCGTGGCTTTGCTTCAATACCATGCGGGCGTAAGCGTCGATATGCAATATAGTCCCGAAGGTAGTGGTGCTTCCTCAATGTCGGTGACTGACGCCTTGATTAACCATTTCAGGTATGACGATCTGTCGATGCTGTTCGATGGCCTCGACTGGCATCTTGACTCGGAGTGGGAGGAAATGTTGCGTGAAAATCTCGACAATGCAATGCCGCTGTATTATTCGGCTTCGGGCTATGACGGCGGACATGCTTTCGTTTGCGACGGTTACGATGACAATGGAATGTTCCATTTCAACTGGGGATGGCAGGGCTTCGACAACGGCTATTATCCTATCAATGGCTTCTATCTCACGAACTATTCATTCCCCTATTACCACCAAGCCATTTTCGGAATCTATCCCAATTATGACTATTGCTATGTTCCGAAATGCGTTGATAATCTACAAGTTGATGCAATTTATACGGGCACCAACCGGATTTCTTTCAATGCGCCTACGCACAATATGTGCGAGTACAACATTTCGCAATTGGATTCCATTGTCATTGTGCGCAACGGCCAAGTCATTCATACTGAATATGGTGTGCAGGCTGGAGCTGAGGTTTCGTTTGAAGACCATGATGCGTTGGGAATGAGCCACTACACGGTTTATCCTTGTTCGCACGAGTTGCACGGACAGTTTGAGCGCGATACCATCCTGAACGGCCCGACTTGCGAGGTGGAATTCCAACTGCACGATTCCATTGGCGACGGTTGGCTTACGAAGGCTATTTCTGTTGTCGATTCGCGTGGCATTGCCATCAAGCGCATTGGCTTGGCCGATGGCTTCGAGGCTTTGGTGAAGTTGGAAGTGCCGGCTGACGAGGAACTGAGGCTGCATTGGGCTTATACCATCGGCGGCAAGGACAAAGAGAGTTCGTTTGAATTGTACGATTGGGATGGCAACCTGATTTATGCCACCGAGGGCAAACCGATGGTGGGCGAGTTGTGCCGCTTCACGTCCAATTGTAATGTCGGCAACGACGAAACGGAAGAAAGCCATGTGGCCTTGTATCCCAATCCTGCCACAGATTATTTCATGTTGGAAAGTGCGGTGAAGGAAATCAAGGTGTTTAATGCTCTTGGTCAATTGGTGCATCAAGGAGAAAACGACGTTGTTGATGTGTACACTTGGCCTCAAGGTGTGTATTTCGTCCGCATTTTGGACGAAAACGATGCCGTTTCGACGGTGAAGTTCATCAAGCAATGATTATTTGACGACTTTCTTGTAGACCTCAAATATTTGCAGTCCAATGTTTTGGACTGCAAATGTTTTTATGGCGTAGTCACGAATGGCCTCGCGGTCGTATTCATGGCAATGGTCAAGCATTTGGTTCATGCTTCGCAATAATGCTTCTTCGTCGCCTTGCGGGATGAGAACACCGCGTTCAGGCGAGAGGATTTCAGCGATGCCACCAACGGAGGTGCTAAGCACGGGAACGCCGCTCGCAAAGGCCTCCACGATGACGCAGGGCAGGTTCTCGAAATTGGAGAACAGCACGAAAAAGTCGGCATTTTGGTAGGCTTCAGCGACCTCGGCGGAGGTTTTTTTGCCGTGGAAAATGACGCAGTCCGAAATGTTGTGTTCTTTTACAAATGCCTTGAACTCAGTGGCTTCGTAGTCATGGATGACGTGCAGTTCGAAATCGTCGCGCTGCTGCTTTAATCTTTCGATGGTGCGCAAAATGCCGCTGAAGTTTTTGGCTTCGTCACGCAAAGTGGAAATGTGGAGGATGCGCTTTTTCTGTTCTGTTTTGGCTTCGCCTAAACGGAACATATCGGTGTTCACCAAATTGTAAATCACGCGGAAACGGTTCTTCACGCCATGGCCTACCATGCAATGCTGCAAGTCGAGGCTGACGGGCATAATGACCTCGGCATTATTGGCAATCTTGACGATTTTCTTCTTCAAACCGCCGACTAAAACATCCTTGTTTTGTGGCTGATAGATGGTCCAATGCTCGGTGAGGACATATTTGTAGCCGAAGCGTTTTTTCCATAGTAAAGCCACTTGCCCAAGCGGGTAGGTGACGTGCAAATGAATCAAATCCGGCTCGAAGAAACGCTTTTTGATGTAGTTGAGGCCGTATTGGTACATTCGCAGCATTTTCAGTTTGCGCAAGGCATTGGCTTTCGGCGGACGGATATAAATCTGCACATGGGTATGGTGTTGCCCTTTTATCTCCTTGACCTCGAATGACTTCGTCATGTTCTTGCCGTCGCAGACGGAGAGGATGACCGAATGACAATCTTCGGGCAGCGCGTCAATCATTCGGACGCAGAAGTTGCCCAAGGTGGGGTCGTCGGGCGTGGGGAACCAACTTAGCAGGTGCAGGATGTTCATCAGTTGTCAGTTATCAGTTGTCAGTTTTTTGTTGTTGCCTGTCGGGGTGCTGCCGTAGGTCGCGACCTACGGTTACTGAAGTGTCGTCCCTTCGGGAGGTGGTTTTGCGTCGCTTTGCGTCATTGCGAGGAGGAACGACGAAGCAATCCAGACATTTATTCTATTCTAATCGATTTGATTTCAATCTCAAAGTATTTGTGAGGTTTTTCGTAAGGCACGAGCTTGTGGGTTGGGAAGTCGTCGGGCAGATATACGGCGCACAAAGTGTTGGAAACGTGGTAGATATGCTTGCGTTTTTCGGCAGGCGCACCGTCAAGGATGGCTTCCATCACGTCCCAGCGGATGGTTTCGGGGTCGAGGGCGTAGTCGTGCCAAACGATGATGCTGCGCTCGTTTTTCAGGAGTTTGAAAGCGGTTTCGGTGTCTTTTTTAACGCTTTCGTAATGGTGATCGCCATCGATGAAAACCATATCGTATTTGCCGAAATGTGGCGCAAAGTCGAAGGTTTGAGAATCGCCGTAAAGTTGCTCAACATTGTTCAAGTTTTTGCTGAAGAAACTGTGTAGGTTGGCGTATAACTGATTGTCGGTCAGCTTGATAATGTCCTCTTTTGGCAGGTTGAAGGTGACGCAATGTTCGGCAACATCGGCCAAATTGGCCACACTCTCACCGCGCCAAGTGCCGATTTCAAAGTAGTCTTGCACCTCGTATTTTTTGGCCAAAGCCCGCAACAAGGCAATGTCGATGGGCATGGTAGCTCCCGAAAGATAAGCGTAAGGCTTGGCAATTTCGTGGAAGTCGGGAAACAACTCGTTGATTTCCAGCAAGGGAAGTCCGTCTTTGAGGCCGTATTTTCTGATGACTTCCTCTTTGTTGCTACCTTCGTCTTGCAAAACGAGGTTGAGCAAATAAGGATGCCTGATGATGCGCCCGATGGCTTTGGTGAATTTCTGTATCTTATTCATTTTCTGTATTTTGTTTCAATAAATGTTGCTTGAGTTCGCCGATGTAGTTCCGTATCTCGCCCTTGGTCAAGAGGAAATCGCGACCCTTGAACCGCGACTCCTTGACGAAGAACACGAACAGGAAAATGGCGTTCACGGTATATGAAATCGCCGAGGTGATGGCCGCGCCGGTAACGTTGTACTTGGGTATCAAGGTGAATCCGCATACGAAGGTGGCGACTAATCCAAAAATGGCGGCAAAAGTGTTCATCTGATAACGCCCGATGCCCGAATAATAGTGTCCGAGGATGAGGAAAATGCAGTAGAGCAGGATGCCCGGCGCGAGGATGCGGATGAGATGGGCCATCTCGCCGAAGTCCTTGCCGAAGACGAAAACGTAAAACTCGGCGGGCAGCAGGCATAGCACCGCAACGCCCACCGTCGAAATGAGCAGGCAGATTTTGCTCAAATCGAGGGTGAGTTTTTGTGAGTAAGTGCGGTCGTCGGCATTGGCAATGCGGGCGTATTGCACCAAGGCGATGCTGTTGCTGATGACCCAGATGGCCTCGGCCAACGAAACCGATCGAGAAAAGACCCCCACCTGACCTCTTCCGATATAACTGTCTAATAAATAATAACTTAAACGAAGGTTGAAAAACTGCACAAAATGCCCCGTTTGGTTGAGGAAGCCGTATTTGAACAGGTCTTTTAATGCCGATTTGTATTTTTTGTCCTTGTCGTTGGGCAGGTTTGCGTATTCCTCTCGCAACATCCACACACCCAACAGGAAAGTGCCCCCGTAGGCGGCGTAAAGTCCGATGATGTAGCCGTAGATGTCGGACTTTTTCAGCGCAATGTAATACACTGCTAATGTGATGGTTAACAGGACGGGCTGGAGCAGTGTGTTGTAGTTGGCCTTCTGGATTTCCTCCTTGCCGACCAAGAAACGGAAATTGATGTTGCTGAGCGAGGAGATGAACGACAGAATAGCCACATGAACGACCAAATCAGGCTCCAACTTCGGATAGAAAAGCCTGATACTGAAGCCCATAATCACAGCGATTAAAGCGGACCAAACCACCGACGCGACCAATATCTTCTTGAATGAATGGCGAGGGGCAAGGTAGATAATGCTGGCACCGCATACGATTTCGGAGAAGATGAGGATGAAGGTGATGGTGGCCGTCACTAACGACTGCGTCCCCGACCCCGTGTCGCCCAACGTCTGCGAGATGATAATGGCGATGAGGAAGTTGAGCGCGGCGGCCAACATCTTCGTTCCGAAAGTATTTAGGATTTTTTTGAACACGGGGCGGTGGGATTTGTTTGTGCAAAAGTAGGGAAAATTTCAATTCTTCAAGCACCCAATCGGCACCACCATCACGCCGTCCTTGCGTTGGTAAGCATAGCTGCCAAGGCCGGTCAGCACCATGAGGAATGATGGCTCTTTCATTCGGACGGTGTCAATCTTGCCAGCCAATTCTTTCAAGGTCTTGGCACCTTCTTCCTCCAACTTGCTTCCACCAAGCTTGATTTCCACTAATCCGTAGCTGCCGTTGTGCAAATGAATCACGGCGTCACATTCGAGGCCGTTTTTGTCGCGGTAGTGGAACACATCTCCGTCGAGAGCTTCCGCATATACGCGCAAGTCGCGCACTGCCATCGTCTCGAACATCAAGCCGAAAGTGTTCAGGTCGTTTTCCAAGTCTTTTGGCCCCATGCCAAGGGCCGCCGTTGCCACGGAAGGGTCAACGAAATATCGTGTTTCTGAGGTGCGGATGGCCGTTTTGGAGCGCAGGTTGGGGCTCCACGCGGGCATGTCTTCCACGACGAAGATTTTCTTCAATGCCGTGATGTATGAGGAGATGGTTTCTTCACTCATCGAGCCTTCCTTGCTCGAAGCGAGGTCGGCGTAAATGGTGCTGATGGGCACTTGAGCGCCTTGGTGTCGGGCGTATGAGCGAAGCAGGCGACGGGCAAAGGTGGCATCGCGCACGGTATTGTCCACGCGAGAAATGTCGCTTTCGCACACGGCGTTCACATAGTTTTGGGCTTGCCGCAACGCCGCTGTGCGTTTCATGGTCAGCGAACTGGGCCATCCGCCACGGCAAACCATGAAGCTCAAGTCGCTCAAGGAATGGTCGGGCGCAATGGCTACATCACGCTGCCCCGCAAACAGACGGAGCAAGCTGACTTTGCCATTCGACTCCCCCGACTCCCAAAGGCTCATGGGGCGCATCGTCAGCCATGCGAAACGCCCCGTCCCTGTATGGTGGATTTTGCTCTTGTCGGCGGGCACGGCAGAACCGGTAAAGATGAATTGTCCGGGCTTTCCACGGCGGTCGACCATGAATCGTGCCGCGTCCCACAATTGCGGAGCCAACTGCCATTCGTCAATCAATCGTGGCACATCGCCTTCAAGCAATGCCTCTGGATTTTCTTCCGCAAGAAAAAGGTTTTTCTCTAATTCCCGTGGCCAGTCCATATACAATACACTTTTGGCGGCTTGGGCTGCCGTTGTGGTCTTTCCGCACCATTTGGGTCCTTGTATCAGCACTGCGCCAGCGGCTTCCAATTGTTCCAAAAGTAGTTGGTCTGCAATCCTCAATTTGTACATCGAATTTTCGTCCATAATTTGACTGTTTTTAATCCGCTGCAAAAATACTACTTTTTTATTGATTTACAAAGTTTTTTGTATTTTTCATTCCGTCAGTTGGCCGATTTTCATTCCGTCAGTTGGCCGATTTTCATTCTGTCAGTTGGCTGGTTTTCATTCCGTCAGTTGGCTGGTTTTCATTCCGTCAGTTGGCCGATTTTTTACCTCCAAATCTGCCCGCTGCAACTATCACTTTCAGCCCCAGTAACCGAGGCCAAGACATTGGTCTTTCCCTCCAAGCGGAGCAATCCAAGGAAAGCGAAAACCAAGGCTTCCTTGTAATCGATGATTTGTTTTTCGGGGATGACGACCTTGTGCGAGGTGCGGGCTTGCAGGCGTTCCATCAGGAACTTGTTTCGGGCACCGCCTCCCGTGACGAGAATCTTTCCCTTGGGCAAATGGCTGATTCCCAATGCGATTTGCAGGGCGATATGCTCCACAAAAGTGGTCAACATATCTTCGATGGACAAATCTTTCAGTAGGCTCTTTTGGTTTTCTTCAAAGAATTCCCTGCCCAAGGATTTGGGAGGCATTTGCCCGTAAAACGGATGTCTGTTCAAGCGTTTCAGCAAGTCCATATTGACTTCGCCGCTGCGGGCCAATTCTCCGTCGCGGTCATAGTCGAGGCCTTTCAGTTGAGCGAGAAAGTTGAGGGCTTGGTTGGCGATGCAGAAGTCACAGGCGATGCGGTTGCCGCCTTCGTCGTAGGAAACGTTGGCAATGCCGCCGATGTTGAGGCAGATTTCATAGTCGCTGAAAAGGAGCTTGTCGCCGATGGGCACAAGGGGCGCACCTTGACCGCCTTTGCCGACATCCGCGCTGCGGAAGTCGTTGATGACGGTGAAACCGCAGGCCTTGGCCAACTCCTGACCGTCGCCGATTTGCAGGGTGTAATGTTGCTCAGGCTTGTGGAAAATGGTGTGTCCGTGCGATGCCACAAAGTCAGGCTGGGCATTGTGTTTTTTGGCAAAAGCCAAGACCTGTTCGCCTAAGTATTTGCCGTAATCCTTATCCAATTGCACCAAGTCTTCGGGCTGTTTGTGGAAGGCCTCGGCGAGTTGCGTTTTCCAATGGTCGGGATAGGGAAGGGTTTCGGCTTCAAGGATTTGGAAATGGTATTTGTCGTTTTCCTCTTGGAAGCACACGAGGGCGATGTCCAATCCGTCAAGCGAGCTGCCTGACATTAAGCCAATGGCTGTGGTTTCTTTCATAAAGGGTTTGTCTTTTTCGGGGCTTTGCCGACAGCGGGGCATGCCCCGCTGACCCTATCGGGGGTCGGCAATGCTCAGAAGAATTATAATAAAGGTAACACTTTTTCCAATTGTATGCCTCTCGAACCTTTCACCAAGATATGCTTTCCTTCAATTGGATGGCTTTCAAGATGTTGGCATAATTCCTCAACCTTGCCGAAAGTTTTCCAATTGGGATTGTCATTGTATGTGCAGAAATTCTGCCCGACCAAGAAGGCTTCTATAAATCCTAATTCTTTCATCAGCGCAAGGATGTTTCGGTGCTCTTCCTCTGAGGCCGATCCCAATTCGCGCATGTCGCCTAATATTAATAGGTGTTGCTCTCCGCGAATGTTTGCGAAGTTGATTAAAGCGGCACGCATGGAGGTCGGGTTGGCATTGTAGGCATCCATGAGGATGTTATTCTTTTGGGTTTCTATCACTTGCGAACGGCTGTTGGTGGGTGAATAGTTTTCCAAAGCCTCCACAATCTTATCGTCCTCGACTTTGAAATACTGCCCTACGCCAATGGCTGCGGCCACGTTCTCAAAATTGTAACTGCCTACCAAATGTGTCTGAATGAGGCGTTTTTTCCAAAAGACACCCAAATACGGGTCGCATTTTGCAGGTGCGACGGGCGTGTCAGCAGCGCAATGCCTTCCGTAAGAAATGCGCTCTATCCCTTCCGACTGTTCCCAAAGCAACGGGTTGCCTTGATTGACGAAAACAGCCTTGCCATGCACCTTGATGTGTCTGTAAAGTTCGGTCTTGGTCTTGATAACACCCTCAAAACTGCCAAAACCTTCCAAATGGGCTTTTCCAATGTTGGTTATCAAGCCAAAATCGGGGTCGGCGATGCGGCAGAGGAAGTCGATTTCGCCGGGATGGTTGGCACCCATTTCCACAACTGCAATTTCGGTTTCGGGCTTGATGCTCAACAAAGTGAGCGGCACGCCGATATGGTTGTTAAGGTTGCCCATCGTGTGGATGATGTTGTATTTCTTGGCCAACACTGCTGAGATAAGTTCCTTTGTGGTCGTTTTGCCGTTGGTGCCGGTGATGCTGAGGACGGTGGCTTTCATTTGCTGACGATGATAGGCCGCCAAATCCTGAAGGGTTTTAAGCGTGTCGTCCACAACCAAAATGCGCTCGTGTTTCGGCAGGTCTTTGCGGTCGGCGACGACGAGGCTTGCCTTGCCCGCTTCGGCCACTTGCAGCGCGAAGTCGTTGGCATCAAAGTTCTCACCTTTCAGGGCAAAAAAGACGGCATCTTGCTCAATCTTGCGGCTGTCGGTCGAAACCTTGTAGGTTTTTTGGTAATGCTGGTATATCGTTTCAATAGGGTTCATGGCTTTAATTTGAATGAAAAAAAGCCGCCTGAACGGGTCAAACGGCTTCACAATGAAAATAAAAACTTTACAATTAGTTTACTTCGCAAAGGAACTGCCCACCTTGTTCATCGCGCAGCGGAAGCCGATGGTGGAGGCGGATTGGTTCTGGTTGAGGTAGCGGCGTGTGCCGGGACTCAGGTAGTAAGGACCATCGGCCCATGAGCCACCTTTATACACTCTCGATTCGTCGCTGATGAGGGTGGTACCGGGGGTGTCATTCGTGGCGGCTTCGTACATTTCCTTGGTGAACACGCTTTGGTCATCTTGCGAGTCGCTCCAACGGTTGCGGATGGCCGACATGTAGTCACCGTCGTCATAGTTGGCGTTGAAGCTCGTGCGGTAGTTCTGGCGTTTGGCTGCTTCTTCCTGTGGGATAGGCTCTCTTCGGATGCGGCCGAGGGAGTCTTTCTGGAGCAGGAAGCCTTCATCGTCGACGGCCTTGCGGGTGAACACGTTACCACGGAAGGGGCTGTAGTCGGCCACATCTTCGAAGGTCAAAGGACGATAGACGTCTTGGCACCATTCGGAAACATTGCCAGCCATGTTATACAGGCCGTAGTCGTTGGGCCAATAGGAACCTACAGGAGCAGGCAGGGCGGCGCCGTCGTTCAGGTTGCCTGCAACACCCATGTAGTCGCCAGGACCTCTCTTGAAGTTGGCCATGAAGCTGCCCATATACCTCTTGTTGTCGGTGCGGAGACCGTCGCCGCTCCAAGGATAAACCTTGCGCTCGCTGACGATTTCGTTGCTGGTGTTGCCCACCAAACCAACGGCTGCATATTCCCATTCGGCTTCCGTAGGCAGGCGGTAGGAGGGCAGCAAAATGCCGTCGTCCATTCTCACGTTGCGCACGCCGTCGCCACCTTTCGAAAGGTCTTTCTTGCCGTTCTTCACCTTGCCAGTGTATTGGCCTGCAAGGTAAGCGTCGGTGTTGAAGTTTTCTTCATCCTGCTGGGTCGGGTCCCAATCGAGGATGCCAGCCTGAACGAGCATCAACTCGTTGACACGGTCGGTACGCCATGCGCAATAGTCGCTGGCCTGCACCCAAGTCACGCCCACCACTGGGTAGTCGTTGTAGGAGGGATGGCGGAAGTAGATTTCCACCATAGGCTCGTTGTACGACAAGCGGTCGCGCCAAACCAAGGTATCGGGGGCGGCATTGCGCACGACTTGCGGATAGTTCTGGCCGAAAACGCGATTCAGCCAATAGATGTATTCGCGGTAGTCCACATTGCTGACCTCGGTGCGGTCCATCAGGAAAGATGGCACCGTTACCTTGCGCGGTGAGTTGTCCCACGAGTAGGTCAAGTTGTCGGTAGTGGCACCCATGACGAAGGTTCCGCCTTCGATGGCGATGAGGCCGGGGCCGATTTCTTGGTCATTGATTTCGGTGACTTCAAAGCCTCCGTTGTTGGCATCGTTGTAAGCCCAACCCGTTGTGCGTGAGGACTTTTTGGAGCAGGAAGCGGTGAGAAGTCCTGCCAAAACGATGATGGCTAATGTCTTGAATCCTTGTTTTCTATACATTGTCGTTAAGTTTGTATCAATAACTCAGTTATTTCGCTTTTATTGTATCCGTGTGCGGATTTTTTCAAAAAAATCAGGCAAATTTACGGTCTTTTTTTGAATTATCCGTCATTTTCTCTTCATTTTCGGAAAAAAATCTTTTTTAGGGCGAAAAATTAGCGCGTTGCAATAAAAAAGCTGTATTTTCGTTTTTCAAAACACAAGTATTGCCCTTTTTGGGGCTTCCATGTGCAATTAATTGATTGTTAAACGAATAAGTTACAGATATGCGCAATAGGATGTTTTCGGTTTCGGCATTTGCCGCGCTGTTTTTCATGTTTTGGCCTTTTTGCCTTCGCGGGCAAATCAATAGCCAATATCCGATGGAGTTGAAATGGCTGGGCGTGGAAAAAGAGGTTTTTTCTGGCGACACCTTGTCTTATATTAATCTGGAGTCGGGGGCGTATGAGGGCGTGATGCCTGTGTATTGCAAGGTGTTCCCGATTTTCGACGACGCGGTGAAGGTCAAGGTGGAACTGCAAAAGGTGAGGGCAACAACGCTTCCAGAAGAGGAAATGCAAATAGCCCAATCGTATTCATTCCATACTGATTTTGAGGTTGAAGCGGTTCCGCTTCGCTCGCGCGACGAGGCCTTGCTTTCGGTGCGCATCATGCCTTTCCGCCAAAAAGGGGATGGGTATGAAAAACTGGTTTCGGCAACGCTTTCCGTGACTTTGACCCCTGATTTTGAGGCGCAAAAGTCCAGCCCAAGATATGCAAACCGCTCGGCAATGGCCAGTGGCGATTGGTACAAAATCGGGCTGCCTGAGACGGGCGTTTACAAGTTGACCTACTCCGATTTGACGGAGTTGGGCATTAATCTCGCCAACATCGACCCGCGCCAAATCCGCATCTATCACAACGGCGGCGGCGTGTTGCCCGAATTGAACTTGAAGCCTCGCCCCGACGATTTGATAGAGGTTCCCATCTTTGTTTCGGGGGAGGCCGACGGCAGGTTCGATAATGGCGACTACATCCTCTTCTATGGGCGCGGCCCCGTGTGCTGGAAGCGCGACGCGGACAAGGTGGCCTATGTGCATGAGCAGAATCCATACGATGATTACGCCTACGCCTTTGTCGTCACAGGATTGGGCAATGGCAAGCGCATCAGCGAGGCGGAAGTGCCTGCTGGTGCAACGGAAGTTATTGTCAACCAGTTTCTTGACTATAAAGTTTATGAAAAGGACGAGTTCAACTTGTACCGCGTGGGACGCACCTATTACGGCGACAAGATGAACGGAACGGAAATCAAGACTTTCGATTTCGATTTCCCCAATGTGATTTCGACGAAAAACTGTTGGGTGAAGACTGCATTGGCCGGACGCAATTTCGCCCCCGCCGCTTTCGAGGTGACGGTCGATAATGTGAAGTTGGCCACCTACACCATCCAAACCACCACTTCCTCCACCGAAAAGCCCTATGGCTATGACGTGGGCGGCTGGGTGAATGCCGTGCCCACGGGCGAAACGGTGCGTGTTTCTTTGAGGCACAATGCGATGGGCTCCACTTCCACTTCGGAGGGCTATGTGGACTACATCATCGTCAATGCGTGGCGCAATCTGAAAATGACGGGCGGCCAAATGGGTTTCCGCAATCCTGATGCCGCCATTAATAATAAGGTGTACGAATTCCAACTGTCGGGCGCGACGCAGCAGGTGCAGGTGTGGAACGTCACCAACCCGACCGCCCCAACCAAGATGAAAAGCCAATTGAACGGCTCGGTGCTGAGTTTCAAGGCCAACGGGACTGACGACAATGCTTTTGTGGCTTTCAACGGCAATGCCTTTTGCACGGCCAAGGCTTTTGGGAAGATTGAAAACCAGAACCTTCACGGCATACGCGATGTGGATTTCGTCATTCTGACCTACGGTGATTTCATTTCGCAGGCCGAGCGGCTGAAGGCCATCCACAATCGCATCGACCCCGACCTGAACGTGTTCATCACCACGCCCGAAATGGTTTACAACGAGTTTTCGTGCGGCGCCAAGGACATCACTGCCATTCGCGACTTCTGCCGGATGCTCTATCTCGACAGCAGCGCGGGCCGCAAAATCAAGTATTTGCTCCTCTTGGGCGATTGTTCCTACGATTACAAGAACCGCAACGGCGTGGTCGATTTCGTTCCGGCCTACGAAACGGTGAAGTCGTTGGAAATGTCGACAACTTTTGTCACCGACGACTATTTCGGCTTCATGGACGAAACCGAGGGCAGCATCGGCTCTTCGTTAGCCGACATTGGCATTGGGCGTTTCCCCGTGCAGACCTTGGAGCAGGCTTCGCAGATGGTAGACAAGATTGAGCGTTACATCGTGAAAGACCAAAACACCATGCAGTCGTGGCGCAATACGATTACCTTCTTCACCGACGACGAGGGCGGCTTCGTGAACAATGCCGACACCTTGGAAAACTGCATCAGGCGTTTTGGTGGTGATGGAGTTGTGATTGACAAGATTTATCTCGATGCCTATCCGCAAATCAGTGCGCCGGGTGGCGAGGTGGCCCCCGAGGTGAACGCCGCCATCAACAGCCGCATGGAGAAAGGCACGTTGGTGCTCAACTACATCGGGCACGGCGGTGAGGTGCAGTTGGCGGGGGAGAAAATCATGCAAAGGAAGGATGTCGATTCGTGGCGTAACGCCCCAAGGTATCCGCTGATGATAACCGGCACCTGCGAGTTTAGCCGCTACGACGACCACCTGCGCACCAGTTTGGGCGAATACGCCTTCCTCAACCAATACGGCGGCATGATTGCCATGTTCACCACTTCGAGGGTGACACAAGGCCCTAACAACCTCGCCTTCTGCAAGGGCATCTACAACAACCTTTTCCGCATTGTGGGCGAGGAGCATTACCGCTTGGGCGACGTGTACCGCATGGCGAAAACCACGGGCAAGGAATACGAGAAACGCTATGTGTTTTTCGGCGACCCGGCCTTGCGTTTGGCCTATCCTAAGTGGACGGTGGAAACGGTGAGCATCAACGGGAAATATCCGGGCTACGACTTGGATTCCATTAAGATTGACGACCACACTTGGAAGACTTTCCCCGTTTATCACGACACCATCAGCGCATTGCAGCCGGTGGAGATTGAAGGCGTGGTGAAAGACCTGAGCGGCAATGTCGCGACGGGCTTCAACGGCGTAGTGAGCGTGATTGTTTACGACAAGGCAGCCGAACTTTCCACTTTGGGTACGCACGACGCCAACGGCCATGCGTATCGTTTCAAGTTGCGCAATAGCATGATTTTCAATGGAAAAACTGATGTTACGAATGGCAGGTTCAAGATGAGTTTCATCGTGCCACGCGACATTTCCTATCGCTTTGGCCAAGGCCTGATCAATTATTACGCAACGGATTATAATGAGGAGGCCAATGGCAATTGCGACTCTTTCATCATCGGAGGTTTCTACGACGAGGCTTTCGAAGACCACGAACCGCCCGAAGTACGCCTGTTCATCGACGACACTCTCTTCGTGAGCGGCGGCTTGACGGGCGAAAACCCCACTTTGTTGGCCTTTGTGGAGGACGAAAGCGGCATCAACACGACGGGTGCGGGCATCGGCCACGACATCATGGCTACGCTGACGGGCAACGCCAGAAACTCCTATTGCCTCAACGACTATTTCGTGTCGGAAATCGACCAGCCGGGCAAGGGCATCATCACCTACAAGTTGCAGGACCTTCCCGACGGCGACTACACCCTCACCCTCAAGGTGTGGGACATCTATAACAACTCCGGCACCGCCTCCATCGACTTCACCGTGGCCAACAGCAGCGGGATGCAAATCGAGAATGTGTGCAACGCGCCCAATCCTATGGCGGACGAAACCTGCTTCGTGTTCGACCACAACCAAGTGGGCAACAACATGAAAGTGGATATTCGCATCTTCGACATCATGGGCCGTTGGGTGAACACTCTTTCGGAGCAAGTTTCAGGCACCTCGACGCGCATCGCACCCATCCGTTGGGACGGGCGCGCCGCCAACGGACAGGCTTTGCGCAACGGGGTTTACGTCTACCACATCACCGCCACCAACGACCAAGGCGAAACGGCCACCTCGGTAGCGAAACTAATAATCAGCAAATGAACGGAACCATGAGAAAATACAACATACTGAAGACGGCCCTTGGGTTTCTGGCCTTGCTGCTGGCGCATCAAGGTATGGCGCAGCAAAACACCTACCAGTCGGTGTTGGGGCAGCACACTTGGTATCGCCTTTCCATCGCACGCGAGGGTGTCTATAAGTTGGATTACGCCACCTTTCAGGCTATGGGTGTCGACATGGACGCGCTGAAACCCAATCAGATTCGGCTTTTCGGGAATCCCTCGGGAGCCTTGCCGGAGAAGAACTCAGAAGCGCGTTACGACGACCTGACGGAAATGGCCCTCTATGTGGAGGGTGCCGATGACGGCGTTTTCGATGCCGAAGATGCGGTGCTTTTCTACGGTCAGGAGCCGACGCGCTGGACCATGCTCAACGCGAACAACAACACCTACAAGCGTGAGCCGAATCCCTATTCCGACACCACCTATTATTATCTCTGCGTCGATAGCGGCGTGGAGGGCCAAAGGGTGGGAGAGAAGGCCTCGCTGTCCGTCGACGAAGCCACGGCAGTCATTGCCGACTTCCCCGATTTCTTTTGGCACGAAGTGGATTTGATTTCGCCCTATTCTTCGGGCTTGAACTGGTTGGACGCGGGTATCACCTTGGCCGATTCTGCCCTTTCCATCCCGTTCCACTTCCCGAATCTGGTGACCAACAAGCCTGCCAAGGTGAAAGGGCAGGTGCTGAGCCATATCACCAAGAACGGCTCGATGAAATATACCGTCAGGGTGGGCGACAACATTTTGGTGAACAATGTGACCTTGCCCACCCAAGGGCGTTACGAATACGGGAAATTGGTTGATTTCGACAAACAATGCTACCTGAGCACCGATTCGGCCCGCATTGATATTAGCATCGATGCCAACCCGCAGTCGACTTTCCACCTTGATTATGTGGAGGTTTACGCATGGCGGCAGTTGAAGCGGGTGGGCGACATCTTCCCCTTCCGCCTGATGCCGTCGCAGTTTGGCAGCGGCGTGAGTGCCGTTTGGGTGCAAAACACCAACGCCGACTACTGGCTTTGGGAGGTCACCTCGCCGCTGTGCCCCGTGAGGCAAACGGGCGTGCTGAGTTCGAACAATCTGGTGTTTGCCACCGACGAGGTTGCCGAGAAGCGGTATGTGCTGTTCAAGCCTTCTGCCGCGCTCAAGGTGGACTCGTGGAAGCCGATCCCCAACCAAAACCTTCATGCCATCGCCAATGCTGAGATGCTGATTGTCAGTTCGCCGCTCTTTTTGGAGCAGGCGCAGGCCTTGGCCGACTATCACGCCCGAAAAGACGCAATGCAGTGCGTGGTGGTGAACGTGGAGGAAATCTACAACGAGTTTGCAACCGGCACCCCCGACCCTTCGGGCATCCGCAATTTCGTCCGCATGGTGTATCAACGCAGCGAAGGCAACCTCAAGTATCTGACCCTTTTCGGCAGGGCTTCTTTCGACTTTAGGGACCTTTTGGGCTACGGGAAGAACTTCGTGCCCACCTATCAAACGGCCTCTAACCCCTCGGTAACTGACTTCTGCACCGACGATTTCTTTGGCCTGATGGACGACAACGAAGGCATCAAAAGCCGTGGCTATCTCGATTTGGGCATTGGCCGCCTGCCGGTTTCTACCGTGGCCGAGGCCCAAAACGTTGTGGAGAAGATTATCCGTTACGACGACCTCTCCGCAATGCACGGCGACTGGAAGGCCGACTTCCTTCTCGTTTCCGACGACGAGCAGGGCGACTATGTCGCACACAATGAGGAGTATGAACAGATGATGGAATCGTCGCACGTGTCGCTGACCTCGAAAAAAATCTATTCCGGGGTCTATGAACACGTCAATACCAATTCAGGCGTGGAAATCCCGGGGGCCAACGAGGACTTGATGCGCACCTTCCATAAAGGTATGTTGGGCATGGTTTACACCGGACACGGCGGCGTCAGGGGCTTGACGGGCGAGAATGTTTTCACCAATGCCGACATCGCTGCCTTGGACAACAGCGACAGGCTGCCTTTCGTTTTCACGGCCACTTGCGAATTCTCGAAATACGACGACCCGCTGACGGTTTCGGCGGGCGAACACCTGTTCCTCAACCCCAACGGCGGCTCGGCGAATATGCTCACCACGTGCAGGTCGACTATCGGGAACCACAATGTCAGACTGGGCAAGGCCTTGATGAGCGTGCTATATCGCCGTGATCGCGAGGGCAAGCCCATGCGCTTCGGCGACATCGTGAGGATGGCCAAGGCCGACTCGAGCAACTATTCTTTCGATGAGAACCTGAACATCCGCTTTCTCTTCTTCGGCGACCCAGCCGTGCGCTTCGCCTTGCCTTATGAGCAGGTCGTGGCGCAGCGAATCAACGGGAAGGAAGTGGAAAACGAGGAAATCGCGCTCCACGCGATGAGCATGGTCACCCTTGAGGGCGAAATCCGTGGCATCGATGGCCGCCTCGATAGCGGGTTCAACGGCGAGGTGTGGGTGAGGCTCTTCGACAAGAAAACGAAAATGGTGGTGCCATGCACTGGCACGACCAAGACGGTGTATTATCATAAGGATATGCTTTTCCGTGGGCAGGCCACCGTGAGGGATGGCAAATTCACCGTGTCGTTCCAAGTGCCAAAAGACATCATGACGGATAACGGCAAGGCGCGTTTCAGTTTCTATGCCTACGACGCCAACCGTGTCGTTGACGCGGTGGGCAAGTTCGACGGCTTCACCTTGGGCGGCACCGACCCCGCAGTTGTGGCCGACGACGAAGGCCCCACCATCAAGTTCTATTGGAACACGCCGGAGTTTGAAAACGGACAAACCGTGGAGCATCAGGGCGTGCTTTGCGCCGACCTTTACGACGCGCAAGGCATCTACCATTACGACTACAGCCTTGGGCGCGACATCATGCTCAATAGCAACCTCGCGGCCTACAACAGTTTGGTGCTGAACGACCGCTACGAGCCGATACCCAACGACTTCAGGCGCGGCAAAATCAGCATCCCACTCAGCAACCTCGAGCCCGGCACCTACGAGTTCAGCCTGCGAGCGTGGGACACGCAAGACAACGCCTCCGAAGCCTCGCTGTGGTTCGTCGTGGCCGACGACCTCTTCCTCTCGCAGGTGCTCAACTTCCCCAATCCCTTCTCCGACGAAACCCACATCACCCTCACCCACATTGGCGACGACGGCAATTTTGATGTCGACATTGAGATTTTCGATGTGCTGGGAAGGCCCGTGCAGCACCTCCAAAAACGGGTGACCTCCTCGAATGGCATCATCGAGCCTATCCTGTGGAACGGTTGCGGCTTTTCGGGAAGCCCCTTGCGCTCAGGCATTTACCTCTATCGCCTGACCTTGACTGACGAACAAGGCTACTTCCGCACCGTCAGCCAGCGCATGGTCATCCAACGCTGACAATAAATTTTTTTCCAAACTATGCAATATGCCCTTAGAATCATCGTTATCTTTACAATTTTAAATACGAAAAAGGATATGAAAGTCAAAAAAATGTTACTTGCCGCATTGATTCTGTTTGCGGTCAATTCATTCGGACAAGGCTACATGGGCCAAGACTACAGCATCTCGCCCAATGTGATTACCACGGCAGTGCCGTTTGTTTCCATCGCTCCCGATGCCCGTGGCGGCTCCATGGGCGACTGCGGCGTGGCTTCGGCGCCCGACGTGTATTCCATGCACTACAACCCGGCCAAGTATGTTTATCTTCAGGACAAATTTGCCGCCGGCTTGGGCTATAGCCCTTGGCTGCGCAAGCTGACACCCGACATGAACCTTGCCTATCTCGCCCTCGCCTACAAGATTAACGACCGCTCGTCGGTGGCCGGTACGCTGCGCTATTTCAGTTGCGGCGAGATCGACTTCAGGGATGCCAACAACCAAGAGTTGCGCAAAGGCAGACCCAACGAGTGGGCCATCGACGCCACCTATTCGCGTATGCTCGGCGATTACCTCTCCGGTGCCGTGGCAGGTCGCTTCATCTATTCCGACCTCACCCAAGGCGTGACCGACTATTCCCGTCCGGGCTGGTCGGTGGCGGCTGACGTCGGCGTCTACTACAAGCGTCAGGTGGAATGGTTCAGCAGCATGGATGCCGACTTCTCATGGGGCGTGGCCATCAACAACATCGGCAGCAAGGTCAGTTACAACCAATCGTCAGACCGTCGCGACTTCATCCCGACCACACTGCGTGCGGGTGCCGGACTGAAACTCGAACTCGACGAGTACAACTCATTGGCTTTCAATGTTGACTTCACCAAACTGCTGGTGCCCTCTCCTCCGGTCATTGCGGTCGACTCGATGGGCAATCCCCTGCACAACGACGACGGCACCTATAAGATTGCCTATGGTTACGACAACAACGTCTCCGTCGTTCAAGGCATGATCCAGTCGTTCTACGATGCTCCGGGATACGGTTGGAGCGAAAACCAGCAAAACTATGTCCACTATGGCACATTCCGCGAGGAACTCAGCGAGATTAATTTTGGCGTGGGTATCGAGTATTGGTACAACAACGTGTTTGCCGTGCGTGCCGGCTATTTCAACGAGTCGGCTTTGAAGGGCAACCGCAAGTATGTCACCGTTGGCGCAGCCTTGAAATACAACGTGTTTGGCCTCGATGTGTCGTACCTGATTCCCGTCAACGCCGTTGAGGGCAGCAATCCTTTGGAGAAGACCCTGCGCTTCAACCTGACCTACAGCATGGGCGGGAAGAAAGGCTAAGAAAAAAGAAAAAATTTGTATTCATTTGATGTTCATTATTATTTTGATGGAGGAGCGGCTTTCGGGCCGCTTTTCTTGTTTTTGTGCCTTGGTGGTTTCCGTTATCCTAAATGTACATTTATTTTATCCCGATAGGGTAATGTATTGGTTTTATTAGTATTTTTGCAACTTGAAACACAATGGTAGAAGAAAGCAAAAAAATCTTCAAATAATTATCAATCAATCAATTAACAATTCAAATTCAAAAAATCATGTTAAAAAATCTTTACTCATCATGCTGCTGATGGCGATTTTCGCGCCTTGGGCAGTGGGACAAACAAGAGAAATCGTTTACCAAAAAGTGACGGAAGCTCCCCAAGATTGGACTACAGGAAGCTATCTCCTCGTTTATAATGACTCCCGTGCAGCAACTGGAACTGTTTCAGGCACTACCATTCCTACTGTGGCTGTTACTGTTACCTCTAATCAAATTGATAATATCAATGGAGCAGCAGTTGTCACTTTAGAAATCTACTCTTCTTATATGCCTGGATATTATTACATAAAGAGTGGCTCAAACTATTTGTCATGCAATTCTTCGTCGATGTCATGGTCTAGTACAAAACATGCATTCAAACTGACATTTTCCAATGGCGGTGGAATAAAAATACAAAATTATAATAATGACAGGTATCTATATGTGAATTCAAGTAATAGTCTTACTTCAACCAATTCGTCATCAACTGCCTCTACTTTCAATCTGTTTATTGAGGCCGCTCCTTCCTGCCCCGCCCCAACAAACGTTATAGCATTAGGCGTTTCCCAAACATCTGCTACAATTACTTGGGATGTGGATGGCGAAACCACCAACTTCCAATATGTGCTTTCAACAACCGCATTGGACGATGCTGGACTTGCAGAGGCAACACCTACCGACATCACTGCCAAAACCATCACTTTCGATGGCAATTTGACACAAAACACGCCTTACTATTTCTACGTCCGCACCAATTGTGGCGGAGAAGAAGGCACCAGCGACTGGGCAAGTTGCAACTTCACAACATTGGCTCAATTCCCCACCCCTACTAACTTTGAGGCCACGGCAACTGCCCACACTGCCGCATTGACTTGGGATGCAATGGAGAACGCAACAGGATACAATGTGACCTATTCCGAAAACGCCGACCTTTCGAGCCCGATTAACACTTATAATAGTATAAATGCGACCTCGCAAGCCTTGTCAGGCTTGACGGCAAGCCACACCTATTATGCAGGTGTTCAAACCATCTATGCCGAAGGTGTAAGCGCTTGGGAAACGGTTTCCTTCACCACAACATCAGGCATTGATATTCCCACTGGCCTCACGGCAAGCAACCCAACATCTAACTCAATGGATTTGAGTTGGACGGACGTGAGCACCAACGACAACCACGCCAGTTACGAAGTGTGCTACAACACCGCCAACAGCGTGCCAACCGAATTGACCGAGGGCACTAACTACAAATTAGGCATTGTTGGCACTACCACAACCATCACAGGGCTGGAATCCAACACAACTTACTACTTCTTTGTGCGCGACAATTGCGGCATCGACGGCACCAGCGAATGGTCGGCCAGCGCAAGCGAATCAACCACCTGCGGCGCGGAAAGTTTGCCTTATTCGTATGATTTCAACACCCCGGAACCTCTTCAATGTTGGACTTTGACAGATTGCCACAATAACACTGGAATATATAGTAATGCTTTCAGATTTTATTACGGCGACACTCAACAATATCTGATTTCTCCTGAATTGACCAACACTAGTAATGGTGTCCGTGTGCAATTCAAACATAAAAGAGAAAATAGTAGTTGGAGCGACTTTTTCAAAGTTGGTTATTCAACCACCGACAACGATAAAGAAAGTTTCACTTGGACTGACGAGATTACGGACGTTACCACTTCTTACCAAAATTTCTCTATAGACTTTGTTCCTACGAGTGACATAAAGTATATCGCTATCCAATATACCCGAACAGGTCAGTATTACCTTTACATCGACGATATCAGCCTTACCGTTCCTCCGACCTGCATTGAGCCGAATGCTCTTGCCAAATCAGATGTGCGTTCAAACAGCGCGACTTTCTCTTGGACCAAGGGAGGCAATGAATCTAATTGGACTTTGCAATTTGCAACAAACTCCACATTCACAGAGGGTCTGGTGGAATTGACAACAGGATTTGTCGTTGAAGGCAGCAATGTGTCATACCACTCCACAGGATTAGCAGCCAACCAAACCTATTATGTTAGGGTGAAAGCCAATTGCAGCGAAACCGATGCAAGCGAATTCTGCGAGGCCATCAACTTCACGACCTTGGCTGTCCTTCCTCCAACCAGTTTAACAGTCGACAATATCACGACAACTACAGCCAGGCTGAACTGGATTGGAGTTTCCACCAACGACAACCACGCTAATTACGAGGTGTATTACTCAACTTCGAGCACAGCACCCGTGGGCACACCCGAAACAGGTGACAACTACATCACAAACATCACTAATGCCTATTACGACCTCATAGGCTTGACCGCAGGCACCACCTATTATGCTTGGGTGCGCGACATTTGCAGCGTTGCCAGCACATGGGCGGCATTTGGAAGTTTCACGACAGGCTATCTTGTTGACCTTTCAACATCATTTACTGAAGGGTTTGATAACAATGGCACTTCCCTGCCTTTAGGATGGAGCAAAGATGCCCATTGGTCAATTAACACCACCTACAAGCATGATGGATATGGTGCCGCTTATAGTGGTTATTCAGGGACTTGTACTTTGACAACACCAAGTATTGAGATTTCAAATGAAGTGGGTTATGTTCAACTTTCTTTCTGGTCAGATACAAAATGGCCTGATGATTTTGGATCAGGCAGCAATAAAGTGTTTCTTGTAGGCACTCCAAATGTCTTGTTATGGAACGATGAAAACCACGATGACCAATGGAGACAGCATACCATCGATTTGTCAGCATATAAAGACCAGACCATACAACTTGCCTTTGAATACACAAAATCGGGAAGTGGTCATGCGTGGGCTGTCGACGATGTCGCCGTCACTGCTTACGACAAAGCGTTCACTAATACTGGCGATTGGAACGTGGCCAATAACTGGACTCCCGCTGGAATTCCTGCTGCAACTGACAATGTCGTCATCAACTCTGCTTGCACCATCCCCGCCAACTGCATCGCCACGGCCAACAACATCACCGTTGCCGAAGGCGGCACCCTCACCATCGCCGACGGCGGACAACTTGTCCACAACAATGCTGGCGTGCAGGCCACGGTGCAGAAGCATATTGAAATGCACGGTGAAA
This sequence comes from uncultured Bacteroidia bacterium, assembly GCA_902780055.1. Lineage (GTDB taxonomy): Bacteria > Bacteroidota > Bacteroidia > Bacteroidales > F082 > Limimorpha. The sequence continues at coordinate 8,044 of CACZDU010000019.1, read as the reverse complement.
ATGATGGTTGGTACTTCATTTCTTCCTCTGTTGCAACGGATGTCACTCCCTCCGAGGAAAACGGTATTATTGCTCCGACAGCGGAGAATTACGACCTCTATTATTATGACGAACCTTCCCATTATTGGAGAAACTACAAAGAAGGCGGTTCGTATTCTGGCTTCAACATTGCTCCTCAGAAAGGTTATCTCTATGCCAACGGAGAGGAAAATGGCACTATCTTGTCATTTGTAGGAACACTGCAACCCGGCAATGCGAATGTGGAAAAAACACTTGAGTTTAATACGGCAGAAGATGCTGTTTTGGCCGGTTGGAACCTCGTGGGCAACCCGTTCACCTACAATGTTACTCTCGACATGCCTTGCTATACCATCACAGGAAATGCAATTAATACGGAACCCCACGCTGCAGGTTCCTATATCGTTGCTCCTTGCGAAGGTGTTATGGTGAAAGCCGAAGTATCAGGTGAAACTGTAACCTTCACGAAGGCTGCCCAACAAGCCCCGCAGTCCAACCAACTGCAAATGACCGTGGCCCAACAGGTGATGACTCGTGGCATTGCCACAAGCACGGTGAACGACAAGGCCATCGTCAACTTCAACGCGGGCAGCCCATTGGAGAAGTTCGTCTTCAACGCCGATGCCGCCAAACTCTACATTCCGCAGAACGGTAAGGACTACGCCATTGTGAGTACACAAGGCCAAGGCGAAATCCCTGTCAACTTCAAGGCCGCCAGCGATGGCCAATACACCATCACGGTCAACCCCGAAGGTGTGGAAATGAACTATCTCCACCTCATCGACAACATGACTGGCGCGAATGTGGACTTGTTGGCCTCACCGAACTACACCTTCACCGCCACCACCCACGACTATGAGAGCCGCTTCCGCTTGGTGTTTGCTTCCATCAACGGAGATGCTGATGGCGACAATGAAACCTTCGCCTTCTTCTCCAACGACTTGCTCATCGTCACCAACGAGGGCGAAGCCACCCTACAAGTGGTTGACATGTCGGGTCGCATCTTGAGCAGCCAGACCCTCCACGGCACCGAAAGCGTGAACGTGAAAGCCTCCGCTGGCGTGTATGTGATTCGCCTCATCAACGGCAACGATGTGAAAACGCAGAAGATTGTGGTGAGATGATTTTAAGGCTGTAAGCCATAAGCTGTAAGCTATAAGCCTGGCAACAACCTAACTTATAGCTTACAGCCAAAAGCTAAAAGCCAACAATTAAACAATTAAACGATCAACAATTAAACAACCATAAAACGATGAAAAAGTTAGTATTGACACTCGCAATCGCCCTGATGATGGGGACGACCGTATTCGCCCAGCAAGGCGGCGGCGCATTGAGAAGAAGCAAGGAGTATCGCGAATACCTGAACGCCGGCAAGATGAACAACCAAGCCGGTGGTTTGCGCACCACCAGCAACACACCCTTGTTGCCCGGCTTCGGCAATCCTGGTGACGTTGACGGCACCGACGCGCCCTTGGGCAGCGGCATAGCCGTGCTGCTCGGTTTGGGCGCAGCCTACGCCATTGGCAAGAAACGCAAGGAGGAATAATCCCCTTCGCGCTTGAAACGAAAAGCGGCATCCCGTTTTGGGGTGCCGCTTTTTTTTGCTTGGTTTGGATGGACGTCACTGCTCGATAATCCAATCCGAAACCGTCTTGGTCTCTTGCGAAAAGGCGATACCTATCTTGACGACAGGCTTGCCCTCGGCTTGGTACGGAATCGCGTAGTCCTTCGAGTTGATTTGGTCGAGAGCCTCTTGCGCCGTGCCGCGCATCTTCAGTTCCATCACATAGACCGCGTCGCGCATGAACACTACGAGGTCAGTGCGCCCCCGCGCCACCTTCACCTGCGTGAACGTGCGGCAGTTGAACATCGAGAAGACCACGTAAGTCAGCACCTCGTAGTAGGCCTCGTACTTGGCGATGTCGTCCAATTCCTTTGCCCCGAAGTCGAGGTAGGGAATCGAGGCGAAGAACGATTGCATCGACTTCAAAGCCTCTTCAATGTCATGGTGCTTCAGCGAAGCATAGAAGTCGTCGGCGAAGCCCCGCGAATCGGTGTTGCCGAGGTTCATCATGCGTGCCATGAAGTTTTCCATGAAACCCACTTTCACTTCGGCATTGGGGAAGTCGAGGGTGTATTTGTTGCGGTCGAAGTCGTAGCCCTTGATGGTGAGGTAACCCGCCTGATAGAGCAAAGGCAGTGCGGAGGTCATGGCCTCGGTGGGCACGTCGAACTGGGTGGAAGGCACTTTGAGTTGCTCCAGTTCAAGCAAGTTCGTGTTGAAGCGTTTCATCGCATCGAAAAGGAAGGTGGGAGTTCCACTACCGAACCAATAGTAGTCCAACTTCTTGGATTTAAACGCATTGACAAGGCTATAAGGATTGAAGATGTCTTGTGAATCCTCTCCGAAGTGATACCCGTCATATTGTTGCTTCAGCATGTCGATCATTTCCTCCTTGGGGCAATGGTAACGGTCGGCAAGCATTTGGATGTCTGGGTCGAAGACGGTGAGCATCTCGTCCTTGGTGATGCCGCAGAGGGCGGTATATTCTCCGTCCATTGAGATATTGGTCAGGTTGTTCAGCGTGGAGAAGATGCTCAGTTGGCTGAACTTGGTTATGCCCGTGATGAAGACGAACTGCTCGTCCTTGTCGCACACCTTCACCATTTGGTAGAATTCCTGCATGATGCGTCGCACCTGCTCCAACTCGTCCGGCTTGTTCAGATAATCCAACAAGGGTGCATCGTATTCGTCCAAAATGACCACGGTCTTCAGACCCATATCTTCATGCAGGCCTTGGATGAGTTCCTTGAACCTTGTGCCGGGCGAGCCTTCCGATTTCTGCCTCTTGTATTTCCTTTCGTGGTAGTCCAATTGGCTGTGCAGTTCCTCAATGATTTGCCCGATTTCGTATTTGTTCTTGCACGCACTCATGTCGAAATGCAACACGGGATACTGCTTCCAGTCCTTCTCCAACTCGCCGATGGCCAAGCCTTCAAACAAATCCTTGCGGCCTTGGAAATAGTATTCCAATGTGCTGCAAAGCAGGCTCTTGCCGAACCTTCGCGGGCGGCTGAGGAAGACGAATTGCGATTCTCTCGTCAGTTTGTAGATAAGGTCTGTCTTGTCAATGTAGATGCGTCCATCCTGGCGGATGCGTTCAAAATCGGCGATGCCGGCGGTGTAGAGTCTCATGGGTAGCATGGCGTGATGGTTTTAGAAATTAGAATATTAATGTCAATAAAACATACAGCCAGTGGGCCGAAATGCCGGCCAAGAGTCCGCCGATGGTGTGTGCGCCGATGGCTTTGCCGATGAGCTTGCGGTAGCCAAGACTGTCGAGCATGGCGGCATGGGTGCTGAGGAAACCGCTCCAGCACATTCCGATAGCCGTGAACACAGCGATGGCGTTGTTGTCGATGATGCCTTCAGTGATGAAACGCGGCACCAAACCGATGGCGGCACCCACTGCGCCGAGGGCGGTCATGGGGAAGGAGATGAGGGCACCGTCCTGGAAGCCGAAGAGCCATTCAAAGATGAAGTTAATCTTGTTGGCCGCCCAACTGATGACCGGAACGCCTTCGTAGGCCACGCCCATATATTCACCATTCGCGCCCGAAGCGCCGAAGGTAAGCATCATCACGATGGTGGAGATGCAAAGCACGCCCGGAATGATGGCGAAACCGATGCTCACACCGTCCTTGCCGCCATCCAAGAGCGAATTGAGGAAACGCATGAACACGCCGCCTTCCGTCTTGAACGAAATTTGTTGCTCGTCGCCGCCAAATTCCTCATCTACAGGGGTGTCCAATTCGGGATAGGCCTTCAAGGTGGAGCGTTGCATCAATCGGGTGGAAACGATGCTTCCGATGACCGCACCAGCCACGCCAATCAAGGCACCTTTGCCGAAGCCCAAGCCCGTCATAAAGGCAACCACAACCAAACCCATGCCGAAAGCCGTGCCGAAGTTGGTCAGCGAAACGAGTTGGTATTTCTTGAAATAGCGGTTGAAGTTCTTGTCGTGGGCGAGGGTGATGATGGCGGGGTTGTCGCTCAGGAAAGTCATAATGGCACCCAAGGCAGCCACGCCTGGAAGGTTGTAGAGTGGCCTCATCAGGGGGCGCAAGAGGTTTTCTAACAGACGCACCACGCCAAACTCGGTCAAAAGTTTGCTGATGGCACCCATCAACACGCAGATGGCCATGATGTAGAACACGGTTTCGAGCAGCAAGTGGTAGGCCGTCTGCATGAAGGTGTTCAGCATCTTGGGCAGGGTCATCTTGTAGGCCAACAGCCCGAAGAAAGCGAAGAAGATGATGAGGAAAATGATGGCCTCGAAACTGCGCTTTGTAGTGAATTTCAAGGGCTTCTTGAGTTTTTCCTCAATGCTTTTGAAGACTTTTTCCACCCTGTCGTGATAGAACATGGTGGTTCGTTTGATGGTGTTGTATTTCGTTTTTGCCATGACGAATTATTTTTTGATGAATGCATGAAGCAGGTCGACCTTCCAAGTGAGACCGAGGTTGGCTTGGAACTTGCTGGCACCGTCAACATTGGTGTGCGATCCACAGAGGTGGAGGCGCAGGCTGCGGTCGCTTAAAGGATAGAACTCGAAGCCGAGGCTCTCGAAGTTCACTTTCTTGCCCGGCGTGATGTAATGGTCGTATTGGTCGTAGGTTTCTGTGTTGGGCAGTTGGGCTTTGTTGTAGTCGTAGCCGGCCTTGGCAAACACAATCCATTTCGACCCGATGTCGACTCCAATGCCGAAAATGGCGGTGATGTCCTGCCCGAAGAAATGCTCCTGATGGAAGGAGGCACGGTTGGTGATGTCGAGATACATCTCCACGCCCTTGAATTGCAGTTTGTTGCCCAAAGCGATGTAGTTGATGTATTTGCCGGGCTGGTATTCAATCAGGTTGACCGAATAAGTGGTTTTGAAGTGATTGAAGTTGCCGTACCACATCAGGTTGAAGGCATACATGCTCTGCATGGCTTGATTGATGAAAGGCGAGTTGCACACTTGGAAGAGCACATGGTTCTTGCCCGTGTTGTCCTTGAAGTTGAGCGATGCGCCCACCTCGTAGCAACACACGGTGTTCCAAAACTCGGTGCCATAGTAGATGTCGATGGGGTTGGTGTCGTATTCCCATCCGCCGATGGCCACAACCTGTTTACCCGCCGAAAAGAAAAGGTTGTCGGTGAAGTTCCAGTTGAGGTAAGCCCAGTCGGTGCCTTGGAAGAAGGTCTTGGCAAAGCCGATGTTGGGCGCATTGATGCGCTGGCGCAGGTGGTAGCTGAACTTGCTGCCGATGGTGCCGTCCAAGGCCACTACCAGATACTTGCCTGCAAAACCGTGGTCGGTGCTGGGCGCGATGGTGTCGTGACCGAATTTGTAGTCAACGGTAAAGTCGGCACGGGTGTTCAGTTGCAGGTTGTCGAGGGTGATGAAAGGCTTCTTGTCTTGCGGAAAGGCCTGCAAGAAGCAGAAAAGGCCTAAGAATGTGATTAGTAACGCTTTTTTCATACGCTTTTTAATTTGGCGACAAAATTACGAATTAAAAGTGTCGGAAATCGCGTTTGGGGCAACAAAAAAACGGGGCGGAAAACTCCGTCCCGTTTTTGGGGGTGTTTTGGCAAGGCTTTAGCCGATTTCGATGGTCTGCACGGCCTGCTTCTTCTCTTCGACGGTCACCTTCGGGATGATGATGTCCAAGATGCCGTTTTCGACCTTCGCGCTGATTTGCTCCTTGTGGATGTCCTCGGGCAGCATCACGGTCTGGCGGAAGTGTTCCACCGAGAACTCGTGGCGCAGGTAGCGCATCTCTTCGTTCTTCTTCTCGTTCTTGGTTTCCTTGGTCATTTCAACCACGAGGTTGCCTTCAGTGTCGATGCTCAGTTTCACGTCGTCCTTGGTGAGGCCGGGGATGCAGAGTTCGAGTTTGTAGTTGTCCTTCGTCTCCATGATGTTCATGCGAGGGGTTGAATAATTCGTGTCATTCCAGTTCATCAGTTCGTTGAACAACGTCGGCATGAAGTCTTGGTTTCTTCTAGTTACTAACATGGTTTTGATCTCCTATTATTTAGTTGTATAATTGTTGTTTGTTTAATCGTTTAATTGTTGTCGCTTCGCGTCATTGCGAGGAACGAAGCAATCCAGATTCTACTTTGTCTTTCTTCCTTCGTCCCTTTCCTTTCGCTCGGACGACACGGCTTAGTCAAATTCTTTGCCAAGGCCAAATACGAGCCAAAACGCTTGTTTTTAATGACAAAATTTCCGAATTAGGCACAAAACAGGTGAAAACTTATGACAAAATTTCCGAAACTTACTGTTTTAATCCTTAATTCACTACTTTTGCAAGCCGAAATCGAGCTGTAATTATGGAAGAAAAACTGTTCAATAAGAATTATCTTTGCCTTTGCGCGGCTAACTTCTTGTTTTTCTTTTCGTTCTATCTACTGTTGCCCGTGCTGCCTTTCTTCATTATGGAGAATTTTCAGGCGGGCAATGCGGTGATTGGAACAGTCATTTCGTGCTACACTTTGGCCACTTTGGTGGTGCGGCCTTTTTCTGGCTATATGATGGACACTTTCAAGCGCAAACCCTTGTATGTGTTGGCTTTGTCCATTTTTACAGCGGTGTTTGTCGGCTATCTTTTCGCCGCCACCATCACCTTATTAATAATCATCCGCATCGTACACGGCTTTGCTTTTGGCCTCACTTCGGTGGGTGGCAACACCTTGGTTATCGACGTGGTACCGTCAGAGCATAGGGGAGAGGGCATCGGTTATTACGGCGTGGCCAACAATATAGCAATGGCGGTCGGGCCGATGACGGGACTGTTTGTGTATGAGCACTTTAGTTTCAATGCCATCTTTTTAGGTTGTATGGCTTGCAGTTTGTTGGCGGTCTTTTTCGCAACCCAAATCAAGCATAGGGTGCGCCCGCCTGTCAAGCGCCCCCCGATTTCCTTGGATCGTTTTATTCTGTTGAAAGGTCTTTTGGCGGGCGTTTCGTTCACCTTGTTGGCCTTTGCCTACGGGCAGATTTCAAATTATATCGCCCTCTATGCCAAAGAGATGGGCTTGACCATCAGCAGCGGATTGTTCTTCACTGTCTATGCCGTCGGCCTGATTGCCTCGCGCTTGTTTGCGGGCAAGATGGTCGATAGGGGCAAGGTGACGCAAACCATCGCTTTGGGTTTGGGCATTGTCGTGTTGGCTATGTTTGGCTTGGGTATGTGCCACCATTGCAACGCTTTAGGCACTAACTATACTGCCGTGGCTTTCCTGTTGATTGCCTTGTGCTGCGGCTTGGGTTTTGGGGCGGCTTTTCCGTCGTTCAATGCCTTGTTCATCAACCTTGGCACCAATGCCCAGCGCGGCACGGCCACTTCCACCTATCTCACCACTTGGGATTTGGGTCTCGGCATCGGTATTTTCTCCGGCGGAATGTTGGCGGAGCATTTCTCTTTTTCGACGGCTTATTTGGTGGCATCGGCCTCGGTGTTGGTGTCGCTCGTTTTCTTTATTATTATTGTAGCTCCTCATTATCAAAGAAATAAACTACGCTGATGCAACCTGCAATTCCCATAGTCCAGCTTCGAGATGCCACATTGGATGATGCTCCATTCATTCCCCGTGTGGTTTTGGCGGGTATTGATATGCTTGACCTTGAAGAAATGCTTCCAGATGAGCAGCGAGGCATTTATGAGCATTTGATTGAAATTTGCCGTATGGACGACACCTTATATAGTTATTGCAACACGCGCATAGCCGAGGCCGATGGCAATTTGGTGGGGGCTTTGGTGGCTTACGATGGCGCTTGTTATGCAAGGATGCGTGAAAAGACTTTCGGCCTTGTGAAGCAAACATCTGGTATGGATTTGAGTCGCAATGCGATGGAAACTGGTCCGGGTGAATTCTATTTAACGTGAGTTCGATATAAGCAATCAGAAGAGCATCAGCTGGTTGTCGGAATAATGTTCGATTGATATTGCGGGTTTCTTGGGGAAGAAGCAGTAGGCG
>CACZDU010000018.1:0-52489 GCA_902780055.1 uncultured Bacteroidia bacterium | reverse complement strand
CACTTTACAACACGCCCCAACAGGAAAAGCTAAGGCCGCTAATTGAAGGGGATGCCTCCGCGCGCACGCGTGAAGGGTGAATCATTGTCAAAGTCAGGACCAAGCTGGTGACAAATTAAGTGTTACAATTCGTCAGCAACCTGCTGACGGAATGAAATTATTCCATATTTTTGCACCAACAAACCAACAAATGAATTGGATGAAATAAAAACAGAAAACAATTAACATATTATAAACCATAGCGTTTGCGATTTATTCGAGACTTTCCGAAAATTGCCAAATGAAGAAGTCAATCATGAGAATAAGTTCAAGCGTCCGTGCGTAAGCGTGGACGGAACTTATTATGATTGACAGGTCGGCAATACCTCGGAAAGTGATAAGTGAAGTTTGCGCTTTTTGCTTTCCTTGGATTTGCCTTCCTGCTGTCGTCGAACAAGTTCCCAATCGCTATCCTAAAGCACGGAATATGAACACCATTAAGGACGATTTGATTGCCGAAATCGACAAGCGGGTGGCAGACAAGATTTTGGAACCTGCCAATGCTGAATTACTGAAAAAATTGATTCGCCAAGCGGATAGCGACAATGAAGCCATGTCGATAGCCGAATTAGGTACCACTTACAAGCGTACTGGCCTGCACTTCGATAAGCGGTTGGAACGCATGACCGATGGCATTTGTTATTTCAAGAAAAACGAGGCTCTGAGTTTTTATACCGATGATGGCAAGCCTATTCACAAACTTATCATTGGCGACAACTACCAAGCCTTGCAAAACCTTCTGATTCAATACAAAGGAAAGATTGATGTCATTTACATCGACCCTCCGTATGGCAAGGACAGTATGGGCGAGTTTGCCCAAACCAATTATGAAAATGCCATCACGCGCGACAACTTGCTTTCGATGCTCTATCCGCGACTGATGTTGGCCAAAATGCTTCTTTCGGATAGTGGTGTCATCTTTTGCAGTATTGACGACCGCAACCAAGCATACGTGAAGTGTTTGTTTGATGAGGTGTTTGGAGAAAGTAATTTTGTTGCAAACCTTGTTTGGAAGAAAAAACAAGGAGGTGGGAATGATTCAAAATTTGTGATAGTTGAACATGAGTATTTATTGTGTTATGCAAAGAATGTTGAATGCACTATTTTAGGATTAGACACCCAATATAAACTAGATGACAATTTATATCCATTTAAGGACGAGAAAGGTGATTATGGATTGATTACCTTAGACAAAGCGTCTATTCAATTTAGCCCATCTTTAGTGTTTGAGATTGAAGATAAAGACGGTAATAAATACTTTCCTAGAATCGTAAAAGGGAAACAGTCGTGCTGGAGATGGGGAAAACAAAAGGTAAAAGATCAATATGAAGAATTGGTTTTTAAAAATGGTAAAGTATATACAAAATATTACCGTCCCAAAGGTATAACTCCAAAAAGTTTGTTGGTTGATAGCATATATGGAAGGACAGAGTCGGGTAACGATGATATTTCAGCAGTCTTTTCAGATGGGAGATTTAAATATCCTAAACCAATTGCCTTAATCAAACATTTGATTAGTATTGGAACACAAAACGAAACAGCCATTATTCTAGACTTCTTCGCTGGTAGCGGAACTACAGGTCATGCTATATTGGATTTGAACAAAGAAGACGAAGGCGATCGCACTTTCATCCTTTGCCAATTGAATGAAACAACACCTACCACGCCAAACGGCATTGCTTACGATGTCACAGCCAAACGTTTGAAACGTATTATGACGGGCGAATGTTACGACGGCACAAAGGATTTCAAATGGATAAAGGAGAACCAACCATACGGAGGCAACCTCGATGTCTATGACCTTGCAACGGTGGCCAATTTTGCAGACACCGAGGGCAAGACTCCGTTTGAAGTCATCGATGAAACGCTATACGGGCAAGAAAAGTTCCAAACGTTGCGGGAAAAGGTGGAATGGGTATGCGGCAATTTCAGTAACGCCCAAAAGACAGTTGAAAACGATGCCGAATGGAAGAAACGAATTGCGGAGGACTAAACAATGTTACAGGAAGCGATTGATTTACAGCAAAATGCTGTTGCGGAATTGGTAAACAAGCTCAAGTCGAAAAAGGAAATCACTTTCCGCGCTCCAACGGGAAGCGGCAAGACCCGTATGATGGCTGACTTCATGAATCGCGTCATTGAGCAGCAGCCGGAAGTGGTCTTTTTGGTTTCTTCACTATCCAAAGGCAACTTGGCGGAGCAAAACCATAAGGTGTTTCGCGATTGTGCTGAGCGCGGCATATTTTCCAAGTTGCGTCCTCATTTGATTTCGACGGAACTCTCAGGGGAAGAAGGACTATTCATCCCTTTGGATTATAATGTGTATGTTCTTCCACGCGACCTATACAAAAGCGGAGGCCGACTGATGCAGGGTGCGATGATGAATTTCTTGGATCAAATCACATCCAACCTGTTTGGCAAAGGGAAGAACAAAACGATTTATCTCATCAAGGACGAGTGCCACCAAGCCACCAACAACCTCGACAACCTTTCGGCGCATTTCTTCTCAAAGACCATCAATTTCTCGGCAACACCCAACCTGAAACGTGGCCAAAATCCCGACGTTGAAATTTCGGATGAAGAGGCCGTAGCCAAAAAGTTGATTAAAGAGGTGCAAATGGGAAGTGATGAAGATACGGTCGAAAATGCCATCTGCAAGTTCGAGGAAATCAAGGAAGATTACAGAAACTTGTTGGGCGTGAATCCTTGCCTCATCATCCAGATTTCCAACAAGGACAAGGCTGAACAAGAATGGGCGAACATCGAATCCATTTTGACCAAAACCGAGCACCAGCACCTGAAATGGATGTCGATAGTGGACAAGAAGGAAAAATGCAAGACCAACGACAAATTAGGCAAACTGCCCGTGGCCCGATGGAAAGACTATGCCAAGGAAAACGCATCCACTATTGATATTATCGTTTTCAAGATGGTGATTTCGGAAGGTTGGGATATTCCTCGTGCTTGTATGCTGTATCAGGTTCGTGACACGCAAAGCAAACAATTGGATGAACAAGTGATGGGGCGTGTACGCCGCAATCCGCGTTTGCTTGATTTTGAGCATCTTTCCAAAAAAGCGCAGGAATTGGCAATGACCGCTTGGGTTTGGGGAATTCCGCCTGATAGTGTCAGAAAGTCCTATCAAGTGAAACTCTATGGCAATCCGAAAGACATACCCGATGCTGTAAAGATAAAGACGATACGCCTGAAACCGCTGACGGAACGAGCCGATTTTGATGTGTCGAAATTCTTGGAGACTATGCCGACGATTGGGACACATTCCAGCATTTTTGAGGTGTATGCGCGTTTGCAAAAGTGCAACAACGATGTGAAGAAGCTGTGTTATGAATATGCCGATGGCAACATCATGAAGTGGTGGTTGTTTAGCGAATATGCGGATAAGGTTAGAAAGTCGTATGAGCAGTTTATTTGCGATTATGCCCAAAGCATGGAAATCGTGAAAGACGAGAACGGAGTTGACAAAGAAGTATCGTTTCCAATGACTTCTATGTATGCTGACAATCAGCATTATGTGAACATTAGCGATTGGGTTTGGAAAAGGAAAGACGGTCACGACCGATTCTCATTCGACAGTGAGGCCGAACGAGAATGGGCTTCGATTCTGAAGGACTTGTCACGTGACGAAATGGATAAGGTTGAGGTCGGAGAGTTTAATCCAGCCTACAAACAAGGTCAGTTGAGGACAGATGGAACAACTGAACCGATTCGGTTGAGTGATGAAAGCAAGTTTTTGTGGGGCAAGAACTATTTGATGAACTCAGAAATCAGGTACGAGTATTATCTGAATGGTGTTCACAACTCATATCCTGATTTTGTGATGAAAGACCGTCAAGGCTATCTTCATCTGTTTGAGGTGAAAAGTGTCAATGTTTCCAATGCTTCGCAATTTGATTCAGAGGAATACAAAACGAAAGTCCATGCATTGAAAGAATGTTACAAGCAATGTTCAAAACTTACGGATTATGCCTTTTATCTTCCGGTGCTAAAGGATGAATCGTGGCACATTTATCGTTATTTGAAAGGAGAGGAGGACACATTGAGCAAAGAGCAGTTCGTCAACGCAATAAAAACCCCTGCGGCAATGCGATACAATGATAAATGAAAGGCGAATCAAACAATGACGACATTAGTTTTTCTTTTGATATATGGATGCCAATTATTTAATTGGTGTTGTGGAATAAAAGCCTGTTCGCTTATGTCCTCAAACATCCGATAAAACGGTTTTTCATAGTTTTTGAAGCATACTCATGTTTTTTTATTACTTTTGCAGTGAGAAACAGGAACTTTATGCTAAAGAGTACGACCAAGAGAAAGACCGAGCAATTGATGATATTTGTGGCTTCTTGTGTGGAATCAGCAGCAAGGGCTGAAAATGTGTCGTCATCCGACATGTACAGAAGAATGAAGCGAGTGGGGCTGATTGAGGGCTTTATCATCAAGTGCTACGAAGGCCTTCACACCCAAAGCCGACAACATGTCACCGAAGACGTATTGGGTGCCCTCGCCATTTGGGAATCCAAGAAAGGAGTACGCGCATGAGAAAGGTGTTCCACGGAGGCATTGAAACGATTGAGCAGCCCCTGGTGCATATTGGTCGCGACAACCTTGATTTTGGCAAAGGTTTCTACGTCACCGATGTCTTAAGCCAAGCCAAGACCTGGGCAACGACCAAGAGCAGATATTACATGGATGCTGTTGGCTTTATCAACCACTATCTCTTTGATTTTGACAAAGCCGTTGCTGAATTTCGATATAAGAAGTTTGAACACTACGATGCCGAATGGCTTCATTTCATCGTGGATTGCCGTAGCGGAAAGACGGTTTGGAAAGACTTCGACTTCATCGAAGGCGGAGTGGCCAATGATAGTGTGATTGATACAGTCGAAAGTTTCATGGCTGGTCTCATTGACGAGGAAAAAGCCTTGGGGTTGTTGGCCAAACATCGACCCAACAACCAAATTTGCATCCTTAACCAAAGGATAATCGACACTTGCTTGAAATTCGAGAAAGCTGTCAAAATGAAAGGAAAGTGATATGTTAAGCGATTTGTTAATGTGGAACAAGATTGGTCGCATCGTTACCCTGCTGGCCGAACGCCTTGATGTCTCTGGCGAGCGTGCCTTGGACATTTTCTACACATCAAAAACAAATGAACGGCTTCACGATCCTGCAACACTGTTGTACACTTTTGGGGACTTATATATCGTTGATGAAGTAATTAGAGAGCTTCAAAAGTGAGTTCCTTGTTGAATTGCTCGTAAGCTATCAACAAACTTATTCGTATTTTTGCAGGCGCAAACGATGTTTAGAATGTCGTATCGGAAATGTAATGTAACACAAAATCAATCAAATACCATGAAGAAATCCATTTTTACCCTGATTCTTGTCCTCGGTTTTAGCACCTTGTTCGGCCAATCCAACGGACTCCAACATGTCATCGTCATGATGGCCGACCGCTACGACGATGCCCAACTTTCGCAAAAAACCGCGTTGATGACCAAAGAGCAACGCCGCGACTTCGTCATCGCCGAAAGAAAAGCGTTTTGTCAAGCCTCGCAAGCCCAAGTGCTTGATTTTCTTGAAGGTTACAAAAATGACAACTTGGTCAGCGACCTGAAAACCTTCTGGTCGTTCAACGGCTTCAGTTGCTCGGCCAATGCCGAAATCATTGCACAACTCGCTCAGCGCAAGGACGTTGCCATGATTATCCCGGACGAGATGCGCCCGATGATTCCCCAAAACGAGAAGATTGTCCCTGCCACAAGAGACAATGCCTGGCATGTCGACAAAATCAATGCGCCTGCGGTTTGGAACTACGGCGGCACGGGCTACACGGGCAACGGCATCATCATCGGCCTCATCGACACGGGCGTCAACTACAACCACATCGACATTGCCAACAGCATGTGGGACGGCGGCAGCGAGTTTCCGCACCACGGCTATGATGTTTTCTATCAAGACCTTGACCCCATGGACGACCAAGGTCACGGCACCCATACCGCTGGCATTTTGGCGGGTCAAGGCACGGCTGGCACCCAAACGGGTATCGCTCCGGGAGCCAAAATCATGTCCATCAAGGTTTTGGGTGAAGATGGAGAAGGCGAAGCCACCCACCTCATCCAAGGCGTTGAGTTTGCTTTGGAACACGGTGCCCACCTCCTCAGCATCTCGCTCAGCGATGTCGGGGCCGGTCCCTGCTACTACTACCGCGACGTTTTCACCACCTGTTTGGAGACGGGCGTGGCGGCTGCCGTGGCTTGCGGCAACGAAGGCCAAACGCAATACACCTACCCCATCCCCTTCAACATCAGCGCCCCGAGCAACTGTCCTCCGGCATGGCTCCATCCCGACCAAAGGAACCTCATTGAAGGCGGCCTGACCTCCGTCATCAGCGTGGGTGCCACCGACTCCAACGACGAACATTGCGGTTTCTCTTCTGTCGGTCCAACGACTTGGGCTTCAGGCGCGAATGTCGGCAACTACAATGACTATCCTTACGAAAACGGAGATGTCAACCAACCCGGCTTGATTCGTCCCGACATTTCGGCTCCGGGTGCCAACATCACCTCCTTGAACTACCAAACCACCAACAACTACATCGAAATGGACGGCACTTCGATGGCTACGCCTTGCGTGGCTGGCGTGTTGGCCATGCTGCTTGAGGCCAATCCCGACTTGAGTCCCGCCGAATTGGACTCCATCATCGAGCTTACCTCCGTTAGGGTCGGCAACACCATGAAAACCAACCGCGTAGGCTCTGGCCGCATTGACGCTTTGGCCGCCATCAACGCCTTGTTCCATCATGGTCCCACCAACCTCACCGCCGACTTCGACGGCGAGCAAGTCATCCTCAACTGGACCGCCGCTCCCGAAGGCATTTCTTATGACGTTTATCGTGACGGTATGCGCATCGCCAACAGCCTGACGGCGACCACCTATACCGACCACATCAACTATGCGGGTTCATACACCTATTATATTATCGCCCATTTGGAAAACGACCTGACCTCGCTTCCTTCCAATTACCTCACCCTGACGAAAGCGGTCGAGATTGAGGCCGAAGTCATCAACAACATGCGCGTGTCGCTGTCGTGGAACCTGCCTGCGGGCGTTTACGACGGCTTCGAGTCGGGCGACTTTTACCAAAACATGTGGATTAATGACGCCACCAGCCCTTGGGTTATCACCACCACCCAACCCAACGAAGGCAGCTATTGCGCCAAGTCGACCAACACGGGCATGTTCACCAACAGCAAGATTTCATTGGCGGTCAACCTGCCTACATCGAGCGTTGTAAGTTACTATGCCCGAGTCAGTTGCTTCCCGCTCAACGGCTGTGGTTTCTTCATCGACAATGTGCAATATGGCGAAACCTTGAAGGACGAAGTGCCTTGGACGCGCTACACCGTGGCCATTGGTCCCGGCAACCACATCCTGGAATGGAAATATGCCAACCAACTCGCTGAAGGCGAATACGATAACGCTTTCTACATCGACGACATCACCGTGGGCTCGCCTTTTGAAATCTATCGCGCCAACTGCGACGGCAGCAACAGCATCTTGATTGCTTCCAACGTGGCCCAGCCGAATTATGTCGATTACGGTTGGGATGCCCTGCCGATTGGACAATACAAATACGGCATCAGCACCGATGGCGGAAACACCATTTCGTGGTCGGAGTGCTTGGAGAAGGATGTGTTGGGCGTGAATGAACTGGATGGATTGGAAGCCAATGTTTATCCCAATCCCGTTTCCGATGTGCTCTATGTAAAGAACCTTCCTTGTGAAGCTGTGGAGTATTCCATTTTCAATGTTTTGGGCCAAAAGGTAATGGCAGGTTTCTCAAGTGAAACCATTTCCGTAGCCGGATTGGGGAATGGACTTTATTTCTTGCAGGTCAAGGGAGAAAACTTCTGTGAAACGGCGAAGTTTGTTGTGAAGTAACCCATCATGTCGGAACTGAAGGCAATATTGTCGGGTAGGCTCAGCGGAAACGATGTCAGAGTTTTGGCCGGAGCCGACTTCAAAGAGGAATTGTTTCAATTGCTTTTCGACCCTGACAAACGCACTTCCGACAACGCCGCCTGGGTGCTGACCCATTTGCCCAAGACCGCCGACGCTTGGTTGGCTGAACGCCAAAACATCCTCATCGACGAGGCCATGCGCACCGCAAGCACCACCAAACGTCGCCTCGTTCTGAACCTCTTGGAACGGACCACTTTCGACCCCGACCACATTCGCACTGATTTTCTCGATTTCTGCTTCAACACGATTCTTTCCGATGAACCCGTCGGCGTGAAGAGCTTAGCCATCAAGTTGGCGTACGCGCAGAGTGTACATTATCCCGAGCTGCTTGAAGAAATCAACGCCACCCTTCGGATGATGGAGCCAGAGGAACTTCCTGCGGCTTTGAAGCATCTACGAGGGAGGATGCTTGCAAAATAAACTAATGGATGGGAATATTGAAGCGTTTGTGCGGTTTATTGGGAGGGTGATGGAAAGCCAGCTATTTTCATAACGGTTTTTTTGTTGGATGAGGAAAGATTTGTATTTTTGCGGTGATAAATAATCCTTCTTGAAGGTTGCATTATGAAGAATGTTGTAGAAATACCGAGGGCACAAGTGATGATGACTTTTGTGGCCACTTGCATCGAGACCACCGCCCGACTGCTGAACACTTCCTACAAAGAGGTGTACGAGCGGATGAAGCGCGTGGGGCTGATAGAGCGGTTTATACTTCCGCACTACGAAACCCTTCATAGTGAGAGCCGAGAGAACCTTGCGGAGGTGTTGGTGGAATGTATGAACAATTGGGAGGGCAGGAAATGAGTGAAATGGTAGTGAGGTGATGAGGAATAATTGATGATTCAAAATAAATATGTATTTTTGCAAAATAAACTATTTGAATAGGAATTAATATGCTGACCTATATTAAAATAAATGGGTTTAAGTCTTTTCAAGATTTTGAAATGACTTTTACTCCCTTAACCGTAATTGCTGGAGCAAATGCAGCTGGGAAAAGTAACCTCTTTGATGCATTACGACTGCTTTCACGACTGGCGGAGGTTGACAAAGTTCATACAGCATTTCGTGAAAACCAGAGAGGTGACCTGCATGAGCTATTCACTCAATATGACAATGGCGAGTGCGCATCAGTCATGGAGTTCGTTGTTGAAATGTTAGTTAATAAAGATATTACAGACGCATGGGGGGCAACTGCGACTTTAAAGTATACAAGACTTCATTACGAATTAAAAATAAAGCATTTTATAAATGATAATGGATTGGATGATTTAGAAGTTGTACACGAAAGACTGAACACAATAAAACATAACGATGATAATTGGATAAAACTTATTCCCAATAAACAAATTGAATTTTGGCGCCCTAAAGTTGTAACAGGCAAGCGAGGTGTTCCATATATTGAAACAAGAATTGAAAACGACATACCTGTTGTTTATGTTCCACAGGATGGGACTTCGGGGAAAAAGCGTGTTATTAATCTACAGCATGCAAAAAAAACGATTTTGAGCAGTTTTGATTCTGTTGATTTTCGACATATTCTTGCAGCAAAAGAGGAAATGAAGAGTTGGAATTTCCTACAATTAAACCCCGAAGATCTCCGACAGCCGACCAGCAAAAAAACAGGCGAAGATTCCATTTCGTTCTCTGGAAAAAACTTGGCTGCAGCCCTTTTCCGAATCAAACAGAAAGACCCATACTGTTTAAAGGAAATATCCAGAAAACTCAGCAAGTTTATTACTAATTACTCTGAAGTTGAGGTGAGGGATGATGTTGAAAATAAACAGTATGTAATATATTTAAAAGGAGAAGATGGGAAAGAATACTCCTCTAGGGTTCTTTCGGAAGGAACATTAAGGATGCTGACCTTATGTATTTTGGAACAAGATGACACACACACAGGTCTTTTATGTTTTGAGGAACCAGAAAACGGTATCCATCCATTTCGGATTAAAACAATGGTTGACCTTTTAAAAGACTTGTCAACAGACTTTATGGATTCGGAAATGCCATTAAGACAGGTGATAGTCAACACTCATTCTCCTCTACTGGTCAATATCATCCATATGTATTGGGCGCAAGACATTAATGTTTCTCTTCATTTTGCTGAAATGAGGACTAGAATACAAGAGATAAATGGGAGAAAACAAAAGACAAAAAACACCACGATTCTTCCTGTGGCGAAGGATGGTCAGCTTACACTCCCTATTTCCGAACAGGATAAAAAAGTCTCAATACTGACAGTAAAGGAATATTTGAGTTCATTGAGTGGAGAGTAAATATGGCAACAAAACAAGTATTCATAGGATATACGACAGAGGGAAGAACTGATGTGCGTTTCTTGGAAAAGGTCATCGAAAGGTCTTTTGAGGAAATCGCATTTGAGTGCTTTGGAGATGTGGAGCCCGTCATTTGGCATTTAAAAGTAAATAAAACTGGGCTTACTTTTAAAGAATATGCATTATTAGCTGCGCAACAAGGGGTTGATGATATTGGCATGATGATACTTTGTATCCATGTAGATGCTGATGGCCCGACAAATCAAAACGCACTTGATACCATGATAGCTCCAGCTCAAGAACTAATTAACGCCCATGACGATGAAACTACATGCAAAATAATTGTTCCTATAATTCCTGTTCAAATGATGGAATCATGGATGCTGGCTGATAAGGTTTTGCTAAAAACCGAGATTGGAACCACAAAGACAGACAATGAACTTAAGATTGATAGAGCACCTGAAACAATAGCAGACCCGAAATTTATTATCGAAGAAGCCATTAGAATTGCTCAACAAGAAAAGACAAAACGTAGGAGAAGGGAGTTGAATATTAGCGACATCTATCTTGCCATAGGGCAAAAAATATCAATTGAGAAATTGAGTCAGCTTCAATCGTATCAGCAGTTTCAAGATAACATTAGACGTGCTTATCGGGAATTGCATTTGATGAAATAGTATCTATGAATTAATAAAAATATTGAATTAATTATTTGATAAAGAAAGAAATATAGAACATAACTAACATATTATAAGCGTTTTCGCTCTCATTGTCCCCTTGAAGTTCCACAAATCAAGTACAATTGAATAAAGTAGTTAACGCTCACGAGAAATCGTGGGCTTACTTATCGGTTGTACAGGTCGTGGAACACCTAAGGAGACATAAGCAAAGTTCCACGATTTTCTTATGCCTGTACAACACGAAAACACAAAACAAATCAAAAGCCGCCAAAGAGTGGCTGACCATGGCGAGGTGTTCACCAATCCGCGCGAAGTGAACGCCATGCTCGACTTGGTGCGCGACGAGTCGTTTCGGCTCGACAGCCGCTTTCTTGAGCCTGCCTGCGGCGACGGCAATTTCCTTATCGAGATTCTGCGCCGCAAACTCTCCCTTTTGCAAGACATTAATTCCCAATCGGAATGGGAGTTCAAGAGCCTGATTGCCGTAGGCTCCTGCTATGGCATTGACATCCTGCCCGACAATGCCGAGGCTTGTCGTGAACGGTTGTTTGCCGAAGTGATTGACCAAATTGGCAAAAAAGGCTGTACAAACGGTTATGAGGAAAGCCTCCGATACATGCTGCAAAAGAACATCGTCTGCGGAGATGCGCTGACCTATCGCACTGCCGAGGACAAGCCCATCACTTTCTGCGAATGGACACCCATCGCGGGCAGTATGCAGTTCTCGCGGCGCGACTTCCAATTTGATTTCCTTGTCACAAAAAACCACCAGTACAGCCTCTTCGACGAGCAAGGCGAAGTGCAAAGTTTCGACGAGCCTGTGCGAACTTATCCACCATTGCATTACACCCAACTTTACCGATATGAAGAACACGTATAGCCCCGACATCCTCAATTGCTTGGCCAATCTGAGCAGTGATGAGGTCTTCACTTCGCCCGAGTTGGCTAACCGAATGCTCGACTTGCTGCCACAGGAGTTGTTCCGTTCCAGCAAGACACGTTTTCTTGACCCTTGCAGCAAGAGCGGTGTCTTTCTGCGCGAGATTGCCAAACGGCTGTTGGCAGGGCTGGAAGAGCAGTTTCCAGACTTGCAACAACGTATCGACCATATTATGACCAAGCAGGTCTTCGGCATTGCCTGCACCGACCTCACTGCCGAGATGAGTCGTCGCACACTTTATTGCTCCAAGCAGGCCAATGGCGAGTACAGTGTGGCCTCCTGTTTCGACGACGCACAAGGCAACTTACGCTATATGCGATGCCAACACACTTGGGAGAACGGCAAATGTAAGCATTGTGGGGCCAACCGTGCCCAATATGACCGCGTAGAAACTATTGAGACCTACGCTTATCCTTTTATTCATAAAACAATTAAAGAAATTTTCCGTAAAGAGATGCAATTCGATGTAATTATAGGCAATCCACCGTATCAGATGAGCGATGGAGGAAATGGCGCAAGTGCAGTTCCCATATATCAGCATTTTGTTGAACAGGCAAAAAAGATGAATCCTCGATATCTAATCATGATTATTCCTTCACGCTGGTTTTCTGGAGGTAGAGGATTGGATTCATTCCGTGAAGTCATGCTTGCCGATAAACGGTTGCGGTCAATACATGATTATTTCAATTCTAACGATATTTTTCCAGGAATTGATCTATCTGGCGGGGTTTGCTACTTTATGTGGGATAGAGACCATAAAGGAGAGTGTGAGATTACATCAGTACTCAACGGCGAGACAACTACAATGACACGTCCGTTGATAGAAAAGAGTACAACTACTTTTATAAGATTCAATCAGGCAGTTGACATAGTTCGGAAAGTATGGAAACTATCAGGAAAGTCTTTCTCAACTATTGTAAGCTCTCAAAAGCCATTTGGTCTACGTACTTATGTGCAGGGTAGAAAGAAGAATAATACCAACACCGTGCTGCTTTATTCCAACAAAAATGCTGATATGGGAGGTGAGGGATACATTTCGTTTGATGAGATTGTTGTGCATAAAGAATGGGTAGACAAATACAAAGTTTTTATTTCAAGTGCTTATGGAGAAAGAGGAGAATTCCCATACCTCGTAATCGGCAAACCGTTCATGGGGAAACCAAATAGTTGCTGCACAGAGACATATCTGTTGATAGGCCCAATGGAAAATGAGCAAGAGGCGTTAAATGCAATAACATATATCCGTACTTCATTTTTTAGGTTTCTTGTATTACTTTTGAAAAACACCCAACACGCACCAGCAAAAGTTTACCAGTTCGTCCCAATACAAGACTTCTCCCACCCATGGACAGACGAGATGCTATACAAGAAATACGACTTGGACGAAGACGAGATAGCCTTTATTGAGAGCATGATTCGCCCAATGGAATAGACTATTATGATGATGGCAGCGGCATACATAGCCTCGGAGAGGCGACACGCACACAGTGCAATTAACACCATACAAGCCGATAGGCGCAGTGTGGTGATAGCGATGCACACGCGCTATGAGCATCTCGAAGAGATGGGACAGACGATGCTGGATGATAGATACAGTACGGTGTCGCATATCTCCGATATGCTGTCACACCCTCGCCCGTCTGCCACCATACAAGCGCAGCGTAGTGTGGTGGATGAGGAGTGTGCGTCTGGCGAGCATCTCGGAGAGATGAGACCGACCATGATAGTCAATATAGTGATGTCGCATGTCACCGACATGCATGAGAGGCGTAGCCCGTATAGCACCACACTGCGCGGCTTCGCCGCTTGTATGGTGTTACTTGCGCCTGTCGGCACATCTCATGTCTCCGACATGATACGGCAGTCAGTCCTTGAGGAAGTACTCTTCCTTGATTTCCACGCCGTTATCTGTCAGAAACTCTCGGTACTCCTTGGCAAACGCCTTACTACGATGATGCTCTTTCTGCTTGGCGATATAGCCCACTATCATGTCCTTGTCGCGCAGGCTATAAGAAAAGCCCGCATACTCTTTGGACCATCCGTCGAAAAGCGGAAAGTGAGGGTTGGCCTTGAGCCACTTGCTGGTAGAGACCTTGATTTCTTGCACGAACTTGGACATCGCCAGGGTGGCAGGCAAGGACACAAAAAGATGCACATGGTCAGGCATACCGCCGACACGGTAAAGACGGCCTCCGACATTGTTGATAAACCCCAGCATGTAAGAGTAGAGTTCCCGCTCATGCTCTTCAGCAATGGCTGGAATGCTTCGATGGGTACGCAAGATGATATGATAGAATGTCTGTGTGTAACTCATGCTATCCTAACGATGAATAATACAGATTATTGTAACCACTCTTATTGTAACCCCTCGCCTCGGAGAGGCGACACGCACAGAGTGCAATTAACACCATACCAGCCGACAGGCGCAGTGTGGTGGCCACACCATACCAGCACAGCGCAGTGTAGTGAGTAAAAACATACCAATATGCAAACAATAGACCAAATCCTCCCCAATAATCGGCGTACAGTACCTCAAATCTACATGTACGACGACACATCCTTCCCAGGATGGATAAAGATAGGACAAACCACCCGCGCCGATGTGCGGAAACGCATTGATGAACAACACCCCATCACCGAGCCACACAAGACCTACCAACTTTTGTGGCACGACAACGCTTTCTATGCCGACGGCAGTGGCGAGAGTTTCAGCGACCACGACTTGCACGAGTGCTTGCGCCGCATGGGCAAGGAACTCATCGGCGAGTGGTGCCGTTGCTCACTACGCGAAGCTCAAGCGGCCTACGTAGCCGTGCGCCACCGCGACACACAGGTGAAGACGGATCGTGACCTCGACTACAAGATGCGCGACGAACAAGCACAGGCAGTAAAACAAACCGCTGACTACTTCGCCAAGATGGACATAGAGGAACCTAACCGCCCCAGCCACTATCTTTGGAATGCCAAGATGCGTTTCGGCAAGACCTTCGCCACCTATCAACTCGCCAAACGGATGGGTGCCAAACGTGTGTTGGTGCTCACCTTCAAACCCGCTGTGGAAGACTCGTGGCGCGACGACCTGCTACGCCACCGCGATTTCGAAAGCTGGCGGTATTACAGCAGTCGTGATGCCAACAACTCTAAACCCTCAACACTAAACTCTCAACACCCTTTGGTTGTCTTTGGTTCGTTCCAAGACTATCTCGGCAGAGACCGCTATGGCAACATCAAGCCCAAAAACGAGTGGGTGCATTGTATCAATTGGGATTTGATTGTGCTGGACGAGTATCATTTTGGTGCTTGGAATGACAATGCCAAAAGCCTTCTCGACCTCGGGGATGCCGATGCCAAAAAGCGACAGACGGAAGAAGACGAAGTGATGACAGAAAGCGGCATTGATGTGGAAAGTGGTCGCGCTTGGGACGACGAGGATGTGCCTATCACTGGCAACCATTACCTTTACCTCAGCGGTACGCCGTTCCGAGCATTGGCCACAGGTGAGTTTATGGAAAGCCAAATCTTCAACTGGACTTATCAAGACGAGCAAGCACGGAAAGAAGCTGTTGGTGGTCCCTATCTGGAGATGCCCACTATGGTGATGATGACCTACCAGATGCCGCAAGACCTTGGAGCCATGATTGAGCAATGGGACATGGATGGCTTCGATCTCAACGAGTTTTTCCGCGCAGAAGGAAAGAAATTTGTTCATGAAAAAGCCGTACAGAAATGGCTCGACATCATCCGTGGCAAAGCCTCCATCTTCGGTGACGGTAGTTCGCCGCTCAATGTGCGACCTGCTTTGCCCTTCGAGGACACCCGTCTGCTTGACCTCTGCGCCCATACGATGTGGTTCCTGCCCAATGTGGCCTCATGCGATGCCATGGAAGCACTGCTTCACCGTCCGGCCAATGGATTCTATCAGAACTACACCATTATCAACTGTAGCGGCACCAAGGCTGGTATCGGAATTGATGCCCTTGGACCAGTGCGCGAGGCCATGGGCGAAAACCCTTTGAAAACACGCACCATCACACTGACCTGCGGCAAACTGACCACTGGCGTAACACTGCGTCCGTTGGGAGGATTGTTGATGTTGCGCAACTGCTCAAGTCCTGAAACCTACTTCCAGACCGCTTTCCGTGTGCAAAGCCCATGGACGGCCACCGACAAGGACGATCCCACCAAGCATACCATTCTAAAGCCCACATGCTATGTGTTCGACTTCGCCCCCAACCGTGCCCTGCGTGAAGTGGTGACCTACGCCAACCAGTTAGATGTGGACAGCAACCGTCGGATCACCGACAAAGTAGACGAGTTCATCAATTTCTTGCCCATCTTGCAATTCGATGGCAGCTCCATGAAACGGGTCGATGCCACCGAGATACTTGACTTTGTCGATAACGGCACCAGTGGAACGTTGCTTGCCCGTCGTTGGAACAGCGCACAATTAGTCAATGTCGATAACGCCACCTTGCAACGAGTGCTTGACAATCCCGAGGCATTGGCCACCATCATGAAGATTGAAGGCTTCCGCGCCTTGGGTAGCGACATCATCGAAAACATTGTCAACCGAGCCGAAAAAATCAAGAAGTTGAAACGAGAGGTGGGCGACAATAACGACCCCAAGAAGAAGAAAGAACTCACCGCCGAGGAGAAAGAATATCGTTCCAAGCGGCGCGAGGTGCAGGAAAAACTGATGAAATTCGCCACCAGAATCCCCATCTTCATGTATCTTACCGATTACCGAGAAGAAAGCCTTGAAGATGTCATCCGCAAGTTGGAACCCAAACTATTCGAGCGCGTCACGGGTCTCACCATCGATGATTTTGACTTGCTTTTGCGTGTCGGCGTCTTCAACCGCGCCCAGATGAACGACGCCATCCTGAAATTCCGCCGCTACGAGGATGCCTCGTTGGAATACACTGGCGTAAACCGCCACGCCTCCGACACCCGCATCGGCTTGATGGACAGCACCGTACCCATTGTGGCGATGTTGAATGTTGACAAAACCGTGCAAATCTAATGGATTTCCATGACCCGCTTCCGCATTTTCACAATGTCCATCACATTGCCGAAGATGCTGAAAACGGCGAAACCCATAAACAATGATAATGCAGTGGTGACGATGATTCGGGAGTGTTCGCTGACCCAAATAAGGACGGCTGACCGTGCGCTGAAGGAGAAAAACGGAATCTCGGCTGGCATGGAGAGCACGAAAGCGATGGTGATGGCACCGCTGATGATACCCACGACAAAAGCCGCCACCATAGCCCATTTGTAGCGGCGAATCGTGGCCTCTTGATGCTGTTTGACATATTCCACGGCATCCAAACGCTTGTTGAGCGATGCCATAAAGGCCTCGTTGTCATCGAAATGCGGCTTCTGGGCGAGGAAGAGTTCCTCAAGTTCTTTGTCTTTGTTCATGGCTTCAGTTTCTCCTTTAGTTTGTCGCGTCCGCGCGAGAGTTGTTTCTTTACGGCATCTTCAGATGTGTCGGTGATGGCCGCTATTTCTTTGATGTTGTAACCGTTGAGGTAGAAAAGCGTGATGGCCGAGCGTTCCTTGGGCGGCAGGGTGCGCAGGGCAAGATAGAGGTCTTGGTGTGCGAAGGAAGCATCGGCGGAGGTGTTACTGATGAGCGTCCGGGCCTCGTCGAGGCTTTCCGTGGTGCGGCAACTTGCCTTGTGGTTGAGGAAGGTGTTGTGCGCAATCTTGAACAGCCACGAGCGAAACCGACCCTTCTCCTGATAGCCTGCCGAAGAGAGGTAAGCCTTGACCAAAGCGTCTTGCGCGATGTCGTCGGCTTCGTCCTTGTTGCCGCAGCAGAGGTAGAGCAAGAAGCCCCGAAGTGCCTCTTGCTCGCGCTCCACAAGTGCTATGAATCCTTCGCGGGTCACGGATTATTTCTGTATGTTCATTTTGCTTTCTTCGGCTTCAATCTCCTTGGCGAGCATCTTTCTACCTACGCCATAGTTGATGATGAATGCGGCACCTATGGCCAGAAGAATCACGCCGAAAGCAATGGCGGTCTGAACATCGTCTGCCATGTGAATCTTCTGCGTATCTTTGCTTATTGTATTAATAAGGAAGATGCCAAATCCAATCAAGCCGATGCCCGATATGGTGGTGATGCAGCCCCAAAGCAGTTTCGAAAGCAGTTTCTCCTTCAAGAGCTTTTTCTTCGGCGAAATCTTTTTGAGCAGTTCCTCGACATCCATGTCGGGATTCTTCTCGATGGCCGCCGTGACGATTTGCGTGCGAGCATTGGTCTCGTTCATTTTACGACGTGTTTCCATCCAAATGAAGGTAATGGGAAGTACGCATCCGCATAAAATGACGGGAAGCATGTCGATTAAATCCATCCAAATTAAATTGCTATCCATTTTCTTTTGTTTTTAGTGTTAGACTTCAGTTTTCTTGAACCAGTTCGCCCTTATAACAAATCTGGATGGCAAAAGGTGACGTCCAAAAGAAAAAAATCAGCAAAACAGCCAAACATAAATCCCCGCGCCGACAAGGCAAGGAATCAGCCCGATCAACATTCCCCAAAGTGATTGGATGAAGTGGTATTTTTTCTGGTGGTATGCCTTGTCCATGTGCTCCGTGCCCGGCAAGCGCACTTTCCTCATATTGGCGAAAAGCACCCAGTCGAGGAAGAAGCAGTCGTACCAGTCGATGAAAAGCCAAAGACCGTAACTCAGCAAAAACGCCGACCAAAAATCGTATGCACCGGCCAATTTCACCACGACGAGAAGTAGTGCGAGCGCCACCACGAGGGCAAAACCTTTCTTCCACAGCACGGCTCCTGAGAAAAACTTCGTCGGAATCCGCTCGTGGGTCTTGAAATACTCCTCTTGGATGTCCTCGGGATAGTCCGCAATCCACCAAACGGGGTTTTTCACCAAGGGAATCAATATCATCGCCGTGAAGGCGATAGTCAGCACAAGGGCTTCGATGATGATGACGGTCCAATTCATGACTTTAGGCGTTTTTTCAGATTAATCAATGCAACGACGGCTTCAGCCAATCCCAACACAAAGAACACGTTGCTCATGGCGTTGAAACCCCAAATCCACCATTCGAGGACAATCCAAAGCATCAAAATGATGCCGCAAGCGAGAACGGCGTGCTGTGCCCAATGGTGCTTCTTGAACAGCAGGCAGGCCGCCCCAAACTGGGTGATGCCATTCAAGCCCAAAAGCACAAAACCCGACGGGATGAAGTTCCTGAAAAACACATCCGGCCATGGCATTTTGGCACGCAGCATTTCCAACAGCGGTTCGCCGCCCCATGTCGTGCCAGTGGGGTCAAGCCACATCATCACCGCACCGGCCACTGCGCCGATGGCGATGAATAGGGTTAGGATTTTCTCTATCGTTTTCATAAGCTAATTGTTTGATTATCATTTGACTTACTCTTTTTGCTGAATTATGCCCCAACGAACTCCACGCCAAGGTCTTTGCAAACGGTTTGGGCGGTAGTGCGACCGCTTTGGGCGGCTGGAGGAAGTCCACCGGAATAAGCTGTCCGTTGCCCCGTGAAGTAAAGGCCTTCACGATAACGGACTGGCGCGTGGTACAAACGGCGGAAGGACGGCCAGTCGGTCATGTAGCTGCCTTCGAAGGTGCTGCAATAACGCTCGTAGGTGAGCGGCGTGGCCATGTCGGTCACAGCCATGGCATTCCTGATTTCGGGAATCACCTCACTGATGGCTTCGATGAAATCTGCCATCACCTTGTTTTTCTTGGCTGCATAGCTGCCGTCTTCCTTGGCCGACTTCCAATAGGCGTATGTGGGGCCATGAAGCAGGCATGTGACGACACTGCAACCTTCGGGAGCATAGCCCTCCTCGGTGACATAGTTGTTCACGACAATCGTTTTGTAGGTGCGCCCAGCGGCTTTCAGCGGACGAGGCAGCACAATCTGCATTGAACGAGGCCATGAGGACAAATCGGCCCTGACTCCAACACCAAGAAACATACATTGGGTTGTTCGAAGTCCCGACCGCATCTTCTTGGCCCAGCCATCTTGCAAAGGCTCTTCGAAAAGCGTGTCGATGACACTTCGGGCATCCGCCGAAACAACCACGGCATCAGCTGTAAGCACCTCATTCTTGGTACGAACCGACCATTGCTTGCCTTCAAGGAAAATCTTTTCCGCAGGGGTTTGGTATCGGATCATTCCACCGCAATTCAAGAATGTGCTGGCCATGTTTTGCGCCATGTGCAGCGAACCGCCCTTGGGATAGCCGCTGTCGCCCACATTGAAGGTGCCGAGGGTATAGATGAAAGAAAGCGCGTTGATGTCAGGCTCCACGACGGCGGCCAAAAGTGCCCTTATCCGAGGATTCTTGAACCATCCGGCGTATGCACGCGCCGACTGTGCCATCAAAAACGGCGTGACGAGAACGGCAGGCAGCATCTTGACATATTCCCAAACGGAAAACGACTTGGGGTATCTGACTTTCAGGCCATGCAAATCTCCAATAGGCTGATGGAAATGCTTGAAACAAGCCAAATGAAAACGGAGGCGCCACAAGGCCAAACGGTCCCTAAAGCCTGTGATTTCCAATCCATGCAAGTCGCGAAACAGGGGCATGGTACCTTTTTCGTCCACAAGCGTATAAATGGGGTCTTTGAAATGGACAGGGTTGTTTTCCTGCAAGGCACCGGTCTCCAACCAAACCTGATGCAAGGGTATCTCCTTCTTTGCCCCGATGAGCCAGTGGATGCCGCCCTCGAAAGTGTAGCCTTTGCGCTTCCAACTGGTGGAAACCCCGCCAGGTCCAGAGGCTTTTTCCAAAACAAGCGTCTGGATGCCAGAACGTTGCAAATAGACAGCGGCAGTAAGTCCAGAGATGCCCGCTCCGATGATTATTGCTGTCCGCATGGAAATCTGCATTTATTGAACATGGTTTTCACATTTTTGGATGCAAAAATAGACATTTTGACCCATTCCTGTGGGGTTTGCTCTTTTTCATTCCGTTTGCGACCTCATTCACTCGTTTTCTTCCAAAAAGAAAATCTCCTCCACCGGTTTCCCGAACACCTGCGCCATCTTCAAGGCCAAGACCGTGGAAGGCACATACCGCCCTGACTCAATGGCGTTTATCGACTGTCGGCTCACGCCAACAAGTTTGGCCAAATCCTCTTGCGTGAAGTCCTTTTCGGCCCGCGCCACTTTCAAACGGTTCTTCATTGCACGCCTCCTTTGTTGAAGCGGAACAATGCTATCTTGAATTTAATCACGAACAGCAGAAGAAACACAAAGAACACCAAATATGGAATATACATATAGATGAAGCCGTAAATCAGCAAGGTGCCAAGAATGAACAATCCCGCCGAGACGTATGTGGACCAAATCAAACTTTGTGAACGAATATACTGCACGAATTCATCTTCGACCTTTTCCTTGGAAAAACCGATGAAAATCAATGCGATGATCAACAAAGGCATGGCGATGGAGTACATACTCGATTCGGTCATGCGGAAGAAACCACTCTTATTGTCATCATCAAAAAAGACATCCACATAAAGTGCAGGCATACGGATTGTAATATCGTTAATCACACCCAGTAACAATACCACAAAAGAAGCTATGGCAATCACCCATCCAATCCATTGGAAGTAGTGGGGAAAGAGATATTTTTTTTTCATTTCATTTTATTTTGATTTTGATACGCCTCTCGTCATTGCGAGCGAAGCGAAGCAATCCAGAAAAACAATCCAAACCTCTGGATTGCTTCGTCGTTCCTCCTCGCAATGACGCAAAGCGACGGTTATTATTCCAAAAGTTTCACCAAATCCGCCTCCAATTCTTCTTCCATACCTTTGCCGAAGCCCCTATGTACCTTTGCTATTTTTCCATCACGGTCGAGGAAGAACAGGGTCGGGTAACCCGCAATGTGGTAAGTGCTCGATAATTCGCGCTCGGCGAAAAGGATAGTGTAAGTAATGCCGCGTTTGGCCAAGAAATCGGCCATTTCATCCTTCTCGGGGTCGTCAATCGGGTCGATGCCAATCATCATGAAGCCCTTGTCCTTGTATTTCTCGTGCAGGCTTTGCAAAATGGGCATGGCGGCGCAGCACGGGGCACACGACTTGTAGAAGAAATCGAGCAGCACCACCTTCCCTTTCAGGTCGGCGAGGCGGATGGTGTCGCCCGTCAGCGTGGGCAGCGACCATTCCGGCGCGGGCGAGCCTTCGGGAAGCGGTTCGGGAGCATTATAAGGTTCGTAATCCTTCAGCGTCACCTCGGCGGGAATGGATTCCAAGGTCAACCTAGATGCGTCAGCCACTGGCCTGAAATCGACAAGGCGACATTCTTCGTATTGGCACATCGTGTCTTGCTGTTGCACATCATCAAAAGCAATCGAGTATTGCAGCGGCAGATAATCCTTCTTGTCAATCCACAGGTTGATTTCGTAGCGAATGCACTTGTGGCCGAAAATGCTGTCAGGTTCGTCATCCACTGGGCCAAGAATGTCAACCAAATAGCATGGTTTTCCATCCAATCGGGTTTCCGAAAGGGAATAGGAATAGGTGCTGTCGGTCAATCCTTCTTCATTCGGAATCGGATAACAACTTTTGGTCGCCAAAACGGTGTAGAACTTGCGATTGTGTCGTTCCTTGATGATGTCAGCGGCCCACAAGTCACACGGCATCAGCGTTCCAGTGCTGTCATCGAAATAGACAAACTCGTTTCCTGTGTATAGATAATGACGTGACCATTCCGAAACCGAATGTTCCTCAAACGAATTGAAAGCCTTGCCATAAATCATGTCGTCGGGCAATTTCTTGAAATCACAGGTGTAGCGAGACAAAGTCGTGTCGTTGTCCGACATGTACTTCATCTTTCGGCTCATTTCGTAATGCCCCTCTTGGATGGACTGACATTTCTGGTAGGACTTTCTGAGAACATCCTCAGCGGTGGGCTGGCTGTTGCAGCCCGCAAGCATGACCGCGACGGCGGCCCATGCCAAAACGGATTTGATTGAATGTTTCATTTTGCGTTCATTTTAAGTTTGACGCTGCAAAAGTAAAGCAAACTTTCCATATAGACAAATTAATTTGTCATTTTTTTTCGTTTTTTTGTTGGCAGGGACTTACGTCGCCTGCCGAATGGTCTGCCATCCCTACGGGATTCCCTTGTGCCACAAAGTCCCGTAGGGACGACGGATATTAGGCAGGCGGTGAAATGCAATGGAACCCCTGCCGACAAAAAATGAAACCAAAATCACAAAAATCCACCAATGCACCCAAATTTTTCCCTATTATTGCAACGCAAATTTGAAACGTTATGTCAAACGAATCCATCATACAACTTTTTGAAGGTGTCAATATCCGTATGGTTTGGGATGAAAAGGAACAGGAATACTATTTTGCAGTTGCGGACATCGTGCAAGTGTTGACAGACAGCAATGATGTCAAGCAGTATATCAAAAGAATGCGTTCGCGCGATGCTGAATTGGATTTCAGGTGGGGTACAATTTGTACCCCTACTCGAATGAAAGCCGCTGACGGAAAATATTACAAAACCCAAGCCGCCACCTTGGAAGGCATTTTCCGCATCATCCAGTCCATTCCGTCCAAAAAGGCCGAACCGCTCAAACAATGGCTTGCCGAGGTGGGCAGTCAGCGTGTCGACCAAATGATCGACCCCGAACAGACTTTCCAAATGGCCGTGGCCGACTACCGCCGCCAAGGTTATTCCGACCAATGGATCAACGAGCGTATGAAATCCATTATGACCCGCAAAGCCCTCACCGACGAATGGGAACGTGTCGGCATCAAGGAAAAACAGGAGTTTGCCATCCTCACCAACATCCTCACCAAGGCTTGGAGCGGTATGACAACTGGGCAATACAAGGCTTTCAAAGGCTTGACCAAAGAAAACCTTCGCGACAATATGACCAGCGTCGAAGTGGCACTGAACACTTTGGCGGAGGCTTCCACCCGCGAACTTTCGCAACAGCGCAATCCCAAAGGTTTTGAGCAAAGCAAACAAACCGCAAAAGACGGCGGCGGAGTGGCCAAAGCAGCAAGAGACCAATTGGAAAAACAGTTGGGGCGCAGCATCATTTCTCCCGCCAAAGCCAGTGATTACCTACAACCCATTGAGGATGTTGAGGTTAAAGAACTGACAGAAAGCACAGAAAAATAACACAAATTATAACTCTTATGGAAAACGAACAATTCAAACTGCCCGAGAACGCGCAACGCGAACTGAAACCGGGCGAAGAGTATGAACCCATACTCTCGAAAAACAAAAAGTATCAAGAAGTTACGGTATGGTCGGTGTGCATTGGCCTGCTGATGACCATCCTGTTTTCGGCTGCCGCCGCCTACCTCGGCCTGAAGGTCGGGCAGGTGTTTGAGGCCGCCATCCCCATCGCCATCATCGCCATCGGCCTCACGGGACTGACCCGCAAGAACGATGCGCTGTCGCAAAACGTCATCATCCAAAGCATCGGCGGCTGCTCGGGCGGCGTGGTGGCAGGTGCCATCTTCACCCTGCCCGCGCTTTACATCCTGCAAGGCAAGGGCTACCAAATCGAAATCAACTTCTGGCAGGTGTTTATCGCCTCACTTCTCGGCGGCATCTTGGGCATCCTGTTCCTCATCCCCTTCCGCAAGTATTTCGTGAAGGAACAGCATGGCAAGTTCCCATTCCCTGAAGCCACAGCCACGACACAGGTATTGGTCAGTGGACAGAAGAAGGGCAAGGACTCCTTATTGTTGGTTATCAGCGGCTTGATTGGCGGTCTGTACGACTTCATCGTCTCCACCTTCGGTTGGTGGTCAGAGACCATCACGACCCGCATGATGGGCTGGGGCGCAGCCTTGGCCGACAAAGCCAAACTGATGCTCAAAGTGAACACAGGCGCGGCTGTATTAGGCTTGGGCTACATCATCGGTCTGAAATACGCCTTCATCATCTGCTGCGGCTCAATGCTGGTGTGGTTCATCATCATCCCTGGAATGAACCTCATCTGGGGTGACCAAATCATCGACCTGATGAACGCGGGCATTACCGCCACCATCGGCTCAATGGCACCTGAAGATATTTTCAAAAACTATGCGCGACACATCGGCATCGGCGGTATCGCTATGGCGGGTGTCATCAGCATCATCAAGTCGTGGGGCGTGATTAAGTCGTCGGTGAGCCTTGCCGCCAACGAGTTCAAGGGCAAGAAAGCCTCGGTGGAAGCCGTCGAACGTACCCAACAAGACCTCTCCATGAAGACCGTCGTCATTGGCATCGTGGTCGTTTTGATTATCACCTTCTTGTTCTTCTGGTTTGGCGTGGTCCACAACCTCGGTCACGCTTTGATTGGCATTTTGGTCGTGGCCGTCATCGCCTTCCTGTTCACGACAGTGGCCGCCAATGCCATCGCCATCGTGGGCAGCAACCCCGTGAGCGGTATGACTTTGATGACTTTGATTTTGGCCTCCTTGGTGATGGTCGCCGCTGGATTGAGTGGCCCACAAGGCATGACCGCCACATTAATTATAGGTGGCGTGGTTTGCACCGCTTTGGCCGTGGCCGGAGCCTTCATCACCGACCTGAAAGTGGGTTACTGGATTGGCACAACACCCAAGAAACAAGAGATTTGGAAGTTCGTCGGCGTGGCCGTGGCCGCTGCCACTGTCGCTGGCGTGATTATGATTTTGAACAAGGCCTACGGCTTCGTGGGCGACGGAGCCTTGGTCGCGCCACAAGCCAACGCAATGAGTGCCGTCATCGAGCCGATGATGTCGGGCGGTAGCGCCCCGTGGCTGCTCTACGGCATTGGTGCTGCCATCGCCTTGATTCTCAACTTCTGCAAGATTCCCGCATTGCCCTTCGCTTTGGGTATGTTCATTCCCATCGACCTCAACGTGCCGCTGCTCATCGGTGGTGCCATCTCGTGGTTCGTCAGCACCCGCAGCAAGGACCAAAAACTCAACGATGCCCGCTACAACCGTGGCACCCTCATCGCCTCGGGCTTCATCGCCGGTGGTGCCTTGATGGGCGTGGTTAGCGCCATCCTCAAGTTCGCCAGCGTGGATGCCGTGGCCAAGACCGCCGACGGAACGCCGTTTGCCGAGCTGCCTGTGGCCGGCCTCATCGCCTTGGTGATGTATATCGCCATCATCGTGTATATGATTTGGGACTCGAAGCGGGCGAAGGTTGAGGAATAAACTTCCTGACCATGACTTGTGACTATGACCATGACTGCTTTTCTTTTGTCGAAAGCAGTCATGGTCAATTATTATAGGTCATTACTAAAAAACACATAAAAGAAAACCCCTACGGGGTATAACCCATTGGTTCGTTGAGTTTTCATTATTAAAAGAAAGCTCCTATGGAGCATTTTTAGAAGTTCCCTATAATTTGTTAATGTCCTAAAAAGTATTTTCACTACTTTTGCAGCCTAATTGTCAACGAAATAAAAACACCACTAAATATGAAAAGATTTACGATGATTGTGGCATTGGTGCTTAGCATTTGCAGTTTCAGTTTGGCCCAAAGAAGCACATTCAGCAAAATCACACCAGATTTACAAGAAGAACTTGACAAACAGCCTAGTACTGACAAGACCTTTAGCGTCATTATTACCATGACAGACGAATACGATCAGGCACAAATGGCTCATGAAATTCAGTTCATGAAATCCGAAGAGCGTCAGTCCTATGTTGTTGATGAATTAAAACGGTTTTCCAAGGCGAGCCAATCCGATTTGCTACAATTGCTCAATGAAGGCGTGAAGTCAGAAATCGTGAAGGATGTAAAATCCTTTTGGCTGTTTAACGGAATAAGTTGCACTACAACCCGTGAAATGATTGAGGCTTTGTCGCAACGTAAGAACATTGCCGTAATTGACATAGACCGTGTTGTCATGCTTCCGGACAACGAAAAAGCCACCGAAGTGACCGAAGCTATTCGCGGCCTTGCATGGCACGTTTCGCAAGTTCATGCCAATGATGTATGGGCCTACAACGGAGCATCGGGCTATGATGGGACAGGCGTGGTGGTAGCCATCATTGATACAGGGGTCAATTATAACCACGTCGACCTCAGCGACCACATGTGGAATGGTGGTGACGGGTATCCAAATCACGGTTATGATTTCTATTCAAAGGACAACGACCCCATGGATGAATACGGCCACGGAACACATTGCGCTGGAATCACTGCTGGTGACGGCACGAGCGGCACTCAGACTGGCATTGCGCCCAATGCCACTATCATGGCATTAAAAGTCTTCGGAGGAGCAGGTAGTGAGGCTTCTACCGACGACATTTTAGAGGCCATGAGTTTTGCCGTAGAACATGGAGCGAACATAGTCAATTTGTCCCTTGGGTCAGCGGGGGCCAGTGGGAATGTCTTCTACCGCCAAGCATTTGTCAATATGATGAATGCAAACGTGGTTGCTTCAGTTGCAGCAGGAAATCATGGACAAAACTACGACACCTACTCACTGCCCGCCAACATTGGTTCACCTGGCAACTGTCCATCACCATGGCACAACCCCGACCAAGCCCTTACAGGAGGCCAGTCGGCAGCCATCACCATCGGCGCCAGCAACCGAAGCGACCGCAAAACGACTTTTTCGTCTTTTGGTCCTGTTACATGGGGAAACGTAAGCGACTATAACGACTATCCATACGCTGAAGGCAGCACTACCGAAACCGGTCTTATCAAGCCCGACATCATTACTCCAGGAGCCGACATCGTTTCTTGTAACTTTCAAGACAACAGCGGTCATGTTAGCAACAAGGGGACTTCCATGGCGGCCCCATTGGCCTCCGGCATCATGGCATTGATGCTTCAGGCTAATCCCAACTTGACACCCTCCCAAATTGACCAAATTCTTGAAACCACTGCATGGCCAGTAGATTTCAAGGTAAAGAAAAACAATGACACAGGCGCTGGACGAGCCGATGCCTTGGCATGTATCGATGCCATTTTCACCAATGCCACTCAGCCCACTAATCTGACCTTAGAAACGCGTGGCGGCGACGTGATGCTAACTTGGACTGCCAGCACATCGGCTCCCGCAGGTTATTGCATTTACCGCGACAACGTTCAAGTGGGAACCACCACAGAAACCAACTATACTGACAAGCAAACCGAAACGGGCAAGCACGTTTACTATGTTCGAGCCAACGACAACAGCAACCACCAAAGCGTACGCTCCAACGCTTTGGTTTGCAACATCGCCCCCTATGCCACTTCCCCCGACAATCTATCCATTAGTTGGGACGGCGAAAATGCCTTCTTGAATTGGGACGCATCAACCACCAACAGCAATGAGATAACCTCGACAGATTTGTATTTTACCATGGACCCAAGGACAGCATACCCTTCAGCCCCCAACACAACCGCATTTTGGGGAATAAAATACGAACCAGAAGATTTGAGACACTTCATTGGCATGAGTATAGACCAGATGAGTATCTGCATTTATTCAACGGATCTGACGCATACGATAAGAATCTATCGCGGAACATCTTTTGGGAATACCACTGGCGAGCCAGTCTACTCACAAAGTTTCACCCCAACATGCGGTCAATTGGAAACACAATTAGTGACTTTAGACACTCCATATCCCATCGACGACATCTCGGAAGACTTATGGATTACTTGCAGTGCCACCTTAGGAAGCGAATATTCACTTCCTGCCGCCTTGGGGCTCTATCCTGAGCCCAGCTCAAATTGCTTCTATCACGCTTCAGGAGACGACCCCAATCATGTCGTTTGGGGGCATTTCCCCGATGGAGGCCAACATGTTGCAGCTTGCATCAAAGCGCACCTCACTCGCACGACCACCTACACACCTGCCTACAACGTTTATCTCGACAATGGCAGCGAATTGAGTAATCTTTCGGTTACCGAATACACAGGCCAGCCCAATTTGCACAGCGGCGAAAACAGCTATTGCGTTACCAGCATGATTGGCAACAACGAATCATGTCCTTCCAATGATGCAAAAATAGTTGTCATAGATAACACCCAAACGGAAAACGACGATATCACCATTGACAATAGTTCGGTTTACATCATCAACCCGACAGGTATGCTCACCGCTAATGGTTCACTGGTTTCGGCTGACCCGACAAGATTTATCCTTGAAAACGGTGCCCAACTCATCCACAACTCGAATGGCGTGAAAGCCACGGTAAAGAAAGACATCACGGCTTATACCACCGACGACAACGGCTGGAATTTCATCGCCTCGCCCGTCACCGAAAACATCACACCGGACGCCAACAATGGCTTGATCACCAACAATTACGACCTTTACTTGTTCGACCAAAGCCAAGACAAGGAATGGCGAAACATCAAAGCCGGTGCTTTCACCACCATCAACCATAAGACGGGCTACCTTTACGCCAACAACACCAATACGACTTTGACCTTTGCGGGAACGTTAGCCGCCACTGCCGAGCCTGCCGATTTGGATTACGACGGCAACGCCACTCTGAAAGGTTTCAACCTCGTTGGCAACCCCTATCCGTGCAACGCAACGATCACCAACGATTTCTACATCATCGACGAAAACAACATGGTCTCGTTGGCCGAGGAAGGAAGGGAAATTGCGCCGTGCGAAGGCATTTTCGTGAAAGCCACAGACACAGACCAAACTGTGACCTTCAGCAAAGCCAATTCCGCAAAAGGCGCGAACTCAAAGGATTGCTTCGATTTGGTCGTCACCCAAGGCAAAGCCAACATCGACCGTGCCCGTGTGCGCTTCGGCGAAGGCATCGGCATGGAGAAGTACACCCTCGACGGCGACAAAGGCTCAAAAATCGCCCTCTGGCAAGAAGGACAAGACTTCGCCGTTGCCTATACCAATGGCCAAGATGAAATGCCTATCAACTTCAAAGCCACCCAAAACGGGACGTATTCCATCAGCATTGAAGCCAACAGCCTCGATCTGGATTATCTCCACCTCATCGACAACCTCACTGGTAACGAAACCGACTTTTTAGCCACGCCAAGTTACACCTTTGAGGCTACTACGAGCGACTATGCCTCGCGCTTCCGTCTGTTGTTTGCGCCCGCAGAAGAGGCCATCGCCATTTCGGACAACTTTGGCTTCTTCGCAGATGGCCGTTTACACATCCTCAACCAAGGCAAGGCCCGTTTGCAACTTATCGACATGACAGGACACATCCTCCTCACCGAAACCCTCCAAGGAAACCTCGACAAGGCCCTTGATTTGGTTCCCGGCGTGTATGTCGTCCGCCTCGTTTCCGAGAAAGACACCCGCTGCATGAAGATTGTCGTCGACTGAGGTTGACGCTTCAAATATTGTCAAAAAAATTGTGGCTCGACAAGGTTTGTCGAGCCACAATTTTATTTGAGTTTGAACCGATTTTTTTCTTATTTTTGCAGACCAAAATTAAAAACAGAGAAAGCATTCTGATATGAAAAGACTTATGACAATTATGGCATTGTCGTTGACATTGACAATGCAAGGATTATCTCAAGGTTTTAATTACAACAAAATCACGCCTGACCTTTTAGAGGAAATCAATGGAAGCACAAAATCTGGCGAAATGTTTCAGACCATTGTTTTCTTAAACGAACAGTTTGATGCACAAAAGCTGACACGTCAAATGCAGCACTTTAGCAAAGTTCAACAAAGAGAATATGTGATGAACGAGCTTCAACAAGTTTCCAGAATCGGACAAACGGCCATTTTGAAGGACTTGCATCAGGGTCAAAAAGCCGAACTTGTCGAAGATATTCAGTCGTTCTGGATTATCAATGCCATAGGTTGCTCCATGACAAAAGATATGGTATATGCCATCGCCGAACGTCCCGATGTGAAATTTGTAATGAAAGACTATGAAATTCATGTTGCAGATTGTGAAATATCCGAAAACGATCAACATGACCGAAACACCGACCCATGGAATGTCGGTCAGGTTCACGCCCCTGAAGTATGGAATCTTGGATATACGGGACAAGGTATTATCGTGGCAGTCATCGACACTGGTGTTAATTACAACCACACCGACATTGCCAACAACATGTGGGATGGAGGCGATGAGTATCCAAACCACGGATGGGATTTTGTCAACAACGACAATGACCCAATGGACGATGTCGATCATGGCACGCACTGTGCTGGAACCGTTTCGAGTTATGGAACCAACGGTAAGCAATGCGGCATTGCCAAAGATGCAAAAATAATGGCCTTAAAAACCTTAATGCCTAAGCCTGATGGTTCTGGAGGAGGAACAGGATTAACTACAGACGGATGGGCTGCCATTGAATTTGCGGTATCGCATGGAGCCGACATCCTCAGCATGTCGTTAGGCTCGGCTGGCAAAGGCGGCAACTGGGCATATAGAGCGGTTATGGAAAACGTATTGCACTGTGGTGTTATCGCCTCGGTTTCAGCAGGCAACGTGGGAAACGACTTGACAAACTATCCAGTCCCTAACAATGTCGGCTCGCCCGGCAACTGTCCTTCACCTTGGAGGCATCCCGACCAAACGCTTGACGGCGGTCGTTCCGCTGTGGTAGCCGTTGGATCCACAACAAGTAAAGATAACCATTCCTCTTTCTCATCCTGTGGTCCTTCCACATGGGCATCTGGAGAACAAATTGGGTATTACGAGGATTACCCTTGGACAGAAGGTGACCCGACCAACATTGGCCTAATCAAACCTGACATATCAGCACCTGGTAGCAGCATCTTGTCATTAAGCCATACCTCCAACTCAGAGTATTGTAGCATGAGCGGCACATCAATGGCAGCACCTTGTGTGTCGGGGGTGATTGCCTTGATGCTTTCAGCCAATCCAACCCTGACCCCAGTAGAAATCGACTCCATCATTGAAACAACTGCCATACCATGTGGAGGACAAACCTCAAAAAACAACACTTTTGGCGCTGGACGCATCGATGCCTTGGCCGCCATAAATTACATGCTGAATGCTTGCGATGCGCCAACCAACCTTACCGCTACCGCAAGCGGTGCCAATGTTACATTGTACTGGGACGAAGCGTCTGGCATCAACACATATCGTGTTTACCGCAATGGCACCATGATTGCAAAAAGTGTTTCTGGAACAACATATTATGACGAAAATGCACCAGCCGGCACCAATGTCTATTTCGTGAGAAGCAATGGTGAAAACCATAAAGCCTCCATGCCTTCAAACCAAGTTTCAGTGAACATCAACACAAATGTTGAAATCCTCGCCCCGTGCAACTTGTCAATTGAGAACGCCAATGAGAATTCTGCCACGCTTAGTTGGGAATCACCATCGCTTGTTGAAAAACCCCTTTGCCACACCGAATCAGGAACGGTTTATTTTGGCAATAACAATAAGACTTTTATTACTGCCCAAAGATTCCCTTCATCCATGCTTCAACAATACAGCGGATTGCAAATTGAGCACATCTATTTTTCGGTTTTGGATGCTGGTGTTGAATGTTCCATAGAATTATTTGAAGGAGATGCCATGCAACCTAATCTTCAAATCCACTCTGGAACAATCACCACAAGTGAAAACGAACAAGCGGTTGACTACATTGTAAGCCCTGCCGTTCAAATTGATTCGAATAAAGATTTATGGCTATCCATTACCATGAACGACAAATTGTTGACAAACAATGAATATGAAAGCAATGGAAACGGCGATGCTTTTATGTTTAAACTCTCATCCTCGGACAACTATTGGTTGTCGAATTTAGGACTTGCTTGGACATTCAAAATTGGGTTCGCCAATGGTGATTATCTCTACAATGTTTATCGAAACGGCCAAGTTGTTTCCTCCAATCAGAGTACCACCTCCTTTACAGGCAATCTTGTTGAAGGAATAAATGAATACCATGTCAATTCTATCTCAAATGGTTATGAATCTACGGGAAGCAATGCAATAAAGATAATAAGAACCGGGAGTATACAAGAAAATGTTGTACTAAATGAGGACGACAAACTCGTAGTTTTGCCCAATAGCACCCTCACCGTCACTGGCACTCTCAGCAACGACAATCCCGAGAACCTCATCCTCGAGAACGGCGCACAACTCATCCACAGCAGCGAGGGCGTGAAAGCCACGGTGAAGAAAACCATCGCCCATTACCAAACAAACAAGGACGGCTGGAACTTCATCGCCTCTCCTGTCACTGAAAGCATCACCCCAAGCACAGACAATGGTTTGCTCAATGGAACTTACGACCTCTATTATTATGATGAGCCTGATCATCATTGGAGAAATTATAGGAATAATAACTTCGACCTTGTTTATAAACAAGGTTACCTTTACGCCAACAAGAACGAAACGGCCTTGCAGTTTGAAGGCATTTTGACACCGAGCAATGCGGAAGTATCTGTTACTGATTTGAGCCAAAGCGCGGAAATGCTGAATGGTTTCAACCTTGTTGGGAATCCTTTCGCCTGCAATGCGACGGTGGACAAAGACTGCTATGTAATCAGCGGAAGACAAGTCATTTTGGCCGACAACGCCCCGACACTTGCCCCCTGCGAAGGCGTGATGGTGAAAGCCGACTTCGACCAGTTCGC
This sequence comes from uncultured Bacteroidia bacterium, assembly GCA_902780055.1. Classification (GTDB taxonomy): domain Bacteria; phylum Bacteroidota; class Bacteroidia; order Bacteroidales; family F082; genus Limimorpha. Next base: position 18,976 of record CACZDU010000018.1, on the reverse strand, counting down.
CGTGACCTTCACGAAAGCCGGCGACGCCAAGGGCAACGGCAAGGGCAAAAGCCTCGACCTTGTCGTCTCCCAAGGCAAAACCACCCTCGACCGCGCACGCGTGCGCCTCGGCAAAGGCACCAACATAGAAAAATTCACCCTTGACGGTGACGGAGGTACACAACTCACCCTCTGGCAAGACGGGCAAGACTATGCCGTGGCTTACACCAACGGATTGAGCGAACTACCCCTCAACTTCAAGGCTTCAGAAAACGGTAGTTATTCCATTGGCATTGAAGCCAACAGCCTTGATTTGGATTATTTGCACCTCATTGACAATCTGACTGGAGTCGACATTGACCTTCTTTCCCCGGCAGGAAATTCCCTGTCTGAGAGTGGGTTAGGAGGAGTCTACACCTTCACCGCCAAGACAACGGATTACGTTTCGCGTTTCCGCTTGGTATTTTCCAACTGCGAGGACGAAATTGGCGACAATGACGACAATGCGCCATTTGCTTACATCAGTAACGGCGAAGTCATCATTATCCATGATGGAGATGCCATGTTGCAAATCGTGGACATGACGGGACGCTTGGTAGATTCTGAAAGGCTGTCAAATCGTGGCAGCTGCACAATAGGAGGCATCCCATCTGGCATGTATGTCCTGCGTTTGATTGACAGTGATAGTATCAAAACACAGAAAATCGTAATCGAATAATTTCGTACCTTTGCGCCACAATTTTGAAAACCGTGGCAAGCATTACGAACCAACCCTATAAAAACAATGCCCACATCGACGCGATAGTCAAGGCTTTGCGCGATGGCGGGCATTTGCTTTGTTCCAATTTGGCGGCCTCGTCGAAGGCTTTTGTGGTGGAAGAGACCTTCCGGCAGATGGGCGGGCAACACCTCATCGTGTGTGCCGACAAGGAAGACGCGGCCTATTTCTACAACGACCTCGAAAGCCTCCTCGGCGAGCGCGGCATGGACTACAGCAAGAAGCAAGTGCTCTTCTACCCCACTTCCTACAAACGTCCCTACGAACCCGAAAAGCCCGACAATTCCTACATCCTCTCAAGGACGGAAGTCTTGCAGCGCGTTTCGACATCCGAGCGCAAAACATTGATTGTCAGCTATCCAGAGGCTTTGAGCGAAAAGGTTTTCACGCGCAAACTCTTGGCCAAAAACACCTTCAAACTCAAAGTCGGGGAAAAGGTCAATCTGGATTTCCTCACCGATTTGCTGTATGACTACGAGTTCGAGAACGTGGATTTCGTGGTGGAGCCGGGGCAGTTTGCCATTCGTGGCGGCTTGGTCGATGTGTTTTCCTTCGCCAACGACTATCCTTACCGTATCGAGTTTTTCGGCGACGAAGTTGAGAGCATCCGCAGTTTCAACATCGCCGACCAGCTTTCGATTGAGAAGCTGAAGCAGATTGTGCTGCTGCCCAACATGCAGGAACGCGCCTTCATCGAGGAGCGCGAGGCCATCCTGCAATACCTGCCCGACACGACCACCATTTGGCTCACCGACATGGCCTTTTTCGCCTCCCAAGTCGATAAGGAATACGACCACGCCATTGAAGGTTTCGAGAAACTTCAATCCACTCAGGAAGATGAAGTCAAGGCATTGAAGCCCGAACAATTGTTCAGCAAGTCCAAGGAACTTTTGGACTGCCTGAAGAAACGCCGCACCGTGGAATTTGGCACTTCGAGCCTGCTGATAGCTGATGGCCTGGATTGCTTCGTTCCTCGCAATGACGCGAAGCGACAACAGGACAACAACCAACTTCAAACTAATGACCTACCTCGCGATGACGCGAAGCGAGTCAACCAAAGCCATGAAAGGGCGGCCCTAACAGAAACGGGCGATTTCAATCCCCGTTCCAATGTACGGCTGCCACAATGTGACAGCCCTACAACTATTGCCTTCCACACCAAGCCCCAGCCCATCTTCAGCAAAAACTTCAACCTCCTCATTGACGACATCGCCGAACACAAGGAAGAAGGCTACCGCGTCATCATCTTTTCCGAGAGCAGCAAGCAACTTTCACGCATTCAGGCGATTCTGAATGACATCAACCACAATGACGAGTTTCACCGCGACTTCGAGACCGAAACCATCGCCATCCACGGCGGCTTCATCGACGAGGATTTGAAGGTGTGCTGCTACACCGACCACCAAATCTTTGAGCGTTACCACCGTTTCCACCTGCGTGACAATTTCTCGACCAAGCAGGCCATCACGTTGAAAGACCTCTACGAGCTGAAGCCCGGCGACTATGTGACCCACATCGACCACGGCATCGGGCGCTTCGACGGCCTCGAAACCATCGAGAACAACGGCAAGCCGCAAGAGGCCATCCGCCTGATTTACAACAACGGAGACCTCCTCTATGTGAGCATCCACTCGCTGCACCGCATCGCGAAATACAGCAGCAAGGACGGCACCGAACCGCATTTGAGCACCCTCGGCAGCGGCGCGTGGAACCGCCTGAAAAACAAGACGAAAAGCAAGGTCAAGGACATTGCGCGTGAACTCATCAAACTCTACGCCGAGCGCAAGCGCACGCCCGGATTCCAGTTTGCGCCCGACAACTACCTGCAAAACGAGCTGGAGGCTTCGTTCATCTACGAGGACACCCCCGACCAACTGAAAGCCACCAACGACGTGAAGCGCGACATGGAAAGCGAACACCCGATGGACCGCCTCGTGTGCGGCGACGTGGGCTTCGGCAAGACCGAAGTGGCCATGCGCGCCGCCTTCAAGGCCTGCTGCGACTCGAAACAAGTGGCCGTTTTGGTGCCCACCACCGTGCTGGCTTTGCAACACTACCACACCTTCACAGAACGTTTCAACGGCTTCCCCGTCACCGTCGAATACCTCAACCGATTCAAGACGACCAAACAACAGACCGAAATCCTGAAAAAACTCGAAAAAGGCGAAATCGACATCATCATCGGGACGCACCGATTGACGGGAAAAGACGTGAAATTCAAGGATTTGGGGTTGCTCGTCATAGACGAGGAACAGAAATTCGGCGTGGCCGTGAAGGAGAAACTGAAAGAGATGAAGGCCAACGTCGATACGCTGACTTTGACCGCCACGCCCATTCCGAGAACCCTGCAATTCTCGATGATGGGCGCGAGGGATTTGAGTGTCATCACCACGCCACCGCCCAACCGCTATCCCGTGCAAACCGAGCTTCGCGGCTTCGACGGCGAACTCATCCGCGACGCCATCCAGTTTGAACTCGCCCGCAACGGTCAGGTGTTCTTCATCCACAACCGCATCCAAAACATCATGGATGTACACGACTTCATCCTGAAATACGTGCCAGGCGTGCGCATCGCCGTGGCCCACGGCCAGATGGAAGGCGCTAAACTTGAGGACATTATGCTCGGTTTCATCAACGGCGACTATGACGTTTTGCTCTGCACCACCATCGTGGAATCGGGCTTGGACATCCCCAACGCCAACACCATTATTATTAATGAAGCGCACCGCTACGGCCTCTCCGACCTGCACCAACTGCGCGGGCGCGTGGGCCGTTCCAACAAAAAGGCCTTCTGTTACTTGCTCACGCCGCCTTTGAACACCCTCACGCAAGAAGCCCAAAAACGCCTCCGCGCCTTGGAGGAGTTTTCCGACCTCGGCGAAGGCATCAACATCGCCATGCGCGACCTCGACATTCGTGGCGCGGGCAACATCCTCGGCGCAGAACAAAGCGGTTTCATCAACGACATCGGTTTTGAGACCTACCACAAAATCCTCGACGAGGCCATTCTCGAACTGAAAGAGACTGAATTTCAGGATATTTTCGACAAGGAAGAGGAAAAAACCTACGTCGCGGACTGCACCATCGAGACCGATATGGAGGTGCGTTTCCCTGCCGCCTACATCAACTCGACGCAAGAGCGCGTGAGCCTATACAGCGAACTCGACCGCACCAAGACCGAGGAAGCCTTAATGAGATTCACCGAACACCTCATCGACCGTTTCGGGCCTATCCCCAAGCAGGTCAATGACTTGCTCAATACCGTGCGCCTCCGTTGGATCGCCAAGGACTTGGGCTTCGAGAAGATTCTGTTGCGCCACCATAATATGACGGCCTATTTCGTCAGCAACCAAGAGTCAAGATACTTCGAGAGCGCGACCTTCCAAAAAGTCATGCAGTATATCATGAGCCATCCGAAACGCACCGCCGTCAAGGAGGCTAACAACAAACTGCAATTGACTGTAAAAGAGGTTAGTACAGTGACACAAGCGTTGGATTTGCTGCGGGAGATGCAGAATTAATCTCACGCAGAATGCGTAGAAATCGCAGATTCGACGAAGTCAATTATGAGAAGCGCAAAGCGACGAAACTAATGTCCGTCAGATTCTGCGATTTCAGCGATTTCTGCGTGAAAAAACTCATTCCGCATGACGCGATTCCCAAAAATCCGCCCCCTTCACACCGATTTCCTTCGGGTCGAAAACAGGCTCCTTGCCTTCCTTCTTCTGCCTTTCGTAGGATTTCAACGCCTTGAACGCTTGGCGCGAGAGCAGCAAAATCACGATGATGTTCACCCATGCCATTGTGCCTACGCCGATGTCGCCGAGGTCCCACATCGCCTTGGCCTCATGCAAAGAACCAAAGAACACCATGCCGACCACACCGATGCGCAATACCCAAATCAAAACATGTTCCAGTTTGCCCTTGCCAAAAAGATAGACAAGGTTGGTTTCCGCATAATAATAATACGCCATGATGGTCGTGAAGGCAAAGAAAAACAGGGCGTATGACACGACGACACCGCCAAAATGGTTCCCCAAAAGTGTACTCAAGGCAGCGGTGGTATAGCTGACATCGGGCGAGCCTAACTCAACACCTTGGGCGGCAATAAGGATGTTGCCCGAAGCGTCGAAAACGTTGTAGGTCTTGCAGGCCAAAATCATCACGGCGGTGGCGGTGCATACCAATAAGGTGTCGATATACACCGAAAACGCCTGCACCAGTCCCTGCTTGACGGGATGCGACACCTTGGCCGCGCCCGCCACGATGGCACCCGTGCCTTGGCCGGCCTCGTTGCTGTAGATGCCGCGTTTCACGCCCCATGCGATGGTCGAGCCGAGGATGCCGCCCAAAGCCTCATTCATGCCAAACGCGCTTCGTATCATGTCCATGAACACGTCAGGCACTTCGCGGATATGGAAAGCCAACACGACAAGCGAGAGCAGCACATACAAAACCGCCATAAACGGAGCCACGATTTGCGCCACGTTGGCGATACGCTTCACGCCACCCATCACCACCAAGCCTATGAGCACGGCGACAACAGCGCCAATCCATGCAGCATCGATATGATAGGTGTTGGCAAACGACATCGCGATGCCGTTGGACTGCACCGGAGGCAAGAAAAAGCCCGTGGCCAATACCGCACACACGGCAAAGACCACAGCCAACCACTTGCTTTTCAGTCCTTTCTCAATGTAATATGCAGGTCCGCCACGAAACTGGCCTTTGTGTTCTTCCTTATAGATTTGTGCCAAGGTAGCCTCGGCAAAGGCCGAACCTGCGCCCAAGAAAGCGATAATCCACATCCAGACGATGGCACCCGGACCGCCATAGCCGATGGCCGTGGCCACGCCAACAATGTTACCTGTTCCCACGCGCCCCGACAAAGCCATCGAAAACGCCTGAAACGAGGTGATGCCCGTCTTCTCGCCCTTTTCCGACGAAAAGAGCAGTCGCGCCATCTCGCGCAAGCGACGCACCTGCACGAAGCGTGTTCCGATAGAGAAATACAAGCCCGCCAAGAGGCAAATGGCCACTAATGCCGGACTCCAGACGTAGCCGCTGATTGTTTGAATGAGTTGTTCCATAGTGTAATCTCTTATTTACTGTTTTGAAGTCTGAAGAACTCTTTCTGCTGTTCAATTTCGCGGCGCAGTTCTTCTTTGGTAGGCATATAAGTCAGGTATTTCGCCGCAAACAGTTGGTCATTGCCATTCAACACGCTATAGTGAGCCACATCCTCGTCGGTGTCGGCGCAAAGCAAAATGCCGATGGTGGGATTATGCCCTTGCGGTATCATCATCTCATCGTACATCTTCACGTACATATCCATCTGTCCCACATCCTGATGACGAAGTTTTGTGGTCTTGAGGTCAATCAACACGAAGCAACGCAAGTTATAATTGTAGAACACAAGGTCGATATAATAATCCTCTTTCTCCGTATGGATGCGTTTCTGACGGTCTGCCAGCGTAAAGCCTTTACCCAGTTCCATCAGAAAAGGAATCAGGTGGTCAATGATACGCTGCTCCAAGTCGCTCTCGGTGTAGTCAGTGTTGTTCTTGAAGCCAAGAAACTCTGCCACTACAGGATTCTTCAAATACTCCAACCTGTCCTGTAGCGGTTGGGTCAATCGCTTCATTTCGTCACGGACCAACTCCTTGTTTTGCGATTGCAGCAAACGATGGTAGTATTGGCTGCTGATGTTGCGTTGCAGCGTGCGCGTGCTCCACATTTCGTTGGCGGCTTCTTGCTCATACCAAGCGCGGGCTTCTTTGCTGTCTTCCTGCAAGATGATGGCATAATGTGTCCAAGACAATCTAATTGCCTCTGTTGGTTTAATGCCATCATAGATGTTGGTTTTAGATTTTGCAGTCACTGCCTGCAAAATGTTTTCTGATTTTGCAGTCGCTGCTTGCAAAATGTTCTCTGATTTTGCACTCACAGAGTAGAAAATGTTTGGGTGCTGTTGAAAAAAAACAACAAAATTGTACAGATTTCTCATCGAAAAACCTTTCCCATAGCGATTTGTCAATTCCATTGCCAGATTCTTCACCACCTGTTCTCCATATTCCGCCCGTTTGTCTTTCAGTACTTCTCGCTGAATGCGCATACCAAGTAGCCAATTGCGCTTGATTAGCACTTCGTTCACGGCACGGTAAGCCATTGCTTGTGCCTGTTCAATGATAGTACAGGCATCTTGGTACAATTCTCCAGTTTCCTGCACAACGGCACGAAAATCTTTTGGAATGCTCCTATTATCACTCATAATGAAATGGTTTATGGCGCAAAAATAGGTTTTTCCCTTCAATAATCAAATTTTTCAAACAAAAACCGCCTCCGCCATCAAATCCTTCCGCCCAAGCAGGCTGAAGATGGTGATTTCGTTGTCTTCGTTGAGGATGCGGAGCGTTCTCAAAATCTCGTTCAAGGTTGAGCCACTGGTGGTTACATCGTCGATAATCAGCACATTCTGCTGGCGGATGGAATCACAGAGTTTTGCGTCCATATCAGGATTGAGAATATCTTGAACCTTACATAATTTCGGTTGGGAAAAGCGATAGACATAACGCATCATAAAGTGATTTGCTCTACTCGTAGATCCAGGCATTACAACAATATTGTAATTGTAAAGATTGATTCTATTATGCAGATTATCAATTGCTTTCATCACAAAATTAATCAAATCTGTATGCTCTTTCAACTCATAGGTGCTATCTACATAATCGAGAAACGCAAGACGGACATTGCCATCCACTTGGTCAGAAAACTCATAGCCGTAATAAAAACACTTATCGAAGGCCTCCACTTGATAGCCATCGCCCGTCAAGGTTACGATGTCCTCCCTACCATCGTGCTCAAAATCGAACACAAACATCTGTTTCTCGCTATCGAATGTCACGCCCATAGTTTTGCCTTTTTATGAGCGCAAAAATACATTTTTTCTCACAAAACTCTCAAAAACCCCTCAAAACTTCACAAAAAAGCAAGGCTGCCTACTCAAACGGGTGACAGTCGGAAAGCCGCCGGTTGGCAGGCTTTCCAAATGTCAAAATAAGGTTTTGCAAGTTTTGTAGGTTTTGTGACAGAAAAATCACCTCGTCAAGCAAGCATCCAAATCCTTCACCAAGGCCTCCTTGTCCAAATGTTGCCCGATAAAGACGAGTTTCTGCATACGGTCGCCGTAGGTGTCGTCCCAGTCGCGGCGGAGGGTGGGCTCGCGGTCCATAAAGGCCTCCAACTCGTCAGCGGGCATAGTGGCAAACCACTGGCCGGCATCGCGAAGTTGCACCTGCTTGCCCGCCTGCTCGAAGATGTAGCAAACGTCGTATTCGTTTTTGAAGTAGCAAATGCCCTTCACACGGATGACGTTCTTCGGCATCTTGCGGGCCACAAACTCATCGAAACGCGCCATATTGAACGGCTGGCGACGGTAATACACAAAAGTGCCAATGCCGTATTCCTCCACCTCGCCGCCTTCGTGGTCGTGGTGATGGTGGTGATGACCGTGCTCCTCTTCCTCATCATCTTGGTCGTGATGATGGTGATGTTCGTGTTCGTCCTCATCCTCGTCATCGTCGTGATGGTGTTCTTCTTCCACCGCACCCTCCACTTCCTTAATCCAAGTGGCGGAAGTGGCCACCTTGTCGAAGTCGAACATCTTGGTATTGAGGATTTTATCGAAATCCACATCACCATAGTCACAGGTGATGATTTCGGCGGTGGGCTGCAAGGCGCGGATGATGCTCTTCACGCGGCCCAATTCCTCTGGCGTGACTTCCGAAGCCTTGTTGAGCAAGATGATATTACAGAACTCTATCTGCTGGATGACAAGGCTTTCCAAGTCGTCCTCGGCCAAATCTTTCTTCATCAGGTCGTCGCCACAGCCGAACTCGCTCTGCATCCGCAGGGCATCCACCACGGTCACGATGCAGTCCAAGATGGGCAAGCCGTCCTTGGTGAGTTGCCACGCCATTTGCGGGAAAGAGCAAATCGTTTGCGCAATCGGCTCCGGCTCGCAGATGCCGCTGGCCTCGATGACGATGTAGTCGAACTTCTGCATGACGATGATTTCGTGCAGTTGTTGAATCAAATCCATCTTCAAGGTGCAGCAGATGCAGCCGTTCTGCAAGGCGACCAAACTGTCATCCTTTTGGCCGACCACGCCGCCTTTTTCAATCAGGTCGGCATCGATGTTCACTTCGCCTATGTCATTGACAATCACAGCGAACTTAATGCCCTTGCGGTTGTTCAATATCTTATTGACCACAGTGGTCTTACCGCTGCCGAGGTAGCCGGTGAGCAACAATACGGGTATGTCTTTTTTCATTTTTGGTGCTGTTTTTAAACGAGGCGCAAAGATACAAATTTTCAAGATTTAACTACGAATTGCACGAATGAATCGAATAGACACGAATAGAATTTTCAACTTCGTTGCGGATGGACACGAATGATTAGCCTTTGGCAATTCGTATGAATCCGCAGCCTTGGCTACAAAATTCAAAATAGACATTCGTTCAATTCGTAAAATTCGTAGTTCCAATATTACAAATTCGCAGTTGGAAATACTATTTTTATGCAAAATTTCGCAGTTGGAAACTTGATTTTCACATCAATTTTCGCAGATGGAAATGCGATTTTTTGAAAAATTTCGCAGATGGAAACTTGATTTTTTGTAATTTTGCAGCGTAAAACAGAAAACTATGGAAGACGAAATCGTAAAACCCATCACCGACGCTTACCTTATGAGGCTTTCGGCTACCGACCTGAAATTCAAGCGTTACCTCTATGACAAAATCAATTGGGAAACGAGGCTCATCGGCATAAAAGGTGCTCGCGGAGTCGGGAAAACAACGCTGATGCTGCAACACATCAAAGAGCATTTCCCGAAAAAATTCGAAGCCTTGTATGTTTCGTTAGACAACTTGTGGTTCAAGACGCACACCTTGGAAGAATTGGTGGCCTACGAATACGCACACGGCGTGACGCACCTGTTTCTCGACGAGGTACACAAATACCCTGACTGGAGCATCAGCATCAAGAACCTATACGACACTTACACAGACCTTTACATCGTCTATACTGGCAGTTCGATGCTCGAAATCGACCACTCCAAAGTGGATTTGTCGCGGCGGCAAACGCTCTACACGCTGCGCGGCCTCTCACTGCGCGAATATATGGCATTTGAGGGCGCAATGACCGCCGAACCCATCGCCTTGAACGACCTCTTGGAGCGGCACATCGAAATCGCCTACGACCTGTTCCAGAAGGCCAAGGTGCTGAAATACTTCTCCGCCTATTTGGAGAACGGCTACTACCCATTTTACAAAGACGCGAAGAAAGACTACCTGATTCAACTTGCCGAAGTCGCCAACTTGGTGATTGACACCGACTTGCCCGCCGTAGAGGAAGTCACCTACAGCACCGTGAGGAAGACCAAAACCCTGCTGATGCTGATTGCGCAAAACCTCCCGCTGATGCCCAACGTGAACAAACTGACCGTGCAATTGGACACCAGCCGCGAACTCTGCCTCAAGATGCTCTACGCCCTCGACCGCGCCGAGTTGATACAGCTTTTGACCGAAAACGTCAAGGACTACAAGCACATCATCACGCCGGAGAAGATTTACCTCAACAACACCAACCTTATGCGGGCTTTGTCTCCGAGAAGCGAAATCGGCACCGTGAGGGAGACCTTCTTCGCCAACCAAACCTCGGCGGTGGCCACGCTCACAATGCCGAAAAAAGGCGACTTCCTCCTCAACGGCACAAGCCTGTTTGAGGTGGGCGGACAAGGCAAGAAATTCGACCAAATCAAAGACATCCCGAACAGTTACCTCGCCATCGATGAGACCGAAATAGGCTACGGCAACAAAATCCCGCTCTGGATGTTCGGGTTCCTTTATTAGGACTGCGGGACTACGGGACACGAGACTGCGGGACATAGGACTAAAGACACGGGGACAGCCCCCGTCACGAAGTGACGACACTTTTATTAACCCCACACAAGCACCGCGCAGTGTGGGGGCAAAACAAACAGATATGGACAAACAAGAAACCTACAAACTCCTCCTCGCCCAAGTGAAGGCGATGGTGAAAGACGAAAGCGACCCCGTCGCGAATATGGCCAACGTGGCCGCGCTGATACAAGAGGCCTTCCACTTCTGGTGGACGGGCTTCTATCGCGTCATCGGCGAGCAATTGGTGCTCGGGCCGTTCCAAGGGCCAGTGGCCTGCACCCGCATCGGCTTCGGCAAGGGCGTGTGCGGCACCTCTTGGAAAGAACACAAAACCCTTGTGGTTGAAGACGTTGAGCAATTCCCTGGCCACATCGCTTGCAGTAGCGAATCGAAGAGCGAAATCGTTGTGCCGCTGATGAAAAACAATGAAGTCATCGGCGTGCTCGACATCGACAGCGAGCGGTTGGCCACCTTCGACCAGACCGACAAGGAATGGTTGGAGCAGATTGCCGAGGCGACTGCCGCCGTTTTATAGTTTCAGGTAATCCTTCTTGATGGTTTCGTCCCACAATTCGAATGGGATGATGGTCTTGATGGACTTCACCACGATGTTCATGATTTGCTCGTGGATGTAATCTTTCCTGAAAGCCAGACAAATCGTCCGCTTCGGCTCGGGGTTGACGATGGGTTTCAGGCAAGCCCGAATCGGCTCGGTCAAAAACCTGATGTGCGTTTCGGGAATGATGGTGACACCGCCGTTTTCGTTGGCGATTTGAATGAGGATGCCTACCCTACCGCCCTCATACATTTTCTCGTAAGTGAAAGTTTCGTCAGGCCGCAGCATCGACCTGTCAAACAAGCGCACGCCGTCCCTCATAATCCAAACGGGATGGTCGAGTACATGGTCACGCTCGATGCTATCTTGTTGCATCATAGCGTCTTCTGGCGAAACATAGACAAAGAACCGTTCATGGTATAAAGAAATCTCAAGCAGGTCGGGATCGTTGACGGGCGAGGCCAAGATACCCATGTCGATCTCGGCCTTTTTCAATTTGGCCAAAATGGTGCTCGTCATCAACTCTTCCATTTGTAGCCGCAAGGCAGGATAATGCAGTTTCGCGAACTTGAACATGCCCGCCATCAGCACAGGCGCCACCGTGGTAATCATGGCCACGTTCAAATCGCCGGAGCAGAGTTCCTTTTCGGAGCGCGTCAGTTCCGTCAGTTGCTTGGCGTGATAGACCACTAACTTGGCCTCGTCGATTACCTTTCTGCCGATTTCCGTCACCGAAACGGGGTGCGTGTCGCGGTTGAAAATCCTCACGTCAAGTTCCTCTTCCAATTTTTTCACCATCAGGCTCATGGTGGATTGGGTCACGCCACTGGCTTCGGCAGCCTCCACAAAATAGCCGTATTCCTCAATGGCGATAATGTATTCCAACTGTTGCAGGGTCATCTTTATTGATTTTTATCAATGCAAAGATAAGCATTATTGTATTGACCCATACAAAACGCCGAAATATTTTTGCCGCCATGTTTCAAAAACGAAAGCAAATGGAAAAATGGAATATCACCCTTCGCTATGCCGGATTCTCCCTATTAGGAGTCGCACTACTCATGTTTGTATCAGCGTTCATCGCCTTCAAGAACGACATGGACGACAGTTTTGAACCTTTGGTTTTTTCAGCCATGACCACGCTACTTTGCGGCTTCTTCGCCATCATCGGCACAAAACCACAAGAAAACATGAGCATCGAGGAGGGCTATTGCATCGTCACGGGCTGCTGGATTGCGGCCTGTTCCTTTGGAGCCATACCGTTTTTGATTTTTGGCGGCGAGTTCACTTTCATCAACGCCTTCTTCGAAAGCGTCTCGGGCTTCACCACCACGGGCGCTTCCATTCTCAACAACATTGAAGCCCTACCTAAAGGCCTGCAATTCTGGCGCATCGCCACGGCTTGGATGGGTGGCATTGGTATCGTCACGCTCATTTCGTTGGTCATTTCGGCGCAACACGACCGCCATTCCGTTTTGGCCAGTGTGGAACTTTCCGACCTCGCCAAGTCGTACTACGGCGGGCGCAAAAGGCACTTCGTCTATAGGTTGATTGCCGTCTATCTCATCATCACCTCGGCTTCGGCCATCGCCCTGCATCTGACGAAAATGTCGTGGTTCGATGCAGCAACTTTGTCCATGTCGGCTTGCAGCACTTGCGGTTTCTGCACCAAGAACATCAGCGTTGCCTTCTATGACAATGCCATCGTGGATTGCATCCTAATCGTGGCCATGTTGCTGGGTGCCACCAACTTCAGCCTGCTTTTCTCCACCGTTTGGCCCGACAAAAGCACGCACAAAAACCTCTTCAACACGCAAGTTGTCCGCTGGTTTCTTGCCCTCGTTGCAACGGCCATACTCATCGTTACGGGCAATCTTTATTTCAGTGGCTATTGCTCCACCTTTCCAAAAGCCTTGCGTTTGGCGGCCTTCCAAGTCGTTTCGCTTTCCACGACCACGGGCTTTGCCACCGCCGACACCAATCTTTGGCCTTCGGGCTGCATTGGCGTTTTATTGCTTTGTTCCTTGGTTTGCGGTTGCTCAGGCTCCACCTCGGGCGGCATGAAAATGGACCGTTTCGTCATCGTCATCAAAAGTCTGAGGGGCTTGGTCAACTCGCTGATTGGGTTCAAGAACGTCAACCGGACCAAAATAGACGGGCAGGTGAAGACGGAAGACAACGTCACCTCGATTTTGACCTTCATGGGCACTTATATGCTCATCATCGTCATCGGCGGCTTGATTTTCGCTACCACCATGGATTTCAGAACCTCGATTTCGGCTTCCATTGCCTGCATGGGGAGCGTCGGGCCGGGTTTTGGCGAGGTCGGCTCGATGGGCAATTACGCTGGATTCTTGGGCTTCCAAAAAATTGTCGCCATGATCATTATGCTGCTGGGCCGCGTTGAGATTTTCCCCATGTTGATTGCCGCGAAAAGCCTTTTTGGTCGATGAAACTTGCGCAATTCAAGAAAAATGCCGTTTTTTGCAACTTGATTTACGATAATTGCAATGAAAAAAACACTCCGCAAAATCCTGATATACCTGCGTTCCATCATCCACCTTTCGGATGAAATCGACTACGAGAACGCCAGCATCAGCATACGAAAGAACATCGCCTTCCGTGGCACCAATGTTTTCATTTTGGCCTGTGCCATCATCATCGCCTCAGTGGGCCTGAATGTCAACTCCATTCCTGTCATCATCGGCGCCATGTTGATCTCGCCCGTCATGGGCCCCATCATGGGCTTCGGCTTGGGCTTGGGCACACAGGACAACGAATTGGTGAAAAACGCCATGAAGAACTTCGCCGTAATGGTGGCCATCAGCATCCTTGCCTCGTCTTTGTTCTTCGTTCTCAGTCCTTTAAGCCTTGCCAATCCTTCAGAACTCTTGGCCCGTACCCGCCCGACCATCTATGACGTGTTCATCGCCTTGTTCGGCGGTTTCGCGGGCATCATCGAGACCTCGCGCAAGGACAAGGGCAGCGTCATCACGGGTGTGGCCATCGCCACGGCCCTCATGCCGCCGCTTTGCACCGTGGGCTACGGCATCTCCATCTGGAAAGGTTCCGTTATCTTCGGCGCACTCTACCTGTTCCTCATCAACAGCATTTTCATCGCCTTGGCCACTTTCGCCGCCGTGAAGTATTTCCGCTTCCCTTTGGTGGAAACGACCAACGAGAAGAAACGGCTGTCCAAATCGGTGATGTATCTTCTCCTCGTCGTGGTCATCGTGCCCAGCGTGATTACCGCCATTAGTGTGGTGAAAGAGAACAACTTTATGAGCCATGCCGACAAGGTGGTGGCCGAAAACAAGAACCTTGGCAAATGCTTCATCTACGACTATAAGGCCACTTACACTCGCAAATCAGCCACCTTGGAATTATTCCTCGCAGGCGAACCTCCCACAGACGATGCCAAGAAGAAGTTTTACAATTGTGCCGAAACCTACGGCATCACGCGCAGCCAAATCGTGTTCCACGAGGACGCCACCAGTATGCGCGAAGACCTCTCTGAAACCGAAATCGTCAAAGGGATTTACGAGCATAACGAAAAGCAAATCAATCGGTTGAACGACAGCATCGCCAAGTTGGAGACCGTGATTGCCGACTTCAAGAGCAAGGAAATCCCCACAGCCGCCATCTCGAAGGAACTGTTTGCGCAATACCCCGACATCACCGAACTCAGCCTGACGAGAGGCTCATCGGTAGATGCCGAAGGCATTGAAACCGAGCAGATTGTGGCTTTCATCACCGCCAACAACCCCATGGACGAAGAACTCCACGACCGCATTGAACGCTGGCTGAAGGTGAGATTGGATAACGAGAATGTTTTGGTGATTGGCCGGCAATCTGATTGACGAATGACATATTTTGCCTAATTTTGCAGCGCTATGCCAACGAAAGAAAAAAAACATCATTGAGTATTTGGTCGTTTTTGTGGTCGAATTTGCCAAACATTTCGGCCTGACGGAAACGCAGTCGTTCAACTATCTTGACCAATACGGTGCCATGCTTTTATTGGAGCAGCAATACAACTATGCTCATACTCAATCTTTTGCCAGTATGGTCGACGATGTAACCCAGTATTGCCAACGCAAGGGAGGACACCTGAAATGATATTATGATTAGCCAGAAGGACATAGACTATATGAACGAATTACCACGCGCGACGTGATTCAACTCCTCGTTCAAGAAAAAAACATGAGCATCAACGAGGCCATGAAGTATTTCTACAACTCAAAGACTTTCAAGGATTTGCTGAATCCAGAAACCAAGTTGTTCATACAAAGCCCGGTTTATTTCTTTGATACTTTGGAATCACAAGGATAAAAACACAAAAAAGCCACTATCCCAGCGGCTTTCCTATTGATTTCGTGGAGATTACCGGACTCGAACCGGCCACCTTCAGATTGCGAACCTGACGCTCTACCAGATGAGCTAAATCCCCAGTTGCGACAAACTCAGTGTCCTAAGCGGCTGCAAAAGTACAATATTTTCCGAAATGGAGAGCCAATTATCAAATAAAATGTATATTTGCCGCTCGAAATTCAAAACATTACTGAAATGACTATTGAAGACTATATCATTTTTAGAGTCAATGCCCTGCTTCATGCCCACGATGCCAAAATCGTGATACGCTTAGAAGGTGGTATGAGCAACTACACTTACGTCGTTGAATGTGAAGGCAAAAAGTACACCTACCGCGTGCCGGGCAAGTTCGCCGAAAAGTTCGTTGACCGCGTGGAAGAATGGGAAAACATCCAAGAAGTGAACCGCTTGGGGCTGAACAACGTGACGGAATACGTCGAAATCCGCTCGGGCGAGAAATTAGCCGAGTATGTAGAAGGCACCATCATGAGCACTACGGATGTGGTTTCCTACAACGCCATGTCGGTGGCCGCGCTGAAGAAAATCCACAACAGCGACCTGAAATTCCGCGACTACAACGCCTTTGGCCGTTTGGATGCCGACCAAAACTATTGCCTCGAAACGGGCTATGTGTTCCCGCAAGAATACTTGGATTTGCGCAAGAAACTGGATGCCATCCGCGCCACACAGACCAACATACCGAAGGTGCCTTGCCACTGCGACTACCAGCCCACCAACCTCGTCATCAGCGGCGACAAACTGTATGTCTTGGACTGGGAGTTTGCCGGCATGAACGACCCGTTCTACGACATTGCCTGCTACGGCAACGCAGGCTTCGACAAGGCTTTGGCCTTGCTGAAAGAATATGTCGGACGCGAGCCTAACAAGGAAGAGTTGCAACGCCTCTATTTCCATCGCTCCTTCCAGTGCCTGCAATGGTTCAATGTGGCCATCTTCAAGGACCGCGTGGGCTTGAGCAAAGACCTGAACATGGATTTCAACGCCGTGGCGTTCATGTTCCTCGGCATGGCGAAGGATTTGCTGACGAATTACGACAGCCTTTAATACATGAAATCTGCGGCAGTAAAACTGCCATATTCCCCGTCGAGGCCAAGGTCAGCCTTGGTCTCGTCGGAGAGCATATCTATGCTCCAAACGGGGTCGAAAGTGAGTTCCACATCGACGCTTTTCACGCCCATGACGGCCTGCACCTTGATTTGCACTTCGGCGGGCAAGGTTTCTGCCACGGGGCAATTGGGAGCCGTCACCGTCATCGTGATTTTCACGTTGCCTTCGGCATCCACATCGACGCCATAAATCAAATGCAACGTCCAAATGTCAATCGGGATTTCGGGGTCGTAGATGGTTTTCAGGACAGCTATCACCCGCTCTTTCAGGGTTTCAATTTCTTCTTGTTTCATGCGTTTTCCTCCTTAATTTTGAACGCCTCAGCGTAAAGCAACATCTGCTTGAGCATGGCCAATAGACCGTTGGAGCGTGTGGGCGACAAATGCTCTTTCAGCCCGATTTCGTCCAAAAACGAAAGGTCGGCGGCAAGGATGTCTTCAGGCGTTTGGCCTGAAAACACTTTTATTAATAGGTTCACAATGCCTTTGGTGATGACCGCATCGCTGTCGGCACTGTAATACACTTTTCCGTCTTTCAGTTCGGCATTGAGCCACACCCGCGACTGACAGCCATTGATGAGGTGCGCCTCGTCGCGGTATTTGTCGTCAATGATGGGGCACTCCTTCCCCATTTCGATCAGCATGGCGTAGCGATCCATCCAATCATCAAACATCGAGAAGTCTTCTACGATGCTATCTTGTATTTCCTTAATGGTCATAGCTTGAAATTTTCGCGCAAAAATAATAAAAAAGGGCGGCACCCCAATGGATGCCGCCCAATTTTCGCGGAAATCAATTCCGCCGTATCATTTACTGCATGACAGTAACGCGCTTGACAACCACACCTTCCTCAGTGTAGACACGCACCATGTACATGCCAGCGTTGAACTGGGCCATGTTCAAGGTGAATTCGTCACCATTGAGCTCGGTGTCGTAGACCACCTGGCCGAGGACGCTCACCACAGTGACGCGGCTCATGCCCGTGGCTTGGATGGTCACGTTGCCCTTCGTCGGGTTCGGGAACAGGGCAACGTTGCCGCTGTTCTCGCCCACGGCATCAACACCGGCCACAACGTAGTTCTGGCTCGGGTTCTCGCCGGAAACGGCAGGCTCTGACTCGCAGTCGCCATAGTCGGCGCGGACCTGATAGTAGTAGGTACCAGCACTTTCTGGCGTGTCGATGTACTCGTAGTAGGTCTGGCCAGCAACAGCGGCAACCTCACCAATCATGGTGTAGTTGGCATTGTCGGTCGAACGGTACACGTTGTACTTCACGATGTCGGCAGCGGTTGCATAAACCGGGGCGTGGCCTTGCTTGCCTATGCCAGCGTTGGCAATCACACCATTCGGAGTGCCGTTCTTCTGGTCTTCGAGGACAACCACCTCGCCACCCTTGGCCTGGTTGGTCACGAAGCAGCGGAGGTTCCATGTGCCGGAGAGTTGACCGCCAGTGGCATCTTCGAGGGTGTACCATGTGGTGCCGTCGGTAGAAATCATCGTGCCGTTCGGGTCGCCGGTGTAGTTGCCCAAAGCTGCAACCCACTGGCCGTTGGCGTTGTTCATCACAATCCACAGGTCTTGCGTGTTGTCGAAGGCGACAGCGGGGATGTTCCACTCAACCCAGTCCTCAGTGCCGTTGGCAGTGTAGTTGTACGTGCCAATCAGCGTGCCGGGAGCGTTGCCGGCCGAACCGTTGTAGATGCGGACGGTGCCGGTGTGGGCAGCGTAGTCGAAGTAACCGATCTTCGTCACGGAGCAGCCTTCATACTGACCAAGGGTGTTGGCCGGGAACTTGATGCCCCAGTAGAACGAACCACCATTTTGCAGGCCGATAGCGTCGACGTTGGCGCCATCGTCGTAGTACAGCCAATCCTCAACAGGAGTTGCAGGAGGCGTGGGCTGGTCGCCCCACCAGATCCTCACCTGATCGGTGGCATGGAGCTCTTCGGCATAGATCGGAGCGCCAGCAGCGCAGCCTTCGCCACCTTCGCACTCGGGGCAGCTCATCGAGTAGTAGATGTTGCCCTCGGGCAGTGTGTTGGTGCCGTTGTAGACCATGCGGACGCAGTATTGGCCGCCTTCTTCATAGGTGTACTCGTTGGTCGGATAGGGCACGAAGGCTTCCCATTCGCCGTTGAGGAACACCATGGCGCCAAGGATTTCGCCGGTCGCAGGAGGAGGAGTCGGACCACTGCCAGTGCTG
>CACZDU010000017.1:0-54087 GCA_902780055.1 uncultured Bacteroidia bacterium | reverse complement strand
AGAGACGCCAGCCACGGTGCCTTGCGGTGGGCGGATTTCAGCCGGATAGTCCGGGAAGGTGGCGAAATCGTTTCCGGCAAATGCTGTTGAATCCGAAAATAGATTTCCGGTAAGTTGCATACCATCGCCCGAGTCGCCAGAGAATCTGATGACGACGTGTTCAAGGGCTACAACCTTACTTTTTGCTGTCATATTTACTGATTTTTAATTTGATGATTTTACATGTAGAGTAATTCGCTGCAAAAGTACATAATAAATAGGTGCAAAATCGAAAGTTTCTCGTTTTTATTTTCCTTTTTAGAATGAAAAACACATCCCTTTCAATATCAACGACTTGAACCATTTCCTTATTTAGACTGAATAAAAATTTCCATTTTAGGCTTGTTGGAATGAAAGTTGTAGTATTTTTGCGGCACTAAAACTCAAAACAAACATTAAAATTAAAAACATTATGGCTTACAAAATCACAGACAGCTGCGTTGCTTGCGGCACATGTATCGACGAATGCCCGGTGGGCGCTATTTCGGAAGGCGACATCTATGTCATCGACCCTGACACCTGCGTTGGTTGCGGAACCTGCGCCGGCGCTTGCCCGAACGAAGCAATCGTTGAAGACTAAATCGAGAAATGAAACTGCATTAAAAGGAAAAAGCCTGCCAAAAACAGGCTTTTTTTCATTTTTTTGTCAGTTTTGAAAAGTTTGGCAAAGTATTTGCTATCTTTGCCGCGTTCTTTGAAACAAACTCAAACAAATAACCTTATTATTAACTTAAATCATTTAAAAAATGAAGAAATTAGCATTGGCACTTGTGTGCTTCGCCAGCGTTGCTTTCTTTGCAAGCTGCACCAAACCGGTCGAAAACCCGGAACCCTCAATCGCCGTCAAGACGGGCGAAAACTATGTGTATGACGGCCAAACCGTCGACATAGGCCAAAACTACACACTTGGCTTCCGCGCTGCTTCCAACAGCCAGACCATGAAAGAACTTGCCACTTTCAAACTCAATGTCAAGTTCACCACCTTGGATGACACGGAAACCAAATCTTACGACTCCATCATCAATGTGAGTGGAACTGAGTACACCTTTGAACAGGTCCTGAATTTCGGTTTGACCAATAATGAAGAAAGCAGAGAATTGGTCGCCAAGGCCATCTTCACCGCCACCATCACCGACGTTGACGGCAAGATGAACAGCACCACCATCAACCTCAACATCAACCAACCCGCCGTTGCTTTGGAACCCAAGGATTTCTCATGGGTCAGACAAGGCAGCAGCGATGCCACCGGCCTTGCTGAATACGGTCTGGAATGGACTGGCAATGGCAAGGAAGTCTTCGCCATCATCAAGCCCGTTGCTGGTGCAGAGATGTACATGATCCTTCCCGAAGATTGGGCTGCCGTTAAGACCGATGTCGATAAGGCCGCTTTCTTCAGCGATGGCGTCTACAGCGTGATTTCCGATTTCCAAGGCGTTTCCGCTTGGAATTCCAATGACTATAACTTTGTCATTGGTACCCGTTACAATGGTGAGTACCACATGATTCACATCACCCACGGCGAGGTTCTCAGTGCTACCTCTGGAACCACCATCACCATCACCGGCCAGTCCAAGTAAAGAAACACATCATTCCTAAAAATCCCCCAAAGGTGCGTCGGCTATGGCGCACCTTTGTTTTTGCAACCAACACAAAAATCCGGGCGGAATCGAGCAAAAAATCATCGATTCCGCCCAGTTTCTGTAAAAATGTGGGCGGAATTGAAGAAAATTTCATTGATTCCGCCCGAAATTTATTATTTTTGCGGCGAAATTGAATTGGTTATGGCTACTTTAATAGGAAGAGAAAAAGAAACTGCCCTGCTGCGGGAATACATCGGCTCAAACCACGCCGAGTTCATCGGCCTCTACGGGCGGAGGCGCGTCGGGAAAACCTTTCTCATCAACCAAGTGATGAAAGACGAACTGACGTTTTCCGTTTCCGGGCTGCTCTACGGGAAAAAGTCGGAACAAGTGTCGGCCTTCCAAATCGCGCTGCGCGAATATGGCTACGAAAAACCGCTGTCGTCCAATTGGTTGGAATTGTTCCACGCCTTGCAGGAACTGATGACACAAAAAACAAAAAAAGGCCAGCCTTGCGTCATTTTCATCGACGAACTTCCGTGTTTCGACAGGAAAGGCGGCGCTTTCGTGCGGGCTTTGGGGCAGTTTTGGAACACTTGGGCCTCGTTGCGCGACGAGGTGAAACTCATCGTTTGCGGCAGTGCCACCTCGTGGATGGTGCGCAACATCATCAACAACCGTGGCGGGCTTCACAACCGCCTGACACACAGCATACATCTTGCGCCCTTCACCCTAAAAGAAACTGAAAACTACCTGAACGCCAACGGCTTCCACTGGACACGCCAGATGACAGCCCAAGCCTACATGATGCTCGGCGGCGTACCTTACTATCTGAGCCTTCTGAAAAACAACGAAAGCCTAGCCCAAAACATCGACAGGCTGTGTTTCAGCAAGGGCGGCGAACTGGCTTCTGAATACGAATCGCTGTATAAGTCGCTGTTTGACAACGAGAAACCTTATCTGAAAATCATCGCGCAATTGGCGGCCAACAAAAAAGGTCTCACCCGCGTGGAACTCACCAAGAAACTGAAAACCGCCGACAACGGGCATATCAGCAACCAATTGGAAGACTTGGAGAACTGCGACCTCATCCGCCGCTACCACACCCGCGAGAAGAAAATCAAGACGACGGGCGGCATCTTCCAGCTCACCGATTTCTTCACGCTGTTTCACCTTACTTTCGCCAGCAAACAGTTTGAGGATCAGCAATATTGGCTTCATCACCTCGGCACCCCGACCGTCAACACATGGTACGGCCACGCCTTCGAGCGGCTTTGCATGGCACACATCCCGCAAATCAAGAAAGCACTCCGAATCGACGGCATCGGGACGGAATACTACGCTTGGCGCAGCAAGGCGAAGAACGACAAAACCCAAATCGACCTCATCATCGAGCGCGCCGACAAGATGATCAACCTCTGCGAAATCAAATACAGTGAAGGCGCATATCTGCTTGACAAAGAGGAAGCTGCAAAAATCAGGAAACGTCGTACCGCATTCGTCGAACAAACCGGAACTCGCTGCGGCATCCTCCCCACCCTCATCACCGCCAACGGAGCCTCGCAAAACAGTTATGCTTCGGAAATGGCCTTCCAACTCACTTTGGACGACTTGTTTGAAGACTAAAAAATCAGAATCTGGGCGGAATCGGGCAAAAAATCATCGATTCCGCCCAGTTTTTGTAAATTTTCGGGCGGAATCGAAGAAAATTTCATCAATTCCGCCCGAAATTGGGATATTGGTTTGTAGGGCCGTTTTGTCATGGAGCCGCAAAAATGTCCAGGGAACGGCTGCCACAATGGTGACAGCCCTACAAGATCACTCCGCCAAAGCGTGGCTGATTTTCCGATTGATTTGCAACAACCGCTTTTCGTCCATTTTGACGACCGCGCGGTCGTAAGTCATCAAGCCGTTGAGTTCGGTTTCGCAATCGGTGGTTTGGGTGTAGACCGCCGCCGAAAAACCTTGGAAAACCATCTTATACAGCATATTGGCGTATTCAACGTAGGTGTCGGTCACCTTTTCTTCGGTGTCAAACTCCACATAGCCCCAGCCTTGGTCTTTCACCCAAGTGTGGCCATCCACCTTGCGCCCAATGCCGCCATATTCGCCCAAAACCGTGGCGCGAGTCGGGTCGTAAAGCACCATTTTCGGCTCGGGATAGTGGTGAAGGTCGAGAATGTCGCCGCAAGTGTAGAAATTTCCTCCTGAAGCGGGATTCACAAGGCGCGTCGGGTCGAGTTTCTTGGTCATTTCGACGATTTCAGGGGTCTTGAACTGCCCCCACGACTCGTTGAACGGCACCCAAACGCCAATGCAAGGTACTGATTTCAAACTGTTTATGATTTCCGTCCACTCCTTTTTGTAACATTCCTCCGATTCAAGCGAGCGCAGGCTTTCAGGACCTTGATAATACTGCGTCGTTTGCCACTCAGGTCCGCGACCGCCGCTCGGCATGTCCTGCCAAACGATGAGGCCGATGCGGTCGCAATGGTAGTACCAACGCGCAGGCTCCACTTTCACATGCTTGCGAATCATATTGAAGCCCAAGTCTTTGGTTTTCTGCACATCGTAGGCCAAAGCCTCATCGGTGGGGGCGGTGTAGAGGCCATCGGGCCACCAGCCTTGGTCAAGCGGGCCGAAATGAAAAATCGGGAGGCCGTTCAAAGTGAGGCGCACTATGCCATTTTCGTCGCGCTGCGTGCCGAAACTGCGCATGGCGAAATAACTGTCTACCTCGTCAATCACTTTTCCTTTGCGCAACACCTTGACTTTCATGTCATAAAGGAAGGGATGGTCAGGTGTCCATCGGAGAAACTCTTCCGGCATGTTGACCTCCACAGGCTGCCCGTTGATGGACTTGCCCATAGCGACAGTTTCGCCCTCAAACGACACCTCAACTTGGTACAAATCGTCCTTGGTCGGGTTGGAGAAATCCACATTCACGCTCACCGTTGCCTTGTCGAAATCGGGTGTGGTGACGAGATTTTGGATGTAATCTTCAGGCACATTTTCAAGCCAAACTGTCTGCCAAATGCCCGTCACGGAAGTGTAGAAAATTCCTCTTGGCTTTGTAACTTGCTTTCCATGAGGGATGTAACTGTTATTGGTCGGGTCCCAAACGCGGACAACGAGGTTGTTTTGTTTCCCTTGCAATGCCTGTGTGATGTCGAAAGTGAAAGGCGTGTAACCTCCTGTGTGTGAACCAACTTTGATGCCATTCACCCAAACATCAGCCATCCAGTCGACAGCACCGAAATGAAGCAGGATGCGACCATTTTTCCAATGGGCAGGAACGGCGAAAGTCTTCTGATACCATAACGCCTTTTCTGGCCCGACCTCCTTTTGCACCCCCGACAGCGACGACTCGATGCAAAACGGCACGAGGATGTCACCCTCATATTTTTGCGGTGCCTTCTCCCCTTTCGCAGTGATGGCGTATTGCCAAAGGCCATTGAGGTTTTTCCACACGGGACGCACCATCATCGGGCGTGGATATTCGGGCAAGGCGTTTTCGGGCGCGACTTGCTCCGCCCATCTCGTCTTGATTTTGTCGCCAGCGGGTGCGTATTGGGCGACAGCCATGTTTGCTAACAGCATTGAAATTAGTAAGAATTTGATTTTCATAGAATTAAATACTATTCTTCTGTCATTTCTTTGTTAAACGCATCGGTGGCGGAAATGAGGCTGTGGATGGCGCGTGGAATCAATTCCTCAAGTTGCGGCTCAGTATCAAGTTGCTGTTCGTAACAAATCCATACTGAAGCCCCCTTATCATGCTCATCCTCAAAGTCATAGAGTACTGCCTTAACCACCTTGAAATCCCAATTGACCTTGTTGCAGGCCATGATTGCCTTCGCAAAATTGTCGTCCGTCACATCAAAAACGCCGGGCAGAATCAGGCGGAAAAAGAGCGGGTCGTCGGCATCGTTCCAAAGGAGGAAATTCCAGCCGTCGTAGGTGAAATTCAGGCCTAAATCATTCTTTTTCGCAACCATTCCTTGCGAATTCAAATATTTGGAAACCAATTGTTTAACTTTCATTTTCAATTCTTGTTGAAACCGATGCGCGTCTTGGTGGAATAGGTCGGGTTCTTGTATTTCAGCACGTCGACGAGGATTTTCTGCGAAATCGGCACATCGTTATAGGCAGCAGTCATGGCGGCCTCATTGACGGCCTCCGTGATGTCGCCCGCGTTGAAATCGTCCGACATTTTAGCTAATTCATCAAAGTCCAATTCCTCGCAGGGACGCTCTTTCAGGTGGTCGATGAAAATGTCCTTACGCGCCTCAAAATCAGGTTGCGGCACGAAAAACACGCGGTCGAAACAGCCCACGCGCATAATGGCTTGGTCGATGAGGTCAGGGCGGTTGGTGGTAGCCACCACGAGGATACCTTTCTTGGAACAATTGTTCATCATGCCGAACAAAGCCGAAATTTGCTGCGTGATGTTGCTATCCTCGCCCTCGCCGTTGGGATTGGGCGCAATGAACTCAATTTCATCAAAGCAAAGCACAAACGGAGCCTTGATTTCGGCGGCATCGAACACCCGTTGCAGGTTGTCGAGCACGCCGTCCTGATAGATATGCCCCATCTCCACGCCCTTGATGATGGAATAATTGAAGCCCAATTCTTCCGCAAAACTCTCAAGCACAAGGCTTTTGCCACATCCGGGAGGACCATAAAGCAGCACGCCATTGATGGCCGGCAACTTGTACAACTTCGCCTTTTCGGGATTTTGAAGGGCGAAAAGCACCTCCTTGCGCAGTTGTTCCTTCAGTTCGTCGCGACCCGTCACATTGTCGAAGCCGCTACCTGAGCCTTTTTTGAAAGTGATGGTCGGACCGCTGTTGTCATGGTCTGGTGTTTCGGCCTGCGGGTTGGGGTTCTCCTCCTCCATCTTTTTCGCCAATTCTGGCATCACCTGCTCCAACAAAGCCTGCGCAAAATCGGCAGCCGAAGCGAAACGATCGTCAGGCTTTTTGGCCAAGGCTTTCAACAAGATAGCCTTCATGTAATCAGGCAGTTGCACCTCCTCAGTTTCCAAAATTAGGTCTTGTTTCCGCGCCTTCTTTACGGCATCGGCCACCAACTTCTTGTCGCCATTGGCAGCCGCCAAATCCACTTCCCACGGCGACTTGCCGAAAATCAGGAAATAGAGCAGCGCACCAGTGGAGAAAATGTCGCTTTTCACCGTATACACCGCGCGGAAGGTCTCGGGAGCGCGGAAAAACGGCTTCAAGTCCTCAACGGAGAAAGTCGGGCGGCCTTTCACCATGTAAGAAATGTGCCCCAAGTCGATGATGGTGGGCATCAGCATACCGTCCTCAAGTTCTTGGAGCATGATGTTTGACGGACGTATATCATTGTGTATCAATGCACGGGAATGGATGAACGACAGGCCGCTCAGCACACACAAGGTAATCTGCACGGCATCCTCCAAGTCGAAGGGGCCTTCGGAAGTGACCGCCTCCGACAGCAGCACGCCGCGATAGAACTCCGTCACCAAATAATGGAAGGTTTGGTTGCCCTTGCGCACCTCGCCGTTGTCGACATAGCGGATGACGTTCTGGTTCTCGTCGGTGTTCAATTCCTTGCAGAGTTGGATTTCGTAGACCTCCTTGCCCTCAAACAGTTGCTCGCGAGGGATGCTTCTGAGGTCGAACACCTTCATAAAATACATCATGTCGTCAGGACCAAGCACCGTATATGACTCAGCCACAATACCTTTCTTTATGAACGAGTTGATGACATATTTGCCAATCTTCTCACCTTTTTTGAATGTTTCCATACGTTTGAAATTTATTGGGCAAAGGTCACGATTTAATTTGAAACATACAAGCAGAGAGGATGAAAAAATTCTTGTGCTATTTTTTCCAAAGAAAACATCGGGTGAAAAAATGACAAAAACAGACTAAAAATCGGGTGGAAAAATGACAAAAACAGACTAAAAATTGGGTGGAAAAATGACAAAAATTTCACTATTTATTATTGTAATATCCAAAAAATGAGTATTTTTGCGTTCAAAAATCAGATACGAAAATGTTGAAGCGAAAAATAGAGGAAGAAATCACCCAATTCTTGTCAGTTCCATCGAACAAAATCCTACTGGTTGACGGAGCACGACAAATCGGCAAGACCTATATCATCCGACATGTGGGCAAGAAACTGTTCCCCAATTATGTGGAAATCAACCTACAAGCCGACAGTACAGGTAGCCGTATGTTTGCCAATGTACGGAGCGTAATTGACTTTTACACCATGCTCGGCACCTTTGCTGGAAACAAACTGCGCAAAAAGGAAAACACACTTGTTTTTTTGGACGAAATCCAAACCTATCCCGTGTTCCTCACTTTGTTGAAGTTCCTGAAAGACGATGACAGATACACCTACATCTGTAGCGGTTCGCTGCTTGGCGTGACTTTGCTCCAAACGCCGAGCATTCCAATAGGAAGCATTGAAACCTTGCAGATGTATCCACTTGATTTCGAGGAGTTTCTTTGGGCAAATGGATTTAACGAGGAAACCATTTCGTTTGTGCGGGATAAATTTCTTGCGCAGCAAAGCCTTGACGACTCCCTTCACCAAAGGATGATGACACTTTTCCGTGAATATCTTCTGACCGGCGGCCTTCCTGATGCCATAAACTCCTATCTCTCAGAACGAAACATTATGAAACTGAGGCGCATACAAGCCGAAATCCATCGTTACTATGGTGCCGATGCCTCGCGTTATGATGCCGAGCACAAACTGAAAATCCAAAACGTGTTCCAAATGATTCCTTCCAACCTCGAAAACAAGAAAAAGCGTGTCGTGGTAAAGGATATAGAGAACAAGGCAGGGAAGCAATTCTCTGATTATCAAGACGAATTCGACTATCTGATTTCTTCTGGCATTGCGCTTGAAGTGAAGGCCATTTCCAATCCAAGATTCCCTTTGGTGGAATCGGCGCGGAAAAATTTGTTGAAACTCTATTTGAATGATGTCGGACTACTGACCAACATTTTGTACAAAACCAACATCCTGCCCATACTCGAAGATACGCCAAGCATCAATTTAGGCTCTGTTTATGAGTCGGTGGTTGCCCAGGAACTGAAGGCACATGGCCACAATCTGTTTTATTACGACAACAAGCACCACGGCGAAGTGGATTTTCTCATCGACGACTACGACAATCTCTCAGTATTGCCTATCGAGGTGAAGTCTGGGAAAGACTATAAAATCCATGTCGCACTGACGCACTTCACCCAAACAACTGACTATCATATAAATAAGGGCATCGTTTTATCAAACGGCCAGAAATGGGAGACCAAGGGGATGATCATTTACATGCCTGTCTATTTCGTGATGTTTTTGTGAGAGGAATAAAACTTGAAATGGACAAGAGAAATAAAATAATTATCTTTGCACTCTTGTTCAAAGTCTGATGAAAAAATACCTTATTATAATAATCATCCTACTGGCATCGGCATCCTTGCTTGCAATGCACTCGTCGGAGAGTGTAGGTCTGACTCCAAAAAAGTTGGAAACAGAGCAACTACCCGACCTCAATATCCCCCGTTACGGCCACTGCACCTTCATTGTCAATGGCGAACTGACTGTCATCGGGGGGCATACCACAGGGTTCGTTCCAACGGCCACGGCAGAGTATTTCAGCGGCGGCACTTGGCATACGGTGCAAATGGTCTATGCGCACGACTTCGGCATTGTCGTTCCTATGAAATCTGGCAAAGTGCTGGCCTGTGGCGGTGCCAATGAGTCGTTGGGCATCGGGCAAACCTACCCGGCAGAATGGTACGACCCTGCCACCCACACCTTTGAAGGCTTTGGCTGCATGGACATGAAGCGCAGCAACTTCTCCGCCACCGAAATCGACAGCGGACGTGTGGTGATTTCAGGTAACTGGTATAGTGATGACTGCATCGAACTGTTTGACGGCCACTCGACTTTTGTTCGCGTCAAGGAGGTGGCTGCAAAGCGTTCCTGTCCCTATATTTTGAGCACAGCCAAAGACAATGTAATGATATTCAGTAGCCTGGACACAAAACATACCAGCGGCATTCGTCCTGACAGCATCATCGTTGACCAACTATGGGGTGAGCCTTTCCACGCGCCTCAGCTTGACGAATGGCGACCGTTGGCCTACGACATTCCCCGGATAAGCGATTTCTGTTTCATCGGCGACGAGGCTGCCGGCGACTACGCTTACTTGCTGCCCGTGAAAAACGCCGAAAACCAAATAGGCTTCGTCAAGACTTGTGGCACCGACTTCAGCCTGCTTTCTACCACATGCGCGGTGCCAACAATGTTCCAAGGCGACAGCATCCATTATCATTTTCCCGTGGTGGACAGGAAGCGCGGACGGGGCTATTTGGTGGGCTTTAACCGACAAAGCAAACAGGTCTATGTGTTGCGCGTGGATTATACGGAGAATCCAGCGCCATTGACGCTCTATTATACCGACCCGCTGCCTAACATGGGCCTCTGTTGGCCTATCCTCAATGATGACGGCAACCTCATCCTTGCCGGTGGCCTCGACAATTCCAACTACTATCCACTCAAGTCAGTAGTGTTGTTGCGCGTCAATCCTGATGCGCCTTTGCTGGCCGCCCGTGCCTCGTTCCCTTGGCTGTGGATGGGAATAGGTTTGGCGCTTGTGGCTGCATTGATCGTGTACCTTATTATTCGCACGCGAAAGGCAACACAATGCAAAGACGAATTGGTGGAAGAAGTGAGCGAGGCCAATGAAACGGAAAATCCGACTGCCTCAGCGATTAGCGTTGCAGATGGCGAACTGCTGCAGCGCGTTTGCCAACTGATGGAGGAAGAGCACCTTTACTTGAACAGCGGACTGAAATTGTCAGATGTGGCGACGACGGTAGGTTGCAACCGCAACACACTATCGGCCTGCATCAACAACCTGCGCCACTGCTCGTTCAGCCAGTTCGTCAACACCTATCGCGTTGAGCACGCCAAGCGATTGCTCAACCAGCCCGGCACCCGCGCCTCAGAGGTTTGGATGGAGTCGGGATTTGCGAACGAAACGACCTTCTTCCGCACCTTCAAGGCCATCGTCGGCATGACGCCTTCCGAGTGGAAAAGCCGCAATCAGCTATAAATCTGCTTACAATATATCATTTGTAAGTCAGTTTTGACAATTTGTAAGCACACATTCTTTCTCGTATTCCGATTTTTGCAACGCTGTTGCGAACAACGTTTATTGTCTAAAGATTTGAGCAACTATAAATCTTAAAATTCAACCAATATGAACAAAATGATGAAGGCAGTAGCAGCCGTAATGCTAATGGCGGCGGTAGTATTTACCGCAGGATGTAACAAACCGGAAGATGAACCTAATAATGACGAGACCGTAACGGTAACGGTTACCACTATCACACCTTCTGACATCACTACAAAAACCGCAGTTTGTGGAGCTGAGGTTGTTGTAAGCGAAGGTGTTACACTTGAGGAGTTGGGCGTATGCTGGGGCTTCCAAGAAAACCCAACTGCAAGTGAAGAGCATCTTTCCACCGCCCAATGGAACGAGCCTTTCACCTGTAAACTTACTGAACTGAAACCCAATACGGTTTATCATGTCCGTGCATACGCCAAGAAAGGCTCTGACTTTTATTATGGTGCGGATAAAAGATTTACCACTGAGGAACAACCGAGCGGGAATGGTACTTACAACGGCCACGACTACATTGACCTTGGCTTGCCAAGTGGAACATTGTGGGCCACCTGTAATGTTTATGCCGAAACACCTGAAGGCTTAGGTAGTTACTTCGCATGGGGTGAAACTACGACAAAAGCCGATTACGATTGGAGCACTTACAAGTATTGTAACGGCAGTGAAAACACCTTGACCAAGTATTGCAACGACGCCAACTACGGTTACAACGGTTATTCTGACGAACTGGTCATTTTGCAACCAGAAGACGACGCTGCCACGGCCAACTGGGGCACGGGCTGGCGCATACCCACCATTGAGGAATGGGAAGAACTAAAGAACAACACCACCAGCACATGGACTACGCAAAATGATGTGTATGGTAGACTCTTCACTTCGGAAAACGGCAACAGTATTTTCCTGCCTGCCACCCACACCTTCCTCTATGGTCAGTATTGGGGAGGCGGTTATTGGTCGAGTTCGCTCTTTTGGCACCCGGATTGTGGGAATCGATTGAGCTTCGGTTCGGGTGCTGTTGGCACTGGAGGCGAACCTCGCTACGCAGGTCTTTCTGTCCGTCCTGTGCGTTCCATAGAATAATTTCATTTAAGTGTAATAACGTATAACCCTCAAATCCACCCTCGTGAACTTTGGGATTCCATATCCACGGAAGGAGTGCGAGGGTGGATTTTTAGAATTAGGCATCAAAAAAGGAGAACCAAACGGCTCTCCTTTTTGATAGTCATTTGATTTTCAACAATCAAGCATCAATATTAGCATAAGTCGCATTCTGTTCGATGAACTCGCGGCGAGGTCCCACTTCGTCGCCCATCAGCATGGAGAAGATGTGGTCGGCCTCCATCGCATTCTCGATGGTCACTTGGCGCAAGGTGCGGTTGGCGGGGTCCATTGTGGTTTCCCAAAGCTGTTCGGGATTCATCTCACCAAGACCTTTGTAACGCTGCACGTCGTAACCGCCAACGGTGCCGTTCTTTGTCAGTTCGGCCATCGCTGCGAAACGCTCGTCGTCGGTCCAGCAATAGCGGACGGGCTTGGTGCCGCGCTTGATAAGATACAAAGGCGGCGTGGCACAATACACATAGCCGTTCTCAATCAGTTCACGCATGTAGCGGAAGAAGAAGGTCAAAATCAATGTGGTGATGTGGCTACCGTCCACATCGGCATCGGTCATAATGATGACTTTGTGGTAGCGCAACTTCTCCATATTCAGAGCTTTACTATCCTCCTCCGTGCCAATGGTCACGCCAAGAGCAGTGTAGATGTTCCTGATTTCCTCGCTGTCGAACACGCGGTGTTCCATCGCCTTCTCAACGTTCAGAATCTTACCGCGCAAAGGCAGAATGGCTTGGAAATTACGGTCGCGGCCTTGCTTGGCGGAACCGCCAGCTGAGTCACCCTCAACGAGATAAAGTTCCGTCTTGGCAGGGTCGCGGTCGGAGCAGTCGGCCAACTTGCCCGGCAGACTGAATCCCGAAAGCGCACCCTTGCGCTGCACTTTTTCGCGGGCGTTGCGGGCGGCTTGGCGGGCTTGGGCGGCCAAAGTCACCTTGTCGAAGATGGTCTTGGCCTCTTTGGGATGCTCCTCCAAATAGTCTGAAAGTTGCTGACCCACAATGGAATTGACGATACCCATCACCTCATCGTTGCCGAGTTTGGTCTTGGTCTGGCCCTCAAACTGAGGCTCTGGCACCTTCACCGAAATGACAGCCGTCAAGCCTTCACGGAAATCGTCGGGCGAAATCTTCACCTTCAGTTTCTCCAATTTCTCAAGCAGGCCACTCTTTTCGGCGTAGGCATTGAACGAGCGCGTCAAGCCCGAGCGGAAGCCTTGCAGGTGTGTTCCGCCTTCTATTGTATTGATATTGTTGACATAAGAGTGCAGATTCTCCTTGTACTCGTTATTGTATTCCAATGCGATCTCAACAGGCACATTGTTTCTTTCGCCGCTAATGTAAATCGGTTCGGGAATGAGTTTCTCGCGGTTGGCGTCGAGGTAAGCGATGAAGTCAACGAGGCCGTTTTCAGAATAAAAGGTTTCGCTGCGATATTCGCCGTTTTCCATTTTCTCACGCTCATCGGTGAGTTGGATGGTGATGCCGTGGTTGAGGAACGCCAACTCGCGCATACGGTTGGCCAAAGTGCTGTAGTCGTATTCCGTGGTTTGGAAAATCGAGCCGTCGGGCTGGAAGGTGATACGGGTACCGTTCAGGTTGGTCGTGCCCACCACTTTCACATCGTAGAGCGGCTTGCCACACTCATATTCCTGTTTGAAAATCTGGCCTTCGCGATAGACCTCAGCGGTGAGGTGCGTCGAAAGGGCGTTCACGCAACTGACACCCACGCCATGCAGACCGCCAGACACCTTATAGGAACCTTTGTCGAACTTGCCGCCAGCGTGCAGCACGGTCAAGACCACTTCGAGGGCCGAGCGATGCTCCTTTGGGTGCATACCCGTCGGGATGCCACGACCATTGTCGAGGACGCTGATAGCGTTGCCGGGCAGGATGCGCACATCAATCTTGTCGCAATAGCCCGCCATAGCCTCATCGATGGAGTTGTCGACCACCTCATATACCAAATGGTGCAAGCCACGGAAATGCACGTCGCCGATATACATGGCCGGACGTTTGCGCACGGCCTCCAAGCCTTCAAGCACTTGGATTTTACTGGCACCGTATTCTTCGCTTGCCAATTCTCTTTTTTCTTCTTCAGTCATTTTCGGAAATTTTGCTGTTTTCAAATAAAGGTGCAAAGATACACAATTTTTCGGCACGACACCCAAAAAAGTTGAGAAATTTGTTTTTCGGCAAAAACGCCTCCACGGGGCTGAAAATGGGCAAATTTTGGAAACAACCGAAATCTCGCCCTCATCAACAACGAGGGACCCTCATTCAAAAAGAGGGACTTTTTGAGGATTTTAAGGCTTTTTGTTTTGCCCAAACGTTCCATCAATACGAGCGAGCAATTCATCCGCCCCAAGTTCCAACATCTGGGAAAAAGCGAACAGCTTATTTCCTAAATCTTTGAGCGATGCCCCGATGTGATACAGGGTTTCGTCGATGATCAGAAAACGATCATGTGAATGAGTGTATTCGCGAATGTCAATGGGAGCGTATTGCGCATTATGTTTAGACAAATCAAGTGACAATTGGGGCGTAATACGTTTGGTATAAACCGTTGCTTTCACCCCATCATCGCGTTTATCAAGGAGCGTCAATACCGATTCATCAATGTAATTATCCACGAGAACAATTCGCGTTTGGGCCGACTTAATCAAATCGGACACAAACACATACGCATCGTAAATCTGCCCTTCGAAAAACAAGCCTTGCTTGGTTTTTGCACCTTGATCCAACCGACGAAACACCTCGTCAATGCGCAAATTGGTTTCCGCAATGTGTTTGTCAGATTCAATTTGATGATACTCGATAGACGAAAGGCGTTGAAGCATTTGCACACTCGCTGACATAATTTGCCTCGCGGCAGTAAACGCTCTCATAATCCGAACATTAACTTGTATGGCCACATCGGAATGAAGAACGCTGCTCAACATTGCAACACCACTTTCCGTAAAAGCGTATGGCATATATCTGACCCCTCCACGTTTGTTTGAGGTCGCAAATTGCGACCTCAAACTTCCATATTCTTCAACGGTCAATTTAAACATAAAATCATCAGGGAATCTCGAAACATTTCGATTGACTTGCTCCTTAAGTCGCTTGGTCTCAACTCCATATAATATTGCCAAATCTGAATCAAGAATCACCTGCTGTCCGCGAACCAACCTGATTAGTGGTTCAATCGATACCTCATTGAGGTCGCGATTTGCGACCTCAAATGTCTGTTCAACTTTTACTATTTCTTCTTTCTTCGCCATAAGACAATACCTTGATAGATTTTCAGAATCTCAACTTCACGCCGGCGAAGAACTGTATGCCCGTCACGGGATAATTGTAATAGAGTTGGTATTTCTGGCAAGCCACATTGTCAATCAAGGCAAAAGCCGAGATTTGGTCGTTCACCTTGTAATCCGCGCCGAGGCTAAGGTCGACGACATCCTTTAGTTTTTCAGGCCCCCAACCCATCCTATTTGAGCCGGAATCGCCTTGCACCAAGGCATAGCGTCCGCCTTGATAGAGGAAACTCGTATTGAAAGACAGCTTGTCGTTGAAATCGTATGTCAGTTTCAGTTTGCCTTCCGTGGTGGGGCGATACCAAGCGTATTCTTCGGTTGTTGGTTTGCAGTTGTTGTAGGCAAAGCCCAAATCGGCGGTGAGGCTGTTGCGCAACTTCACGCGAACATCGGTCAAAATGGTCACTAATTTAGTTTCATCGTAAAGCAAACCAAACTTATTATTAATTACTTCATTATCAACAAATTCATATTTCAGAACAAAGAACGGATCGTTTTCCGTATGGCGATAACGCACGCCCAAATGCAAATCGACGATTTCGGCAATATTGGTGCGCACACCGCCGTCAAAACCGAGTTTCACATTCTTTACCCGCAAATCGGGCACCAGCAACTGCCACACAAAGGGATTCAACTTGATAATATCACCATAAGTCACCAGACTTTGGCCTCCATTCAGGCCTGCATAAAACTCCAATTTCTTGTCCAAGACAAACAGACTACCGCTCACATCGGGCCTAATGGTAACTTTCCTGTCATCTTGGGCAACAAATCCATCAACAGAAGCCCCCAAATGAAGTCGATAGAAATCGCCTGCCATCTCAAAACTTGGGTTCAATCGGCCAAAACCTCTGTTTCTCAAGGAATCCAGACATTTATAGTGATTGAAATCCAAATCGACATCCACTTTTATCCTTTTTGAAGACGTTCCTTTCTTGTACCAAGCAGCAGGGTATAAAACATAGGAATAGTCGAATTCCAACAATCCATCGCCACACCCAAATTGGTCAAATGCATACCGATACTTGATGGCACCCGGATCGACCGGCACCCCAAAAGGATAGCCCTTGGCATCCAATTTCACAAAAGCGCCAATCGTATTATACACCTGCCTTGGGCAGAACGCCTCGATTTGTTCGTCGGTCAAGGGCATTTCAACAAGATTCACGCCATAATAATGATTCATGTCATTGTCGAAAAACACCCCGCCTTCCAACCTGTACATTCCCATATCCTCATACGACAGATTTACATCGAAAGCATTGTTCATATAACTCGACGGCGCGTAGTCCTTGATGTTCAGCCACGAGGAGTTGTGCTTCACGCCCACGCCAAGGCCTAAAGTCTTGGTCAACATGGAGTTGTGCTTATAAAGGAAAATCGGTGAGATGCGTGTGCCGAGGCCAGCCATGAGGAAGTTGTTGGTCGGGGTGACAAGCTGGTCTTTCTTTGCTGCAAAGCCTGTTGGGGCGATTTTCTCCAAATCCAAGGCGAATTTTTGCTTGGCCTCGATGGGGTTCACCTCGGAATTAGGATAGTTATACGAGGGTTGCGGCGTTTCAGGCTGCAACTGCAACTTGTTGACTTTGTTTACCTTGGGACGGTATTTGCCTTCCACGGTGACTTGTTCGTCGTGTTGGGCGAAGGCGGTCAGGCTCATTAGAGCGAGGGTCAGGATTGCTATTATCTTCTTCATTGTCTTGGTGTTAGAGCAGGGACTTACGTCGCGTTCCCCCTTTCGGGTGACGCAGGGACTTACGTCGCCTGCTTATTGATATGTCGCCCCTACGGGGCTGGATTGATGCTATTTTGCGGGGACTTGCGTCGCCCGTTGTGTTCTGTTCGTCCCTTCGGGACTCATTCGGGTTCAATGGGTTCTATGCCGTTGCTGTTGCTCACTTTGGGTTCCTTGCGCTCCACTTCGGCGAGTTTGGCGCGGGCTTCTTGTTTCAGGTCGTTGCCCTTGTAGTTGTCGATGACACTGCGAAGGGTTTCCTTGGCTTGGAAATAGTTCTCCTTGGCCACATACACATCGGCGAGCGCGATGAACGACTTGGCGACCCAATAATCATATTTCGAGAAGTTGTCGGCGATGTCGAAGACCTTGTTTTCGGCCTCGTCATACTTCTTCAACTTGAGGGAGGCCACGGCGGAATAATACGCGCTTTCGGCACCATACACCGACTTGTCGTTGCGGGCACTCTTGTCGAGTCGCTCGATGGCAGCGGTATAGTTGCCCTTCTCGAAGTACGACTTGCCCATGATGTGGTTGATTTGGTTCACCTGCTCGTCGGTCAGGTCGCGGGAAACGCGCAGACTTTCGCCCATCTCTATGGCCTTGTCGTAATTGCCGAGGAAGAAGTTGCTCTTCATGCTGCCTTCGAGGGCTTCGAGGCGTTTCAGCGGCTCCTCGGTGATGCGCGACAGGCGTTCATAATACTCGCCGGCCTTTTGGTAATCGCCCTTTTCGTACTCGATGCGAGCCATTTTCAGCAGGGCGTTGTCGGTGTAGTCGTTATCGGGCTGCGACAATATATAATTAAGGTGCGTGACGACTTGGTCCTCCGTCCCGACCTTTTCGGCACATTCGAGGGCGTAATAATGCGCCTTCAGCGAATAGGCTCCGTTGCTGAAGTTGTCGAAATAATATTGCAGCGCGGTTTGGGCTTGCTGATAGCGACCATCGAGGTAGAAAATCTCCGCATTGGCGAAAGCTAAAGAATCCTGTTGCGTCACCTTCACCTGACCGCCATTGGCATTGACATAGCCGAAATACTCGTCCAACTTGTTCTGTTCCATGAAGATACTGCGGATGATGCTCAAAGCCTCACGCGATTCATCGGTATTAGGATAAGTGGCCACCAAATTCTTCAAATTGGTCAAGGCTTGGTCGTATTGGTTGTTGTTGTAATAAATCATGCCAACCTTCATCATGGCTTGGCGCGTGTAGGTGGAGCGCGGACGGTCTTTGATGAGGCGGTTGAAATTGGCGATGGCCGAGCGTTTGTCGCCGTGGACGAGATAAGTGTTGCCAATCTCGAACAAAGCCTGCTCGTAATATGGCGTGCTTGGATAAGTCTGCACCAAGTCGTTGAGCATGTTAATCTTCTGATTCACATCGCCTTTCGCACCATAGCAAAGTCCCTGCTGGTAAAGCGCGTAGTCGGCATTGCGCTTACCGATGCGGGTGGCAAGGTCGTAATAATTGATGGCGTTGGTGTAGTTACGCTCCATGTAGAAGCAATCGCCCAAACGGATGTAAGCATCTGATTTCAAATCCTTTTGCGTGTCGTTGGCGGATTGGATGAAGCGGCGGAAACAAGTTTCGGCGGCATCATAGTCAGGCTTTTGGTAGTAGATGTAACCCAAATCGTAGTCGGCGAGGGCATATTCGGGCAGACCCGTAGCGGCGTTCATGGCCTTGAACTGGGTCAGATACTTGCCTGCCGTGGCATGGTCGCCCATTTGGTATGCCGACTCGCCCATCCAAAAACAGGCCTGCGCCTTGTGGGTTGCGCTCTGGCGGCTGTTCAAAACCTTGGAGAAATACACTTGCGCCTTGTCGAAATAGCCCTTCTGGTAATTATCGATGCCCGTGGCATACAACAGGTCGTTGTAAACGGTCTGCAACTCCGCGCTTTTCTTCTTCATGGCTTCGAGGCGGCTCAGGGCTTCTTCGTTTTCTTTCGCGTTGAGCAACAAATAGATGGCCATCTCCTCAACCTCTGCCTTACGCTCCGAATCGGGATGCTCGGCGATGAAATTATCCAATAGTCCGACGGCCTCGTTGAAGGGGTCGGCACCGGGGATGAGGCTCAGGCGAGCGTAATCGAACAGTGCCTCCTCGCTGAGTTCCTTGTCGAAACCGGCGGAATAAGCCGTGTGGAACGCGCTTCGGGCATACTTCGGCTCATCTGTCTTGGCATAGCACGAAGCCAAATAATACGAGGCATATTGCCCCAAGATGTCATTGCTGCCCGCAATTTTCTGCAAGTCGGCGATGGCACCCGTGTAGTTACCCTTCATCATCTTGCTCACGCCCATCTGGTAGTAGGCCTCGCGCGAAACGCCTCGGCTCAGGTTTTTCTTGTAAATATCGTAATATTCAAGGGCTTTGTCGTAGTTTTTCTGCTGGAAATAGGCATCGGCCACAATCTGCGCCATCTCGCTCTTGCGTTTCTTGTCGGCCTGCCGAATGTAGTCGGGACCGTCAGCAATCACCGACTCGTAATCGCCTTTGAGATAGTCGATTTGCATGATGTAAGAAGGCACCACCTTGGCGAAATCCTTATGGGTGCGCAAGAGGCGGAAGTTGTCCAAAGCCTCATTATATCTTTGTTTAACATATTGGATATGAGCGTAATAATATCTCGCTTGGTCTTTATATTTGCCCTCGTTCATCATCAGGCCGTGGAAAAGCGGCATGGCCGTGTCGAGTTCGCCCGACTGGAAATAGGCATAACCCATGTTGAACTGCATCTGCTGCGCCTCGTCGTTGCTGAGGGAAGAAGCGTCGGCCTTTTCATAAATGGCCAAAGCCTCCTTGTACTTCTTGTCTTGGAACAAATGGTTGGCATACAGAAAGTTGGCGTGCCTCGCCCAAGTGCTGCTCGGGTTGTCGTTCACGAATTGTATCACCTTTGCGGGACCGTCGGCATGGTCGAGATAAAGCGCACTGACCGCCTCGTAATACTGCGCATCCACGCAACGTTGCTTCTTGGGGTCGTTAGCCAAGGCCCGATATTGCGCAAATGTCGACAAAGCCGCGCCATATTCCTGATTCCTGAACAGCAAAACGCCTTCGTTGAAAAGGGCTTCGGGATTGTATTCTTCTATATGCTTTTGCGCTGAAACTGAAATGGTTAAAGCAAACATCATCACCATCAACAAGCCAAGTTTGAGTCGAGATTCCATAGGTTGAAATTTTTGACGAAAATACGATTTTCTCACATTGGTTCGGCAAAAATGCTCAAAATTCGTGCCGAAAGCCTAATGAAAACGCCGACACGCGGGAAATATTGTCGGCGAAATTCGCTTTTCATCTCATCATTTGTGACGAAAAGGTTTCCCGAAATTACCCATTTTTGGGGATTTGACTGCGAGGACAAAAACTTGACTTTTGCAAGCGTAATTAAACAAACAGAATCCGTTATGAAACTGAAAACGATTGTAAAATGTGCCCTTGTAGGTTTGGCGTTGGGTGCCATGCCTTTGCAAGCGCAAAACAAGGTCAATGATTCGACCAAACTGTTCTCCTTGTCAAGGCTCACCGTGGGCGGCTACGGCGAGGCAGTCTATACCCGTAACTTTTACAGTGACAACATGTTCCGCTATTCGCATGCCGAGCGTTACAAGGACGCCAAAGGCCACGGTCGGGTGGACTTGCCGCATGTGGTCATCAATTTGGGCTACGATTTCGGCAAGGGCTGGACGATGGGCAGCGAAATCGAGTTTGAGCACGGCGGCAGCGAAGTGGCCGTGGAAATCGAGGCCGAGGAAACCGGAGAATTCGAGCACGAAATAGAGCGCGGCGGCGAGGTGGCCTTGGAGCAGTTCTGGATCCAGAAGTCGTTTGGCAAGGGCTTCAACATCCGTATGGGACACATCATCGTGCCCGTCGGGCAGACCAACAACGCCCACCTTCCCACCGAGTTTTTCACCTGCTACCGTCCCGAAGGCGAATTCAGCATTTTGCCCTGCACCTGGCACGAAACGGGCATCAGCCTTTGGGGAAAAGTAGGAAAGTGGCGCTATGAGGCCGTTCTCGTTCCCGCTTTGAATTCCAACATGTTCAACAACGCCAATTGGGTGAAAAACGGCTCGGCTTCGGGCTATGAGTTCCGCGTGGCCAACAGTCTTGCGGGTGCCTTGCGCATCGACAACTACAGCATCAAGAACTTCCATTGGGGCGTGAGCGGCTACATCGGCAACACCTTTAATAATGACATCGTCACCAACGAGTTCAGCGAGTCAAGCCAATACAAGGACGTGAAAGGCACCGTCGTCATCGGCACGGCCGAGTTCGACTACAAAGGTCACGGCCTTGTGGTACGCGGCAATTTCGATTACGGCTATCTCAGCGATGCCAACCTCATCTCGTCGTGGAACAAGAACCAGAACCACCAAAGTTTTTCGCCCTATCCGCGCTCGTTGGTCGGTGAGAAAGCCATCGCCTACGGGGGCGAGATTGCCTACGACATCATGCACCCAATGAAACTCAAAGGCGACCAAAAGCTCTACCTCTTTGGCCGTTACGACTACTACGACAGCTACATCCCCACTTCCAACGCCCTCACCGACTACCAATGGACCGACCGCCATGTAATGACCCTCGGCGTGAACTATTACCCTATCAAACAAGTGGTTGTGAAGGCGGAATATGCCAAGCGTTTCCTGAAGGAGCAGTATAATGATGAGCCGATGTTCTCGTTAGGCGTGGCTTATAGCGGGTTTTTCACGAGATGAATGTGACAATAAAAAAGAACTACGAATTACACGAATGTAACGAATCGTTTCAAGAATTTGGCTGCCAAGGCAGCGAATTTTTGCGAATGGGTCATCCGAAAGACAATTCGTATCCATTCGCAACGAAGTTGCAAAATTCCATTTGTACAAAATTCGCTTTATTCGTGTCATTCGTAGTTAA
Organism: uncultured Bacteroidia bacterium; assembly: GCA_902780055.1. Taxonomy (GTDB): domain Bacteria; phylum Bacteroidota; class Bacteroidia; order Bacteroidales; family F082; genus Limimorpha. Next base: position 32,218 of record CACZDU010000017.1, on the reverse strand, counting down.
AGAAATAGAGAATTAAGTTCAACATTAAAATATAAATAAAATGAAAAAATTATTCAAATCCGCAGCCATAGTCGCTGCATCCCTGCTGTTGACTGTGAACTTCAGCTCCTGCAACAAAGATCCTCAACCCACAACCGAGGAAACCAACAAGGCCCAAAAAGAGGCCATCGTGAAACAGTATCTCAACCACACGGTGTATCCGACTTACGCCCAATTGGCCGAAAAGACCGCCGCTTTGGTCGGGAACCTCGAAACCCTGAAAGGCAGCATGACCCAAGCCAACGTGAACGCCGCCACCGCAACCTTCCTCGAAGCCCGCAAATGGTGGGAAATGAGCGAAGCCTTCCTCTTTGGCGCCGCCTCCGACTTCGGCATCGACCCGCACATCGATTCGTGGCCTTTGGACGAAGACGCTTTCAACAACCTGATGGCCAGTCCTAACATGATTGCCATGCTTGCCAACGACGAAGACGGCATGGTGGCAGGCGAACAACTCGGCAACGCCCTGCTTGGCTTCCACGGCATCGAGTACATCCTCTTCCGTGAAGGCCAGCCCCGCAATGTGGCCGACATCACCGACGACATGATGACCTACGCCGTAGCCGTCAGCCGCGACCTTCGCAACCGCTGCTTCCAACTCGAAGTAAGCTGGAACGCCAACGCCCCGCAAGCCCACAAAGACCTGATGGAAGAACTGGAGTTGAACATCACAGTGAACGGCGGCAACAACACCTACGGCGAGAACATGCTGCAAGCAGGTCAGGCCGGCAGCACCTACGCCACCTTCACCAACGCCCTCGAAGCCATCGCCGACGGCTGCCTCGACATTTCGGATGAGGTAGGCACCTCGAAAATCGGCAAGTGCCACACTGGCGAGGATGTGACCTACGTTGAGTCGCCCTACAGCCAAAAGTCCATCACCGACTTCTACGACAACATCATCAGCGTGAAGAACGCCTACATGGGCGGCATGGAAGGCCAGCGCGACGAAACCTTATCGCTGCACACCTACCTCAAGGACAACAATGCCGACCTCGACACCAAGGCCCTGAACGCCATCGAGAACGCCCTGACGAAAATCAACGCGATGAAGGCCCCGTTTGTCCTTTACTATAGCGATGCCACCGCCGGCGAGGCCATGGAAGCCTGCCAAGACCTCTCCGACGTGATGAGCGAAGTGAAGGCCGAGTTCGCCAAAATCGACAGAAAGTAATCCATTAATCCCAAAATATCATGATGAACTACAAACATTTAAGCATCATTACCCTTGCAGGCCTCTTGGCCTTGGCCTCCTGCAAGCAACCCGACCCCATCCCGACCGAAGTCAGCGAAGACACCTATGCCGGTGGCCAATTGGGCACCACGTTCAACACCTCGCAAAGTGCCTACGAGGACCCCACGCCCGCCGTGGAGCAGGCCGGTTTGGGCACCGCCTTCAAGTATGGCGAGTACTTCTTTGAGCGCACCTACACACAAAACAACGAGCCTTTCAACGGCCTCGGGCCGCTCTACATCCGCAGCAGTTGCATTGCCTGCCATCCCGGCTATGGTCACGGTATGCGCATGAACCGCTACCGCGCCGACGACTGGGGCAACGGCTACCTGCTCGTCTTCACCGACCGCAACGACACCTACCTGAGCAGTTACACTGGAATGCCCCAAACCAAGGCCGTCGCGCCTTTCAAGGCACCCGTGGACGAGACCAAAATCCAAATCAATTGGCTGAGCTACACCGACGAATGGGGCAACCAATTCCCTGACGGCGAACGTTATAGCCTCACCTATCCAGAGGTTTACATTCCCGAAGATGCTTTCTATGTACCGCTCGAAGTGGGTGGCCAGCCCATCCCCTACAGCGATTTTGTCTGCCGCTTGGAATCGACCATCGGCATCTACGGCACAGGCCTCATCGATGCCATTCCCGACGACTCGCTGAGAGCGCAATACCAAAAGGAATACAACGACGGCTTCATGCCCAACGGACTCAACCCAGCGATGTGGGCAGGCTCCGACTTCGCCCCAACGGGCTATTACGGCAACACCACCCACCCCAAGAAGTACACCTACGCCTTGACGCGCGGCCCCTTGCAGGACGCCCCCGGTGCCAACGCCATCTGGAACATCACCAACGTGACGCACCGTACCAAGATGGGACACTACATGACCTCCGCCTACGCCACCAAAGCCTCACAAGACCCCGATGTGCAGGCCGAGTTCTACAACTATTTCCCGCAGTACAACCTCACCGGCAACGTGGAAACCGACATTTACAACTACCTGATGATGAACGACCAAATCCCTGCCGAGATGAAACTGCCTGAGATGAAGGACGAGGACTATGTGAACTTCATGGTGTGGCACCGTGGCTTGGCCGTTCCCGCCGCCCGCAACATGGACGACCCCGAGGTGCAACGCGGCAAGGAACTCTTCAACCAAATGGGTTGTGCCTATTGCCATCGTCCGTCGTGGCAGACCGGCGACGACATGTTTACAGACCCGGCAGGCTTCTTCGCCGACGGCGACCCGCGCCTACCCCGCTATCCCAACCAGAAGATTTGGCCTTACAGCGACTACATCCAGCACAAGCTCCACATGGAGAACGACATCCGTACGGGCTGGTGCCGCACCACACCGCTCTGGGGACGTGGATTGAGTGCCATCTGCACGGGCCGCAGCGACCGCCTGCACGACTGCCGCGCCCAGACCGTCATCGAGGCCATCATGTGGCACGGCAACGCCCAAAGCGACGCCCGCCGCTCGGTGGAGAAATTCCGCGAACTGCCCAAGAAAGACCGCGACGCGGTTGTTAAGTTTATTGATGCGATTTGATTGTTAGACTTTTTTCTTGGATAACCGAAATCCCGCCAGCGAATTGGCGGGATTTTTTTATCCTCATAAATAAGGACATCCCCAACCCCAAAATCGCTAAACATGGGGAGATTCGACAATCGTTTTTTTTCGGACATTTGCAGCGTAATCTGAAATCATATTGCCATGAAATACATTCGTCACATCACATCGGTTCTCATTATCGTGCTCATCGCCGTCCTCGCCGCAGGCACTATCGTCGAGAAACTGCACGGCTCCGACTTCGCCCGAATCCATGTCTATGGCGCGTGGTGGTTTGTCGCACTCTGGGCTTTGGTGGCTTTGCTCATCGTCTATATGGCGGTAAAATGCAAAATGTGGAAGCAGTTAGCCGTCAGTACTTTGCATCTGTCCATCCTGTTCATCCTGCTTGGTGCCTTGCTCACCATGCTCTCGGGGCAGCACGGACGGATGAAACTCGAACCCAACCGCCCCAACAGCCATTTCTTCATTCAGGAAAAAGGTGGCGAGATAACGAAACACGCGCTGCATTTCAGCCTCACCTTGGACCGTTTCGAGATTGAGACCTACCCCGACTCAAAAAAGCCCAAGGATTATATCAGCCACCTCAAAGTCACCGACGGCAACAACATTACAGAAACCGTCATCTCGATGAACAACATCCTGAAACACAAGCATTACCGATTCTACCAAAGCGACTTCGACGAACAGGGCAACTCCATCCTCGATGTGGCCCGCGACCCGTGGGGCATCGGCGTGACCTACACGGGCTATGCGCTCCTCTTCATCGCTTTGGCGACCATTCTCATCGAACGGCGTAAAATGTTCCGCGCCGTCACTTGGTCGTGGATTTCGGTGCTCGTCATTCTGGCTATTGTATTGCATGTCAGGATGCTGACGCGCCAGTTGATGCCCGTGCTGCGCTCGCCGTTTTTCAGCATCCATATCTCGACCATCGTCACGGCTTACGCTTTGCTGATTGGCATTGCGGTGGTGGGAATTATCGCCTTAGTCAAGCCGAAAGACCAGCTTCGTTTGGAGCGGTTGAAAAGCCTTAGCACGGCTATGCTTTACCCAGCTGTGGCACTGTTGGCTGCCGGCATCTTCATCGGCGCGATATGGGCCAATGTTTCTTGGGGCAATTATTGGTCGTGGGACCCGAAAGAAGTCTGGGCTCTCATCACCCTGCTCATCTATGCCGCACCCTTGCACGAAAAGCTATGGAAAACCTTCCAAAAACCCTTGTTTTTCCACATTTACGGCATTCTCGCCATCCTGAGCGTGGTCATCACTTATTTTGGCGTAAATTTGATTTTGGGCGGGGTTCATGCTTATAATTGAGATAGAGCAAACATCAAATGCCATCGAGATTGGGGCTTTTAATGGACATCTGAACTAAGGAATCACTTCACTATCACTTTCTGTATCAATCTGTTACCATTCCAACGGATGGAAACGAAATACACGCCCTTGGGACATTCGCCCAAATCGAGTTGGATTTCAGAACCAACTGCACTACCACGCATTACGGATTGACCTGAAATGTTATGCAACTCGTAATCAAACCGTTGCGCATCAGCGACGGTCAATGTAAGCGTTCCTGATGTCGGGTTGGGATAGGCCACAAAACTTGACCCATTTTCATCAACGCCAACCACTTGATTCATCACGACATGAATCTCGAAATCCACAAACTGGCCGTCGCTTGTGGCGCGCATGACGAGGTCGGCCTCGGCTTGCTCTTCCACCAAACGGCTCAACACCAATATTTTGCCATCCATTTCAACAGAAAGGGCGGTTTCATTTGAATTGGAAACGATGCCGTAAGTGATGCCCTCGTCGGGGTCGTCGGGGTCGGAAGCCACGCCATCAAGGTTGACTTGGAGGGTCTGGGGAAACTCATCAAACACCATATCTTGCACGGGATTGAGGATGAAAGGCGGCTCGTCAACAATTTGATTAATAATGACATGCACATTGAAATTGACATATTGTCCATCGCTCGCGGCACGCATGGTGAGGTCAGCCACTGCTGCGTCCTCGTTTCGGCGTGTCAGCACCAAAATCTTTCCGCTCATTGAGGTCGACAAGGCATCGGGATTCGAGTTTCCCACAATCATATATAAAATGTTTTCATCAGGGTCGTCGGGGTCGGAGGCCACGCCATCAAGGTTGACTTGGAGGGTTTGCGGAAAATCATCGAACACCACATCTTGCACAGGATTGACAATGTAAGGCGGATTGTCAACAACCTGATTAATAATGACATGCACATTAAAGTCAACCGTTTGTCCGTCACTGTTGGCACGCATGGTGAGGTCGACAATGGCTTGGTTGGCGTTTTGGCGCGTCATCACCAGAATCTTTCCGCTCATCGTGGCGGTCAAGGCACTTGGATTCGAGTTGCTGACAATACCGTAAGTGATGTTTTCATCAGGGTCGTCAGGGTCGGTGGCCACGCCATTGAGATTGACTTGAAGCGTCTGCGGATAGTCGTTGAACACCACATTTTGCACGGGATTGACAACGTATGGCGGCAAGTCGGGGGCTACACCACCACCGTTGAAGTTGTCCATGCAGAAATAGGCCGGCGTAATCATGCCGCCATAGTTGCTCTTCGTCGACGACAGGCTGAACGAAATGGTCGCCACTGGGCCTAAAGGACTGAGGTCGAACCATTCCCAAGTGTCGAGGACATAATCTTGACTATTGTCTTCGAAGCGATAGTCGGCAAGATAGAAATCCAGTGTGCCGACGGTTTGGCCGCTTGCGTTCTTGCCCGTGGCGGTCAGTTTGAACCAATCGGGGTCGTCGCCCGAAAGTCCGCCAAAAGGCGTCTGACCCATACTGCCTTGCAAGACATCCTGATAGGCCCATAGGTTATTGGTGATGTAGCATCCAGTCACCGTATGCGACTGGCCATCAGCGGCATACACATCGGTCTGCACGCCATACGTATAGGCCACGGCATACTGTGACGAACCGTCATAGCCGCAGCCAGTGACAGCCGTATATTGGGCATTCAGACCCGTTTGGTTCAGGTCGGTGCGGTTGGAGGCCGTGAAGCCGCCCCAATAGCCGTAGCCGGTGTAATTGGTGAAGAGCCAGCCCCCACTGGGCATCTCATTCTCGCCCTCGGGAGCCGCCCAAATGCCGTTGCTTCCGAGTTGCACATCTTCAAAAGTGGCCGGTTCTTGCGTAAAGGCGAAGTTAGCCACGAACAGCGAAAGGAAAAGGAAAAGATTTTTCCGCATAACTTATTGGTTATTAAACATTAAATAATAATGCAAGACCATCGCAAGCGGCTATGCCAATTGCCACGCTTAGCGTCGCCCTTGTTCCCGAAGGCTTGCAAAGAATTACTTTGTTTGGCAGGTCTTCTGACTCGCCCGAGCCTGTCGCCTTCCCATACGGATGGGTCGTACAGTGGCTTTTTCGTGACAGGCCTTACACGGACTCACAGCAGCGGGCACTGTTGCCGATTTGCACGGCATTCCCTTAACCAAATCGGGCGCAAAGGTAAGGCATTTTTCCGAAATGGCAATTGCCAAAGCCAAAACATTATTTCGGGGTGATAGGCAAGCGTACAGAAATATTCCCTATTTTTGCCGCCGATTTGTGGTGTCCCTTGCGGACTCAATAGGGAATCGGGTGAGAATCCCGTACAGTTCCCGCTGCTGTGATGGCCAATCGCCTGCCACTATGCCACTGAAAGCCTTGTCTTTCGGGAAGGCGGCAGAAGCGAGGCCTCAGTCAGAAGACCTGCCTCAAGTCGCGAAACAAGGCTTCCGGGAATTGGAGCTGGGATTCTATATTTATAAGGTATGCCCTACCGAGGGCGTTATCTTCTTTTTAGGTATTCCAACATTTTTCCAGAAGTTTTGAGGTAATGAATTGAATGTCAAACCTTTAAACTTTTGTATTATGTATTCAAAATTTTTTACACGATTGTTCCTATTGATAGGAATGATTGGACAATTTTCGGTTCCCTTGAGGGCCGATGAGATTCAGATTGGGTCGGGGATTAGTACGGACTACAACTTACCAACCCATTCTAACTACGACTACTCTCTGACACAGCAGATTTACACTGCTGAGGAGATTGAAACTGCTGGAGGTGGTAACGGCACCATCAACAGCATCTCTTTTTACAATGCTGGTTCGGAGAAAACACGCACTCTCGATGTTTATTTGGCCAACACCGACAAGGCATCTTTCGCCAATTCGTCAGATTGGATTGCCATCACTTCAAACAACCTCGTTTATAGTGGAAGCGTGACATTCACGGCAGGTACATGGACAACAATTACGTTCACTACGCCTTTTGCCTATGACGGTTCAAATCTTGCCGTCATTGTAGACGACAACACAGGGAGTTGCAGTTCTGGATTGAGTTGCCGAGCTTTTACTGCATCTTCTAATCAAAGCATTTACAGCCGTCGCGACAATAATAACATTGATCCTTCCAATCCTATCAATGGTACTCCCGTCACGACCAAAAACCAAATCAAGTTAGACATCGAGTTTGCCTCTGAGACCTGCGCCAAGCCCAAAAACTTCAACGCCACCAACATCACTGCACACACAGCCACCCTGACTTGGACTGCTGGCGCGGAAGGCCAAAGCAACTGGGAAGTCTTTGTGACCACAGACGCTACGATTGTTCCTGATGAAAACACTACACCTACCTATCAAGTTACGGAATGTAGCAAATCATTGGACAATCTTACGGCACAAACCACTTATTATGCGTATGTCCGCTCCGCTTGCGGCGGTTCTGACGGCAACAGCAAATGGGCAAAAAAGGTCTTCGCCACCACCCGCGAAGCCTTGGCTGTGGATGCGAGCCACCCTTACTCACAAGACTTTGAGACCAACAACGATTGGGGTTTCACCAATGGCAACCTCACCAACCAATGGTGCTGGGGCAGCGCGACAAACAACGGAGGTGAAAAATCCATGTATGTCTCCAAAGACGGTGGAACGACATACGAATATGAACATAGCACCTCCGTGATATTTGCATCAAAACTCCTGGCATTCGCTCAAGGCACCTACACTTTCACTTTTGATTGGAAAGCTGGTGGCGAAAGCACGTACGATTATCTCAGAGTTGCTTTAGTACCAGGAGATAACGATTTTACCGCAGGCACTTTGCCCTCAGGAGTTAACGCTTCTTCCCTTCCCGCAACTTGGATTGCCCTTGACGGAGGAAGCAAGCTCAATTTGAGCACTAACTGGCAAACTAGAACTGCTGAAGCAGCTGTTTCAGGAACTTATACTATAGTCTTTCTTTGGCGCAACGACAGTGGTGGAGGTGATGGTATACCGTCGGCTATCGACAACATCAGCATCAGCTACATGAGCTGTCCTAGACCCACTGGATTAACTGCCAGCAACATTACAGGCCGCACCGCCACACTCTCATGGACGGAAAATGGCACCGCCACTAACTGGGTGCTGCAATATGCCACCAACAACAGTTTCACAGAGAATCTCGTGGAAACCAATGTCAGCGGCACGACTTCAAAAGACCTTTCGGGGCTTTCTCCCGAAACCAAGTACTATGCCCGCGTGAAATCAGTTCTCGGAAGCGACGAAAGTTCGTGGAGCGATGTGAAGGACTTCACCACCACAGCCACTTGCGAAAAACCCACCTTGAGCTATGTTCCCAACTCCAACACGGCTTATACTGGCACGGTCAGCTGGACAGGCGACGCCGACAATTATGAATTGATTTATTCGACTGCAACATCCTTCAATCCTGGCGATGAGGGCGTTACGCAAATCGACCTTGGCAATGTGAACACCTACACTTTGCAAGACCTCACTCCCGAAACGACCTACAGAATCAAGGTGCGGGCCAATTGCGGCGCGGAAGACGGCTACAGCCAATGGAGCAACCAAGTGAATTTCACCACTTTGGCCACCTGTATTGCACCATCAAGCCTTTCGGCCACCAAAACCGCCACCACCATCACCCTCAGTTGGACGGCTGGCACAACAGGCCAAGACGCTTGGGACATCCGCTACAAAAAAAGCACAGATAGCGAATACACCTATATTCACCTCGACAACCACGCCACAACAAGCCATACCATTGAAAACCTTAACCCAGCGACAGCCTACAGCGTGAACGTGCGAGCCTATTGCAGCGACACCGACCAAAGCAAATGGGGATACAGTGCCTACAACCAGAACTCCGACCTTTCCGTCACCACGGAATGTGGAGCCTTGACAATGCCCTATTATTGCGACTTTGAAGGTGCCTTGGAAACCTCGCAATCTTCCAGTTATCCCATGCCCAAATGCTGGACACGCAAGGAATATCGTGGCGGATACTATGGTAGTTATACTTATTATCCATCGGTGAGGGAGGCTTCCTATTCCTATCCTTACGCTCACGACGGCAATGGTGAAAGTGCCACTTCAGGGAAGAGTATGCATTTCTACAAGCCCTACGCTTCAACGGACGAAGCCGCCATTTTGCCCGAAGTGGACGCACAATACACGATGGCAAACCTCCAAGTCAGCTTCTGGGCCAGACTTGAATCGGCCATGACCAACAAAGACCTCACCATCGGTGTGATGACCGACCCGAGCAATATCAGCACTTTTACGGAAGTCGCCACGGTGACGGTCAAAGACGCGACTTTCCAGGAATACACCGTTTTTTTGGATAATTATACCGGTGAGGGTCGTCACATCGCCATCAGGTTCAACTCCAGCACTACGGGCTACATTTTCGTTGATGACATTACGGTGGATGTCGCCCCGACCTGCCGCATCCCGAAAGACCTCAACGCAGAAACGACCGACCTCAGCGCCACACTGACTTGGACGGCTGGCCTCAACGAAACCGCATGGAATGTGCAATACAAGAAAGCCTCCGACAGCAATTGGAGCGAAGTGATTCCCGTTAATTCAATGACTTACACGCTCACCCAACTGAAACGAGCCACGGTTTATGGAGCAAGAGTGCAGGCTGTTTGCAGCACCGACGACCAAAGCGACTGGGCAGAAGTGAGTTTCACCACCGACTGCGGCATTTGGCCCATCGATGCACAAAACGCATTGCATGAGGACTTTGAAAACATCGATGCCTCAGATTTTCTGCCCATTTGTTGGGAAAAGTTCCACTATCAAATGTCGGGCAACACCAATTCTTATTGGTATCTGAACTCCAACAACGGATTAGGATCGAGCGCGGCCTACAGCTATTGGAATGAAGGCTATGCCTTCCTTGTCATGCCAAAGATGCACATTGATGGCGACGCCACCCTTTCGTTCGACTATCTCATCGGCACGGGCAATTACAACGAAAGCTGCTCTGTGGTGGTGTCCACCAACGGAATGACTTTCAACGATTTCAGCGAAATCATTTGGACGGCTGAAGGCAACTACAGCCCATCCGTGAAGGCCAACGCCACAGTGTCATTATCCGACTATGGCAACCAAGACGTCTATGTCGCCTTCAAATACAAAGGCTCTGGCACAAGCGGTTGCACTTGGTACATCGACAATGTTGAGGTGTATGTAACGGTCGAACAGACCATTGAACTTGCGCAAGGTTGGAATTGGTGGTGTCCCGTTGTGGAAACGACTTTGGAAGAACTTGAAAATGCCCTTGGTGCAAATGGTATCACCATCTCATCACAAAACTCTGGCTTTTCCAACTATGATGAAGAGGACGAGGAATGGAGCGGCAATCTCTCAACAATTGTCCCTGGACAAATGTATAAGATACAAGTCCGTAACGACTGTGACTTCTCTTTGAGTGGAAAGGCATTGTATTCCTCCAGCATCACCATCGAGCAAGGACACAATTGGATTGGATACACAGGCTTGCAAGCCATGACAATCGAACAAGCCCTAAGCGGTTTTACACCATCAGAAAACGACAAAATCAGTTCCTTCGATGGAAAATTTGCGAACTTCGAGGACGGTGAATGGAGCGGCAACCTCACCCACCTGCAATCAGGTCAGGGCTATATCTATATTTCAGAAGACCCTAATTCCAAAACGCTCATTCTCTCAGGAAATTAAAAACACAACCAATAATTCAAAGAAAATCAACAAAATAAATTCAAAAACTCTTACAAAAATGAAACGGAAACTATTTTTTATAATAGCAACTTTGCTAATTACGGGTTCGATGAAAGCCCAACAACTACCGACTCATTACCCTTTTAATTATCACGACTTTCCGAGCAATATGCCTGCAATCATTCAGGTAAACATTGATGGTGTCGAGCAAACCTCAAGCGAACTTGAGATTGGAGCCTTCAACGGTGATGTGATAACAGGTGCAGAAAGGATTGGCAGGTATGGATCGGCTGGTTATTATCGTGCTTATCTTTCCATCTTTGGTTCAAATCAACCATACGAAGTCACATTCAAACTCTACAATCATCAAACCGAGGTTGAATTAGACAACTATACGATTACTTATTTAGGTGAGCCATACACTTTTATGTGGTCAGGCACCTCAAGCATTGGCAGCAACAAAAAACCCGTCGTTATCGACTTCCTCACCACAACTTCACCAACCTTCACCAAAACCATCACTGCCCACACCCCCAATGGCGGCTGGCATCTGATTGCCTCGCCTTTGGCCGAAGAAACCAGCCCAGAGGTTGTTGGCGGGATGCTCAACAACAGTTACGACCTCTACCGCTTCAACCAAAGCGCTCCTTCAAACGACCAAGGCATTACGCTTGAATGGGAAAACTGGAAAAACCAATCTCAAGGACACTATCATTTCAACCTCGAATCCGGCAAAGGGTATCTCTATGCCAACAGCGGAGATGTCACATTGACTTTCACTGGCATGGCATACACGGGTAATGGTGAGGTGACTTTAGTCAAGGACGACAACGCCGACTTAGCTGGTTGGAACCTTGTGGGCAACCCCTTTGCCCAAACCGCTTACATCTCCAAGCCTTTCTACACCACGAATCCTGACGGCACCGGAATCATCGCCGGAACGGGCAACAACATTGGGGCTATGGAAGGCATTTTCGTGATTGCCAACACTAATGGCGAAACCATGACCTTCAGCACGGAACAGCGCGACGAGCAAAACCAGCAATTTGCCCTCAATGTCAATCGAAACCGTGGTAATATCATCGACCGCGCCATCGTCCGTTTCAACGATGAAACCACACTGCCCAAGTTCATGTTGAACAGGAACAGCACAAAACTTTACATCCCGCAGGACGGGCAAGACTATGCCTTAGTGTGCAGCGAAGGCATAGGCGAACTGCCCCTCAACTTCGTGGCCTCCGAAAACGGCACCTATTCCATCAGCGTGGATGTTGCGACCGTGGAAATGAACTACTTACATCTCATCGACAACATGACTGGTGCCGATATTGATCTACTGCAAACCCCAAGTTACACTTTCGAGGCCAACACGACAGACTATGCTTCGAGGTTCAGGATGGTGTTTGCAACCGAAGACGCTTCTACCGGGACTACGACCGACTCTTTCGCCTACTTCAACAACAGCCAGTTGATAGTAGCCAACGAAGGCCAAGCCACCTTGCAGGTCATTGACTTGATGGGGCGTGTTGTCAAAAGTGAAACAATCAATAACACTGCCAATATCAAAGTAAATGCTGCTCCTGGTGTTTACTTGCTCCGCCTTATGAATGGGGACAATTTCAAAACGCAAAAGATTGTAATACAATAACAAACACTATGTGTTAGAATGAGGAAATAAAACTCTTTTTTAATTTCATGTTGTTGCTGGCGGCAGTCACGGCTGCCGCCGGCTTTTCAATCTTTAGGAAACAAAAGTTCGTGAGAAATGAAGAAACAATATCAAGCAGTTACGGCTGAAGAAGCCGTCAAAGTCATCAAGTCGGGCGACCATGTCCACATCAGTTCGGTGTCGAATGTGCCGCAATGTCTGGTCAAAGCCTTGTGCGACAGAGGTCGCGCAGGCGAATTGAAGAATGTCTACATCCATCACCTGCACACCGAAGGCGCTGCGCCTTACGTCAACCCCGAATTTGAGGGTATCTTCCAGCACAATGCCTTCTTCGTAGGTGCCAACGTGCGTGAGAGCGTGCAAAAAGGTCTGGCTGACTACATTCCCGTGTTCCTCGGCGAGACTTCGAAACTTTACCGCGAGCGTTACATCAAATGCAACGTGGCGATGATTCAGGTTTGCCCTCCCGACAAGTTCGGCTATGTGTCGCTCGGCTCGTCGGTCGATGCCACTTTGGCCGCAATGGAGAGTGCCGAGTTTGTCATTGCAGTGGTCAACAAGCACGTTCCGCGCACCTTCGGCGATGCTTTGGTACATATCAGCAGAATCAACGTTTTTGTTGAGGATGATTCGCCATTGCTCACCGTCGATATGCCCGAGCCCAACGAAGTGGAAAAAACCATCGGGCGTTATTGTGCCGAACTCATCGAAGACGGTGCTTGCCTCCAGATGGGTATCGGTTCCATACCCAACGCCATCCTTTCGTGCCTCCACAACCACAAAAACATCGGCATCCATACCGAGATGTTCTCCGACGGCATTTTGCCGCTTGTCAAAAAAGGCGTCATCACTGGCGACAACAAGAAACTCAACAAAGGAAAAATCGTATCCACCTTCGTGATGGGCTCGAAGAAAATCTACGACTTCATCGACGGCAACCACGAGGTGCTATTGATGGATGTGGAATACACCAACGATCCCTTTATCATCGCACAGCAACCCAAGATGACTTCCATCAATTCGGGCATCCAGATTGACCTGTCGGGGCAGGTGTGCGCCGACTCATTAGGCGAGCGCATCTACTCTGGCGTTGGCGGCCAGATTGACTACGTTTATGGCTCGTCGCGCTCGAAGGGCGGCAAGGCCATCATCGCAATGCCCTCCACCACGCGCAAGGGCATCAACAAGATTGTGCCTGCCTTGGACTTGGGCTCGGGTGCCGTCACCACGCGCAACCATATCCACTGGTTCGTCACGGAATATGGCGCGGTGAACCTCTACGGACGCTCGTTGCAAGAACGCGCCAAGCTCATTATTTCGGTGGCGCATCCGCAGTTCCAAGAGCAATTGGACGAGGCCGCTTTCAAGAGGTTTGGACCGCATTTCCATTACCTTTGGAACAATATTGTTTGATTAATGAACTACGAATTGCGCGAATATTTCTAATTTTGCACGAATATTCGTATGGATCCGCAGCCGTGTCTGCATATATCCATTCGTTCAATTAGTGAAATTCGTAGTTCTTTTTCTAAACTCAAATCCAATGTTCGGTAGCATCAACTTCGTGGAAATCTTCGGCGCGTTCATCGTGATGGCCGCCATCATCGACATCTTCGGCTCCATTCCCATTTTCGTGGGCATGAAAGCGCAAAACAAGACCATCAAGGCGGGACAGGCCTGCCTGACAGCCTTGGGGCTGTTCTTGGCGTTCTTCTTCGCCGGCGACGCGCTGCTCAAGCTCTTCGGCATTGATGTGGCTTCGTTTGCCGTGGCGGGTTCTTTCGTGCTGTTCATCCTCGCCGTCGAGATGATTCTCGGTCGCGAAATCATCAAGAACGAGGGAGGCAAAGGCGGTGCGAGCATCGTGCCCATCGCCTTCCCGCTGATTGCCGGTCCGGGCGCGCTGACGGCCTTGCTCTCGCTTCGCGCCGACTACGCCGTCATCAACATCATCATCGCGCTGTTGCTCAACATCTTGTTGGACTACATCGTCATCAGCCAGCTCGACCGCATCCAGAAACTCTTGGGCGAAAACCTGATTTTCATCCTCCGCAAGTTCTTCGGCGTCATCCTCTTGGCCATCGCCGTGAATATGTTTGTCAATAATATTTCGGTTATTATAGGGAATGTGGCGAAATAGGGGAAAAATGTGTAATTTTGCATTTCAATCATTGACAATATGAGTTCAAAAACGCCAAAACTAAAATTCATAGATTTGTTCGCGGGTATTGGAGGTATCAGAAAAGGGTTTGAAATGGCCTGTTATGATAGTGGAATCCAAGCTGAATGTGTGTTTACGTCAGAAATAAAACCAGCCGCCATAAAGGTTCTATTGCAAAACAATCCCAAAGACACTATAAATGGGGATATATGCACAATTGAATCGTCACAAATACCAGAATTTGATATTCTTCTTGCAGGTTTTCCTTGTCAAGCTTTTTCTTATGCGGGGAAACGTTTGGGGTTTATGGACACACGAGGTACGCTATTCTTTGAGGTTGAACGCATTTTGAAAGATCATAAGCCCAGAGGGTTCATATTAGAAAATGTGGAGGGACTGGTCAGCCACGATAAGACAGATAAAACCAAACCAATTGGCAGAACTTTGGAAACCATTTTACAACACCTTAAAGACATAGGATACAAAGTTGATTGGCGATTGCTTAATTCAAAAGATTTTGGGATAGCTCAAGACAGGAAACGTATTTACATTGTTGGATCATTAACGGACAGCATTTCGCTTGATGGTTTTGAAATCAAACATACAAAACTATATGAAGTATTGGAACAAGGATTGCCAACATCAAATTCTCCTTTTGTCAAGAATGTACTATCACATTTTGCCGTTGAACAACTTGCAGGAAAATCAATAAAAGATAAAAGAGGCGGAGACAATAACATCCATTCGTGGGATTTGGAGTTGAAAGGAACCGTATCACAAGAACAAAAACATTTGTTAAACAAGCTTTTTAAAGAACGAAGGAAAAAGCATTGGGCAATAGAAAACGGGATAGATTGGATGGACGGAATGGCACTATCCTTGAAACAAATCCAAACGTTTTTCGATTCTCCTGATTTGAAGGAAATATTGGAGGATCTTGTCATAAAGGGTTATTTAAAAAAAGAATACCCAAAACGCCTAACAACCGATTTATTCGGGAATACGTTTAGGCAGCAGGATCCCTCTCTTCCTGTAGGCTATAACATAGTTGCAGGAAAAATGAGTTATGAAGTGGCAAAAATCCTTGACCCCAATGATGTTGCGCCTACTTTGGTCGCAATGGATATGGAAAGGCTATATGTCATTGATGGCAGCGGATTAAGGCCATTAACTTTACGTGAGGGATTGAGATTGTTTGGTTACCCTGAAGATTTTAAATTTGACATTGACACCAAAGATGGTTATGACTTGCTGGGCAATACTGTTGCTGTTCCCGTAATAAAACAAGTTGCATTAAGATTACTGAATAAAATCAATCAATAATAAACGCTATGAAATTAACAGCTGATGAGATATTCAATTCATTAAAAAATGAGTTCCACTTCGAAAGCGCAACAGGAAGAATAACATTCAACCTGCGAGACTACTCAATCGTTGTCGAACAGAATAATGTTGTAGGCAACATCTTGGAGGAATGGCTCGCCAAATGGTTCAACAGCAATGGTTACGAAAATATACATAACTTAAAACAGGATGCTCCCGATTTTTGGCTCAACCCAGACAACTTGGAATCCGAGTGGCTCGAAATCAAGTCGTTTACTGGAAGTCCTAATTTTGACATTGCAAATTTCCGCTCTTACATCAATGAGATTATTGAAAAACCATATAAACTCCATTCAAAGTATTTACTTATCAAATATAAAGCAGAAAAAGGCATTGTTACCATAGAAGACTTTTGGTTGAAGAATGTTTGGGAAATCAGTTGCCCTAGTAGTGGATGGCCTGTGAAAGTTCAGGTCAAGCGTGGAATTATTTATAATTTGCGTCCGTCTATATGGTATTCAGACGACACCAGCTATCCATCATTTAAAAGTTTGGAGCATTTTCTTGCGGCAATAGAACAGACTATGTATCGTTATCACGACACAAATGTCTTGGCAGAAACTTGGTTGGATAAAGTGAAAAAATCATACAAGAAACATTATGGAATTGAATTGGATATTCCAAGATGGTTCGACATAAAAACTGAATATGGCATTGTGTAACCACTTTCCTCAACAAAAAGGAGTTTCGCAAATGGATGACAGAAATCGCTTGGGAAACAGAGGTTTGGATTGCCGATAGCCCCGAACACATGATTCACTTCAACGGATACAAGTTTCTCGAAATCAACCAATAATGAACAAATAACAAATCAACTATGCTAAACCTTTTCACCGGCTCGGGCGTCGGGCCTACCGTTTTGTATTTGGCCGTTTCCATCTTTGTCGGCCTGCTTTTGGGCAAAATCAAGATTGCCAATGTGTCGTTGGGCATCACTTGGGTGCTTTTTGTGGGCATCGCGCTGAGTGCCTGCGGCGTTTCGCTCAACCACGACATGCTTCACATCATCAAGGAGTTCGGCCTCATTCTTTTTGTGGTGGCCGTGGGCTTGCAGGTCGGGCCTGGATTCTTCCGCTCGTTCAAGAAAGGCGGCTTGGCCATGAACCTGATGGCCTTGGCCAATGTTGCGCTTGGCGTGGCGATTACGGTGGTCATCGCCAAAGTCGCAAACCAAGACCTTGCCGACATGGCAGGCGTTTACACGGGTGCCATCACCAACACGCCCGGACTTTCGGCGGCGCAGCAGGCCGTCAATGACTTGGGCATCGCGGGAGCCTCCGACCGATTGGCGGCGGGCTATGCCGTGGCCTATCCCTTGGCCGTCGTTGGCATGATTATGACCTGCATCTTGCTCCGTCCGCTCTGCCGCATCGACCTGAAGAAGGAGCCTGCCACTTTGGAAAGCCTTTCTTCCGTTGCCCCGTCGAACAACAAAAGTAAAGGCGGTTTCTTGCTGATTCCCATTTTCGTCATCATTGCGCTCGGTCTTATCATCGGTTCCATACCAATTCCTGTAGGGCTGAAGGCTCCTATCAAACTTGGGTTGGCCGGCGGACCTTTGGTTGTGGCCATCATTGGCGGTTGGTTGGGTGTCAAAAAAGGTTGGTTCAGCACGGAATTTACTGAAGGGCAAGGCGTTCATGCGCTCCGCGAGGTGGGCATCGCGCTATTCCTTGCCGGAGTGGGCTTGGGCGCAGGCGGCCAATTCGTTGAAACCGTGCAAGAGCATTATATTTGGGTCGTTTATGGTGTCGTCATCACCATGATGCCGCCCGTTTTGGTCACACTTTTCGGGCGTTTGGTGTTGAAAATGAACTATTACACGCTGATGGGCTTCATCGGCGGCTCGCACACCGACCCACCTACTTTGGCTTTTGCCAACACCGTGGCCCCCGAAGGTTGCAAACTGCCCAACATGGGCTATGCAACGGTGTATCCTTTGACCATGTTTTTGAGGATTTTCACGGCCCAGCTTTTGGTGCTGATGGCGGTGTAAAACAAAGAGGCTCCACTTGAAAGTGGAACCTTTTGTAATACCGTAGGACAACATATCAATGTAGTTTTTTCAAGAAATAACTACATCATTAGGCAGGATTTTACAATATTTTTCCGTCCCACAAATCCTTCAGGAATGTATGTATCGGGATGATTTCCACCCCATTCATTGTTCTGCGGTACATATCGAAAGAAACCACAACAAGTCGGCAATCGGGAAACTCTTCCGAAAAGGCTTTCAGACCTTTTAGGTGACGCGACATCACTTCGCGGCAGGATTTCACCTCAATGGCCACGCGGGCTTCGCCGACCACAACATCCACTTCATAGCCATTGGCAGTCCTCCAATACGACAGCTTCTCATCAGAGCGATGATACCCCAACCATGCAACCAATTCTTGGACAATCAAGTGCTCAAAAGCATGGCCGAAATCATCCGAGCCTAATTGCATCCCTTTTCTTCCCAACAGATAATTGGCTATTCCGACATCATAATAGTAGAATTTCGGACTAACAACTGCTTTCCGCTTCTTGCTCATCGTGAAAGCAGGAATCATGTACCCCAGCAAAGTGTCCTCCAATATCTCAAAATACGCCTTCACTGTCCGGTAATCGATGCCGCAATCTTGGGCAATATTCTTATAAACGAGTATCTCTCCGTCACTTTGGGCCGCCACTTCCATAAATCGGGAAAAACTCTTCAAGTTGCGCGACAAGGCTTCCTCCCGAATCTCTTCATTCAGATATACGCCGATATACGCCCGAAAACGCTCCCACGGATTAGCGACCATATAATGACGAGGAATCATGCCGTTGTTCACCGCTCGAAAAATGTCAAAGTCTGGAATCTCTGCACTCACAAAAGGGAAAAGTTGGACCTTGTCGGCACGTCCGCCAAGCAGATTGGCGCCATAGCGTTTCAGTTTCCTTTGGCTCGACCCGCTCAATATGAAGCGAATACCTTTGCGCTGAATCAGAGAATGTACCTCATCCAATAGTTGTGGCACTTTTTGTATTTCATCAATGACCACGGTGTCTTCAGGGCCAAAAGCATCGAGTTCCTCGCTCAACAGGCCTGGCCGCCTCAGCAGTCTTTCGAAATCGGCAGCACGAAGAAGGTCGTAATAGCGGCAATTGGGAAACGCCATCTGCAAAAGTGTGGTTTTCCCCGTCTGGCGTGCTCCCCAAAGAAACAGGCTGTCATTATTCTCATCCTCGAAACTAAGCAATCTTTGGTACATAGTGTTGCACTTTTTTCTTGAAATAACTACATTATGATGTCGCAAAAATACAACTTTTCCACAATAGGCAATCCTTTCTCTTAAAAAAAAGGTGTTTTCCTGACACTGCGATCCAAAAACAAAGAGGCTCCACTTGAAAGCGGAGCCTTTTGTAAAACAGCGACCCAAGCGAATAAGCGGGATTCTGTTCCCCTTGCGGGGCGACTGTCATTTCTCTCGGCCTGCGGTCGCCCGCAGGCTCAAGCGCCCTACCCTGAGACGACGGACGAGCAGCCCGTTCAAGGCCCGAAAGCCTCATTGCCTCTATACTTGGACTTGCAGCCCATAAGGTTTGCCCCGGCGGAATGTCGCCACCCGCCGCGTGAGCCCTTACCTCACGTTTTCACCCTTACCCTTGCGGGCGGTATATTTTTCTGTGGCACTGTCTGTTACACTCGCGTGTACCTTCCTGTTAAGAAGTATGGTGCTCTGTGCTGTCCCGACTTTCCTCGCGCCGGCTTTCCCGACCCGCGACAGTCTGCCTGAATCGCGGCGCAAAAATAGGGAAATTCTCAATACAATTCATGTATCGGTGCAAATACCGAACTCTTATGATAATCGCCACCTGCGACGCCCTCGATTCCTTTTTTGTCGATGATGCTCAATTTCTTGACCAGTGTACTCGGGCCAGCCTCAGACATAAAGTCAAAGAGATTGACATACCCGCTCAACACGATGCTCCCTTCCGAATGACCCAAGCACTCGGCAACTTTGGTCTGGATCTTTTTCGGCAAGGTGATGATATAATCGCCGAAAAGGCTGTTATTCGACTTCGTGACAGTGTAGGTCTCGTTTTGGAAAAGCCATTCACCATTGTAAGCGACGCTGATTTTGTTGTCGTCCTCAAAAGTGAGAACAAGGTTTTGCGAGGTGTCAGCACGAATAATTCCGATAACGCCGCCCACTGCGGATTCCTCCCATTGCCAAGAGCCTTTCAGTTGCGGGACTTGCACGGTGAGGTCGATTTTCTTGCAAGAGGCAAAGCCCATGAACACCGCCAACAGCACCAGCAGCGTTCCGAATTTGTTGTTTCTGTTTGTAAACATAATGATTGGATTTTGAGGTTTATAACTTGTTTGAAACTTGTTCCGCAAAAGTATAGAAAAAATTTGTCGTTTTGGCAAGTCTTTGGGCCGTTACAAACTTTTACAAAATATGTGTATTGATTTTCAATTAGTTATTGAGGTTTATTACAACTTTTTTTTGGAAAAACAATTCCTACAAGCACGGCAAACTCGTGGTTTTCCAGAAAAATCCTCCAAAATTTCAGCCTTGGGGAAACCCATTTCGCAGCAAAGCGAAAGCATCTCATCCCCCATCCGCTCATTGATTTCGAACCAAATCTGGCCGTTGGGATTCAACTGGTTTTTGGACAAAGCCAAGATTTGGCGATAAAACCGAAGCGGGTCATCATCGGGGACAAACAAGGCTTTTTCAGGCTCCCAATCGAGGACGTTGGCCTCCATTGCGGCTCGCTCGCTATCGCAAACGTATGGCGGATTGCTTACCACCAAATCAACAGGCTGGTTGAAGAACTTAGATTGCGGTTTCAAGACATCGTCTTGCACAAAAGTCACCTCAACGGCATTGTCTTTGGCATTCTCCTTAGCCACTTGCAAAGCCGCTTCGGAAACATCGAAGGCTATGACTTTGGCATTCGCGAAATGCTTCGCCAAGGCAATGGCAATGCAGCCTGAGCCTGTCCCAATGTCCCAAATGCGCATGGATTTTTCTTTTGGCAACGAGATGCAAATCTTATGCACCATTTCCTCCGTCTCGGGGCGCGGAATCAGAACTGACCGCGATACCTTTATTAATAAGTCGCCGAAACGCGCCATACCCGTCACATATTGCACCGGCTCGCCTGCCAACAGCCGCTTGACGGCTTGCTCCAACTGATAATGCTGCAATTCGTCAATGCGCAAGTTGGGGTCCATAAGTTGGCATTTCAAATCTATGCCGAAAAGGTCTTCCAAAAGGATGCGCATCAGTTGTTCCGCCTCGCGCTGTGGGAACTTTTCGGCCAATACTTCAATAAAGTGGCGTTTTGTTTTTTGCAGATTAAATCCAAACATGAGGCAAAAATACGCAAAAAACCGTATTTTTGCCGAATGATTTACCTCATTTTAGCCATATTATTCTCCACCGGCGTTTTCGTCGCCATGCGGCTGTTTGAGCGTTTCAAACTCGACAACCACCAAGCGCTGATGTGGAACTATGTATTCGCCGCTGGCACAGGGTTCTTGATGTGCAAACAATTCGACACGCCCGCGCAATTGGTTTCCGAGCCGTGGTTCGGCCTTTCGCTCATCACGGGTTTCTGGTTTATTTTCACCTACTTACTGATGACCGCCTCCACCCAACGCTCTGGCGTGACCATCACTTCGCTTTCAAGCAAGCTCTCTGTGGTGTTGCCCACTTTGGCGGGCGTGGTCTTGTTCAGCGAAAGGCTGAATTTCGTCGCCTCAATGGGCATTGTCCTGGCTTTGGTGGCCTTGGTGTTGGTGGTCGGCGGTAAGAAAGAGTCTTCCAAGACCAACAAAACCAATTGGTTGCTTCCGATCCTCATCTTTTTCGGCACAGGCACGGGCGACATTCTCATGAAACTCACCGAGCAAAAGAACCAAGCCGCCGACATGAGTTTCATGATTGCCTTCATCTATTTCATCGCCTTGCTGTTTGGCATCCTCATTGTGGCCTACGACCTCCTTCGTGGCCGCTCGAAATGGCAATGGAAAAGCGCCGTCGGAGGCATCGGGTTGGGTGTCATCAACTTTTTCTCCACCTTCTGCGTCTATCACGCCATGCGCTGCTTCGACAATGTCGTACTGTTCCCCGTATATAATATAGGTGTGGTCAGCCTCACCGCCCTCACGGGTTGGCTGCTCTTCAAGGAAAAACTGACTTGGAAGAATTATCTCGGCCTCGCCATCGCCATCATTGCCGTCATCCTCATCACCCTGAAGCCATGAACGACGACACCTATTATATGTTGGCCACACGCGGCGAGGGCCTTTATAAGGAAAAAGGCAGCAAGTTCATCGCCGAGACTTTTGTCGTGATGAACGAAGACGAGGCCAAGGCTGCCGTGGCTTCCGTCAAGAAGAAATATTTCGATGCGCGGCACCATTGCTATGCCTACATGATTGGTCCCGACAAGAAAACCTTCCGCTCCAGCGACGACGGCGAACCCTCGGGCACGGCGGGCAAACCCATCCTCAACCAAATCCTCTCGAAGGATGTCACCAATGTTTGTGTGGTCGTGACGAGGTATTTCGGAGGCATCAAATTGGGCACTTCGGGACTCATCAACGCCTACAAAACCGCTGCCCGCGAAGCCCTTGACAACGCGCAAATTGTGGAGAAAACCATAAATGAAATTTACAGTTTGGAGTTCGAGTACCCGCTGATGAATGAGGTGATGCGCATCCTAAAAGAGGAAAATCTGGAACAAGTGAATCCGCGCTTCGAATTGGACTGCTATTTGGAGTTTTCAACAAGGAAAAATGACGCTTCAAGAATTTCGGAAAAATTTTGCAATTTGTTCGGGGTAAAAATAGCGCATATCAAAACCATGTAAAACAGCAAATTACAGAGTATTTGAGTTTTCTGAGACCGAAATCCTCGTAATTTTTGAAAAAGAAAATTGAAAGTCAATAGGATTTTGATTTTTTTATAAACAATTAATCATTTACCTTTGCAAGGTCGAAAAAAGCCCGAAAACGGGAAAACGAGACACCCTTTCTACCCCAAAAAGTAGTTTGAAATACAACAAATTAGGCATAAACGACGATGAGTAACCATGTCGAGATATGGAATAAATGTCTGTCTGTGATCAAGGATAACGTCACGGAACAGGGCTACAAGACTTGGTTTGAACCCATCGTACCCATCTCTCTTTTCGACGACGTGCTCACCCTTCAGGTGCCCACTCAGTTTTTCTACGAATACCTTGAGGAGCATTACATCGACCACCTTCGGACGGCTATCAAACGTTTCGTCGGTGCGAAGGGAAAATTAGCCTACACGATGCCTGTCGACAGCGCAAACAGTTCAGGCTCCATCACTTTGCCAAGTTCCAACCGCAATTTCCCGAAGAATCCTCTCGGTCAGCCTGCTCCGCAACGGCTTTCGGAAGGCCCCATCAATCCGTTTGTCATCCCCGGACTAAAGAAACTGCAAATCGACTCGCAACTCAACGAAAACTACACTTTCGACAATTTCATCGAAGGCGAATGTAACCGTTTGGCGCGTTCAGCCGGCCTTGAAATCGCCCGCGAACCCGGAAAAAATGCGTTCAATCCCTTGGTCATTTACAGCGGCACTGGACTTGGGAAAACCCATCTTTGCCACGCCATCGGATTGGAAACCAAGCGTTTGCATCCAGAAAAGACCGTACTTTATGTGCAGGCCGAACAACTTTCCACCCAGTATGTGTCGGCCAACAAAAACAACAACCGCCCCGATTTCATCAATTTCTACCAGATGATTGACGTGCTCATCGTCGACGACATCCAATTCCTTTCGGGAAAGGCTGGCACTCAGGATGTTTTCTTCCACATTTTCAACCACTTGCAGCAAAACAACAAACAGATTGTCATCACCAGCGACAAGTTCCCCTCCGACCTTCAAGGCATGGAAGAACGGCTGCTTTCGCGCTTCAAGTGGGGCCTTCCCGCCGAACTTCAGGTGCCCGACCTGCCGACTCGCACTTCCATCATCCGCGAAAAACTCTATGACAACGGCATCACCTTCCCTGATGAAGTGGTGCAATACATTGCCAGCAATGTGCGCAACAACATCCGCGAACTTGAAGGCGTGATGAACTCGCTGATGGCGCAGTCGCTGCTCAACAAGAAGGCCATCAACCTCGACATGGCGAAGGAAATCATCGAGCGTTTCGTGCGCAACACGGTCAAGGAGGTTTCGGTGGAATACATCATCAACATCGTGTGCGACTATTTCAAAATTTCGCCGGAGCAGATGGTGCTCAACACGCGCAAGCGGCAAGTGGTGCAGGCACGACAAATCGCCATGTTCCTCTCGAAGAAATACTCCAACGCCAGCCTCGCCTCCATCGGGCAACAATGCGGCAAGAAAGACCACGCCACGGTGTATCACGCCTGCAAGACCATCGCCAACCAATTGGAGACCGACAAGCAGTTCAAGGTGATGTTTGCCGACATTGAAAAGAAAATCGCCTTGCAATAACTCCCTTATGACCAACAACTTCGGAAAACTATACCTCGTGCCCAACCTGCTCGGTGCCACCAAACCAGAGCAAGTGATTCCTGTCGGGACACTTGAGATTGTGAAACGATTGAAACACTTCGTTGTGGAAAACACCCGCACTTCGCGCCGCGTGTTGAGCCGCATCGGAATGGACAGCCCTATCGATGACATCAATTTCATCGAATTGGACAAGCACAACGCCCGCAACCTCGACTTGATGGAGCACCTCGGCGCATGCCTTCAAGGTGAGGACATGGGCTTGATGTCGGAAGCCGGCACACCTTGCGTCGCCGACCCGGGCGCTTTGGTGGTGGATTTGGCACATTCCGCTGGTATTCAAGTGGTTCCCCTGGTCGGACCCAATGCCATGATTTTGGCACTGATGGCTTCGGGATTCAACGGACAAGCCTTCGCCTTCCACGGTTACCTGCCCATCAAAAGTCCCGAAAGGCAAAACGCCATCAAGGACTTGGAACGCCGCTCATTGGCCAACAACGAAACGGAATTGTTCATCGAAACACCTTTCCGCAACAACGCCATGTTGCAAGACCTTTGCAAAAACCTCCACCCCGCCACAAGGCTTTGCATAGCCTGCAACCTCACTTGCGAGGACGAACTTATTATCAGTCAAGACATCGGGACATGGAAAACCTTCGAAGGCGACTTGAACAAGAAGCCGGCGGTGTTCCTCATCTATAGTGAGCCGAAAAAAGGGTATTGGGGACGAAAGCACTAAGCCTCCAACGGCTCCCAAATGCAATCGTCGATGTTTCGGGTTTCTTTCGAGAAATTGACCCCCACTTTGAAAACCTTGCGACCCTCAAATTGGAAAGGCAAAGGATAATCCTTCGTGTTGATTTGCGCCAAAGCCTCCGCAGCAGTCTTATTGAACTTGAACTCAAAGACGTATGCATATTGTTGGGTCTTCACCACCATATCAATGCGCCCATTTGAAGTGTGGTATTCGGCAATCGTGTAATATCCCATCAGGCGGAAAATGGTGAACATCACGGTTTGGTAGTGGTTTTCCAAGTCGCGAACCAATTCGTATGGCGTGTCGGCGAAAAAAGTCTTCATCCGATTCAGGAAACTCTCGATGTCACCTTTGCGGAGGTCGCGCACAAAATACTCAATGAAAGCCGAAGAACGGTTATCGGTGTTTCCCGTATAGCGCGGCAGCAGGAAATTGAGGAAACTCTGCTCCACTTCTCGATTTGGGAAGCCGAGACTGTAACTACCAAACTCCTTGTCGTATCCTTTAATAGTCAGATAACCAGTTTGATAGAACATTGCTATTGGCTCTTTGGTCAAACTTTCCTTGGCGGCGAGGTCATTAGCCAAAATGTTCCCATAGGAGAAATCCCGCAGGTCGTAGTTGCCGTTTTGCAGCAGTTTAATGAGGAAGGTCGGCGTGCCGGTCGAAAACCAATAGTTTTCAAAATCGCACCTATTCAGCGCATTGAGTACGCTGAACGGATTGTACATATCTTTCGATGCACTTTTTGAGAAATGATAACCATCGTACATCTTTCGCATTTCTTCCATGATGGCGGCCTTGTCGGTGCCTTCCTTTTGGGCAAACGCTTCAAGATGTTCGCTGAAATGACGCTCAATTTCCTCGGCGGTAAGGCCGCAAATGTCGGCGTAGCGTTCATCCAACGAAATGTCTGTCAGGTTGTTAAGATCGCTGAACAGGCTGATTTTGGAGAACTTTGAAACGCCCGTGAGCATGACGAAACGAATAAACTCGTCGCAGGTCTTGATGTTGCCATAAAACGCTTTCAGAATGGAACGGTATTCCTGTTGCAGTGGCTCATTGTCGATGGCCTCGATGAGCGGTTTGTCGTATTCGTCCACGAGGATGACGACTGGTTTGCCTGTTTTGGCAGCCACATTCCAAATGAGTTCCTTGAAACGCTGGGCGTTATCATCGCTTTCTTTTGCGACACCGTGTGTTTTTTCCATAATGTTGAGATTCGATTTCAGAGCCTCCTGAAGACCTTGAACCGAATTATAGATTCCCACATTCAGGTCCAAATGCAGAACCGGATAAGATTCCCAAGTCTGTTCCAATTCTGAGATTGCCAACCCCTCAAACAATTCTTTTTTCCCTTGAAAATAGGCCTTCAAGGTTGAAATCAAAAGACTTTTCCCGAACCTTCGTGGGCGGGAGAGGAAAATATACTTTCCGTTATGGGTGAGGTCATAAACGAGTTTGGTCTTGTCGACGTAGGCGAAACCGTCAGTTCTGAGGCTCGCAAAACTCTGTAGTCCGATGGGTAGGTTTTGCATAATGGAGCAATTGGATAGTTATGCTGCAAAGATACTACTTTTTCGCTTCATGCAAAACAATTGCCTCTGATTTTCAAGACAGTTCTTCTGCTACGGAATATTCAACGCCCTATGAATCTGCAACGAAAGCCGCCAATTCGGGTGGCGTTTCACAGCCTCAACACAGGCCTGCATATTGGCTTTCCGTTGTTCCAAATTCTCAACAAAACAAGGCTGCAAAAAACGGTATTTAGCCTCAATATCATCATATTGCGCCAAATGCTGACCGAGATAGACCACTTTCAACTCGTCGCAATACGTTAAAACACAAGGTTCTAAATCGCCGCCATCGAAGGCTGTCTTGGGCGAAAAAGTCACCCAATCGAGATTGGTGGGCAAAGGGCGCGTGCCGTTGGTCTCGATGGCGATTCTTTTTCCCGTTTTTTGCTTCAATTCGGCCACGAAAGCCTCATCAATGAACAACGACGGTTCGCCGCCAGTAAGTACGAGCAAGGGGGCAATAGAATATTTATTTACCTCGTTTACAATCTCTTGCAAAGAAAGCATCTCCCCTGCTTGGTGTTGGGTGTCGCAAAAAGAACAGCGCAAATTGCAGCCGCTGAAACGCACGAAAACGGCGGGCGTTCCCGTATGGAAGCCCTCGCCTTGCAATGAGTAAAATATTTCGTTTATTCGATACATTAGACATCGATTATTTAACTACGGATTCCACAGATTTGACAGATGGCTTCCGAATAATTTAGTGACGCAAGCGTCCAATTGATACGGATAGTTATCATCTGGAGAAATCTGTACCAATCCGCAGCTTTAACTGCAAAATCCTTTCATTGAATATCCGTTCAATCCGTATAATCCGTAGTTCACTATTCCTTAATCAAAATTCTGCGGCGCGTCGTCCTTGATGTAGGAAGCCTTGTTGTCGCGAGACTCCCACACATCGGCGCGGTAGCAGTTCGGAACGGTATCGACAATCCATTTGGCCAAATTCTCGGCTGTCGGATTGAAATCGAGGACTTCGTTCAAGTTGGTATGGTCTATCTTTCCGTGAATCAGTCGTTTGATTTCGGTGAAGTCGCACACCATGCCGTTGCTGTCCAATTGCTCGGCACGGCAATACACATTCACTTTCCAGTTGTGGCCGTGCAGGTTCTCGCACTTGCTCTCATAGTCGAGGTAGAGCTGGTGGCACGAGGATATTTCTAAGGTTTTTCTGACGTAATACATTTGATTCCATTTTTTTAACTACGAATTTCACGGATGAAACGAATTATTTCGGATAGAATTTTGCAACTTCGTTGCCAATTGGTACGAATTTGCAGCTTTGGCCGCAAAATTCACATATTGATATTCGCAAAATTCGTACAATTCGTAGTTTCTTTTTCATATTATATTTGTTTCGTACTCAGTATGGTCTTCAATTCCAGCGTCTTGCAGGGCTTGGCGGCGCTCACGGCAGGTGCCGCATTTGCCGCAGTGCTTCTCGCCGCCTTTGTAACAGGAATAGGTCTCGGTATAATCGATACCCAAAGCCTTGCCATGCTCTGCAATTTCCTTCTTACTCAGGTAAGTATAGGGCGCAAAAACCGTGATATTCTCGTATGTTCCCGCTGACATGGCCTCCGACATGGCATTGACAAAGCCTGGGCGGCAGTCGGGATAGATGCTGTGGTCGCCGGCGTGGTTGGCAATCATCACGCGCTTCAGGCCGTTGCTCTCGGCGATGCCAGCAGCGATGGCGAGCATGATGCCGTTGCGGAACGGCACCACCGTCGATTTCATGTTCTCGTCGTCATAGTTGCCTTCGGGAATGTCATCGGCAGTCATTAACAAGGCACTCTTGAAATAGCGGTGCATAAATTCCAACGGAACAATGATATGCTTGATTCCCAAACGTTGGCAGTGTGTGACGGCACACACGCGCTCGCGACCGTTTTGCGTTGAACCATAGTCAAAAGTGATGGCCAAGGCGATTTCGTCCTTGTATTCGTAGAGCATCGTGGTCGAGTCCATGCCGCCGGAGATGATGATTACTGCGTCTTTCATTTTTTCAATCTTTAACTACGGATTTAACGGATTTTACTGATATAATAATGGAAATTGAATTCGAAAATCCGTTGCATCCGTGCAATCCGTAGTTTGTATTCATATTATAACTATTGGTTATGGAAATTAGCCAAAAGGCGTTGCCTAACCATGTCTTGGTGTTCACTGTCGCCATAGTTGGCAAAAGGTTTGATGGAAATGCCGCCGCGAGGATTGAACAACCCGATAACTTCCAGATACTTAGGATCCATCAGCTTGACCAAGTCTTTCATAATGATGTTCACGCAGTCTTCGTGGAAGTCGCCGTGGTTGCGGAAACTGAAGAGGTAGAGTTTCAGGCTCTTGCTCTCCACCATCAGCGTGCGCGGGATGTAATTAATAATAAGGTGTCCGAAGTCGGGCTGGCCTGTTTTGGGACAAAGCGAGGTAAATTCGGGGCAATCCAAAGTCACAAGATAGTCGTTTTCAGGATGTTTGTTCTCAAACACCTCTAACACTTCGGGTGTATAGTCGTAATTATATTGGGTGTTTTGGTTGCCCAACAGCGTAACGCCTTGCAGTTCTTGCTCGTTTCTTGACATGGTTTGAATTTTGGCTGCAAAATTAGCAAAATGTTTGCAAACCGCGAAACACAAATAGGGCGTGCCTTGCGTCAGGCACACCCCATTTCGGTTCAAGTCCGCCAGAAATCATTTGTTCTTCAGCAGGTCGCGGATTTCGGCGAGGAGTTCTTCTTGCGTCGGGCCGGCGGGAGCAGCAGGCTCGGCGGGTTTTTCTTCCTCTTTGCGCTTCATGCTGTTGATGCCTTTGATAACCATGAAGATGGAGAAGGCAATGATGATGAAGTCGAAGATGACTTGCAGGAAGTTGCCCCAAGTCATGCACAGTTCGGGCTTCACGACGGTTTCGCCTTCCATGACAGCCTCGCGGATGACCCACTTCCAGTCGGTGAAGTTGAGACCACCCGTGATGGCACCGATGAGCGGCATGATGATGTCGGACACCAACGAGGAAACGATTTTCCCAAACGCGCCGCCGATGACCACACCGACAGCCATGTCCATAACGTTGCCCTTCATGGCAAACTCCTTGAATTCTTGCATAAATTTACCCATAGCGATGATGTTTAATTGTTGATTGTTGAATTAACTGCGTTGAATCTTCGATTTGTTGAATTGAACTACTTCGAATCTTCTATTTGTTTGTTGCGGCAAAATTAGGGGTTTCTGTTTGAACGCACAAATTTTTCTGGCGTATAGGTCAAAATGCAGGATGGAAAAAACGAGTTGTAGTCCAATGGGTCATTTTGCAGGCTGATAATTTGATGCCAGACGTCGGTTATTTGTTCCAAGTCGCTATCTTTGCCGCGCAGCCGAAGCATAGCGGGGCTCTGCTGGGGAGCAACCCCGTGAGGAATAGGCTGTGCGACATGACGGCAAGTCATTGGCCGCATCCTACATTCAGGGTGCGGCCTTGCCGTTGTGAGATGCTTGATTGTCCGCCAATGCCAAGAAAAACCCACTGATGAATCTCTTTCGCCCGGCCTCGCCCATGCCGCTGTGGTTGTTCAGGTTCTTCTCCAGGTCGGTGAACACGCCCTCTATCTTGTTGTTCGTGTTGGGCATCCCATCACAGTCCTTCTCCTGACAGGTGAAGAGATACGGCAGGTAGAAGGCTATGCTGTTCATGGCAGTCCGAAGACGCTTGTGGGTGTAGTGCGACTTGCCTGTCCGCTTGCTTGTCGTCTGGCGCGGCCTTGAGCCTCGGCTTCTTTGTGAGGTAGCGGTCGACGATTGAACGCATGTGGAACTGGCACATCTGGATCCTGTGCTGTGGGAAGGTGTCGAACAAGCTACGCATTCCGTCGATGACGATTCCCCTGATGGCGTAGCCCATGCCCGTTATCGTCTCCACGGCTTTCACGTAGTCTGCCACGGTCTCGTGCTTGACGAAGGCCACGTAGAGGGGACGGCATGTGGCATCGTCCAAGGCAAGCAGCACGCCCCAGTTGCGCCCCCAGTAGGTCACGTCAAGGTGGACGAACCCGCCCCTTCCGTCAAGGCGGGGCTGTTCCCACTTGATGTGGATTCCACGCAGCCTGCGCTTGATGGTCGAAGGGCTTTTCCCCGTGATGGCGGCTATCTCGCCGACCGTCTGCTTGCCGGCTTGGTAGAGCGTCCAAAGCTCCTTGTCAGTCATCGTGTCACCTGCGCGGAACTGGTGTCCGCAGGCCATGCACTTGTAAAGCTGTTTCCCGTTCCTGGTGCCGTTGCGCTTGGTTATCCGCGAGCCGCACGACGGGCATTTTTTTGTTCATAAGACCGTTTTTTGAGGTTTTCAAATTGCGGCAAAGGTAACAATTGACTGCGTTCAAGATGTGTCGCAGCCTGCAATTTGACCCATTGGCAGGTTTTGAACCTCAATTTTGCCCCTGAAACGTTTCAATCGATGGAATCGCCTTTATCCATTGGGCTTCACCTCTTGTCGCAGCCTGCAAAATGAGCTATAAGTCTATTTTTTCCTGTTGTGTGTTTTCTCGAAACCCACAACGAGCATAAAGGCAAAAAGCGGAAACGCGAACTTGCCGAACATCAGCAGTAACTGGTGGAAGGAAATCACCCTTCTTGCAACGGTGAACAAGGTTGCCGTTGGCCATGTGGCCGCAGTCTGGGTAAAATGGCAGAAATAGAATTTCGTAATATGCCCTGACAGCATAGCAGCATAAGCAATAATTTCCAATATACTGCTATTCAAGACTTTAAATCGATTTAAGGAAAGAGTTTTCAAGAAAACACTGGTTGGATGTGTTATTGCCGCTTGTCAACAATAGTGGCTTTCGGGTATTTCTTCGGGTCGAAAGTGACTTGCTCTTCGGTGACACCAAAGGAAATGTCGCGCATGGTCACCGAGGCAGCTGTGACGCTTGTGGTCAGACTGACAGGCCAATAGGTCCCTTTGGCCACAACCAAATCCATCCTTTTGGGAGCGTCCTTGTTGGGATTCGACCTCGACCTCTTGCAGCGGATGTGCCATTCGTTGGCAGTTTCCTTGTCGATTTTGATGTCATAACCGTCTGTGATGCCCTTGAACAACTTAGTGTCGCCGTCCGTTTCGGTTTCTTCCTTGGGTTTTGCGTTGGTGATTTCAATTTGGTTCTTTCCAAAATCGTAGGTCCAGTCCGTTTTTCCATCGCTCCAAGTGATGAATTGATTGTCATCCCTATTTGCCTCAACACGCATCTTGTCGCCCAAGACATAACTTCGTGAACTTATCGTTCCAATAATGAAC
>CACZDU010000016.1:0-56688 GCA_902780055.1 uncultured Bacteroidia bacterium | reverse complement strand
CTCGTAATAGGCCTCGTATTTGGCGATGTCGTCAAGTTCCTTTTCGCCGAAGTCGAGGTAAGGAATCGAGGCGAAGAAGGCTTGCATCAGTTTCAAGGCGCCTTCTATGTCGTGGTGAATCAAACTGGCGTAGAAATTGCCTGCAAAGCCCTGCGTGTTGGCGTTGTAGATGCCCATCATCGAGGAAAGGAAATTGTCCATGAAGCCCACTTTCACCTCGGCATTGGGGAAGTCGAGGATGTAGTTCCTGCTGTAGAAATCATAGCCCTTGATGGTGAGATAGCCTGCCTGATAGAGCAAGGGCAAGGCCGAAGTCATGGCCTCGGTGGGCACGTCGAACTGCGAGGAAGGCACATTGAGTTGCTCCAGTTCAAGCAAGTTCGTGTTGAAGCGTTTCATCGCCTCGAAGAGGAAGGTGGGCGTTCCGCTGCCGAACCAGTAATAGTCAAGCCATTGGTCGGTGAACACATTCATCAGGCTAAACGGATTGAAGATGTCGTCCGACTCATTGCTGAAGTGGTAGCCGTCATACTGTTGCTTCAGCATCTCAAACATGGTTTCTTTTGTGCATTTGTAGCGTTCGGCCAAGGTCTGGATGTCTTCGTCGAAAACGGTTTGCAGTTCGGCCTTGGTGATGCCGCACAGCGCCGAGTATTGGGGCATCATGGAGATATTGCGCAGATTGTTTAGCGTGGAAAAGATGCTCAATTGGCTGAACTTGGTGATACCGGTGATGAAGACAAACTGCTCGTCGGCGTCGCAGGCTTTTACCACCTGATAGAATTCCTGCATGATGCGGCGCACTTCCTTCAGTGGCTCGGGTTGGTGCAGGTAGTCCAAAAGGGGAGCGTCGTATTCATCGAGAATGACGACAGCTTTCAGACCGGTCTGTCTATGTACACGTTTGATAAGTCCCGCGAAACGCAATCCTGGCGTGGTTTCGTCTTCGTCCCTGCCATATAAGGTTTCGTAGTCTTTCAGTTGCATCTCTAAGGCAACTATGATTTCTTTCGTGCTGGGTTGGTTTTTGCAGCGGCTCAAGTCGAAATGCAATACAGGGTAATGTTCCCAGTCTTTTTCCAAATCGGCGATGGCCAATCCTTCAAAGAGGTCTTTGCGGCCTTGGAAGTAATACTTCAAGGTGCTGCAAAGCAAACTTTTGCCGAACCTGCGCGGACGACTGAGGAAGACGAATTTCGATTCTTTTGTCAGTTTGTAGATAAGGTCTGTTTTGTCCACATAGATGCGTCCGTCCTGTCTGATGCTTTCAAAATCGGCAATGCCTGCGGTGTAGAGTCTCATGGGTATCATGGCAGCGTGTTTTAGGCCACAAAGATACACATTTGTAACGAAATAGCCTAAGTCGACAATTATTCCAAATATGTTTTTGCAGATTTTCATTACTTTTGCAGGCTCAAAATCGCTTGGAATGAATCAACTTGACAGGACAAAGGAGTTAGAAACCAAGAGTATCAGCCATTTGCTGTGGATGTATGCGCTGCCGAGCATCGTCAGCCAGATTATTGCCTCGGTGTATAACATCGTCGACCGTATGTTTTTGGGGCAATGCGTGGGTGCGCTCGCCATTGCGGGCTTGGCCATCACCATGCCCATTATGAACATCATCCATGCCTTTGGCTCGTTGGTGGGTGTGGGTTCTTCTGCCCGCATGTCGATTGTGCTCGGCAAGAAGGACTACAAATGGGCCGAAGACATTTTGGGCAATAGTATGTTGCTGACTTTCATCTTCGGTTTCCTCTTTGTCACAGGCGGTTACATTTTCATGGACAAGATTCTGACCATGTTTGGCGCATCGGCGGATACCATCGCATACGCCCGCGAATACATGGATATTGTGTTGCCCGGCATGTTCATGACCACCGTCACCTTCAACCTTACCGGCTTGATTCGCGCCACGGGCTATCCCAAAAAGTCGATGTGGATTATGGTAAGCGGGGCTATCCTTAACATCGCCCTTGATGCTTTATTCATTTTCGCTTTGGATTGGGGTATTGCGGGTGCGGCATGGGCCACAACCATCTCAATGAGTTGTACGGGTGTTGTTGCCATTTGGCACTTTCTGCAACGAAGTTCCTTCATCCGT
The DNA here is from genome assembly GCA_902780055.1 of uncultured Bacteroidia bacterium. Taxonomy (GTDB): domain Bacteria; phylum Bacteroidota; class Bacteroidia; order Bacteroidales; family F082; genus Limimorpha. The sequence continues at coordinate 54,584 of CACZDU010000016.1, read as the reverse complement.
TTCCGTCGCCATTCGTGGCAGCCTAAACTCTACATTTTCCGCAATATTCTGCTTATCGGCATGAGTCCTTTCCTGATGAATGTGGCCGCTTCGGGTGTGGTCGCGCTGCTCAACAAGCAACTCATCCATTATGGCGGCGACCTTGCTGTGGGGGCTTACGGAATCGTCAACACCTTTGGCAGCCTTAGTGTGATGCTCATTCTCGGCGTTTGTCAAGGGATGCAACCCATTGCGGGTTATAATTATGGCGCAGGCCATCCACATAGGCTGAAATCCGTCTACACTTTGACCATGAAAGTGAATGTGCTGATTGGTCTTGCAGGGGCATTGTTGGCCTTGACCATTCCTCAAATCCTGTTGCGGGCTTTCACCAAGGAGGACGAACTCATCCGAATTGCGGTGCCGGCCATGCGCTTTATGTTGGTGATGTTCCCTTTGGTGGGCTTCACCATCACCAATTCCAACTTCTTCCAAAGCATTGATAAGCCGTGGATTGCCATCGTCACGAGCCTGTCGCGGCAGGTGCTGTTCCTCGCCCCGATGATTTACCTTGTTCCCACCTTGTTCATTAATGCGGGCGGCAACGGCCTGACGGGTGTTTGGGCCTCGATGACCATTTCAGATGTGCTCGGTGCCTTGCTTGCCTTCTTGCTCATGCTCACGCAACGCCATGTCTTCAAACCTGCTGAATGATAGACCTTTCCAATGCCATAGCAACCCCGACCAACACGCACATCAACGATTCGTGCAAGGTGAAAAGCAAGGCCGACATGCGGGCTTATTTGGAAAGTTTGCGTGATTCGGTTAATTCTGAAATGGCTGTCAACCAGCGCGATATAGAGTCGCAGGTGTGCGAATGGCGGTCGCATAATTTTTTCTACAAGTTCCATGTTTTCCGCAGCCGCACCAAAGACGTCGACCTCGAACTGAAACAGGCTTGGTGGCGTGAGGTGTTTTGCCGTGTGGTGAGTTGGTTTTATTTTTGGGATTGAAATACCTGCTCGTAGGCAGGGGTGGAATGTAATGGAACCCCTGCCGTCAAAACGAAACAAAAACATGGAAATTTTGAGCGTATCAAAGAATTGATTATTTTTGCCCCAACAATTCAACATTTAAACAATCAACAATTCAACATCCAATGAAACGTTTATCATTACTTATCACCCTCATCCTCATGCTTTCGGTCGGCATAGCGAAGGCCGGCGAAGGTATGTGGATTCCCATGTTGCTGCAATACAACGAGAAGGAAATGCAGGAAATGGGCATGAAAATCACCGCTGAAGACATCTACAGCATCAACCACAGTAGCCTGAAAGACGCCATCGTGCTCTTTGGCGGAGGCTGCACAGGCGAAATCGTCAGCGACCAAGGCCTGCTGCTCACCAACCACCACTGCGGCTACGGCTACATCCAAAAGCACAGTTCCGTTGAGCACGACTACCTCACCAACGGCTTCTGGGCCATGAACCGTGGCGAGGAACTGCCTTGCCCTGGCCTCAGCGTCATTTTCCTCCGCGAGATGCGCGATGTGACCAAGCAAGTGCTTGAAGGCATCACCATCGACACGCCCGAAGACGAGCGTAAGGCCAAGATTGACGAAAACATGAAGAAAATCAAGGCACAGATCGAGAAAGAGACCCAATACAAGGTCAGAATCGAGCCTTTCTTCTTGGGCAATGAGTATTATCTCATGCTCAACGAGGTCTATACCGATGTACGCCTCGTGGGTTGCCCGCCGAGCAACATCGGCAAGTTTGGCGGCGACACCGACAACTGGGTTTGGCCGCGCCACACGGGCGACTTCAGCGTGTTCCGCGTTTATGCCGACAAGAACGGTCGCCCCGCCGACTACAGCAAGGACAATGTGCCTTACAAGCCCGCCAAGCACCTCGAAATTTCCCTGAAAGGTGCCGAGGAAGGCGACTTCGCCTTCGTGTTCGGCTATCCCGCCCATACCAACGAATACCTGCCCGCCGTGGCCGTCGACCAAGAAGCCAACCTCATCGACCCCATCAGGGTTGACTTGCGCGGCAAGGTGCTCGACATCTACAACAAATATCAGGAGCAAGACCCCAAGGTGCGCATCCAATACGCCGCCAAACACGCCAACATCGGCAACGGCTGGAAGAAATGGATGGGCGTGACCGAGGGCATCAACCACTTCCACGGCGTGGAGAAAAAACGCGCCTTCGAGAAGGACTTCCAGGAATGGGCCTTGGGTGCGCGCAACCGCTACATGTACATCGACCTGCTGAAAGACTTCAAGAAAAACTATTTTGATTTGAAGCCTTACGAGTTGGCTTACACCTATTTGGCCGAGGCCGGACTGCGCATCGAACTCATCAACTTTGCCGGACGTTTCGCCCGCCTCTCCGAAGTGACCAAAGACACGCCGCAAGAGGAAATCGACAAGATGATTGCTTCGTTGAAGACGGCTTCCGCCAACTTCTTCAAAGACTATTACGAACCTATTGACCGCGAAGTGGCCGCCATGTTGCTCAACGAATACTTGAAGGCCCAATCCGCCGATTTCCGTCCGGCTTTCCTCAACGAAATCAAGGATGTGGACAGTTATGTCGACAACCTGTTTAACAAGTCGATGTTTACCGACGAGGCCAAAGTGAATGATTTCTTGGACAACTTCAAGGCCAACAAAGCCAAGAAATTGGCCAACGACCCCGCTTTGAAGGTGTATCAAAGCCTCATCGGGTTCTACCGCAACGAGGTTTACGACCACATTTCGGAAATCAACACCAACATCGACCGCCTGCAACGTATCTATATGAAAGGCCAAATGGACATGCAGCCTGAGAAGCGCCTTTTCCCTGACGCCAACTTCACGCTGCGCGTCACCTACGGCAAGGTGGAAGGCTTCAAGCCGCAAGACGGAAAAACCTACAAGCATTTCACCACGCTTGAAGGCATCATGGAGAAGGAAAACCCTGACATTTACGATTATGTGGTGGAGCCGCGCCTGAAGGAACTCTTTAATAATAAGGACTATGGCCGCTATGCCGACAAAGACGGGAAGATGCACGTTGCCTTCACCGCGAGCGTACACACCACTGGCGGCAACTCGGGCAGCCCGATTCTGAACGCCGAAGGACAACTCTTGGGCCTCAACTTCGACCGTTGCTGGGAAGGCACGATGAGCGACCTCATCTACGACCCCGACATCTGCCGCAACATCAGCGTCGACATCCGCTATGTGCTTTTCATCATCGACAAGTTTGCCGGTGCAGGGCACTTGATTGAGGAGATGACAATTGTGGAATAAAACAAAAGGCGGTCACATCAACGACCGCCTTTTTTCATTTGCCTTTTACCAAGACCCGTTTTGTCAAAATCCCTTTCTTTGTTTGGATTTTGAGGATATAAACGCCTGCTTCATAAGGACTGAAATCGTAGACAACGTTGTTGCCGCTTGCTGAAGTCTCAAACAACTTTTCACCCAACATATTGTAAATGCTGATGGCTTCGATGTTTTCAGCCTCAATTTGGATTGTCCCACTGGTCGGATTGGGATAGACGGTTACTGTCTGTTTATCAAGTTCTTGTACAGAATTGCAATCGTCGACGATTGTGGTGAAATAGCCATTCCAATCCGAGTTTTGGTAGGCAGGGATGCATTGGCAAGGTACAGTGAGCGTTGTGCAGGTGAATCCCTCAAACACCTCATCGAATGAAAACACAGGCGGTACCGTTGCCAAGGAAACGACTTCAGTGAAACCACTGCATTGATAGAATGCCATTCCACCAATGCTTTCCAATGCGCTTCCAAGAGTCAGCGTATCAGTGAAACCGCTGCAATTGTTGAACGCATTTGGCTCAATACTGGTCACGGAATTAGGGATGGTCAATGAACCGGTGAAACCTGTGCACCCCCAAAAGGCAGAAACGCCAATGGATGTCACCGCATCACCGAGATCCAAACTGGAAAAACCGCTACACCTATAAAACGCCGCCTTTTCGATGCGTTCCAAACCGTTTCCGATTGTCAGCGAGCCAGTAAACCCCTTGCAACCATAGAATGAAGCCGTCTCCATGACCTTCACCGAATTGGGAATAGTCAGTGAGCCAGTAAGACCTTTGCAGCCATAAAATGCTGCGGATGCTATGGTGTCCACGGAGTTGCCAAGGTCTAATCCAGTCAATCCGCTGCAACCCAAGAATGCGTTTTCACCGAGATAGGTCACCGTATTGGGAATAGTCAAAAGACCTGTCAGGTTTCCGCACGATATGAAAGCGTTTTTCCCAATCCTGGTCACGGCATAGTTGTTCCCATTATAACTGATGCTTGTCGGGATGCTTATCTCACCAGTCGCTGAAGGGCCGTCGATATGGCTCATAATCGTTACGGAAACACCGTCATCATTGATTTGGTAATAAAAACTCCCTACGGGGAAAACTTCTTGTGCATTCAGATGCGTTGTCCACATGACGCTCAGGAAAAGAACGGATAGGACAGCGCATACTGCTTTTTTGCATGATGAATCGCTTTTCATAATGTGTGGAAAATCTTCTTTTCAAATAGGGTTTATTACTTCCCGAACAGGCTTCCCAAGCCGCCCAAGATGTCGGGCTTGCCGTCGCCGTCCTTGTCCTTCATGGCTGCGCCGAGGATGCTGCCGAGGCCGCCGCTTTGCTGACCGCCACCGAGGAGGCCACCCAGCAAACCCGCAAGGCCAGCCGCGCCCGAATTGCCGTTCTGCTTGCCCAAGAGGGCGAGGATGCTCGGGGCAATGGAGGCGAGGATGTTGCTCACTGCATTGGAAGCCACACCAGTCTTTTGAGAGATGCCGCCCAACACATTGGTGAGGTTGCCACCGAAGATGTGACCCAAAATCTTGGAGCCGTCAGTGAGGTCAGCCCCCTTCAGGTTACTGATGATGTTGCCCGCATTGCCGGCATGGTCGCCCAAGGCCTTGGCCAAGGCTGCCGCGCCGCCTTCGGTGGAGGCGTTCTGCTGCATTGCGCCCATGATGGACGGCAAAGCATTAGTGATGACCGAAGACACTTGCTTCGAGTCGAGGTTGAATTTTTTTGCGATGGTGCCTACGGCATCGTTGCCCGTCAAAGCACCTAAGATGTTGGTTAAGTCCATGTTGGTGATAATTAATTGATGATTGTTGAACTGTTGAATTGTTGAACTGTTGAACTGTTGAATAGTTGGCGCAAATGTAAAAAGAAAATTGAAATGGCGCAAAAAAAGTTCAATTATTGTTCCCTCAGCGGCAACTCCATCCAAACCGTGTCAACCGTATGTGCAGCCACAATGCCGTAGCCGCCGTTCACGTTGGTATACGTCTGGACAGGTTCGGCAAAGAACTGGTCTATCTCGCTGCCTTGTTCGCAGGTGCTCAGGTAGTTGTAGTATTCCTTTCCGAGGTGTTCCATCACCAAGACGATGCGGAAGAAGTCGGGGTCGGCTTCTTCGTTTTTGTTCATTGACACATTAAACGGCATCTTGATTTGGTATGTCTTGCCGTCGAAAAGCAAGTCGGTGAATACGCCTTGGGGCGAAATGTTGAAATCGCTGAAATCGAAATAATCGTTGTCAGAAATGCCCAACGGATTGAAAACAGGGTCGTCGTATTGGGCGAAATACGACAGGTAGTTCATGTCGGCATCATCGTAGCTTCCGCTTTTGGCACGAAGCCTGAAGAAATCCGTTTGCCCCGGATTGGGGTCGGTGATTTCTATGGTCAATTCCATTTCGCAGTAGATGTGGAATGTGCTGTCGGTCTCGTTCCCAAATTCGTCATAATTGGTTGAATAGTAAGATTCCCAATAGGAAATCTTGCTGTCGGTCACTGAGCAAGCCACGGCATTGGGCAGCGGGCTCGTGGTGGCCTCCACATCATCGAAACCATTGGCCGAGGCCGTGATTTTGACCACATCGCCCTCGTTGGGGCAATATTCGCTGACGAAAGCGGGAACTATCTTGTAAATAGGCTTCACGCTATCCATGTCGACGTATTCATAACCCGTCCAAACGGTGTCGGGTTGCCGTGTCAGTTCGCTGATGCGGTTGCCGTTCACGAAGAGGGTAGCCACAACGTCATCAGGGGCTTGCATGTTGCTATCGTTGTCGAGGAAGAAGATGCTCTTGCTGATGTAAGCCTTCACGGGCTGTCCCGGCTCAACGATGCTGTTGATAACCAACTTCGGGTCGATTTGTTCGCCTTTGAACTCGATTTCCTTTTCGCAGGAAGCAAGGAGTATTGCGCTGATTAATAACAAAATAACTCTCTTTATATTTTGCTTGTTTTGAAGGTTTTGTGACATAATAACTCAGAATTTATAACTCAAACTAAATGAAGGAATTATTGGAAATATGCTGACTTGCATCAGTTTTTTCTCGGTTTGCTGGGTGGATTCGTTGTAAACATAGCCCGTATAGACGAGGAAGGGGTTGTTGTGGTTATAGGTATTGTAAACGCTGAAATTGAGGGTGAGCAAACCCGGATTCAGCGGGAAGTGCAAGTTGGCACCCAAGTCGAGGCGATGATAGTTGCCCATGCGGAAGTTGTTGCGCTCCAAGGCGTTGATGTGCTGGAATTCGCCCCAATCGTTGGGCAATCCTTCATAAACCTGCGTTCCGAGCGTGCCACAATTGCCGCTGCTGAAAACCCATGTACCGCTCAAGTCGAACTTGTCGCTGAACTTGTGCTGCACGGTGACGCTGATGTCGTGGCGACGGTCGTATTTGGCCGGAAACACTTTTCCATTATTAATCATCTGTCCCTCGCGGTCGAACTGCCGCTTGGAATGTGCCCAAGTGTAGCCAATCCAACCCGTTGTTTTGCCGAAACTACGCTGCACGAGCAACTCAACGCCGTATGCCCAGCCTTTGCCCATGCAAACTTTCTCGTCCCATCGCTCCGAGGAGCCGAAAAACGATGCGCCATCCTTATATTCGAGCAAGTTGTCCATAGTCTTATAGTAGCCTTCTACCGAAACGTCGAACAGGCGCGGCAACTCGTAAAACGCCCCAACCGACCATTGATGCGCGTTCATCGGGACGATTTTCGCCGTGACGGGCACCCACAAGTCGGTGGGCAGGCTGAGGCTGCTATTCGACAGCAAATGAACATATTGCGTCATGTAGGCATAGCCCGCCTTGAGCGAGAAATTGGAAGCCAACATTACGCTTGTGCTCAAACGTGGTTGCACACTTTGATAAGTCTTGCCCTCAACGGTGAAAGTGGAATAATGCACGCCAGCGTTCACGCGGAAAATGTCGCCGAAAGTCATGTTGTCCTCGACGTAAAGGGCCGTTTCGTGAGCATACACATTCGGCGAACCCACGACGGTGTCAATCATGGCCTGCTGCCCTTCTTCCATCTTCATCGACTGCACCTCGGGGCGGAAAATGTGGTAGGTGTAGTTGCCGCCAAAGCGGATTTCATGGTTGGGCAAGGGCGTGTAGGCAAAATCAACCTTGGCCGTAAAGTCATTAATGCCCGACTTGTAGGCCATGTTGAACTCGTTTTTCGTCACAGTGTTGGTGGGCAGATAAGTGTCCTCTTCCATCAAGCCCATGCCGAGGTTGTGGCGGTATTGCGTGTAGTTGAACGAAGCGTCCATGAACAGTTTTTGCGAAATGACATGGTTCCAGCGCAGGGCGGCCACCTTATTGCCCCATTTCCAGTTGAGCTTGATGCGGTGGGTGTATTCGGTGTCGTCAGCAATGAAGTCCTTGTTTTTCACTCCGAAATAGATGGCATCGTCGCCGGTGTAGAAACTCAAATACAAGCGATCCTTGTCCGAAATCTTCCAGTTGAGTTTGCCGTTGAAATCGTAAAAATAATACCCCACGCTCAGTTTGCTGATTTCAGGCACGCTCCACGAAGCAACCCAAAGGGCGGGCTTGATGAGCAGGTCGCCGTAGGTGCGGCGATACGAGAGGTTGAACGACAGTTTGTCCTTCACAATCGGGCCTTCAAAGTTGAACTTCGACGAAATGAGGCCGATGCTGGCGTTGCCGTGGTATTTCTGCATGTCGCCTTCCTTCATGCGGATGTCGACCACCGACGAAAGTCGGCCTCCGAAATGCGCCGGAAAGCTACCTTTGTATAAGGTGACATTCTTCAGCGCGTCGGGATTGAAGACGGAGAAGAAACCGAGCATGTGATTGACGTTATAGACCGGCACCCCGTCCAAAAGCAAAAGGTTCTCATCGGGGCCGCCGCCGCGCACATACATGCCCGCCGAGCCTTCCGAGCCGTTCTGCACTCCGGGCAGCAACTGAATGGCTTTCAAGACATCCGTCTCGCCAAACAAGGTCGGGATGCTTTTGATTTGCTGAACAGGCAGTTCCACCACGCTCATCTGCGGGCTGCGGGCACTCACCGTGGCTCGCGAGGCCTCCACAACCACTTCGTCCAAAGTGGTGTTGGTTTCGAGCATGAAGTTGAGGTTCGTGTTTTCCTTCAGGTCGAGGGTTTGGTTCTGTTGGGTATAGCCCACGTATGAGATTTGCAAGTCCACTTGGCCTTGGTTCAAAGTCAGCGTATAGAAGCCGTAACTGTTTGTGGCACAGCCTTTCCCTGAGTTCTTGTCGAAAATGGTCGCCCCGATGAGGGTTTCCTTGCTGGCGGCGTCCATCACATAGCCACTGATGGTGCGTCGTTGGGCCAAAGCCGGCAAACAGGCCAACGCAAAGCCAATGACCATGAGCCATTGGCGGAAAAAATGGTGTTTCATTTCAATTCAAATGGTTTAAAACATTCGTTTTAACGGAGAGATGGGGGAATTATTGTTTGTGTCCTAAAATGTTCCGATGAATTTTTATGCTAATAAAATTATTTTTTCAGCATAATTCTAATAAAATAATTATCTTTGCCGCCGAATAACAGAAATATCATGGCTTCAAAACAGAAAAACCCCTTCATTATCATGGGAAAAATCCCGACAGAACTCTTCTGTGACCGCGAGAAAGAATCAGACAAACTCATTCATTATCTGACAAATGGCAACAATGTAGTGCTGATTTCACCCCGTAGGATGGGCAAGACAGGACTGATACACCATTGCTATGATGATGTGCGTATCAGCGACGAGTATTTTACCTTTTTTGTCGATATTTTGCATACCTCAAACCTGCGGGAATTCACCTATAATTTGGGAAGAAGTATCTATAAAGAGCTTGTTCCGCGAGGAAAAAGGCTTGCAAAAGGCTTCATACAGGCCTTGAAATCGCTGAGTGGCACCATCAGCATCGACACTTTGAACGGTAGTCCTTCGTTTGGCGTGGAATTGGGCGACATCGCTAATGCCGAACTCACTTTGGAGGAGATTTTCGACTATCTCGACCGAGCCAACAAGCCTTGCATCATGGCCATCGACGAGTTCCAGCAAATCACGCATTACCCCGAAAAGAATGTTGAAGCGTTGCTGCGTGGCTATATCCAGCAGATGCAAAACTGCAACTTTGTGTTTGCGGGCAGCGAGCGAAGCATTATGACCCAGATGTTCAGTTCGTCGGCGCGACCATTCTATCAAAGTGCTGACACTCTTGAACTTAACGAGATTCCTTTTGATGTCTATTCGACTTTCGTCAGCAGATTGTTCCACGAATCGCGCAAAAACGTTGACGATGAGAGCCTTCGTTATGTCTACGATTTGTTCAAGGGCCACACTTTCTATATGCAAAAGGTGTTCAACGAGGCTTTTGCGCTCACGGGCAAAGGCGGAACTTGCCGGCTCGACACCATCATGGAGGCCATCGACCGTGTTCTGAGCGACAAGGAAACCACCTATATGGAAATCCTCTCCGCTCTTTCGGAAAAGCAAAAACCCTTGCTTTACGCCATCGCCGCCGAAGGTTTGGCCTCACGGGTAACTTCCTTAGCTTTCACCAAAAAGCACAACTTGGAATCGGCCAGCGCGATACAGTCGGCCATCAGGCAACTGCTCAACCAGAACCTCATCACCGAAATCCATAGGGAATACTCCGTCACCGACAAATTCTTCGCCCTTTGGATCAATCGGATTTACAATGAAAAGGTGCTAACCATCAATTGAACAAAACGCGAAATAGATCGGCTGCCACGGTGTGACAGCCCTACAACTCTAAACTCTAAACCCTAAACTCTCAACTATTCAAGAATCCACTCCGCCGCCACCTCAATCACATTGTCAACGCCTTGCGCGGTGCAGGCAGGGTCTAACAAGACGCGCACATCAGGCGGCACGCCGTTCTCGTAGTTTCGGCCATCGATGGCAAGGGTGCGAGTCGTACTGAAACGATAGGTCCAGCCATTGGGCAAGACACCGCCATTGGGCAGGCCAAGACCGCCGCCAGAGTAGTCGCCGAAAAGCCGGATGTTGTCGTAAGCCATCGTGCAAATGGCAAAAAACGAGGTCGCGCTGTAGGAGCCACGGTCAATGAGCACTGCCACGGGCTTGGTGTAGGCGTTATTCTTCCCTAAAATGCTGCTGTCAGCGGCATATACCGTCACGGCATCGGCAAAGGCATCATGCGCAGGTCCCGATTTCGCTTGGCATTGATACAAAGGCTGCTTGTGGTTGTAGAAAATGCTAAGCAAAGCAGCAATGTTGCTGATGCTGCCGCCACTGTTTTGGCGCAAGTCGATGACCATACCCTTGCAGTTCTTGTAACGATTCACCAAATACTTCAAACTTCCCTCGCTGATGTAGTCGCTGAACGACGAATAGCGGATATAGGCCACCGCGCCGTTGCGGACGGCGTTGTGCATAAAACTCCCCGTAGTGTGATGATTGACAGTCAAATAGTTAAGCAAAACAACATTTTCGTCTATGTTTTTCTCCGCATACATCTTGTAATACACCGAGTCGTTGCGCGACACGTCGAAGCCTGCGATCAGGTTGGTGTGACCGTCCTGCAAGGTGTTGAGCATGGCGGCGCACACGCGGAAAAGGCTGTCATTCGACATGTTGTCGTTCACCATCGGGCGATACACTTCGCGCACCGAGTCCCAATCGACGTTTTTCACATCGAAGAAAGCATATTGCTGGTCCACTTGGTTCCAAAGGTAGTCGAACACATTGACGGGGTTTGAGGGTTCGTCTTTTTCCATAAAGGCACGCTCGCAAGAGGTGAAGGCGAAAGCCAAAACGATGAGGATAAATGGTTTATTCATGGCTTCAATCAATTGATTCTGAACATAAAGGATAAGTTGAGGCTATGGAGGGCATTGTCGTAGCGGTAGGTGCCTTTTTTGCCCGTGCTGAGGTAGTTCCAACGATAGGCGAGACCGATTCGGTTGTCGTTGGGAAGGTTCAGAAAAAGCCCCAATTCGGTGGCAGCACCCGAGAAGAATTTGGCAAAAGTCTCGCTGCCCTCCAACCAGTCATCGTTGTTGATGGTCGGGTTGCCGATGTAAGCAAAGCCCGGATGATTCACGACACCCACCAAAGGCAGACTCAGTTTGGCATAGGCCGTCAGCAGGTTACGCAAATTATACATACCTTCGTGGATGTAAGCGAAAGGATATTCCACCAACCCCGTAGCACAAAGGTTGCCGAATAGGGAAATGCTCGACGAGGCGTTCATCAAAGCGGGAATTTCCTTGTTGTCCATAAAGCCTTGCAGCGTGCCACCCGCCCAAAAACTGAAACGCTTGATGATGGCGCATTGGTAAAGGAACTCGGCAGAAAGGCTGACATTATATGCCGTTCCTGACACTGAGGCAAGCGAGGTATAAAAACCTTGTCCTTCGACATTCACTCGGCAGCGTTCCCACTCGATGGTGACGCCGCCTTGCACATTCGCGCCGAAGCCGGTATAGCGGAACGGGATGGTGCCTTTGTCGAAACATTCGGCATAATTCGCACCCGCCGACAAATCCAACCAAATGGGCACTTTGCTCTTACAAGGGTTGTACATGTGTGGCTCCAACGGTTGGAATTCTTGGGCGATTATGGGGATACCTGTCGAGTCTTCGCGGGTGGGTTGTTGGGCGAAGGTTTGTAGGGTCAACAGGAAGATAGCCAACAAAAACAAAAGGAAGTGCTTGTTTCTCATAAGGTTTAGATTTGGATTTAAAAATATATCATCACTGCCAAAGCGGTTCTTGCAACCAACCTTTTGGAAAACCCATAGCGGCTGCATCGATGGTCGGATACTTCGCCAAAACCCTCTTTAAGTCAGCGACAAAAGAGTTTTGCATATCGATGGAACGAAGCCAGTAAGCAATGCAACAAAGTTGGGGATAGAGTTTGTTTGGGTTGAATGTAAAGTCGACAATCCAGGCATTAGGCATGATTTCGGGAACTGTTGGCGGAACAGGGAAAAGACGATTCCAAACTCGGGCATGATGGGCACAATAGTTTCGCAAACTGGCAATACTGATCATCCAACTTCGCAAAATGCGATAGTGCATAATGCCCATACTCCTTGCCACGATATGCTTCGTCGCAGGAATCTTGAAGTTGCTATATAAACGGGATAGCAGACCGAAGGTCGTTACTTCCAGCGTTTTCCAGGCTGGAGGCATGGTTGGCGTGTCGTAACGCTTGAAATGCTCAATGATGTATTCCTCGTTGGATTGATGAAGGTCGCGCCGAAGAATATGCAGATGTTGTTCGTATAATGTCTGGTCGCGAAACAAACTGGCATCCATAAACCAAAAAGCCCCGTGTTGCAGTGAGAAATGATGGATAATCCTTGTGCGCATGGCAATCTCAATCTCTTGAATGGCCCGAAAGAGCAATACTTTCAGTTCCGAATCAAATCGATAGAGCATAAGGATTTTGTTAAAATGAGCACCCTCGCGGAAACGCCGGGTATTGGGGTCAATTTCCATCGGTCGCCAGTAATCGGCCAGCCGGAAATAACTCACACGATACAGCGTATCCCGTGCCTCATTAATATCGTCAATGATTAGCCCACGCTCTTGCAAGATGACCAACTGTTCGTCTATCGATATGGCTGGTTTTGAGTATTGCATCGTTCATTGTCAGTAAATGAAAAGTCCCACCGGGTAGGCTATTCTATGGGAAGCTGGTGGGAACTCTCTAAGTCGTTTCTAAAAAGATCTGCCTTGGTTCGCTGGTCTTTCAACGGGAAGCGTGGCAAATTCTGTCGCTGCAAAAATACGAACATTTCCCCATTCCGCAATGGTTTTGACGAAAATTTGTTTTTTCCCTCTGAAAACCATAAAAATCACTACCTTTGCACCCGTTTTTCAAAATCATAAAACTATGGAATCAACGAACAAACACTTCAAGCGTTACACGGTAACCACCGCACTTCCTTACGCCAACGGCCCCGTCCACATCGGTCACCTGGCCGGCGTTTATATCCCTGCCGACACCTATGTCCGCTATCTCAGGATGCGCGGCGAGGAGGTCTTGTTTGTCGGTGGTTCCGACGAGCACGGCGTGCCGATTACGATAAAGGCTGAAAAAGAGGGCGTTACGCCTCAAGATATTGTGGATCGCTATCACGGCATCATCAAGAAATCGTTTGAGGAGTTGGGCATCAGTTACGATATTTACTCGCGCACTTCTTCAAAGATGCACCGCGCCACGGCGCAAGAGTTTTTCAAGAAACTCTATGATGAGGGCAAGTTCATCGAAAAGGAGACCGAACAATATTTCGACCCTGAACGACAGAAATTTCTGAGCGACAGATATATAGTCGGCACTTGCCCGAAATGCGGTGCGGATGGTGCATACGGCGACCAATGCGAGAAATGCGGCTCTTCACTGAGTCCCGACGAACTGATTAATCCTCATTCGCAACTCAGCGGCGCGGCCTTGGTGAAGAAGCCGACCAAGCACTGGTATCTGCCTTTGGACCAATACGAAACGTGGCTCCGCGAGTGGATTCTTGAAGGCCATAAGGAATGGAAACCCAATGTTTACGGTCAGGTGAAGAGCTGGCTCGATGGCGGTTTGCAGCCTCGTGCCGTCACCCGCGACTTGGACTGGGGCGTACCCGTCCCGATTGAAGGCACGGAAGGCAAGGTGCTTTACGTTTGGTTCGATGCGCCCATCGGCTACATCAGCAACACCAAGGAGATTTGCGAACAGCGCAGCGAGGACTGGGAAAAATGGTGGAAAGACCCCGAAACCAAGTTGGTGCATTTCATCGGCAAGGACAACATCGTGTTCCACTGCATCATTTTCCCGTGTATGTTGAAGGCCTACGGCGACTACATCATGCCCGAAAACGTGCCCGCCAACGAGTTCCTCAACCTCGAAAACGACAAGATTTCAACCTCGCGCAATTGGGCCGTTTGGCTGCACGAATATTTGCAGGAATTTCCTGGAAAACAGGATGTTTTGCGTTACGTCTTGACCGCCAACGCGCCCGAAACCAAGGACAACAACTTCACTTGGAAGGATTATCAAGACCGCAACAATAATGAACTTTTGGCCATCTTCGGCAACTTCGTGAACCGCACTTTGGTCTTGACGCACAAGTATTATGAAGGTGCCGTTCCCGCCTTGGCGAACCTCAACGAAGCCGACCAAGCAGCCATCGCCGAGATGAACGCCTACCCGAAGAAAATCGGCCACTTGCTTGACACTTACAAGTTCCGCGAAGGTCTCAACGAACTGATGAACCTGGCCCGTCTAGGCAATAAGTATCTCACTGATAATGAGCCTTGGAAGCAAATCAAGACCGACCCCGAAAGGGTGAAAACGGTGATGGCCGTTTCGTTGCAAATCGTGGCGCACTTGGCTATTTTGAGCGAGCCTTTCCTGCCTTTCAGCGCGAAGAAGTTGCAGCAAATGATTGGTCTCGAAGTGAAGGGCTGGAACGATGCCGAAAACACCGTTTTGCTGCCCGAAGGCCATGTCATCAACCAGCCCGAACTGCTGTTTGAAAAGGTTGAGGATAGCGTGGTGGCTGCCCAATTGCAAAAACTGGAAGACACCAAAAAGGCCAACCAACTGAATGCTTGGAAGCCTGCTGAGGTAAAGCAAAATGTCACTTTCGACGACTTTATGAAGGTCGATATTCGCGTGGGCACCATCTTGGAATGCCAAAAAGTGCCGAAGGCCGACAAACTCTTGCAGTTCCTCATCGACGATGGCATGAACAAGCGCACCATCGTGAGCGGCATCGCCAAGTATTACACTGAGCCTGAGAAACTTGTAGGCAAGCAGGTGTGCTTTATCGCCAACTTCGAGCCGCGCAAGCTGAAGGGTGTGGTGAGCGAGGGCATGATTCTTTCCGCCGAGGACAAGGACGGTCGCCTTGTGTTGCTCACACCGAGCGATTTGGTTGCGGCGGGATGCAGTGTAGGTTAATGAGCAGGGACTCACGTCGCCTGCTTACTGATTTGTCACCCCTACGGGGTTCATTGGAAATCGGAATGTCTTTTTAGGCAGGGGTTCACACCGCCTGCCTATTTTCTTTCGTCCCTACGGGACTTTTTTATACTTTTGCAAAATCTAAACTGCATAAACTATGAAAACTCAACATTCTTTGATGTTTGCTTTGGCAATGATAATGGTCGGTTGCCAAACGGTTCCTGTCAGCGGGGACACTGACAGCGACAATGGAATAGATTACCTCCAATACGTCAATCCCATCATCGGGACCAACGGTATGGGGCACACTTTTCCGGGGGCTTGTGCACCCTTCGGCATTGTGCAACTCAGCCCCGACACGGACACTGTGCCGCACAATATTGACGGCAAATATCAGCCAAGAGTTTATGAATATTGCGCTGGTTATCAACACAAAGACAGCACTATCGTGGGGTTCAGTCACACCCATTTCAGTGGCACGGGCCATTCCGACTTGGGTGATATTTTGGTGATGCCTGTCACGGGTGAAATCAAATTCAATCCGGGGACGCAAACCGACCCCGATGCGGGTTATCGTTCCCGTTTCAGCCACGAAACCGAGAAAGCTGAGCCCGGCTATTACGAAGTGTTTTTGCAGGATTATGGCATCAAAGCCCAACTGACCGCCACGGAACACGCTGGCATCCACCGCTATACCTTCCCGAAAGGCGAGAACGGCAGCATCATCCTTGACTTGCAGCACGGTATTTACAATTATGACGGCAAGACTTTGTGGGCCAACCTTCGCGTGGAAAATGACACTTTGCTGACAGGCTATCGCATCACAAACGGTTGGGCAAGAACGAATTACACCTACTTTGCCATCAGTTTCAACCAACCCATTGCCGACTATGGCTACCGCGAGTTGCAGAAGCCAAAATACAACGGGATGTGGGGCAAGTTTGATGTCAAGCATAATTTCCCAGAAATGACGGGGCGCAAGATTGTGGCGTATTTCACTTTCAATCAGCCTGAAACTTTGGAGATGAAAGTCGCCCTTTCCGCCACGAGCACCGAAGGAGCTTTGCGCAACCTTCACGCCGAGACCGATGGGCGCAGTTTTGAGCAACTTTTGGCCGAAACCCAAGCCAAATGGAACAAGGAACTGTCTATCATTCAAGCAGATGGAACAGAAGACCAAAAGGCGATGCTTTACACTTCGCTCTATCACACGATGATTAATCCGTCCGTCTATATGGACGTGGACGGCCAATATCGCGGCATCGACCACAACATCCATCGGGCCGAAGGCTTCACGAATTACACCGTTTTTTCGCTTTGGGACACCTACCGTGCTTTGCATCCGTTGTTCAATCTTTTGCAGCCGCAACGCAATGCCGATATGGTGGCTTCGATGCTGAAACACAGCGAGCAAAGCGTCCACGGACTGCTGCCCGTTTGGTCGCATAATGGCAACGAGAACTGGTGTATGATTGGCTATCACGCCGTTTCTGTTTTGGCCGATGCCTACACGAAAGGCGTTGCAAACCAGAAAGATGCGATGTTGAAAGCGATGCAAAGAAGTTCCACCTGCCCGTATTATGTCAACCTTGACGATTATCAGCGGCTTGGCTATGTGCCTTTTGACAAGAACAGCGGCTGCGTTTCGGTGACTTTGGAATATGCATACGACGACTGGGCCATCTACCAATCCGCGCTGAAGGCTGGAAACCAAGAACTTGCGGAGCAATACAAGCAACGCGCCTCCAATTGGCGCAACACTTTCGACACCCGTTTGGGCTTTGCCCGACCCAAGATGAGCGACGGCAATTGGAAGGAGCCTTTCAGCCTGTTAGACACTGAGGGTGAGGGCTTTGTGGAAGGCAACTCGTGGGTGTATTCGTTTTATGTGCCGCACGATGTGAAGGGCCTCATCAAGGCGATGGGCGGCGATGCGCAGTTCATCCACAACTTGGACACCTTATTTATTATGCACCTGCCCACCGAGTTTTTCGAGCACACAGAGGACGTGACCGAAGAGGGCTTGATGGGCTGCTACAACCACGGCAACGAACCAGCGCACCATATCGCCTACCTATACAACTGGACCTCAAAGCCTTACAAGTCGCAATACTGGCTGCGCGAAATCATGAATCGTTTCTACAAAAACAATATCGACGGGCTTTGCGGCAACGACGACTGCGGCCAGATGTCGGCGTGGTACATCTTCTCCGCGATGGGCTTCTACCCCGTTTGTCCGGTCAGCGACCAATATGTGCTCGGTGCGCCTTATCTGCCTTATCTAAAAGTAAGTTTGGGCAACGGCAAGACCTTGGAAATCAAGGCTCCGAAGGTGAGCGATGAGAACCGTTATGTGCAAAAAGTAACACTCAACGGACAGGAAATCAGCCAATTGTATCTAACACACGCCCAGCTGATGCAAGGCGGGGAACTCGTCTTCGAGATGGGTTCTGAGCCAAATTTTGAACGTGGTTTGAGGGCTGAGGACAAGCCTTATTCGATGACGGAATAGGTATAGTTTTCAGTCGAAAGTACTTTGTTTTAGGGAAAATGTCTATTTTTGCAAAAAAATCATCGCAATGGCACAGATGTCTAATCTTTGTGGTTTGAATCAGCGTTTGTTTTGGGATATTGATACCCAAAACTTCGACATAGACAAGAATGCCACTTGGATTATCCAACGAGTGCTGGAATACGGCGATATGAAGGATTGGAGCATTATCGAAGACCATTTCGGAATTGAAAGTATTGTTTCTTACGGTCAGAATTTCAGAACATTAGATCCTGTAGCCTTATCGTTTTTATGTTTCATTTCAGGTACAAAAAAGGAGAACTATAGATGCTATCATTTCGCACAATCAAACCCCACACCTTGGAACTCTTAAAACACCTGATGAAAAATCCTTATCTGAAGGACTGTCGATTGGTGGGTGGCACTTCCCTTGCTTTGCAATATGGACATCGCTCGTCTGTGGATTTGGATTTGTTTGGTGATGTTCCTGATGATGACCAGGCTTTGTTGGATATTGTAGAGCATTTTGGCCAAGTTCAAGCCCAAAAGACCTCAAAATACATCAAATTTTTCGTTGTTGACAGCATCAAGGTTGATTTCGTCAACTATTCCCGATACCCTTGGATTGACGATGCGCTCGAGGAAGATGGGCTGCGTTTGGCCTCGCCGAAAGATATTGCCGCAATGAAAATCTATGCCATTCAAAACAGAGGTTCCAAAAAAGACTTCATTGACTTGTATTTCCTTTTACAACATTTTTCGCTTGAAAGTATACTTGATTTCTATACACAAAAATATCCCAATTATTCCATGTTTAGGACAAGAATGGCTTTGACCTATTTTGAAGATGCTGAAAATCAAGAAAGTCCTGTATTGTTTGAAAAATTGGACTGGAAAAAAGTCAAAGAAGCCATTTCAAAGGAAGTAAGGCAATTTGATTGGAACAAATACATTGAACAATGAACATAGCCGCATTGGTTTCGGGTGGTGTCGATAGTTCGGTGGTGGTACCGCTGCTGAAGGAGCAAGGCTACGACCCGCATATCTTCTATATCAAGATTGGGATGGAAGGGAAGGAGGAATTGTCGAGTTGCCCATCGGAGGAGGATATTGAGATAACGACCTATATAGCAAAGAAATACGGTTGCAAATTTGATATTGTCGATTTGCAGCACGAGTATTTCGAGACCGTCGGGAAATACACGATGGAGATGGTGCGCAAGGGCCTCACGCCCAACCCCGATGTGATGTGCAACCGCTGGATCAAACTCGGCGCCTTCGAGGAAAAGGAAGGCCACAATTTCGACAAAATCGCGACGGGACATTACGCCCGCTCGTGGGAGGACGAAAACGGCATTTTTTGGCTCGGCACGGCTGCCGACACCTTCAAGGACCAGACTTATTTCTTGGGTCGCATCACCTACGCGCAACTCTCAAAGGTCATCTTTCCCATCGGCGACATTCCCAAGCCCGAGGTGCGCCAATTGGCAGCAAAATACAAGCTTCCCAGCGCAGAACGCCATGACAGCCAAGGGATTTGTTTCCTCGGAAAGATTAATTACAACGACTACATCCGCGAGTACCTCGGCGAAATGCCCGGCGACATCGTTGAACTGGAAACGGGCAAGAAATTAGGCCGTCACAAGGGTTTTTGGTTCCACACCATCGGGCAGCGCAAGGGCTTAGGTCTCAGCGGCGGGCCGTGGTTTGTGGTGAAGAAGGACATCCCGAACAACATCGTCTATGTGTCGCAGGGCTACGACCCGATTTCGCAATACACCAACATCATCCCCTTGGGCGACTTGCAACCGATGAATCCTGCCTTGCAGTTCGTTGACGGTCAGCGGGTTCGCTTCAAGATACGGCACCAGCCAGAGTTTACCTACGGGACGTTGCACCTCACGGAGCGCGGTGCCGACATTGAGTCGGAGGTGGCCATTTCGGGCGTGGCTCCTGGGCAGTTTGGGGTGGTTTACCATGAGGTGGAGCCGTTTGTGGTGGGGAGTGGGGTGATAGTGGAATCGCAGGGACTAACGTCGCCTGCTTACTGATATACCGTCCCTAACGGGACTGGACTGAACCTAACGCCGTTAGGGGTGACAGACCTATAAGCAGGCGACGTAAGTCCCTGCACATACACATAAAAGAACATATATGGCAAACACATACACAAAACTAAACATCCACATCGTCTTCCACGTGAAAAGTACAAGCGTGACCATCCGCCCTGAAAACCTAATACAGGTCTTCCAATACATAGGTGGCATTATCAATAATCTTGGAGGCTATCCCGTTACCGTCGGCGGCATCGAAAACCACATACATATCTTGGCCACTATGCCCAAAACGATGAGTATGTCAGAGTTTGTGCAAAAAATCAAGGCAAACAGCAGCAAGTGGATAAAGACCATTGACAGATACTATGAAGGATTTGTTTGGCAGGAAGGCTATGGCGCGTTCTGCGTCAGTCCATCACTGCTGAAAAAGACCATTCTTTATATAGAAACCCAAGCAGAGCACCACAAAATGGAATCTGTTCCTATAGAATACAAACGTTTTCTGAAAGCCAACAACATAGAATTTGACGAACGCTATCTATTTGATTAACAACAAACATAGTCCCGTAGGGACGACAGACCAATAAGCAGGCGACGTAAGTCCCTGTGCAAACGCCTATGAACACCATCAACAACCGCATCCTCTACGAAGACAACCACCTCATCATCGTCAACAAGTTGCCCTCCGAAATCGTGCAAGGCGACAAGACGGGCGACAAGTGCCTGCTCGACGACGTGAAGGAATACATCAAGGAAAAGTACGACAAGCCCGGCAACGTCTTCGCCGGCCTCGTCCACCGCATCGACAGACCCGTGAGCGGCGCAGTAGTGTTCGCCAAGACGAGCAAAGCCCTCTCGCGGATGACCGTCAAGGTGAAAGACCGCGACTTCCGTAAAACTTACCTCGCCCTCGTGAAAAACCATCCGCCCAAGCAAGCCGAAATGTTAGAGGACTTTATCGTGAAAAACGAGAAGATGAACAAGTCGTTCATTGTTCCTGAAAGGACGAAAGAAGCCAAGTTGGCGCGGCTGAGTTATCGCGTTATTGGAAAATCGGAAACTTTTTATCTGCTTGAAATCGAGTTGTTTACAGGGCGGCATCACCAAATCCGTTGCCAGTTGGCACACATCGGTTGCCCCATTCGTGGCGACCTGAAATATGGCTATCCGCGCAGCAACCCCGACGCTTCCATCAGCCTGCACGCTTGGCGCATTGCCTTTGAGCATCCCGTTTTGAAAACGCAAATTGAGGTGACGGCACCGTTGCCCGATGTTTCGCCTTGGACGGCGTTCAATTCATCAATTCAACCTTGAAGTCCTTTTCCGCTCGGTGCAGTGTGAAGCCGAACATCATCATAATGATGCCGAAGGCGAGGGCGAGAACGCCCGTAAGCGCCACAAACACCTCGACCGACTCGAAAGGATTGACCATGAGAAGCACCCCGAAAAGAATGCTCAATATGGCACTGACGATGTAGAAACCGCGATTGCCAAGGCGTGGCATACCCAAGATGGAGCCTAACATCAAGGCCCCGATGATGACCGACCACAGCCCTATGACGAAAATGAGCAGTTTCACCGTTTCCTTCGACCAAACGACGGCCACGATGCCCAAAGCCACCAAAGCAATGGACTCGAACAGCAACATGCCCCAAGGCAGTTCCATCTTCTTGCGCCTCAAACTGAAGATGAGGCAAACCAAGCCGATGACAATCAGCGCGATACCCGAAACAATCATCACGGTTTTGATGATGTCTTTCGGCAGCAACAAGGCCAACAGGCCGTAAATGATGGCCACCAAGCCGCTCACCATGAACGACCACCAGCCCGAATTTGAAGTTTTTATTTCCATAGCGTTATGTATTTATGATTCAGATTCCAAGATTTCAAAACAGGTGGACTATTCCCCTGAAAATGATGAAGTAAGCCCCGCAGAGCATCAGAAGAACACCCGCGATTCTGTTCATAAGCGTGGTGCGCTCGGCATCGAGGAATTTCTTCAACTTGGCTGCGCCCCATGCCTTCAGCAGTTCCAAAAAGAGGGTGGTGCCGAGAATGATGGCAAAAAACACGAAAGTGCTGAGTTTGTTGCCGCCCATGTTGCCCGCCACCATCGCCACGGCTGAGAACCAGAAAAACCAGACAAAAGGATTCAAGATGTTGAGCACGAAGCCTTTGGCGAGGAAAACAAACCACGCTGGCTTTTGGTCTTGCTTCTTGATTACCTCGTTGGTGCGTTCTTCTATGAATTCATCACGCTTCTTCTGGTCTTGTACCTTTTTTCGGTAGGTGAAAATGCCAAACAATAGAAGTATGATGCCCGCGCCGATGCACGCCAAAGCCGCCTCAAACGAGGACCGCATCACGATTTGCACCGACGCGAGGATGCAGATGGTGACGACCATGGCATCATTGAGAATCACGCCGGTGGCAAACCAAGCCGCCGAGCGGAAACCACGGTGCAAACTCGTCTGTACCAATGTGATAAACGCCGGACCCATGTTGACGACCACGGAAAGGAACACACCTATCACGATGGCCCAAAACAAGAAACTGAACGACCCGATACGGCTAAACTCGGGAATCCTGTCGAAAATTACGGGAGAGTTTTCCATAATTGCTTATGCTTTAAGTCCTTTCACATATTCTTCCCACATCTCCAAACGCTTGCCTTTCAGCACGCGCGGAAACTTGGTGGCACCGCCCCATTTGCCGATTTTCTGCTCCATGAACTCATAGAAATGCTTGGTGGGCAGCACATCGACGAACAACTCCTTGATGGCTTGGGTGCGTTCCACGGCATAGTCGTCGTTCAACTTGCATAGGTTTTCGTCTATCTTCTTGATAGCCAATCCCTTGTCGATGGGTTCGTCGCAACCGAGATACCAATGGTGGGCATACATCGTGTCGTGGCGGATGCCTGCCACGGTAAATTCGGTGATTTCAACGCCAAGTTCCTCCGCCATCATATCCACGGCACGGGTCATGTTGTCTTGCGAAAGATGCTCGCCCGTGATGCTCAAAAACTGCTTCGTGCGTCCCGTGATGACGATTTCGCAGTCCTTGGTATTCAGGAACTTGATGGTGTCGCCGATGAGGTAGCGCCATGTGCCGGCGCAAGTGGAGAGCAGCAGGGCGTAATCCACTCCCGGCTGCACTTCCGATAGCAGCAAGGTCTTGGGATTCTCGACAATGGCACCGTCTTCGTCGAAATTCTCCTCGTTGAACGGCACAAACTCGAAATAGATGCCATTGTCGACCAAAAGTTGCATGACGCGCTTCTTCAAGTCGACCTGATAGGCGATGTAACCCTCTGAGGCCAAATAACTTTCCACAAACAGCACCTCCTTGCCGAAGATGCGCTCAAAACTTTTTTCGTAGGGGGCAAAAGCCACGCCGCTATGCACATACACCATCAGATTCGGCCAAATGTCGTGGATGGTTTTCAAATGGTATTCCTTGATGATGCGCTCCAACAGGATTTGCACCCAAGCCGGCACGCCCACAATGACGCCAATGTCCCACTTGGGAGCCGCCTTCACCATCAAGTCCATCTTTTCGCCCCAGTCCTTCACCTTCGAAATCTTCTGTCCGGGCTTGTAGAACGCCTCGAACCACGACGGAATCTTGCCCGCCGAGATGCCCGAAAGATCACCTGCATAGTAGCCGAACTCCTTATTATATTGCAGGTCGGTGCTGCCGCCAATCATCAGGATGCCACGGTTGTAGAATCCTACAGGAAAATCGTAGCGCGTGGCCGAAACCAACTGGCGGATGCCTGCGCGGGTGATTTTGTTGTTCAGGCCCTTGGTGATGGGGATATATTTCGATGCCGCTTCGGATGTGCCCGAACTGAGCGCGAAATACTTGATTTTACCCGGCCATGCGATGTTGCGCTTGCCTTGCAGGTTGAGGTACCACCACTCGTCGTGCATCTTGTTGTAGTCGAACACGGGGACGCGCCTGCGGTATTCCTCCAAGATGTTGGCCGACAGCAAAATCTCGTCAAAATGATAGAATTTTCCGAACTCCGTAAACTGTGCCTTCACCAACAACTTGCGCAACTCGCGCCGCTGCGCACGAATCGGGTCGGTGTGGTTCTGACGGATTTCGACAGGTATATTCTTGATTTCCGCTGCGGCCTTCACCAAGGCACCCACAACGGGAATGGGCATGTTTCGTCTTCCAATAATCGGTAGTTTCATAAAAATCGCAATAAAAAACGGGTGCAAAAATAATCAAAATCGGCGAAATCCTCCAACAAACAAAAATAACTCCTATCTTTGCGCAACAAAACTTCAAAGTCAACGCTTCATGAAAACAAGATTTTTACTTCTCTTCGTGCTTTGCGGCCTTTTCGCAAAAGCACAGACCATTGAGGTATCAGGCACACAATCAGGTGTTTGGGATACCGAAACGGTAATTGTCAAAGGTGATGTCAAAGTACAGGACTCGCTGCGCATCCTTCCGGGGACGACGGTGGTTTTCAAAGGCTTTTTCCAGATAGCTGTCGAAAACGACGCTTCGCTGAAAGCCATCGGCACGGAAACTGACTCCATCACTTTCACCGTGACCGACACGACCGGCTTCCACATCTTCAACGCGGGTCGCGGCGGCTGGAACGGCATCCGCCTGAGCAAGGCAGGCCGCTCCGAGTTCGACTACTGTCGCTTCCAATACGGCAAAGCCGCCCTCGACCACGACCAAGACGGCGGCGCATTGCGCATTTTCAATTGTGACGAGGTGGAAATCGGCAACAGCACCCTGTTTTGCAACTTCTCACGCGAACACGGCGGTGCCTTGAGTGCCGAAAACTCGAAGGTTGTGATACACGATTGCGATGTCCTCAACAACTTGACTTACACTAAATTGGATACGGTTTATGGCATGTACGGCGGTGGCCTTCGTTTCCTGAAATGCGATGTTGACATTAGCGGCACGGATTTCCGCTACAATGTTGGTGAAAGTGCCATCGGCGGTGCCTTGAGCCTCGATAGTTGCGCCACCAAAATCGACCGCTGCAAGTTTGAGCACAACTATGGCATCAATGGAGGCGGCCTTTACGTCATGCGCAGCAACCACCTTGGACGGGACGTCATCACCAACTCGCTCTTTGCCAACAACACATCGGGGCACTTCGGCGGTGGCTTGGCCGTTTGCGAAGCGTCGCCTTGGATCAGCAACCTCACCGTGGTCAACAACCATTCCATCGGCGTCAACTGCGGGGGCATCTTTTTCTATCAATACAGCGAACCTATCTTGTGGAATTGCATCGTGTATGGCAACACCAACGAAATACCATTGGACGAACCTGTGCAGATTTGGTCATGGACATACGATGAATCCGGGCCGCAATTCTATGGTTGCCTGATACAGTACGGATTGGAAAACATCTCCAACAACGAGGTCGTCACTGTTTATGAAGGTTGCCTTGATGAAGACCCGCTTTTCGTCGACCCCGAAAACGAGGATTTCCATCTGACTGCCAACAGTCCTTGCATCAACGCAGGCTATACTATGGCACCCGACATGGGTTGTGACCTTGATGGTAATTGGCGCGTTTGCGGTGAACGTATCGACATTGGGGCTTACGAATACACTGCTACAGGCACTGAGGAAATGACACAAAACGACCAGTTTATTCGTGTCGTCGGCAATCCCATCACAGCCTCAAGTTATGCAGAAATCAACATTGAGACCCCTTGCAGGGCAACTGCAAAAATTATCTCAATGGAAGGCAAGATATTGTTTAACAATGATTTATGGATAACCCAGAAAGGTTTCAACCGTATTGGGATAGGGGAGATGTTTGACTTGCTTTCGCAAGGGACTTATCTCTTGGTAATCAAGACGAAGGACAAGGTTTTGGTGTCAAAAGTTGTCAAGTGAGGTATGGTTTTTTAGTTTTTTCAAAAATTCGAATAATATGCCACAATCCCCCTTTTATCCCGTTATCCGACTGAATCCCGGCAAAGATGATGCCTTGCGCCGTTTCCACCCTTGGGTGTTTTCGGGTGCCATCCACGATGCCGCCAAAGGCTTGCAGGCTGGTGATACGGTCACTGTGACCGATTATAATGGCGAAATCCTCGGCACCGGCTTTTGCGAGTCGGAGAGCATTGCCGTGAAAATGCTCAGTTTCGAGAATTGCAGAATCGATGAGTGGTTTTTCCTCGATAAGCTCAACCATGCCTACGAAGTTCGCAAAATCATGGGCTTGACCGACAATCCGCACACCAACTGCTTCCGCCTCGTCCATTCCGAGGGCGACGGCTTGGCAGGCCTGATTGTCGACATCTATGGCCACACCGCCGTGGTGCAGGCCCAAACCGAAGGCATGGCGCTTCATTTGAAAGAGATTGTCCGCGCCTTGAAACTCATGCCCGACCTTGGACTGCAGGCCATCTACAACAAAAGTGCTGAAGCCATGCAGCGCATGGGCAAGGAAGACGCCATCATTGAGGACGGCTATCTGTTTGGAAGCCAACTTGATGAAGTGATTTTGGAGAACGACAACCGCTTTTTGCCCAACTGGGAAGAAGGCCAAAAAACGGGCTTTTTCCTCGACCAACGCGAAAACCGCGAACTTGTGCGCCATTTTGCTAAAGGCAAGACCGTGCTCAACGCTTTCGGCTATACGGGCGGTTTCTCCGTTACGGCTTTGAAAGGCGGCGCACGTCGGGCCATCACCGTGGATTCGTCGAAAAAGGCCATCGCCGCAGCAGAGGCCAATTTGAAGTTGAATGACTATTCCATTGAGGAAAATCCTTGCTATGTTGCCGACATGAAAGATTATGTGACCGACATGCGCGAAGGTGCTTTCGACCTCATCATCCTCGACCCGCCAGCGTTTGCCAAGCGACACCAAGACCGACATCGCGGCTTGGGTGGCTACAAGTTCATCAATGCGGAAGCCATCAAGCGCATTGCCAAAGGCGGATTGTTGTTCACTTTTAGTTGCTCTCAGGCCGTCGACAAGGCCACTTTTCAAGGCATTGTCACCGCAGCGGCGATAGAGGCCAAGCGCAATGTGCGCATCATCGACCAACTTTCGCAGCCCGCCGACCATCCCATCAACATTTTCCACCCCGAAGGGGCGTACCTGAAGGGTTTGTTGCTCTATGTGGAATAAAAAAAATCGGGCTGAAATCTCAGCCCGATTTTGTTTTCATCTGCCACCCAAGAACGATCCGGGTTTGTTCGGATGATTCGGCGTTTGCCTTGTAGACTTTGGCATCGCTTTGCTAACGCGCTTCAGATAGGCCCGCTCCACATAGTTGACATCGTACTCGTTTTCATAGATGAATGAATTGTCGGTCATGTCGGAAACCTTCATCATGAAAGTGCGCATATACTCGTATGGATAGGTGTATCTCGTCTTCATAATCAGCGACGACTCGCTTGCGTCGTAAGTGTAGGTGAAGGTATAAACCATCACAGTGTCAGGACGATAGATGCATGAATCGTACTCTTCGGTTTCCTCGTTATACAGCCACACGGTGTCGATGGCACTATCGCGCATCTCGCCGGTCTTGTTTTCTCTGAAAACCAAATGGATGCCATTGCAGGTATCGTTGGGGTCATAGATATGGGTTTCCATAGAACCCGCAATCGGGTTGCCTGCAAAGTCAATGTTGTAATACTCAATTTTTTCCACACCCCAAGTGCCAACAAAAGTCTTGTAATTGGTTTTGTTGCACGAGGTGAACATCAAGGCCGCGATGGCCAATGTCGCAAATAAGGTCAGTTTTTTCATTTTTATTGTAATTTGTTGTTAATTAATTGATTCGGTTCAAGAAAAAACGTTCAAAGAATGGCGTTGGCTCCGAGAAATGGTTGGTCCACGAAGCCACAATATTGGTGTCCGTTATCTCCTCAATGACCATATCCGCACTCGTCGCGTCTGAGAACGTGGAAATGATCCATGAGGTATTGTAGATCGTAAGTATCTGGTTTGCTGAGTTATAGTCGTAATTGCAATTGAACTTCTTGATTAAGGCTGGACTGTCGTTCAGCAGCAAACGCCCTGAGCCGTCGGCATTGAAATAAACCTCGTAGCCACGACCCGTTGCCACCTCATAATGCAAGGTGTCCCACTGCTCGACGCCAGTGCTGTCGGTGCGGCAACTGATGTATTGCTCACAGCCCCAATGACCTACGATGGGCGAACCCTCATACTTGTTTGGTTTGCGGCAGGAAGTCACCGCTACCAAAACCACGGCCATCAAAGCCCAAAATCCGATATGAGTCTTTTTTTCCATACGAAATTGGTTGCAAAAATAGGATTTATTCAAATATCGCGCCAAAATTTCTAATTTTGCTGTCTAATTTTCAATAAAATGAAACGCAAAATCCACCTTATTATTATATTGGCACTCCAATTGGCAAGGCCTTCGATGGCGCAAGACACGCTTACGGTGATGCAGTATAATCTGCTGAATTACGGCAACTACAACAGCGGTTTCGCCGAATGTTTCGAGACCAACAACAACACCCAACGCAAGGACGAATGTATCCGCACTATCGTTGACTATGTGAAGCCTGACATTTTCACCGTTTGTGAGTTTGGCGCTACTCAGGCTCTCCAAAATGCATTCATCAGCCACAACCTCAACATCAATGGCGCAAACTATTGGCAATCAGACAATATCATCAACTACGCGGGCAGCAATATCATCAACCATATCTTCTATGACTCTCGCAAAATGGGACTAAAAAAGCATGTGGCTTTGCGTACCAATCCGCGCGATACGGATGTTTACGAACTGTATTTGAAAACCCCGAGTTTGGCTGCTGGCGACACTATCAAATTGGTGTGCATTGTGGCCCATCCCAAGGCGGGACAAGGCTATGAGGCCTCGCGCCGTGCCCAGATGCAGATAGCGATGGATTATGTCAATCAACACTATCCAACTGACAATGTGTTGATTATGGGTGATTTCAATATGTATGGTGCGAGCGAGAGCGGCTATCGGCTGCTCACCCAAACCTATAGTAACCCTAACATTTGTTTCGTCGACCCGGTTGGCATGGCAGGCGTGGGCGAATGGAACAACAACAGTCAGTTTGCCCCGTTTCACACGCAGTCCACGCGCAGTTATTCCGATGAATGTTTCTCCCCGGGAGGTTTGGACGACCGCTTCGATTTCATTCTGATGGCGGATGAAATCAAGTTCAGTTACAACCACTTGCGCTATGTGAACAATTCCTATAAGGCCGTGGGCAACGATGGCCATCATTTCAATATGAGCGTCGACCAAGGCTACAATTCATCCGTGCCTGCTGCCGTCGCCGAAGCTCTTTTCGATGCCTCTGACCACCTCCCCGTGACGATGAAAATCGCGGTGGATGCAAAACTCGGCTTGGAAGAGGTCGAAGAGGCGGCATTACAAGCCTTTTTGGCTCCCAATCCCGCCACTGATATGACCCAAGTCAGTTTCTTCAATCCATCAGAAGGGGAAGTCAGTTTTGAAGTGTATTCGCTTCAAGGCCAAAGGGTTTCGAGAGCCACGAACCATTACAACATCGGTTCGCAGCAGTTTGAACTCGACCTTCACGACATCCCGAATGGTTTTTATCTGCTTCGGATGAGCCATAGTGATGGCTGGAAACAAACCCTGAAAATGGTGAAAAACTGAGAAATTACCGTATAAAGCCCCATAACCCTATAAAAAAACCAAGTTACGGCGGATTATAGTGTATTTTTTACCGTATAAAGCCCCATAACTCGATTTTCTGTTTCGTTTTTATTCCTTGAACAGGTCTTCCATTGTCACCACCTGTTGGACAATTCCCGCGTGGGCGGTGCGCTTCAGTCCGTAAGTGGTCACTAAGGTGATATGCACGGCTTTCCGCGTCTTGGTGATTTCAACAAATTTGCTCCTGCGATGGCGAATTCGTTCCTCTTCTTTGGCCGTCATCAGGAAATCAGAATCGGCGTATTTCATTTCGCAAAGGTTGATGACCTTGTCGTTGCGGTCGATGAGCAGGTCGATTTGTGCCCCTTCCTCCTTTTCTTCGCCTTCTTCTTGCTCTTTCTTAGGCTGATACGTCCACGAATACACTTGGCTCGACACGCCCGCAATGCCCAATGCCTGTTTGATTTGCGGCACGTGCCAGAGGCAAACCCGCTCGAAAGCCAATCCCGCCCAAGTGTTGTGGACAGGCGACTCCAACTTGGTGCTCCAATAACGCTCGTCTGCTCCTTTGTTGTTTTTCATAAAACTGAAATAGAACAAGGTGAACGGGTCGATGAGTTGATATAGTGTGCTTCGTTCCTTCTTGCCGAGGCAGGCATATCGGCGTATGAAACCGCTCAATTCCAAGTCGTCGAGGCGTTTGGTGAGGGTGCCGCTGCTCGTTTTCCCGATGATTTCCTCCATTTCGGTGCGCGTCATCCCGACTTTTTTCTCGCCCAAGGCCTCCACGATGGACAGATACGGCTCCGTGTTCTCGAAAAGCGAGGCATACAGGTCGTTGAATTCGCCTTTCAGTTTGCCGTCGGTGCCGAAACACAGCCTGTCGATGTTTTGCGCGAGGCTGTATTCGCGGTTGAGCAGACTCCAATAATACGGCACGCCGCCTAAAATCATATAAGCCTCCGTGATTTCCTTTCGCGACATATTCAGGCCAGCGACTTCGGCATAATGCTCACATTCAGCAAGATTGAACGGGGCGAGGTGTATGCGCTCGGTGAGGCGGTTGTGCAGTCCGCCACGGTTGCGGAAGATTTTCTTCGTAATCCAAGAACTGCTGCTGCCGCAAACGATGAGCACGATGTCTTTTTCGCGTCGGGCGGTGGCCCAACTGTTCCAGAAATGCTCCAACGCACTGACGAAATTCGACTTGGGCGTGTCCATCCACGACAACTCGTCCAAAAACACCACTTTTTTCTGCTCCGTCCGCTCCGAAAGCACCTCCTCCAACATCCCGAAGGCCTCCATCCACGAGCGCGGGATGCGGAAACGCTTGCTGCTGGCGCGTTGCAAAGAGTCGCGGAAGCCCGCCAACTGCTTCGACAATGGTGCCTTGGCAAATCCAGTGTGCTGAAAGGCAAACTGATAGTTGAAGGTTTCGCGGATGAGGTAGGTCTTGCCCACACGCCGCCGTCCGTAGACCGCACAGAATTGGGCTTCCTCTTTTTCCAACAGGTTACTCAAAATGGTTTGCTCCTTTTTCCTTCCAATCAACATAGCGCATCATTTTTCTTGTTTTCGATGCAAAAATAGGGAAAATTACCGTATAGCCCCCCATAACTCAAAAAAAAAATGAGTTATGGGGCTTTATAGGCATATTTTTACCGTATAAAGCCCCATAAGTGGCATTTTTGAAATCAATTTCCAACCTTCACCCGCATCCCATCCGAATACGCACTGAACTCCGGCGCATACTGGCACTGGATCAAGGCGTAGCCATTATTCAGGTAGCCTTCCTTGGTCACGAACATGCTGTATTCCAACTGGTGCGTACCCTTGGGCAGGAACTCGATGAAGAACTCCATGTCAGTGTCGGTGTTGCTCTGGTAGTAACTCATTCGGTCGTTGTATTCGTAGCGCGAGATTTGCTCAATCGGCTCGAAACCAGCGGCGCGTAGGTCCTTGACGAAGACAAAGCTCATATCCTGCTGGCTGGTGAAGGTGATTTTCACAGTAACTTTATCACCAACCTTGAGCGGCGTTTCGACAGGCTCAACGACCGCAGCCCCCGCAGGCCCCTGAGCCTGTCGAAGGGCCGTCCCCACTGGTACCAACTTCTTTCCTTTATCAGTTACTTTTTCCACAAACAATTCGCGCTTGATGGTGAAGCCCGATTCGTCGCTCTTCACTTCGTCAATCGGGACGAAATACTGACGGAACAGACCGCCCCAGACCAAATGCGGGGTCGGGTTGTTCACGGTGAGTTGGCGCATTTCAGAGGTCACCTCGTTGGCGTTCCAACGGCGTTGGATGAAGCCTGTGCCAGCCACGCCGCCCTCAGTGCTGATGGGTGTGTTGCCGAAGCGCAGGGTGACTTCTTTGCCTTCCTCAAACCAGTCGCTGCCGCGCATCAGCAAGGCGTAGATGGCATCGGCGGTGGAGGCGGAGTTTTCCCATTTGTTGGTCTGCTTTTGGGTGAGCAGCCACACGCGCAACTCGTCAATCATCTCTTGGTTCTGGTCGATTTCAGCGAAGGCCGCCATAATGTTGGCGTGGGTGGCGATGTGCGACTCAAACGAGAAGTATTTCTTCGGCCAATACATCCCGATTTGCTCGTTCTTTTGGGCGCACTCCTTGAAACTCTGAATCATCAGTTTCGCGGTCTTTTCGTTGCCGTTGCGGTAGAGCACCAAAGCACCCTTCGAGCGGTCGTTGAAGTTGAACGAGGTCCACTCTTTGTCGAGGCTGCCGAGGTAGTATTTTTTCGCCGTGGCAAAGTCCTTGTCGGAGTTTTGCTCCTTGAAGAAACTCAAAGCGTAAAGCTCGTTCAAGGTGCTGGAACCGATGGGCCAGTCCTTGCCTTTGCTGTAACGCTTCATTTTGCGGTAGGTCTCGGCCACTTCGTATTCGAGGTAACGCACGGCCTTGTCGCAGATGCTTTGGGCAGTGTTTTGGTCGGCCTGGCTCAGCGAACTCCACGCACCCATCTTCTGCAACTTGCCGAAGCCGCTCAAAATATAGGTGCTGATGTAGGGACTTTCGGGCATACCGTCCATCCAAGGCCAGCCGCCATTGTATTTCTGCTTCTGCGCGATGAGTTTCAGTGCGTTGGTCTGCTGGTTGCGGAGCGTGTTCACCTCGAAGAGCGTGGCGATGCGGTTGCGCTGCTCGGTTTCGCTCTTGGCTTCAAGTACCCACGGCGTTTCTTGCAGCATAATCGCCTTCAGGTCTTGGTCTTTTTCAAGTTGTGAGAGCAGTGCGTCAGGCGTCTCAATTTGCCATTTCTTGATGTAATTCAAGAGGTTCGGAATGTGGTCGGCGATGTAGGACGAGAGCGTGTTGGCGTAGAACACATAGAAGGCAGTTTCGGCGCGGTTGGTGCTGACGTTGGCCAAATAGGGCAGAGCCTGCACGGCGTACCACACGGGGTTGGTGCTGAAGTTCAAGGTTAGGCTGTAGTCACGCTCGTGGCTGTCGGGGTTGGCGATGGCTTCAAAGTCGAAGGTCTTTTCGGTCTCGGCCTTCACGGTGATGGGCAGGGTCTGCGTCATAAAGATTTCGCTGCTCAACACGGGCAGGAGGTGCTGCTCGGCGTCGCTGAACTGTCCCGCGTAGGCGGTGAAGCGGAAGGCCAAAAGGCTCAAATCATACTGTCCCTTCACCTTCCAGCGTACTTCCTTGCTGCGACCGGGCTGTATGGTCTCCATCGGTATCGTGGCATTGGAGACAATCAAATTCACAGGCTGCATCGTTCCCGCATCAAAGATTTCGAGTTTCGCCTTGGGCGTGACAGGCTCGTCGCCCGTGTTGATGACATTGGCCACGAACCACAACTCATCGTTGTCGTACATATAACGCGGCATATCGGCCATAATCATCACGGGCTTCGACGAGGTGAAGGTGTATTCGTTGCGGCCCGTCTTGCGGTCTTTGGTGTAGGCCAGCAGCATCAAGCGCCAGCGCGTGAGGGCATCGGGCATGGTGAAACTGAAGGTCGCGCTGCCGTCGGCGTTGGTGCGCAGTTGCGGGAAGAAGAAGGCTGTTTCGTTGAAGTTCTCGCGGAGGGTTGGCTCGGCATATTGTTCTTTTTGAGATCCAATTACTGGAATCTCGTAATTAACGATTTCCGAATTTTCCAATTTTGAAAAGTCTATTTCCTCTTGTGCCTCTTCATCAGCAACTACCGCTCTCATCATTGAAACATTGGCTTCTCCATTGGCCATCGGTACGGCACATTCTGCCACCATCATCTCGTCATAAACCACACCGCCTTTGCGCAAACCTTTTCCATAGCGTCCGCGGTAGAAGTAACCGACATCGAAGAAAGGTGCATCGGAAGGCAGGCTGAAATTGAACAATTCTGCGAAATAGAAGTAGTCTAAAGCGGTGTTGGACGAAACAAAATGGTGACCATCCGTTGTAAACGGCAAGCCAAAACCTCCACTAGAAGGCTTCATATTAAACCACCAATGATTGCTTCCAAACTCGTCCAACGAGGCATCATACATTCCGGCTAATAAAGCAGCTTCCAATGGCTTGTTTTTGTAGTCACGGACGGTAACTTCCCAAGTCTCTTCGGCTCCAGGACTGAGTTTATCGCGTACGGTGGCAAGATTCACGTTCAGGTCGTAGTTGTCAAAAAGAACAGAAACGCGTTCAATAGAAACACACAAGGCATTTTCCTTGATAAAAGCAGTTTTCAGGCAAAGCACACCACGGTCTTGCTCGGTCACCTTATATTTAAAAGTTTGCACATTATTGTTAAGTGTGATCCATTTCTCCAAACGCACCTCATTATCATATAACAATTGAACCCACATATTCACATCCTTTGCAGAACTGCCAAGGCTGAAACATATTTCGTCGCCAGGGCGCACACTTGCATTGTCAAATTGTTGCCATTCCATCGTGGTGAAAGGCATTTTCTTGGAGTCGTTTTCAAACACGGTGAACTGTTGCGAAATCTTTGCCAAGGGGTCGTCTAAGCTGGTCAGTTCGACGACATATTTCCCAGGTTCCAAGATCTTGCCTTCCAAGAACTTGGCTTTGTCGTCCACCATAATTTCGGCCTCATCGACCAAAGTCTTGGTTCGCTTGTCATAGAAACTGTATTCGGGGAAGAGATTGTTCAATTGTTCATCGCTAAGCAATTGTCGGTCAAGGGCTCCCGAATGTTGCATTGCTCCGAAATAGTTGATTTTGGCGAGGTCGTCGTAACGGTAAATCTTGCGCGAAATGCGGCTTTTGGCGGGCTGCCAACTGAGGTTACTCACGGTGATTTGGTACTTGCCGAGGTCCGATTTCTCGATGGTCCGGGGCAAGTCGGTGCTGATGGCGATTTCGTTGTAGCCCGCGCGGATACTGTAGGTGTCGGCGTGGGTTTCGCCTTGCTTGCTCGTGGCCGTAACCTCGATTTCGTAGGTGAACACAGGTTGCTTCTCAGGCGCAATGGTCAACGAGGGCTTCAGGTTGAAGGTGACGGCAAATTTACCGTTCTCGTCGGTGCGGGCTTTGCCGTAGGTGATTTGCTCGTCCTCGACGGTCGGGTACCACCACCACCAGCAACGCCACGGGAAGGAGGTCTTGCGGATGACGCGGTAACTGTATTCCACATCGTCCAAGCCGAAACCAGCGTAGGCTTTCACATCGCCGTATACTGTAACTTCTTGATTCAGTTTGTATTGCTCTTTCGGTTTTTCAAAGGTTACCTCGAAGGTCGGGCGTTTGTATTCCTCCACGCGAATTGTAGTGCTGCCTCGGTTGGCATTGAGGTGGAACACGCCGTTCAGTCGGTCGGTGGGGATGACAAACGAGCCGCTAAACGCGCCGTATTCGTCGGTGGTGAACTTCGCCGAGCTGATTTCCTGCCAGTTAGCGTCGTGGAACGAAACGCTCTCCGAAAAATTATGAGCGAGGCTCAAATCTTCACCCTGTCGGCGCGTCGTGATGCCTTGGAAATAGACAGTCTGGCCAGGGCGGTATATGGCGCGGTCGGTGAAGAGCTTTGTGCTGTACACCTCATTGTCGTTTTTGTAGCGCTCAATAAGGCGGAAGTAGTTGTTTGACAAGAGATTGTCATCGCCCTTGCGCAGGTTGATGCCGAAGGAATTGTTGCCCGTGTTGGCAAACTCCACCTTGCCGGTGCGGTCGGATTTCGGCGTGCCGATGATGATGGTTTTGTACTCGCGGCTCTTGTAGTCCCAGTCGCGGCGATACGCTTCCACAGTCACGCCCTCCACGGTCTTGCCCGTTTTGCGGTCCACGACGACCACGGTCATTCTCTCGTCTTTTTGGTCGGTGATGAAGCCGAGGTTCGACACTTGAAAATTGAGTACCAGCGTTTTATCCTCGCTCTTGATGCCTTGTTTCGTGGTGGCAGTCAGGTAGTAGATGCCTTCCTGCAAGGCGGGCAAAGCAATCAGGGTGCTATGGCTGCGATAGTCGGTTTCGGCGGTTAAAACGAGCTCCTGCTCCGCAACGGGCAACTTCTTGTTCAATTCCTTGAGCAAATCCTCTTTTTGCATATTGTTCAATTTGCTCAACTCTTTCTCGCTGATTTTCACGATTCTATAATAAGGTGCGGTTGTGTTTTTGTATTCCAACATGGCGGGAATGGCTTCGTTGGGCAGTTGCACTTTGTTCAAAGTCAGGTCGATTTGCGGCTCCTCGATGCGTTTGATAAGGTTTTCGCAGTTTTTCGCGCCTTTTGACTTCGGGAACTTGGCAATGGCTTCTTCACACATCGCCTTGGCTTTCTTGTAGTTGTCGAAATAAGTGCTGTCCTCGACGTTGTTCTCGTATTGCCCCATCAGATTCTGCGCCATCAATGCGGTGATTTCGGTGGAAAGCGGGTTGTCCTTGTGCTGTGCTTTCAAGTCCTCCATCGCGGCTTGGTATTGCGTGTAATGGAGAAGGATGCCAAGGGTATTGTTGACGAATTCAAAACGCTTTAAGTCATTGTAAATCAGCACATCCTCGTTCTTTTCCTTAAGGTTGTAGGCAATCAGTTCCTGATAGATTTTCAGGCATTTGACAAGCGGGTTGTCGAAATCGCCCAAGTCGGCTTTCACAAAGTCTTTGGCGGGAAGCCACCACTTTTCCGTGTCGCCCTCGGCTTGGTCGGCGTTGGCCTCTTCTTGATAGTATTTCGCCACACGATGGAACATAAACTCGAACAGAGAAGCCTCATACCCAATGTAATTCGCGTTGTTGTTCGTGTTTTCATACAAGGCCATAAAATCCTCTGTCTTGGCTTTTTTCAGTGCCTCGACGGGCTTCAAGGCTTCGTCATAATGCTGGTTGATGCGCGTTTTGAAGCTCTCCTTGTCCCAATATTTCATCTCCACCTTGGAAATGTCGCCGTCGATGGGCAGGTTTTCGCGGATACGCCATTCGTTGTCGCTTAGATAATCAGCGTAAGCCTTGGCGATTTCCTCGTGCAGCAGGGCATTGTGTACCTCGTCCAACTGCCCGACTTTTTCTTCAATGTATTGGATGAAAGCCTGTTGCGGGTCTTCCTCCACGGTAAACCGCATAATGTTCTGCCGATAGAGCCAAGTCTTCAGCAGTTGGGTTGGGTTGTTGTCCTTCGAGGCTTGCTGCTCGATGGCAACCAATTCTTTTTCAGCCGATTCCGGCAGGTTTTTCTCAAGGTTTTCCTTTACTTTTTTCCACATAGTCTCATAGTTGTTTTTAGGCGTTTTGGGATTGTCGGGAGTTTTGTCAGGCGTGGCAAATGCCAACAAACCGATGGCCACTAAAGCCACAGTCGCGATGATGATGGTGGTGCGTTTCATGGTTGATGCGTTTTTGAAGAATAACGTAGGCTCTGCAAATATCGTGCATTTTTTGTCCCGAAACTTGGAAATTAGGTGATGTTGTGGAAAAAATGTAATTTTGCCGTCGCAAGAATAAAATAATGACAACAAAACAAATCATAAACCAAATCGCCCAAACCGAGGATACAGAACTGGAGTACAAATCGGCCAAAGGGGGTTTCCCTGAGAGTTTCTGGGAAACATTCTCCGCTTTCGCCAACACCAACGGCGGTATCATTATCCTTGGCATGAAGGAGAAGGACGACAAGCTTATCCCCGACGGGTTTGACGAAACGCTGATTGCCAAATATAAAAAGACATTCTGGGACTGCACCCACAACAAGAACAAAGTGAGTGCCACGATGCTGACAGACCACGATGTAAATGTTGAAGAAGTGGATGGAAACCTTATGCTGGTGTTCCGTGTTCCCAAGGCGGCCTACGACCTGAAGCCCGTCTACCTGAACGGTAATCCTTTCGGCAACACCTACCGCCGCAACCACGAAGGCGACTACCGCTGCACCGATTCGGAAGTGCGACTGATGATTGCCGATGCCGAGAGTCAGGGACATTCTTTCGACAGTAAGATTCTGCCCAACTACACGATTGACGACATCGATATGACAACGCTTCATGCCTACCGCCAGCGGTTTCTTTTGCGGCACGAAAACCATCCCTGGAACGAACTCGACGACATGAAATTCCTGACGAAAATCGGGGCATATCATGTGAATCGCGAAGACGGCAGCGAAGGTTTCACCCGTGCGGGAATCCTGATGCTTGGAAAAACTGACAGCATCACTGACCAGAGTTGTGCGCCGTGGTATTTTGTTGACTATCAGGAAAAACTGTCCACAGACCCGATGCTCCGCTGGACAGACCGACTTTATCCCGATGGCACTTGGGAAGCGAATCTTTTCCAGTTTTTCTATAGGACTTACGGAAAGCTATCGCAACTGCTGCCCACGCCGTTCATGCTGAAAGGCATAGACCGTTTGGAGGAGACATCAGCCCACATCGCATTGCGAGAAGCTTTGGCAAACTGCTTGATTCACTGCAATTACGCCCAACAGGGGAACATCCTCATCGTGGGGCGTAGAAACGAGATTACGATGCGCAATCCAGGCTGTATGCTCATTTCAGTGGCAGAGTTCTATGCTGGTAGCCACAGCGTTTGCAGGAACCCGATATTGCAAAAACTCTTCATGTTTTTAGGCAATGGCGAAAAGGCCGGCAGCGGCGCTGACATTATCAAGAAAGGCTGGGACGACAACAAATGGCCGCAACCTGTATTGTCGGAAAGGGTGCGACCGGACGAGATTTTGATGACACTTGACATAGAAAGCGCACAGGATAGCGACCAAAAACCCTTTTCGGAGAAAAACATCATTGATTCGGAGAAAAGTACACAGAAAAGTACACAGAAAAGTACACAGAAAAGTACACAGAAAATACTTGCTCTCATCGTGGAAAACCCATATATATCCACCCAAGAAATGGCTGACTCAATTGGTGTAATCCGTCGGACTATTGCTAAGCATATTAAGAAACTCCAAGAACAAGGCATTATCCGTCGCGTAGGACCCGACAAAGGCGGATACTGGGAAGTAATCACAAATTCACTACCTTTGCACCCGTGAAAACCTTAGATCAAATCATATCCCCCATCGCTGCCGAATTGCAGCAGTTTGAAACCTTTTTCGGGCAGACCTTGAAGGCCGAAACCGAGCCGATGAACACCATCATGCAGTATGTGCACGAGACGAAAGGCAAACGTCTACGCCCTATCTTGGTGTTACTCAGCGCAAAACTTTTTGGCGAATCCAACGAGCAGACTCTGCGTGCCGCTACCTTTGTGGAGATGGTACACGGTGCAACTTTGATTCACGACGACGTGGTGGACGATGACGACCAACGCCGTGGTCATGCCTCGGTGAAAGCCCAATTCGGCAACCTTTCGGCTGTCCTTGCTGGTGATTATCTTTTGGCCAAGGCCATGTTGCTCATTGCCAACGATACTGACATCCTGAATGAAATGCTTCAAACCACTGCTGCCATGAGCGAAGGGGAATTGATGCAATTGTCGGAATCGAAAGATTATCTTGAAATCATCACCCGCAAAACCGCCCTATTAATGCGCTCGTGTTGCGTCATCGGAGCCATGTCGGTCGGGGCGGCGGAGGAACAAATCCAACGGATTTCTGACTTCGGGCTGCATTTCGGCCAGTTGTTCCAAATGCGCGACGACATCCTTGATGCCGACAGTCCTGAAAATGTCAAAATGGCAACGGAATTATTACCTGTATATCAGCAAGAAACGCTAAAATTGTTGGAATTTTTCCCCGAGTGCGAAATACGGAAAGCATTGAAAGACCTGTCGGTGTTTTGCGCAACACGGGATTTATGACGCAAGGGTTTTGAGGGTTTTTTCTGCTGCTTGTTGCTCGGCTCCGCGAATGGAACGGTCTTGGGCATCGGCGTAAGGCTTTTCGTCGATGAAGATTTGGACATGGAACAATTTCTTTTGGCCTTCACCAATTTCACCTATCAACTTGTATTCCAAGTGTTTGTGTTGCCTTTGTGCCCATTCCAGCAACTTGCTCTTGAAGTTGATTTCGGTATGCTGCAACTCGTCCACATCGATATGTACCCGAATGATACGCTCAATGATGACCTTTTTGGCAAACTCGAAGCCTCTGTCCAAATAGATGGCACCCATCAAGGCCTCGAAAGCATTGCCTCCCACCGACTTGAAACTCATTCCATTGCCCGTGTTTGGGGCGTGGCGGATGTAATTCTCGAAGCCTAATTTTTGCGACAGTTTGTTGAGCGAACTGCGGCTCACAATGCGTGAGCGCATCTCGGTAAGGAAACCTTCGGGCTGGGTGGGGTAGGTGTGGAAAAGGAAGTCGGCCACGGCCACGCTCAGCACCGCATCGCCTAAATATTCCATCCGTTCATTGCTGACGCGATAATGGCCCACCGTTTCCTCCGCCATCGATTTGTGTGTGAAAGCCACGCGATACAAAGAGATGTTCTTCGGGTAGAAGCCCAAAATGTTGTGGATATAGTCGTAGAGTGCCTTGTCCAGAGGGTCTTTGGGTGCGAAAAGCAAGTGGAAAGCCATCTTAGGATTCAAACTTTTTGAAAATCAAGGTGGCGTTTTGTCCGCCGAAGCCAAATGAATTGGAAAGTGCGTAGTGAATGTCGCGCTTTCGGGCTTGGTTGAAGGTGAAATCGAGGCGGTTGTCGATTTGAGGGTCGTCGTCGAAATGGTTGATGGTGGGCGGAATGATGCCATGTTTCAAGGCCAGCACGCAAGCGATGGCTTCGATGGCACCCGCGCCGCCCAAAAGGTGGCCTGTCATCGACTTCGTGGAATTAATGCTGATGTTGTAGGCATGTTCGCCAAACACATCCTTGATGGCGATTGGTTCGGCCAAGTCGCCCGCTGGTGTCGAAGTGCCGTGCGTATTAATGTGGTCTATGGCCTCGGGTGCGATTTCGGCATCCTTCAAGGCGCGTTGCATACTAAGTGCGCCGCCTTTGCCTTCGGGATGGGGAGCGGTGATGTGGTAGGCATCGGCTGAAGCGCCACAGCCCACCAATTCAGCGTAAATCTTGGCTCCACGCGCCTTGGCGTGTCCGTATTCTTCAAGCACGAGGCAACCGGCACCTTCGCCCATGACAAAGCCGTCGCGGTTGAGGTCGAAGGGGCGCGAGGCGGTCATGTAGTCGTCATTGCGCGTCGAGAGGGCTTTCATGGAATTGAAGCCGCCAATGCCGCACTCGCCGATGGCCGCTCCTGCACCGCCCGCAATGACGACATCGCATTTGCCGTAGCGGATGTAGTTGAACGCTTCCGTGATGGCGTGTGCCGACGAGGCGCAGGCCGAAACGGTAGCGAAGTTGGGGCCGCAGAAGCCGTATTTGATAGAAATCACGCCGCCTGGCATGTTGGCAATCATCTTCGTGATGAGAAAGGGGCTAAAACGCGGAGTGCCATCACCTTGGAAAAATTCCTTCAATTCGTTGAAGAAATGGTTGACGCCTCCGATACCCGAAGTCAGCAGCACGCCCACATTGTCGAAGTCGGTGTTTTCGGGTGAGATGCCCGAGTCGGCGA
Organism: uncultured Bacteroidia bacterium; assembly: GCA_902780055.1. Classification (GTDB taxonomy): domain Bacteria; phylum Bacteroidota; class Bacteroidia; order Bacteroidales; family F082; genus Limimorpha. Next base: position 13,182 of record CACZDU010000016.1, on the reverse strand, counting down.
TGGCCTCGTCAGCGGCCACGATGTCGAACTGGGCGAACAAGTCGTATTTCCTTGCGGTTTTTTTGTCGAAGAAGTCGTCGGGGTTGTAGCCCTTCACCTCGCAGGCGAAATGCGTCTTGTATAAAGTAGAATCGAAACGGGTAATCTCACCTGCACCGTTTTTGCCCTTCACTAAACCTTCCCAGAAATCCTTGGTGGTGTTTCCGATGGGTGTGATGGCACCGAGGCCAGTGACCACTACTCGTTTCGATTCCATTTAAATTTTTATTGATTTTTAATCAACTGAAAATCAGTTGTTTTCAGCACGCATCTTTTCGATGAGTTTGACGACATCGCCCACGGTGACGATGCTTTCTTGTTGGTCGTCCGGGATGGAGAGGTTGAAATTCTTTTCAAATTCCATCATCAGTTCGACGGTGTCCAATGAATCGGCACCGAGGTCATTGGTGAAACTGGCTTCCATAGTCACTTCCGAAGGGTCAACGCCAAGTTTTTCGGCGATAATCGGAACGATTTCATTCAAAATTTCTTGCATAGTTTTCAATTTTAAGTGAATAAATAATACTCGTTTTCGGCGGCAAATGTACGACTTTTTTTTGTAACGGCATATTTTTTCGTTTTTTTGGTTGGTCATGGGCAGAAGCCCATCGGATTTGGAGTTCTCCCGAAATGGCAAAAACCAACTTTATTTTTCCACAAAACCGTTATGTATATGAATAATTATCAATGTTTTACGATTAATACAAGTTTGTGTTACTCAAGTTTGAGTTACACAAGTTTGTGTAATTTGAAAAATGTGTATTTTTACACCATAATTCAACAGAGATGGAAACCACAGAAAAAAAACTCTTCCTTTTGGATGCATACGCACTGATTTACAGGGCTTTCTTCGCCATGAACAAGAACCCTCGGATGACCTCGAAAGGCCTCAACACCTCGGCGGTGATGGGCTTTTTGAACTCGCTTTATGAAATCCTGAAGAACGAGAAACCCACCCACATCGGCGTGGCCTTCGACGTGGCCGGCACCGCTCAACGGCAGGCCGAATACAGCGAATACAAGGCCAACCGAGAGAAGATGCCCGACGACCTCCGCGAGTCCATACCTTATATAATAAGGCTCATCGAGGCTTTCAACATTCCGATTTACGGCGTGGAAGGCTACGAGGCCGACGATGTGATTGGAACTTTGTCGAAAAAGGCTGAACAACAAGGTTTTACAACTTATATGATGACCCCTGACAAAGACTTCGGACAACTCGTTACGGACAAGGTTTTGCTCTACAAACCTGCCAAATTCGGCGAACCGGCACAGGTTTGGGGACCAAAGGAAGTGTGCGAGCGTTACGGCATACAAGAACCTAAGCAACTGATTGACATTCTGGGGCTTTGGGGTGATGCTGCCGACAATATCCCAGGCATTCCGGGCATAGGGGAAAAGACGGCCGCGCAATTGGTGCAGAAATACGGCAGCGTGGAAAACCTCATCGCCCACGCCGACGAGCTGAAAGGCAAGCAAAAAGAGAATGTTATCAACTTTGCCGAGCAGGGAATGATGTCGAAAATGCTGGCTACCATCAATTTGGAAGTGCCCGTCGAGTTCGACGAAGAGGAACTGAAAGCCAAGGAACCCGACCTGCCCGCGCTGATGGCCTTGTTCGAGGAATTGGAGTTCAAGACTTTCGCCAAACGCTTTTTGGACGATTACAAAAAGGCCCATACAGACAGCCCCCGGCAGGCTTCCCCCTCTGAGAGGGGGGCAGGGGGGAGTCAAACCCTCCCAACCGCAAAGGGGAGTCAACCCCCCGACCTGTTCTCCAACGCTGACCAATTCGACCTTTTCAGCCAAAGCGAAAACAATGGCAATCTGCTGGATTTCAGTGAAAAAAACTCCGCAAAGACGGTGCAGCACGACTACAAACTGGTGGAAACCGATGAAGACATCAAAGCATTAGTGAAGCAATTATCCAAGCAAAAGCAATTCGTTTTTGATACGGAAACGACCAACGTCGATGTGTATTCCGCTGATTTGGTGGGCGTTTCGTTTGCGATAAAGGCACACGAGGCTTGGTATCTGCCTATGCCCGCCGAGCGCGAGGAGTGCCAGAAAAAACTGGAATTGCTAAGGCCTTTGTTTGAGGACGAAAGCATCCTGATAATCGGGCAAAACTTGAAATACGACATCTCCATGCTGGCGCAATACGGCATCAACGTGAAAGGCAAGATGTTCGACACGATGTTAGCGCATTACCTTTTGGAGCCCGAACAACGCCACAACATGGACTATTTGGCCGAAGTCTATCTCAACTACATCACCATCCCCATCGAAGACCTGATTGGCAAGGGCCGACAACAGAAAACCATGCGCGAAGTGCCAATAGAGTTGGCAAAGGAATACGCCGCCGAGGACGCTGACATCACCTTGCAACTCTATGAAAAACTGTTGCCGCTGCTCAAGGAAAACGGAGTGGAAAAACTGTTTTACGACATCGAGATGCCGCTTGTGCCCGTGCTGAGCCGTATGGAGGCCAACGGTGTGAAAATCGACACGCAAAACTTGCAGCAAATCAGCGAGGATTTTGGCGGCGAAATCCAAAAAATCGAGGAAGAAATCTATGCTTTGGCGGACACACCTTTTAATATAGCTTCGCCGAAACAGTTGGGCGAAGTCCTTTTCGAGAAACTGAAAATCGACGAGAAGGCCAAGAAAACCAAGACCGGACAATATGCCACGGGCGAGGAGGTTTTGCAGAAACTCTTGCACAAGCATCCCATCATCCAGAAGATTTTGGACTACCGCTCGTTCACCAAACTGAAATCGACTTACCTTGACGCGCTTCCAGCGTTGGTCAACCCGAAAGACGGACTGATACATACTTCTTATAATCAAGCAGTTACGGCAACAGGAAGACTGAGTTCCAACAACCCGAACCTGCAAAACATACCCGTGCGCACCGCGCAAGGCCGCGAAATCCGTCGCGCCTTCGTGCCGCGTAGTGAGGCATACACATTGCTTGCCGCCGATTACAGCCAAATCGAGTTGCGCATCATCGCCCATTTGAGTCAAGACCCCGCCATGGTCGCCGACTTCAACCTCGGCCACGACATTCACGCGGCAACGGCTGCCAAAGTGTTCCATGTGCCTATGAAAGAGGTCACTAAAGAGCAGCGCAGTCGGGCAAAGGCGGTCAATTTCGGCATCATCTACGGTATGTCGGCTTTCGGCTTGGCCGAAAGGATGGAACTCTCGCGCAGCGAGGCCGCCGACATCATCAAGAAGTATTTCGAGGAATATGCGGGCATCAAGGAATATATGAACCGCAGCATAGCCTTGGCGCGTGAACGCGGCTATGCCGAGACCATCTTAGGCCGCCGCCGCTACTTGCGCGACATCAACGGGGCGAATAGTGTAGTGCGCGGTTTCGCCGAGCGCAACGCCATCAACGCGCCTATCCAAGGTAGCAGTGCCGACATGATAAAGATTGCCATGATCGGCATCCACGAAGAGATGCAACGGCTGAAAATGCAGTCGAAAATGATGCTGCAAGTGCATGACGAATTGGTCTTCGACGCGCACTTGGACGAACTCGACACGCTGAAAGCCATCGTCAATGACAAGATGGTGAACGCCTTGCCGCTGTCAGTGCCGGTGGTGGTGGAGATGAATACGGGAAACAACTGGCTCGAAGCGCATTAAAAAGCACAGTGCTATTCTATTTCTTGAAGGCCGACGATGATAGCAAACCGTTCATTGGTTTCCCGAATCACCTTTTCCCTCATGGTTTCCTCGGGGTCGGTATATTCGTAGTCGTTGATGAGACTATTCAATTCGTTAATCTCTTCATCCTCAGTCAATTCTGTTTTCTGTTTTGCCTTTTTGGAAAACCATTTCTTCTCGTCCGTATCATTCTGCGACACCACTGCGATACTTGCGAGGAGGAATGCTATGATGGCAAACATGACAAACCATATCAACGAAACCTGCTGTTGGGAATTACCTTTCATTATAAAGTCCTACGAAGAAATTTCGCTGCAAAATTACAGAATTTTTTTTACAAGGGGCAAATTAATGGTAGTTTTCTATCCAAATCCTTACCTTTGCGCCAAATTTGAATCTATGAACAACAGTTTCACCATTGGAGGCCAAATCGTTGACCTCGTCAATTCAAGGATTTTCTCAGGCGTGGTTGTCGTCAACGACGGCAAGATTGCCAAGATTGAGGAACAGCCCGTGGGCAACACGCGCTATATCATGCCGGGCTTTGTGGATGCGCATGTGCATATCGAAAGCTCCATGTTGATTCCGTCCGAGTTTGCGCGTTTGGCGGTTTGCCATGGCACTGTGGCCACCGTCAGCGACCCGCACGAAATCGCCAATGTGCTTGGGAAAGATGGCATCCGCTACATGATTGAAAACGGCAAGAAAGTGCCGTTCAAGTTCTATTTCGGTGCGCCGAGTTGTGTGCCTTCCACGTCCTTTGAATCGGCTGGTTCCTCATTGGATGCCAACGACATAGAAGAACTGATGGCCTCACCCGACATTTATTACCTCTCGGAGGTGATGAACTATCCTGGTGTCATCCATAAAGACCCTAATCTGATGCGGAAAATCGCCGCCGCCAAAAAACATGGCAAGCCTATCGATGGCCATGCGCCTACCCTGGCTGGCAAGGCCTTGCAGAAATATGTCAGCGCGGGCATCACCACCGACCACGAATGTTTCCAACTTGAAGAAGCCTTGGAGAAAATCAACCTCGGCATGAAAATCCTCATCCGCGAGGGCAGCGCGGCCCGAAACTTCGATGGCTTGATTCCGTTGATGGCTACGCATCCCGACAAACTGATGTTTTGTTCCGACGACAAACATCCTGATGAGTTGGATGATGGTCATATTGATGTGTTGGTAAGAAAGGCTATTTCATTAGGTTACAATGTGATGGATGTGCTGAAAGCCGCCTCGCTCAATGCGGTAAGGCATTACCATTTGAATGTCGGAATGCTGCAAGAGGGCGACGATGCCGACTTTATCGTGGTGGACGATTTCAAGAGTCCTGTGGCGCGGCAGACTTATATAAAAGGTGTTTTGGTGTCCGAAAATGGTGTGGCGAACATCAAATATGAGGAAACCCAAACGCCCAACATTTTCAAGGCCAATTTCATCTATGCTGACGACCTTTTCGTTCCCGACAAGGGCAAGAAAATCAAGGTGATAGAATGTATTGACGGCCAATTGATTACAAACTGTTTCACAACCGAGCCGAAAGTGGTGAATGGCGGCATCGTCAGCGATGTGGAGAACGATATTCTGAAAATAGTGGTCATCAACCGATACCATCCCGCCAAGCCCGCCGTGGCTTTCATCAAGGGCTTCGGGCTGCGGCACGGTGCCTTGGCTTCGAGTGTGGCGCACGACAGCCATAACATTGTGGCTGTGGGTGTTACCGATAGCGATATTCTCCATGCCGTCAACCTACTCATTGAGCATACGGGCGGCGTGACGGCCTATTGCAGCACCGAAATGGTGGCGGTTCCCCTGCCCGTGGCCGGACTGATGAGCAACGAAGACGGCTACGAGGTGGCTGCCGCCTACGAAAACGCCACTGCATTGGCAAAACGCTTAGGTTCAAAACTTTACGCGCCGTTTATGACCTTGGCTTTCATGGCTTTGCTCGTCATCCCCGAACTGAAACTCAGCGACCGAGGGCTGTTTGATGTGTCAAAATTTGCCGTTTGTTCAATTTACGAGGAATGATGGAACTGCGTCAATGCTATCCCGCTGATTTACAGACTATCATCGACTTGAACGAGACGGTTTATGCCGCCCTGCCCGACAAGACGGTGCTGCGACACAATTCGCCAGAAATGATTGCTTCCTGTTTGGAGGAGCCGAATGTCACTTTGGGCTTTTGGGAAGGTAACTTGCTGATAGCCATTGGGATGCTTTATGTGCCACAATGCTTGGAGGAAGACCATTTCCATGACCTTGGCTTGAAGGGCGACTTCAAGTCGGCAAACCAAAAACTGTTTCTCGTGCGCGACGGTTATCGCGGCTTGGGTTTGCAACGGAAACTCATCCGAGAGGTCGAAAAAATCGCCGTGGCACGAGGCTACAACCTACTTTGCACCACGGTTGCACCCAATAACGATTTCAGTATCAACAATTTCCTGAAGGAAGGCTACATTTATTCCAAGACAGAGGAAAAATATGGTGGGCTGGTGAGGAATCTGTATTATAAAGTGTTAAGTTAATCCAATTATTACTATTTTTGCGCCTTGTTTTTAATCCTAATTGAACTATGACAAATCCAGAAGAAGAAAAAGTAACGGAAAAGAAATCGCTCAATTTCATTGAAGCGAAAGTGGAAGAAGACCTCGCCAACGGCAAGAACGGCGGTCGTGTGCAGACGCGCTTCCCCCCAGAGCCTAACGGCTATCTCCACATTGGCCATGCCAAGGCCATCTGCCTCGATTTCGGCATTGCCGCACAACACGGTGGCGTGTGCAACCTGCGCTTCGACGACACCAATCCCACCAAGGAGAATATGGAATACGTCGATGCCATCAAAGAGGACATCCAATGGCTTGGCTACCAGTGGGGTAACGAATACTACGCCTCCGATTACTTCCAGCAACTCTGGGATTTCGCCATAGAATTAATCAAAAGAGGTAAGGCCTACATCGACGAGCAAAGTTCGGAAGAAATTGCTGCACAAAAGGGAACACCCACGCAACCTGGCGTGGAAAGCCCCTATCGCAACCGCCCCATTGAAGAATCATTAGACTTGTTCAACAAAATGAACAACGGTGAGATTGGAGAGGGCAAGATGGTGCTTCGTGCCAAAATCGACATGGCCAACCCGAACATGCACTTCCGCGACCCGATTATCTATCGCGTCGTTGACACGCCGCACCACCGCACGGGCACCAAGTGGCACGCCTACCCGATGTACGACTTCGCCCACGGGCAAAGCGACTATTTCGAGGGTGTCACCCACTCGCTCTGTACCTTGGAGTTTGTGGTGCATCGTCCGCTGTATGACCTGTTCGTCGACTGGCTCAAGGAAATCCGAGGCGAGGGCGACAACATGGACGACAACCGCCCACGCCAAACCGAGTTCAACAAACTGAACCTCAACTATATCCTTTTGAGTAAGCGCAACCTGCTCGTCCTTGTTAATGAAGGCTTGGTGAGCGGTTGGGACGACCCGCGTATGCCCACAATTTGCGGTTTCCGTCGCCGTGGCTACACCCCGGGCGGCATCCACAAGTTCATCGATAAGATTGGCTACACCACATACGATGCCCTGAACGATTTCGCCCTGATGGAGAGTGCCATCCGCGAGGACCTCAACGCCACCGCCACCCGCGTGGCTGCTGTGGTCAATCCGGTGAAACTGGTCATCACCAACTATCCCGAAGGACAGATTGAGGAAATGGAAGCCATCAACAATCCCGAGGACGAAACCGCTGGCAGCCACAAGATTGCCTTCAGCCGTGAGTTGTGGATTGAAAAAGAGGACTTTATGGAGGACGCGCCGAAGAAATACTTCCGCATGACGCCCGGTAACGAAGTGCGCCTGAAGAACGCCTACATCGTGAAATGCACGGGCTGCAAGAAGGACGAAAACGGCGAGGTCGTCGAAGTATATGCCGAGTACGACCCCGACACGAAGAGCGGTCTGCCTGGCGCCAACCGCAAGGTGAAAGGTACCATCCACTGGGTGAGTTGCGAGCGTTGCCTCGAAGCCGAGGTGCGCATGTACGACCGCCTCTGGAAGGTGGAGAACCCCCGCGACGAACTGGCCCGCCTGCAAAACGAAGGCAAGACCTCATTGGAAGCCATGAAGGAGATGATGAACCCCAATTCGCTTGAGGTGCGCCCCGTGTGCTATGTGGAGGAATATCTGGCCGATGCCAAGCCGCTTGACCATTTCCAGTTCCAGCGCATCGGCTACTTCACCGTCGATAAGGACAGCACGGCAGGCCATTTGGTCTTCAACCGCACCGTGGCGTTAAAAGACACATGGGCTAAGACAATGTAATTTGTAATCATCTTGAATTCATTGTTTTGTGGAGGCGGAGTGCACACCGCCTCCATTGTTTTTTGTCAACTATTGTTTTTTCATCATAAAATAATCATCATTTTATGACGAAATCAAAAAAATGTGTACTTTTGCGGTGAAAAATAAGACTTTAGACCATGAACAACCCCTTCATCACCAATGGTTATTCCGAACCCCAGTATTTTTGTGACCGCTTGCGCGAAACAGAAATGCTTACCCGCCTGCTAACCAATGAGAACAATGTGGCATTGATTTCGCCTCGCAGGTTAGGCAAGACGGATTTGCTTCATCACTGCTTCACCCAGCCGGAGATACAGGAGCATTATTACACTTTTATTATCGACATTTATGCCACCACTTCGATGCGCGATTTCATCAATGTGTTTGGCAAATCGGTGCTCGACGAACTGAAATCAAAAGGGAAAAGAGCGTGGAACCTGTTCCTGCAAACCTTGAGTTCTTTGCGCTCCGAAATCACTTACGACGGGGCGGGGTTGCCCACATGGGGTATGAGCATCGGCGCAATTTCCAATCCCTCTGTCTCTTTGGACGAAATTTTCTCATACCTCAACCATGCCGACAAGCCTTGCCTTGTGGCTTTTGATGAGTTCCAGCAAATCACGCGCTATCCTGATGCGGCCAATGTGGAAGCGGCTTTGCGCACCTACATCCAACGCTGCAACAACGCGCATTTCGTGTTCTCGGGCTCGCAGCGTCATCTGATGGGTGCCATTTTCACATCTCCTTCCCGCCCGTTCTACCAATCCGTGAGCATCATCAACCTGCCTCCCATTCCCTTGGAGAAATATACCGATTTTGTCGTTGAGAAATTCGAGGAAGCAGGAAAACATATTGAAAAAGAAGTGGTTGAGGGTATTTATGAGCGTTTCCAAGGCATCACTTCCTACATGCAGCGCATTATGAACCTGCTGTTCACTTATACTCCCGTTGGAGCGACCTGTAAAATGCAGATGGTGGACCCATGCATCAATGAATTGATTGATTTCTCGTCTGACACATACGAGTCACTGTTGTACCAAATGCCTGAAAAACAGCGAGAAGTGTTTTTGGCCATAGCCAAGGAAAGTGATGTAAAGAACATCTCTGGCAGTACATTCGTTAGGAAACATAGTCTTGTTTCGGCCAGTTCGGTGCTTTCGGCGGTCAAAGGTCTCTTGGAAAAGGATTTCATCACACAAGACAAGAACATCTATTCTGTTTACGACAAGTTTTTTACCCTTTGGCTGAAACGCAAAAACATCCTTTGAATAGTGTTTTTCCAATGTTACGACTTCATTTATTCATTTTGTGGAGGCGGAGTGTATACTGTCTCCATGTTTTATTTCGACATAAATTACCATCAATTGACCACGAATTATCAGAAATTTAATTCGTAAATAATTCGTGATACATTTATGCTAATACGTGTTTTTTTGGCAGGGGTTTCATTGCATTCCACCCCTGCCTAATATCCTACGTCACTCTGTGACTTCATTTCAATTTCTCATTATTCCAATGCCGCTCCCTATCCCGCTGTGTCTTTTTCTCCATATTCTTGGCGAAAGCCTCAGTGAGGTCAACGCCGGTTTGGTTGGCAAGGCAAATCAGCACCCAAAGGATGTCGGCCATTTCGTCGCCGAGGTCGCGGTTCTTGTCCGATTCCTTGAAGGATTGCTCGCCGTATGTGCGGGCAATGATGCGGGCCAATTCGCCGACTTCTTCAGTGAGCAAGGCCATGTTGGTCAGTTCGCTGAAATAACGCACGCCGTAGGTCTTAATCCATTCATCGACGGCGGCTTGGGCTTCTTTTATCGTCATTTTCATTGAGGTTTTGCAAGTTTTGTAGGTTTTGTGATGGTATTTCATTGCGTCAAAAATAAAGGAATTTTCGTTTCCTTCGCCCAATTCAGACAATAATCTTAATTTTGCGGCATTAATTGAAGTGATGAAATCCAAATTGTTGCTTATAGCATCGTTTTTCCTCCTGTTGTCGCAAACCGTTGTGGCTCAGGAGCAAGACACCGTGCAACGCAAGAAAACCCGCATCCATATCGAGCATTACGATGTGGCCACGTTCTCCAAAAGTATGGGCGATATGCAGCGGCTCATCGGCAATGTCAAGATGCGCCACGACTCGGCCTATTTCTTTTGCGACTCGGCCTATTTCTTCGAGAAAACCAACAGTTTCAACGCTTTCCAGAATGTGCATATCATCGTCAACGACAGCGTTGAAATCTTCAGCGATTTGCTTGACTATGACGGCAATACGCGCTTTGCCGAGTTTTTCGACAATGTGAAATTGATGGACGATTCCACGATTTTGCTCACCGAATACCTGACCTACGACCGCAACTTGCATTTGGCCTGTTATCCCGATAGCGCGACCACCTATCGCGGCGACAAAACCCTCATCAGTTGCATCGGCTATTACCGCGACGACCTCAAGGAGTTCTCGTTTTTTGAGAATGTGGAGGTGACCAGCCCGAAATACCAGATGTTCACCGACACCTTATATTATAACACGAACATCGAGAAGATGTGGTTTGAGGGGCCGACAATCATCATCAACGAGGAGAATACTTTGGACGGCGAGCATGGCTATTACCTTGTGGATGAGGATATTGCCTTCTTGGACAAAAGGCCTGTGATGCGCAATGAAACTCAGCGGATGAAGTCGGATTCAATGTACTACAACCGCAATATAGGCTTGGCCAAGGCCTACGACCATGTGGATATGATTGATACCTCCTATAAGGTCGTCATGCGAGGCAACTATGTGGAAATGTGGGAGAACAAGGGGTTTTCCTTTGCCACCGATAGCGCATACGCCATCAGTTACGACAACGACAACAGCGACTCGCTTTATATCCACGGCGACACGCTTTTCATGTATTTCGACAAACAAAAAGAGGAGGCCAAAAAACTCATCGCCCGCCGCAATGTGCGCTTTTTCAAGAGCGACATGCAGGGCAAATGCGACACTTTGACCTACCTTGTGGCCGATTCCACCATTCGGATGCGCGTCAATCCCATCCTTTGGGCCGAAGACAGCCAAATGACCGGCATCGACATCGACATCAAAATCAAGGACCAAGCCATAGATTGGGTGCTGCAAAAGGGCAACGCTTTCATCATTTCGCAGGATACAGTTGAGGGCTTCAACCAAATAAAGGGCACGGACATCACCTCGTGCTTCAAGGACGGCGGCATACACCGCGTCAATGTGGACGGCGACAAGGCCGAGACCATCTATTGGATTCGCGACGACGACGGCGGACTCATCGGCATCGATGTGTCGAACTCCGAGACGATGGTCATTGAAATGGAGAACCAAAACATTTCCATCATCAAGTCGTTCAAGGGCATTTCGGAAACCATGTATCCCGAAAGCGACCTAAGCGAAAGCAGCCGCTATCTGCAAGGTTTCAAGTGGCACGACGAGGCTCGTCCCCGCGACAAGGACGACATTTTCCGCCGCATTGAAGCCGAAATGCCGCAGGCTGCACCCGAAGTCGCGCCCGAAGAAACCACGACGGAAACTTCTGCCGTAGCGGAGCCTGAAGCCAAAGAGGAACAACAGCCTAAGCGACATCGGGAAAGAAAAAATGAATAATTCGTCATCGTAAAAGATATTTTTCTATTTTTGCAGCGGAACCCCTCGGAGTCCCTGTCTTTATGTCAAACTTCGAGGTTTAGTTTTTATCTGCTTGCAAAAATAAGCAACTTTTCAATTCCGATAATCATCAAAATCAAACAATAATGAAGAAATTAATCCTCATCCGTCACGGAGAAAGTGAATGGAACAAATTGAACCTCTTTACGGGGTGGACCAATGTTGACCTTTCGGAGAAAGGCATCCAAGAAGCCATCGAAGCAGGCAAAACGCTGAAAGAAAACGGCTACAAACCCGAAATCTGCTTCACCTCTTACCTCAAACGCGCCATCAAGACCTTGAACTTGGCTCTCGAAGCCATGGATATGGACTGGCTGCCCGTCTACAAGTCATGGAGGCTCAACGAGAAATCGTATGGCCAACTGCAAGGCTTGGACAAGAAGATGACCGCCGAAAAATACGGCGACGAGCAAGTGCGCCTGTGGCGTCGCGCTTTCGATGTGCGCCCGCCCGCGCTCGACATGAACGACCCCAAGAGCCCGCGCATGGACCCACGCTATGCCGAACTCACCGACGAGCAAATCCCGCTCACTGAGGCCCTCTGCGACACCATCGAGCGTGTGATGCCTTACTATGAAAACAACATTATGAAGGCCTTCGAGACCCACGACCAAGTGTTGGTGGTAGCTCACGGCAACAGCCTGCGCGGTGTTGTGAAAGTGCTGAAAGGCATGAGCAACGATGAAATCATCGCCTTCAACATCCCGACGGGCATCCCATACGTCTTCGAGTTCGACGACCAGATGAAGTTGCAGAAAGACTTCTTCCTCGGCGACCCTGAAAAAGTGGCCGCACTGATGGCCGCTGTCGCCAACCAAGGGAAGGCGAAGTGAGGTGGAACTATGAAGTGAAATTAAAAAAAGGAGTGAATAGTAGAGGAGGTAAGTGTTGCCAACTCAATGCTATTCACTCCTAACTTTTTACTCCTTTATCCACTTCCCCGTTTCAACAAGGGTCGTTGAGCTAGCGGTCCCTGAGCCCGTCGAAGGGCCGCCATCAGAAACATAAACCTTCCAAACATAAACGCCCTCAGCCCAATCCCCTGCATCAATCGTCGTCAGATGCTCCGTGAGGGCTTGTCCGAGGATGAGCCTGCCGTTGGTGTCGTACGCGGTGCTTAAAATCTTGTTGCTTTCATCGTACCGTTATCTTATCCGTGTAAACTTTCCCTTCCGTATCCGCAATGCGCAGCAGATAAACCCCTTCCACCAATCCACTCAAATCAACCTCATTCGTTCCCCGCACTATTTTCACCATCTGCCCAAGTGCATTATAAACCCGCACCTCATCAGCCTCAACACCCTCAATCCGAACAACCCCATTGGCAGGATTGGGATAAACAACAGCCTCAAAACGATTCTCTTCAACCCCCGTGGTATTCTTCTCCAAGCATTCAGACCACGAAATCGCTGATTCCACGCCGTTGATCACATGGCTGACACCCCAT
>CACZDU010000015.1:0-58169 GCA_902780055.1 uncultured Bacteroidia bacterium | reverse complement strand
AGGGTAAGCTACTCATATCGCACCGCTACAACCTCCTACCCTTGCTACATTCCTGTCCTGGGGGATTTCAGAGGGAGCTGGTCGTATAAGACTTACCCGTTGCAAAAGTACGGACTTTTCTTGGATTGGCAAGCAAAAAACGAAAAATTTTATTCGTGTCCGTAACTCGACCCGTCGAAGCAATGCGTGCAGAGGTCGCATTTCTTCAGGCCAATGGCTTTTACCACGCTTTCCAAAGTGTTGAATTTCAACGAATCCACTCCGACATGCTTGCGCAGCATCTCCACGAGGTTGGCGTATTCCTTGCTGGTTGGATCGCAATACTTTTCGATGTTGCGGCTATCGTCGCCCTCCATTTCCTTGATGCAACGGCGCGTGATGAGTTCCATCACATTCTTCGAGGCCGAGAAATTGAGGAAGGGGCAACCGTAAAGCAAAGGCGGACAACTGATGCGCACATGCACCTCGCGGGCACCAAAGTCGTAAAGCATCTTCACATTGTCGCGCAACTGCGTACCACGCACAATGGAGTCGTCGCAAAAAGCCACCTTCTTGCCTTCCAAAAGAGCATGATTGGGAATCAATTTCATCTTGGCCACATGCTCTCTTTGTATCTGATTTACAGGCATAAAACTCCTTGACCAAGTGGGGGTGTACTTCACCACCCCACGCAAATACGGTATCTGCCTGACGTTGGAATAGCCCAACGCCATGCCAATGCCCGAATCAGGAATGGCCGACACATAATCGATGTCTATGTCGTCGTTGTGGCCCATCTCGCGACCCTCGTTGTAGCGTGCCTCCTCCACATTGACACCCTCATAATCGGCAGCGGGATAGCCGTAATAAATCCACAGGAAGGAACAGACCTGCTTTTGCGGATTGGGTGCAAGCAACTGTTGCACACCGTCAACGGTCACCTTGACAATTTCTCCCGGCTTCACATTGTAATAGGTCGTATAGTCGAGGTTGATGTAACTATGGCTCTCGGAAGCCACTACAAAGCCTTCCTCGCCCTTGCCGATGACGATGGGCGTGCGTCCGTAGCGGTCGCGGGCTGCAATGATGCCGTCCTCGGTCAGGATAAGCATTGAGCAAGAGCCTTTCACCTTATTATATACGTTGCGGATGCCGTCCACGAAATCCTCGCCTTGCGTGACGAGCAAAGCCATCAACTCTGTCGGATTCGTGTTGCCTTGGCTCAGTTCGGCGAAATGCTGGCGTTGGTCAAGGCAATGTGTGACAAGTTCATCCAAGTTGTTGATTTTGGCCACCGTAGCGATGGCGAACTTTCCCAAATGCGAGTTGACGATGATGGGCTGTGCATCCGTATCGCTGATGACACCGATTCCCAAGTTGCCAGCAAATTTATTCATTCCTACCTCGTCGCTGAACTTGGTACGGAAATAGGTGTTCTCGATGTCGTGAATCGAGCGGTGGAAACGCTCGCCGTCATGGGTCACCATGCCCGCACGTTTGGTGCCGAGATGAGAGTGATAATCAATGCCATAGAACAAATCCTTTGCGCAAGGATTCTTTAAAACGGTTCCGAAGAAGCCTCCCATAGTAGTTTGATTTAGAAGTTTATAAAAACAAAAAACATCTGCGGAAATTGTCCCGTAGATGGATGGCAAAAGTACGGAAAAAAGTAATCGGTGAATAAAGATTTCAAAATTTCTCACATCAAGACTTCCATGCCAACAAAAATTCCAACAATTCAACAATTAAACAACAAACAATTCAACAATTTACTAATTTTGCGCGATTTTTCTGTAAGCCTATGATACTCAAACTTTACCCGACAAATCCCAACCCGCGCTACGTCAAGATGATCCTTGAATGTTTGGCCGACGGCGGACTTATCATTTTCCCCACCGACACCCTATACGGCTTGGGCGGCAATATAAATAATGTGCGAACCTTGGAACGCATCTGCCAAATCAAGGGCATCCGCAAGGAGAAGGCGAATTTCTCCTTTATCTTCCACGACCTCAGCATGTTGAGCGACTTCACCAAGCCCATCAACAACGATGTGTTCAAAATGATGAAGCGCAACCTGCCCGGCCCGTTCACCTTCATTTTGGAGGCCAACAACAACATTCCGCGCATTTTCCAAAGCAAGAAGAAAACCATCGGCATCCGCATCCCCGACCAGCCCATCATCACCAACATCGTGAGGGAGTTCGGCTCGCCCATCATGACCACTTCACTGGCCGACGATGAAGACGAAATCAACCCCTACCTCACCGACCCAGAGGAGATTTACGACCGCTACAAGGACTTGGTAGACATCGTGATTGACGGCGGAGCGGGCGAAAACGAGGAGAGTACCGTCGTAGATTGCACTGGAAATGAGATTGTTATCATCCGTCAAGGCAAAGGCTTGCTCGACGAATGAAAAAAAATTGCCAAAAAAACGTCACGGTAACAAAAAAAGCCGTACTTTTGCAGCCGCAAAAAAGGTCGACTTGGTAGCTCAGCAGGTAGAGCACAACACTTTTAATGTTGGGGTCCTGGGTTCGAGCCCCAGCCAGGTCACTTAAACCGATAGCCCTTCTGTTTCCAGAGGGGCTTTTCTTTTGTGGTTACGATACTGTTGAAACGGTTGTAGTCGGCTTCGGAAAGGGTGAGGACATTTGCGTTCCAAGCCCGCTCAACAACGCCTAACGCCTTCGGAAGCATCTGGTAAGTGACATCATCGAAACTGCGGAGTTGCGACGACCACAATTGTGCCTGCACCCCGATAATGTCACCCGTGTAGTCGGAAGGCTGGAGGGAAAAAGCCTTGCGCTCATCGACATAGCCCGCCCATGAAAGGCCAATCTCCTCAGGACTGTCGCTATAGGCAAGGTCGAGATAGGTAAAAGCCGCTGGCGATAGCACCACGGGAAAACCCTCAATGCCGTTGGTATTCCAAACATTGAGGAAGTAGAGTGAACGCTTGAGCCGGTCTTCCGTTGCAGGCTTCAAGCCTCGGGCGATGTCCTCCCAACCGGCAAGGCGGATGCCACGCGCTTCGGCAAGGTCGAGCATATTGTTGGTGAAAATCTCCTTCATCTCATGGCGGTCGCGACCCGACCATGCGCCCTCGGGAACCTCGTCGCCGCCGATATGGATGGCACGAAGCGGAACGCCAGCCTCCTTGTGCAGCCGAATGACCTCATCAAAAACGACAGCATAAAACCTGTAAACACTTGGAAGATAGACACTCAGCACATTGTCGGTAAAGTCTTGCGCCGACCAATAATGCGAGGTGTCGGCAGGGTCTTGCAGGCGAAAGCTGCTGTCGCCTGTGCGCCGTTCATAGGCTTGCATGGCCTTAATGGAAGCCCTCGAGTGACCCGGCGTGTCAAACTCGGGAATTACCGCGATGCGGCGTTCCCAAGCATAACGGATAATCCGTTTGTATTCCTCCGTCGTGTAGTAAGTCACATTCCCGATACGGCCATTCGCTGTGGGCTTCAGGGCTTTGGTTTCATGCAGGTTCCAGTCGGGTAAGGCATGATGAGCCCCATATTCAGTAAGTTCAGGCAAATCTCTGATTTCCAAACACCAAGATTCATCATCGGCGATATGGAAATGCAAAGTGTTGAGTTTCCAAGAAGCCATCAGGTCAATGATTTGAAGCACCTCATCAACGGTTCTGAAGTCGCGCACCACATCCAGCATGAAGCCCCGATAAGGCAAGTCGGGCCAGTCCTCGATGGTCAAGGGCGGAATAGGTTGAGGTAATTTGGCGAGTGTGGTTTGGGCATAAAATGCACCCTCCTCATCTTTGGATTCCACTTTCGGCTGCCCGTCCTCCCCTATCGTGATGCGATACCATCCGGCGGGTATCGCATCCATTGCTTCCGTCGGCATTGGAGCAGTGCCGTATTGCACTCGTTTCACTTGTGGAACAATGTCGGCTGGTTTGACTTCGTAAAGGCAAGCCGACTCATTCTCATGGGCTTCTTTCTCAGGAAGTCCCAAGAAATGGTAATGTGTTTCCAAGGGTATGTCGGGCTTCCCTTTTTGTTGCAGGACAAAGGCTTCGGGTGCCCAAGACCTCCTCGGCAGCGGGCGACCGTAGTATTTCAGCGTGACGGTTCCGCTCGTCACGATGTCGATGTACCACGATGTGCCTTGATAATGGTTCATGGCAGGACCTTCAACGGAAGTCTTGCCTTCGAAAAGTTCCTGAAACCACACTCGCGATTCTTCAGGCATGTTGCAGAGTGTCAAAGTATGAAGGGCGCGACCATCCTCTTCCCTGACACCTTCGATCCAATCGGCAGTCGACACTTTTCCACAAGACGCCATAAGGATGAGCAAAGCGTTGATAATTATTGATTTGTACATGGTTTGTTAAATTGATTTCGATGCAAAAATGCAAAAAAATGTCGGGTGAAACGAAATTAGTAGTAATTTTGTCGCTTTATTCTTTTTATATGCACAGGATATTCTTACCTATTTACCGCTTCTTCCGCAACCATAAGGCCTTGATGTACATCATCATGGTGGCCTCTGTTGCGGTTTTCATATTCTTCGGACTTCAACTGCACTACGAGGAAGACATCTCGAAATTGCTCCCCGAATCGAGCGTGGAAAGCCAATTGGCGTTCAGTTCCATCCAATTGAAGGACAAAATCTACATTCAGGTGACCTCTGCCAACGAGCCGCTTCCACCCCAAACATTGTGCGAGCGGACGGATGAGTTTGTCGACTTGCTTTTCGAGAAGGACTCGACAAGCCACTTCATTTCCAATGTCTTATACCGCATGGAACCTGAAATGGCGTTGAATGCCCTCGACTTCGTCATCGAGCACATCCCCTCCTTCATCGACACCTCGGCCTATCGCGGATTTGCGAAAGCGCTTGAACCCGAAGCCATTGAAAAGCAGATGTGGGTCAACTACGAGCAGATGATGGAAGACGAAACTGGCGAGCTCACCCAAGCCATCGCCTACGACCCGCTCAACTTGCGTGGCGTGGTGCTTGGTGAGGTGCTGCAAAGCGTTTCCACGGGCTACAACATCATCGATGGACACCTTTTCTGCCCCGACAGCACCGTGGCCCTCGCCTACCTCGCGCCGGCGTTCAAGTCGTTGGATTCCAAGGCTTCCACCGAGTTTAGCCGAATGCTATCGAAGGCGCAAATGGAATTTGAAGCCGAGCATCCCGATGTAAAAGTACACGCGCATGGCGACCCCATCGGAAGCGTTTCAAACGCTGGCCGCATCCGTTCCGACCTCGTCCTGACGGTAGGCATCTCGCTCGTCCTGATTCTTATTCTTATCTGGCTGTGCTTCAGGAGTTTATCGTTCATTTGGGAACTACTGTTGCCCATCATTTACGGCACGGCGTTCTCTATGGCTTGCATCTTTTGGATCAAAGGCGGAATGTCGCTCATGGCCCTTGGCTTGGGTGCGATAGTGCTGGGTGTGGCCATCAGTTATTGCCTGCATGTGCTGATTCACCATTTCTTTGTCGGTGACCCAGAAAGGCTCCTTTCCGACGAATCGACGCCTGTGTTTTTGGGCTGCATCACCACGGTTGGCGCGTTTTGCAGTCTGCTTTTCACCGAGAGCGACCTGCTCCGCGATTTCGGCATGTTTGCCTCGTTTGCGCTGTTGGGAAGCACCATGTTCGCACTCATCTTCTTGCCTCATTTCCTGCCTAAACGTCACACCAACACCGACAGCAAGACCTTCAGAACCATCTCACGCCTCAACAACCTGCCCTTCGACCGCAATAAATGGTTCCTTGTACTCATTGTTGTGCTCGTGGTTATCGGTATCGTTTTCTCACCCAAAGTGAAGTTTGACAGCGACTTGCGCAACCTCGACTACAACTCGCCCGCCGAAGTGGAAGCCGAAAGCCTCTTCAACGAAAAGAACAACGACGGCTTCTTCCACCTCTATTTTGCCACCGTCAGCACCGACATCGACGAGGCTTTGGAGGCCGACAAGTCGCTGATGGTGATACTTGACACTTTGCATAAAAATAACATTGTACACAACTATACGAGTTTCATTCCCAAACTGTTTGTGACGATGGCCGACCAAGAACAGCGCATTGCCGCGTGGAACGAGTTTTGGACCGACGAGCGCAAAGCCTTCGCCATTGCGCAAGTCGACAAGGGCGCACATAACTTCGGCCTCGACCCCATGATGTTCTACGACTTCAAGGAGATGCTGAACGCTGACTATGAGCCTGCCTCGCTGATGGAAAGCGGTGTGGTGCCTGACAACCTTTTGGGCAACTTCATCGAGTGCAACGCCGACAACCAATATATGGTATTCACCGACGTTTCCATGCGTTTTGACGAGAAAGACATCGCCACCGACGCGCTCGTCACCAACCCCAAGACCTTCGTTTTGGAGCCGTTCTACTACTGCAAGAGCATGGTTGAAATCATCCACGACGACTTCAACATTGCCGTGTGGATTTCGTCGCTCTTCGTGCTGATTATCTTGCTGGTTTCGTTCCGCAACATCATCACGGCACTCCTTTCCTTCCTCCCGATGGTGCTCAGTTGGTTCATGGTGCAGGGCTACATGGTCTTGCTCGGCTTGGAGTTCAACCTCATCAACATCGTCATTGCCACCTTCATCTTTGGCGTGGGCGTTGACTACAGCATCTTCATCACCGAAGGCCTGCTTGCCGAGGCGCGAACCGGCAGCCACGACATACTGACTTGGCACAAAGTGGCCATCTTCTTCTCGGCGATCATCCTCGTCATCGTGACCGCTTCGTTGCTCTTTGCCGTGCATCCCGCCATCCGTTCCATCGGCCTGATCACCCTTATCGGCATGGCCTCGACCATCATGATTTCCTACGCGCTCCAGCCGTTTGTGTTCCGGCAGCTGATGAAGATTTCTTGGTATCGGAGGAGTGTGATGAAGAAAGGTAAAACGAAAAATACCGCAAAAACATAAAACGAATTGCCACAAAAACATAAAGTAAAATACCGCAAAAACATAAAACAAATTGCCACAAAAACATAAAATCCAATTGTGGTATCGAATTATTTATTACCTTTGCACCAAATAATTAAAGATGTTTTTGTATGGATTATTTACATCGTGTTTTTGACACCCAATTATCTGAGTATCTAGACGCTTTCGGAGCCGTGTTGATTGAAGGCCCGAAATGGTGCGGAAAGACCACCACTGCCATGCAACAAGCCAAGAGTGTCCTGAAAATGCAGGAGCCTGATCACATTGAGGCCAATTTGGCCACGGCCCAAACTAAACCTTCCATTCTATTGAAAGGAGCCACGCCTCGGTTGCTTGACGAATGGCAGGTTGCACCCGTCTTGTGGGACGCTGTCAGGACGATGGTGGATGACCGCGGCGAACCAGGACAGTTTATTCTGACCGGTTCAAACGCCGTTGACCGCACAAAAATCAGGCATAGTGGAACAGGAAGAATCGCAAGGCTGAAGATGTTGCCAATGAGTCTGTTCGAGTCAATGGAGTCGAACGGAAGCGTATCTTTGCACCAACTTTTCGACGACCCCAACCTCGACATTGACGGCATCCCATCGGATTTGAGCATTGAGCGGCTTGTGTTTGCCGCTTGCCGTGGCGGTTGGCCTGCATCATTGAGCAGAAAGACGGACAAGGCGCAACTGCTGATAGCAAAAAACTACATTACGACCGTCTGCGAGGTGGACGTCCAAAACATTGACGGTGTCAACCGCAGTGCCAGCCTCACACACGCCATTTTGCGCTCGTATGCCCGTAACCTGTCTACATTGGCCAAGAAGAAAAGCATTGTGGATGATGTCGTTGCAACGGCTGAGAGCCTCTCTTTGCCCACCTTTGACGATTACCAACAAGCCTTGCAGAAATTGTTTCTCATTCAGGACATTGAGGCTTGGAGTCCGGCCATTCGCTCCAAGAGCGCCATCAGAAGCGGCTTGAAGCGTGAACTTGCAGACCCGTCAATGGCGGTTGCGGCTCTGGGCCTGTCACCCGATGTGCTGATGACCGACATGAAAACTTTCGGATTCATCTTCGAATGTTTGTGCGTCAGAGACTTGAGAGTTTATTCACAAAGTTTGGGCGGCTATATCAGTTATTATCACGACCGCTACGATTTGGAGGCTGATTTTGTGTTGCACCTTGACGATGGACGGTATGCGCTGATTGAATGTAAATTAGGTAGCCGCGAAATAGATGAGGGTGCTGGTCATCTGCTACAGTTGAAGGAACTGATAAAAAAACACAATGCTGAGAATCCGAAAATCCAACTTCGCGAACCGGATTTGCTCATCATTCTGACGGGAGGACAGTTGGCTTACACGCGGCCTGATGGCGTGAAAATCATCCCGATAGGATGTTTGAAGGACTAGGTTTCCACTTTCGCCACTTCCCTGACACAGCAACATTTTTGTTACCCCATGGCAGCCGCACACCATAATACAACGACAGGCAGCCCTCAAATGAAGGCCACCCGTCGAATTAGTTTATAAACCACTGCAAGTTTTTCCATTATCTCTTTCAGATGGATTGCTTACTATTCTATGGTGAACTGAACCTGTGAAATTAGATTGAGTTCGAATGCATTTTCAATAATAACAGGAGTCCAAGGATCAATACCAGGCTCATCACCTCCTCCTGGTTCTCCTGGAGCACCTTTAGATGCAACACACCCCAAATCAACTGTCGACGAAGGTGTGCCTGTCCATGTCAACTTGTAGTTGCTGTATTCCCAACCTGATGACGGCGTTCCTTTCTTTGACCCAATATCGGAACGGATTGTGATTTCAATCTTCGTAATGTTTCCCACTGTCGATTCGAAAGTCAGTTTTTCATTGGTGTCCAATAATCCAATGCCAGCATCACTTGCCCAGTAAGCATTATCGGTTGCTGTAACAGTAATGCCGCCTTCGCTATAAGTGTTGCCAGCATTATTCATGTTTAGGAATACGGAATTAACGTCCCAAGCATGGGTGTTAACGCTCATTGATATTCCCGAATCATAGAATTTGTTGACTTCAATAACATGAATTTCAGGACAATTGCCAGTATAGTTGTTATCTTCAGAATAGGCCACACTTTCTGGGTTAACATCTTCATTCGGAAGCACGATAGCCCATTTCTCGACATTGGTGCCGCTACCGCCTTTCAACTTGATAAGGCCGCCATCTACTTGACCGTAGGTGAAACCATTGGTGGTACCAGTCGGGACACCAAAGTCCACGATAACCTTGTTATTCATTCCAGTAATACAAATGGCCTCTGAAGAAGGCGTTGTAACTTTGAACTTCATCAGCGAGCACTTGCAGTAAAGGCGAGAGGAGTAGGAAGTGACATCTGAGGAATAATCCACGGTGGATTTGCCCATCGAAATCACGGGAAGTTTCATGTAATCCGTCTGGTAAGTCTGGTTACTGATGTTCACGGTGCAACCTTTGACTTTGTTATCGACAGGATCAGCAGCATCAAGCACCGCATTGTTGCCAAGGAAGTAGAAATAAAGCGGTTCACCAGGGGTCGGGTCAGAAATGCTGCCTCTAAATTTGGAAACGCCTTCCTCTGTGGATTTCGTCAAAGTTCCCACATAAGCACCATGACTGGCCACCAAAATCTGGTCGCCGTCCACAAAAGTGACTTGGGTTGCACCGATCGGGTCAACATTTGCTCTTGTACCGTTATTATTATCGCCCACATTCAAGGTAATCATCACACCTTCGCTTTGGGGAGTGGTGGTTTGTTCTTTCTTGCATTGCGAGAGGCCAAGCACCAAGGCCACGGCCATCACAAAATAGGTCATTCTTCTCATGGCTTAATCCTCCTTCTTTTTAAGTGCAACATAGCCGAGGCCAAGACCCATCAGAATAGCGATGCCGCTGCCAAGGGGAGAGGATTCGGTTTCGGTGAAATTGGCATTGGTGAAACCTTCAATACCTTCAGAAATGGAGCCGCGCGTGCCTTGCGAGTTCATCATTCCATGATTCTTGTTGCTGTTGTCCTTGTAGGGGTTCTCCAGCAGCCCACGGTTAATTTGGGCGTTCAGTGTGGCTGGCGCCATCAGGGCTGCCAGCCCGAGCGAAAGCACGAGGGCTTTCAAAGTCGTTTTTTTAGTTTTCATTTCTTAATTTGATGATTTAAAGATTTATTATTTAAAGATTTAAGATTCAAACTCCCCCGCCCTACGGGCACCCCCTCAAGAGGGGGACAAAAAAAATCCAAGACCGAGCCAACTGACCCTGCCTTGGATAAGTATTACCGAATGAAAAACCGCACAAATGACTGTTGCGAAGTTGAGAATAAGAAATTACCCCCCCCAACGTAACTTATTGTAAATCATTATATTACAGCGATTTGACATATTTTTCAATTGAGGCTGCGAAATTACGAAAAAAACTTATCCAAATTCAAAAATCTTTCAAAAACATGAATTTCAAAAACAAACGCCTCCGTGTCGAAAAAAACGGTAATTTTGCACACTTTTTTGGAAAGCCAAACCCATGCAGAAGACAACCCAACTCGATAGCCCAACCTTCGCCACCATGCTCCGCCAAGGCGCGGTGCAGTTGGGGCGCGACAAAAAGGTCGTCAATGACCTGAACGTGTTCCCCATCCCCGACGGCGACACGGGCGACAATATGCTGATGACCCTCAAGGCGGGTTGCAATGCCTTACAGACGTCAGAATCGTCATTGCGAGGAACGAAGCAATCCAGACAAACACTCTTTGAAGTTGCTTCAGCAGCCTCTTCGGGGATGTTGCTCGGCGCAAGAGGCAACTCCGGCGTGATTCTTTCGCGCATCTTCGCAGGCTTGGCAAAAGGCCTGAAAGACATGGTAGAAGCCGATGCAAAAGCCTTCGCCAAAGCCATGCAAGCGGCTGTGGACGAGGCTTATAAATCCGTCCCTGTTCCCGTTGAGGGCACCATCATCACCGTGTTGCGCGAAGGCGCGGCAGGCGCGGATGCTTGCGGCGACCTCACCCATTACTTTGAAACCCTATTGGAGGCCATGCAAACCTCACTCGACCACACGCCCGAACTGCTTCCCGTGCTGAAAGACGCTGGTGTGGTCGATAGCGGCGGCGCGGGACTGCTGAGCATTTTCCGTGGCATGAACGATGCACTGAAAGGCAACATCTCTCAAGAGGAAATTGAGCCAACGACAGCCGTTCCCGTTCCGATGGTCGAGTTGAACAAATTCGATGAAAACAGCACACTTGAATTTGGCTATTGCACTGAGTTTCTGCTCCGTCTGATGCGCTCAAAAGTCGATTTGGACACTTTCGATGAGGCGGAAATCATCGACTATTTGAATAAGGTGGGCGAATCGGTGGTGGCGTTCCGCGAAGGCTCGATTGTGAAAGTGCATGTGCATACTTTCACGCCAGGCATGATTCTCAACGAAATGCAAAAATACGGCGAGTTCCTGACCATCAAGATTGAGAACATGGCACTGCAACACCATCAATCGACCAACCAAGACAATGCCTCGTTCAAACTGCCGCCAAAGAAATACGGCGTGGTGACGGTGGCCTCGGGCGAAGGCCTCATCGAGGCTTTCCGTGGCATCGGCGCAGACGAGGTGATTGCCGGCGGACAGACCATGAACCCCTCAACGCAGGACTTTTTGGAGGCTTTTGCCCGCATCAACGCGCAACACATTTTGGTTTTCCCGAACAACAAGAACATCAAAATGGCCGCTGACCAAGCCGCCGAGATGTACGAAAAGGCTGAAATCCATGTGTTGCCTTCCACCACTATCGGCGAGGGCTATTACGGCATCGGCTACATCGACCGCGACAACCCTGACATTGAGGAGGTTATCGCCAGCGTGACGGAAATCATGCAGTCCGTGGTGACGGGTATGGTCAGCACCGCCATCCGCGATGCTGAAGGCGACCAAGTGAGCGTCCACACAGGCGATTACGTGGGCTACAGCGGCAAGCAACTCCTTTCCGACAGCCCCAGCCGCGAGGAAGCCGCCAAAGCCTTGGTGAACCGCCTCGGCGCGGCCCAACGCGATGTGATGTTGGTCTTTTTCGGCGAGGAAGTCCCTCAAAATGAGGCGGAAAGCCTCGTCGCAGACCTGCAAAACCAATACAAAAACCTTGAAATTATGTTGAACCACGGCCAACAGCCGGTTTATGATTATATCTTTGTGTTATGTTGACATTTTTTAGCGACACCGATTGCGACATCACTCCAAAGGAGTGCGCCGCGTATGGCATCAAACTGATTAGTATGCCTTATACCATTGGAGATCAGGTGATTTACCCCTACATCGACTTCGACGAGTTCGATTCCCACAAGTTCTACGACATGCTCCGTGCCGGCACCATGCCGACCACCAGTGCCATGAGCGAGGAGGCTTATATCCAGCATTTTGAGCCTGAATTTGCAGCCGGAAACGACATCCTCTATGTGCATTTCTCGTCAGGTCTGTCGAACACCTTCACCATCATGAATCAGGCGGTGGAGAAACTGAAAGCGAAGTATCCCGAAAGGAAGTTCTACACCGTTGACACTCTGGGTATCAGTGCTTTGTGTTACAACATTGTCCTCGAAGTGGCCGACCTGCTGAAAGCGGGCAAGACCGCCGAGGAAATCGTGGAATGGGCCAAGGTGGAAGTGCCGAAGTTCCCGATGTATTTCTTTGCCGACGACCTGAAATTCTTCCGTCGCAGCGGTCGCGTGAGCGGATTAGCCGCCACGATGGGCGGTTTCATCGGCATCCGGCCCATCATCTATTTGGACAACGCGGGCAAGATGGTGAGCATCGGCAAGGAAACGGGTCGCGCCAAGACCATAGCGCGTTTGGTGCAATACGTTGAGGAACTTGGCGAGGATGTGAAGGCCCACCGCGTGACCATCGGCCACAGCGACTGCCCCGACATCGCCGCCGAAGCAGAAAGACTATTGAAAGAGAAGTTCGGCCAAGACCTCAATGTGATTACCACCGTCGTCAATCCCACCATCGGCAGTCACTGCGGACCTAACGGCATGGGCATCTGTTTCCATGCGAAACATCGTTGAGTCATGATAACCATCGAAGAAGTACGCACACGCAAGCAGCAGAAGGAGTTCATCAATTTTCCCCTGAAACTTTACAAGGGGAATCCTTACTATACGCCACCTTTGTACATGGACGAGAAGAAAATCTTCCGTAAGGACTTCGTTTACAACGACATGTGCGATTCTGTCCATTTCAATGCCTACAAGGACGGCAAGATGGCGGGGCGCATTTCGGGCATTCTTCAAAAAGCCGCCAACGAGAAAACGGGTAAACGGCAATTGCGTTTCACTCATTTTGATGTCATTGAAGATGAGGAAGTTGCAAGGATGTTGCTCAAAACCATCGAAAACTGGGCCGTTGAAAAAGGCATGAACGAGGTGGTGGGGCCATTGAGTTATTCCGACTTGGAGCGCGAAGGTCTGCTCATCGAGGGGTTTGACTATCCCGCGACCTTCGAGGAAAGTTACAACTATCCTTATTATCAAGGCTTTATAGAGAATTACGGCTATCAGAAGGATGTGGATTGGACGGGCAGCCGCCTCCGCGTTCCGAAAGATTATGACGGCGAAGTGGACAAATTGGCCCAATTCGTGATGAAGCGTTACAACCTGCATCTCGGCATGTCGCGCAACACCAAGGAACTCATTGACAAGTACGTTGACGGCATTTTTGAGTTGCTCGACAAGTCATACGACCTGCTTTACGGCACCGTGCCTTTCACCGAAGGCATGAAAAAAATGATGCTCGACAACTTCAAATTGGTCATCAATGTGAAGAATGTGGCCGTCATCCTCGATGAGAACGAAAAGATGATTTGTTTCGGCATCGCTTTTCCGGGCATCGCTGATGCGGTGCGTCCTTCGGGCGGACGGCTCACACCTCTTACATTATTAAGACTTTTGAAAACCCTGAAAAAGCCTTCCGTCATCGACCTCTGCCTCATCGGTGTCGACCCCGAATGGCTCAATCGCGGCGTGAGCGTCATCGTTTCCGCTGAAATGATGAAAATGCTCAAGGAAGTGAAATATGCCGAGACCAACGCCAACCTTGAGGAAAACTACGCGATTCAAAACCAATGGAAACGCTTCGACGAACAGAAAATCAAGCGCAGAAGATGTTATATTAAAAGGTTATGATTAAAATCCTGATAGACTGTTTCGGTGGCGACCACAGCCCCGAGGCCAATGTGGATGGAGCCTTGGCCGCTATGAGCCATAATTCCGACCTGTATCTCATCCTTACGGGCGATGAGACCACCTTGCAGAACTGCCTGAAATCCAAGACTTACGATGCTTCAAGATTGGAAATCGTCCACGCGCCAGAGGTCATCGGCTGCGAGGAACGACCCATCGATGCCATCCGCCTGAAAAAAGAAAGTTCGATGATCAAGGCCGTGCGCCTGCTCCGCGACCGCGACGACATCAATGCAATGGTCAGCACGGGTTCCACGGGAGCCTTAGTCGCAGCCGCCCTCACCCGCATCGGGCGTGTAAAAGGTGTTATTCGTCCGGCCTTCTGCCCTATCCTGCCCACCATGAACGGCGGCATCGTCGGCATTTGCGACAGCGGTGCCAATGTTGAGGTCACGCCTGAGCATCTGCGGCAATTTGCCATCATGTCGAGCCTCTATATGGAAAAAGTTTATGGCATTGAAAATCCGCGCATTGCCTTGCTCAATGTCGGAAAAGAAGCAGAAAAAGGTGACGAAATTCGACAAAAGGCACACTTTTTGCTGAGTGAAACCCCCGAAATCCATTTTGTGGGCAACATGGAGAGCCGCGACTTGCTTTCGGGCAATTATGACGTGGTGGTTTGCGACGGTTTTTCAGGCAATGTGTTGGTGAAAACGACGGAAGGAACCGCCCTCGAACTGTTGAAAAAGTTGAAGAAGGACATCTATTCGAGGCCGATTTACAAGTTGGGAGCCCTGTTGATGAAGCGGATGTTCATGGAGGAAAAGGAGTTTATGAACTACCAAAATTACGGCGGCAGTGTCCTCCTCGGCACCTCGAAAACAGTCGTGAAAGGCCACGGTTCCAGCAAAGCGACGGCGGTGGAGAAGTGCATCGAGCAAGCCTACAAGATGGAGGTCAGTTCTTTGTCGGCGAAGATGGAAGAAATCATCATGCGTTACGAACACTATGAATATTAAATCTTTGAATTTCAAATCTTTAAATCAAGAATATGTACGAAAAAGTAAAAACCATCCTTGCGCGGCAATTGCGCATCGCGCCTGAGCGGGTCACGCTTGAGGCACAAATCAAGAAAGACCTCGGTGCCGATTCCGTGGATATTTTGCAGTTATTAATGCGCCTCGAAGACGATTACGGCGTGGTCATTCCCGACCAAGAATTGGCCAAATTCGAGACCGTTGGCGATGTTGTTCAATTTTTAGACAATTTAACGAAATGAAACATATTACATTGATTATCATTGCAATGCTTCTCTCCGTTGGAGCATTCGCCCAGCAGCAGTACGACACCGACTTCACCCAAACCAAGGTGATGAAAGTTTCAGGCAAGACCACCAACAAGGCGGGTCACATCGTTTTTGACGGAAAAGACCATCTTTCAATGACTTACACCGAGCCTGAAGGCGATTATTTCATCATCGAAGGCAACATGGTGAGAATCAACATGGACGGCAAGAAAGCCGACCTCGATTCCGAAAAGGTGAAAATGGTACAATTGCAACGCGCCACGCTTCTCAACTGTCTTTCAGGCAATTGGGAGCAGGCAGCCGAAGACAACAATGCCGACCTCACCATAGTCGAAAAAGACGGCCTCAAGACGGTTTCCATCGTCGCACGGGGCAAGGTGCCGAGAGGCGGCTACAACTCCGTCGAACTCACCTACCGCCTTTCCGACGGCATGATGACCAAAATGATATTGGAGGAAGTCATTGGCATTCAGAACACTTACGAGATGAAGTAAGAAAATCGCCCGCTGAAACAGTCCAGCGGGCGATTGTTTTTCATTGAATTGCAGGCTGTTATTCCAACTCCAAATAGTCATAATCCACCTTCTCCCCAACATTGACGACCAAATAACTTGGTTTTCCGCCATCGTTGAGGTTGTCGGTCATCACATACTTCACGCCGCCGAACTGACGTTGCTCGCGCATGTGAAAGTGACCCATCAGCACCAAATCCACATTGCTGCGGCTCATCAGATCCATGAAAGCATATTGCTCGTCTTGCGGAAGGTTGGCTGCGGGCGTGGTCGTGTAGTTGTACGAGGTGCGGAACAGCCAATTGTGACTGATGACAAAGCAATGACGATACTCGCTGCGATGCTCAAGTTGTTCCTTCAACCACTCAGTCTGCCGGAAACCGAAAGTGCCATTGCCCGAATCCAACAAAATGTAAAGGTCCTGGAAACCACCAACGGTCTTCACCGTCACAGTGTAAGTTGAAGTGTGGAAATATTGCTTGTAGAATTTGGCGCAATCATAATAGACATCGTGATTGCCCAAAACGGGGAAGCAGGGGTCATTCTTGGCCTGTGTTTCTGCATTGAAACGCATGGAGGTCGATACCCTTTGATAACCCGATTCGCCGCTTGAGTTGGCCAAGTCGCCCACAAGAAGTGAAAACAAGGCCTTGGGGTCGTTGCGTTCGGCGGTAACGTACTTGTACAAACGGTCTTTAGGCCCTTGCAACTCAAAGCCGTCGCGCTCGGAATAGTGTGAGTCGGAAGTGGAATAGATGCAGTATTCATCGGGCGCGTTCTCGATGACGGGCATACTGTTTTGCGCGTTGTAGTCGAGCCAATCGGCCACGCGCTCCTCCGTGTCGCTGCGGTTGATGACCATTGCAGCAATGTCTAAACGGTCGCAGCCAGTAGCCATAATCGCGGCGGCGGCTAATATAATAAGGTGTTGTTTTTTCATGGTGTTTAATTTTTAGGTTTCCAAATCAGTCCGACATTACCGAACCAGCCATTGTATTGCGCCGACAAATTGAGTGCTCCACAAGGATGAAGGCCGACTTCCGAAGTCAACCGCAAGCCGTTGCCAAAGTCATAATAACCGTTCAGGCTGTAAAAAAACAGCGTGAACCGTTCAATGACGAAATCCCTATAGTTGGAGAAACGTGCCCCCACATTCCAAGGATGCGTCTGGTCGAAGAGGTTGCCTTCAACGCAGAAAGTGATGTTCATCGGTTCGAAAACCACGTCCATGCCTCCGTTCTTGCGCAGCGGAATGGGAGCCGTGTAGCGGTTGGTCAAGCCCAATTGGAAGTTGAAGTGACGATTGCGCCAGCCCAAGTCAAGAACGCCGTTGAATTCCTGCAAGTTGTAACTTGGAAACAGCCGATACAAGTAGCGGTTTTCCAAATAGAGCGTGCCACTTTTCGCCCTAAGCAAAGCAATCTGATATTGCAAGTTCAGGGAATAGCGGCCTAATGTAGTAGCCTGAAAACCAAGCCCAAGGTTAAAATTGTCGGCCATTCGGCAGTCGCCTTTCAAGGCCAAGGAGCCGCTGCTTCCCGAGGTACGCGTGTAGTCGTACTCGCCGTAGGTTTGCAAAGTCCACTGCGCCCTTGCGGCAAAGGCAAAAAGCAGTAGACCGAGGGTGATAAAAACTTTCTTCATAGGTTTAAAATTTGGCGCAAAAATAAGGAAAAGTCGTCAAAAATCGCCACTGACGCGATTTTTCCCTAATTTTGTGACTTCAAAAACGCCTTGATTTCCTCCTCGCGCATATTGCGGAAACCGTATTCGTGAACCACTTCCCCATTATCCATAAATACGATAGTCGGAAAGTTCCCATTGTTGATTTTCAGCAACTTGACCACATCATCATACAGCAAATAACTATAAGCGACCGATTCCGATTTTTCATAGAACTCGGCCACACCTTTCTCAGTTCCCATGAAAACAAAAAAGATGTTTTCTGGCGGGAAACCATAGAACTGCTGCATCAGCGAAAGTTTTTGGGCTGCCATTTGGCAATATTCGCAACTTGTTGAGAAAAAGCAAATTACCTTCTTACCTTCGCGCAGATTCAAGGCATCCAAGGGTGCCTCGTTCAGGGCTTCGTCAAACAATTCCACTTGAAGGTTTTGGTCGGAATTGTAATTCTGCGTGTAGTTGTCGGGCGGCGAAACCACAAAAACGGTAATGGTCGAGGCCATCACTGCGAGGCAAAATATAAGCCAGCGGAAAGGTGTTTCTCTTTCTTTCATCCTATAAATCAACAGGAAAAGCAGCATCAGAAAACCGTTTTTCAAAAGGCTTTGCTTGGGGTTGAGTTGGAGATAATCGCCAAAACAATGGCAACTATCCGAGCGTCCTATGGCGAGTGCGTATATTAATAAAATGGTGTAACTCAAAAGCATTGCCATACTGCCCCACCAACACAATTTATGCAACGAATTGGAAATCAATCCAATGCCAAGAACCAATTCGAGAATGATTGTCGCTCGTGCAGCCAAAAACGAAAAATTGAGGCTGAAAAAATGGTAACTATAAACGTAAATCTCAAACCTGTCCATGTCGACGACCTTCAGAACGGCGGAAACGATGAACACGAGGCCCAACAAGACCTTCAAGGCCGATTTACCGAGCGAGGTTGCCAAAACGGGTTATTTCGGATTGTTGCTGTTGCCAAACAGGTTTTCCCACCAACTGGGCTTTTGTCCAGTCACCTCATACTCAGAAACTTCCGTGCAAATCACCTGCCCCCAACCCACGATTTCCTTCGACTTGTCGGAACACGATGAGCCGTCCTCGATGGTGTAGTAATCCTCGCCCAAATCGACGACCTCCTCATTTTGGATGGTGGTGCATTTACAATAGCGCGTTTTCTTGCAAGAAGGCAAAACCAGCACAAGCAACGCGACGGCAATTATCAAACATTTTTTCATTTTCCTTGGATTTATTGCTGCAAAAATAAAACAATTTCTACTTCCCTGCCACCGAGCGGAAGAAAATCTCTGCATCTTTCCAAACGGTGTAATCGCGGGCATACAGCAGATTCAATTGGTTTAGGACATCGGGGTCGGTGTCCTTTTCCATATAAGAGGCTGGATTATAGACACCTCGGCGGATTTTGGGCAGCTTTTGCGTTTCGTCGGCAGGCGAGCAATAACCCACCCAAGTCTTTCGGCCAAACAACACCGCAACCGCGTTCTTCAGGAACCTTACGGGCTGCTTCACCATCAAGGCCAATGGCAGCCAAAATATGATGCTGAATCCGCTCATCAACACATCGAAAAGGCGTTTGTTGCGACGATTGGCCACGGTATCAATCGCCTTAATGTCAACAGTATAAAGGTCGCCGCGCGTGTTGATGCTGTTGCTGCCGATGATGGACAGACTGTCTTGGGGAGCAATCTTGTAATCCACATTGGAGGCGTGCCAGTCCACCATCTTGTCGATGATGACCTGATGCGGCACATCCTTCGAGCAGAAAATAACCTCCGTAATCTTGTAAATCTCAATAATGTCAGGCACTTGCGCAAGGTTGCCAATGAATCCTTCTGGAGCCTCGCCTTGCGTTTCCGAACTCACCAAACCGATGAAATCCGGCTTGATGGACGTGCTTCCCAAAATGGCATTGACCCGCTGCGTTTCCTCCGGGCTGCCAATGACCAAAAAGCGTTTTTTATCCGTCCTTTTCGATTGGAAATTCTCGTTGCCCATCAAAATGCCGATGAAGCGCGTGAGGCTCATCTCCAAAGCCAACCAAATCATGCCGAAAAGAATCAAGGCTCGCGAAAAACGCAGTGTTTCAGGCAATAAGGCGTAAAGCACCAAAATCACCGCACTGCCGAAGGCCACTCCAAGGATGGCTTTCGCAATGCTGTAAGGTTTGTCGTAACCTCCTGTGAAATAAGTGGATAGCAACCAAATCAGGATATAAATCGGCAACACTGCGGCAAACAACGCCAAAGGATAGGTACCCGACCCGCAATAGATGTTGCGTCCCCAAAAATAGCTGACGACCGCCAGACCGCCATAACCCAACACCCCATCGAGGAACGGAATGGCCGCCTTGTGGAAAAACTGCGACACCAACGCGAAAAACGCCTTGAGGTAGATGGCTATATTAATAAGGAATGAGAACGACCGCGCCCATGAGTTGCCAAAGTGCTTTTTGGCAAAAATCTCCATAGCGCGATAAAACACGAACACATAATTGACGCTGGTTTTCTTGGTGCTCTCGCCCTTGTAGTGGATAATGCGGGTTTCGGGGAAATAATAGTTTTTATAGCCACCTTGCGTGATGCGATACGACAGGTCGATGTCCTCGCCATACATGAAAAAGGTCTCGTCAAGCAGGCCGATCTTGTCCAACGTTTTCTTGCGCATAAGCATAAAGGCACCAGCCAAAATCTCCACTTCGTTGGTTTCGTCGTTGGAGAGATGACCCATGTAATACCTTGCAAAACGCTTGCTATGCGGGAAAAGTTTGGCCAAGCCGAACATCTTGTAGAACGCCGTCTTTGCAGTAGGCAAACCGCGTTTCGATTCAGGCAAAAACTGTCCCTTGCCGTCCACCATCTTCACGCCGAGGCCACCCGCCTCAGGGTGACTATCCATGAAGGCGAGGCATTTGCTGAAAGTGTCGTCTTCAACTACCGTGTCGGGATTCAACAAGAGCACATATTCCCCCGTGGAAACCCTGATGGCTTGGTTGTTGGCGCGACTGAAACCAACATTCTCCTTGTTGGCGATGACCTTCACCTCGGGAAACTTCTGCGCCAGCATTTTCAATGAACCGTCAACGGAATTGTTGTCAACGACAAACACCTCACCCTCAACACCTTGCATGGCGCGACGCACCGAATACAGGCATTGTTCAAGAAAGTATTCGACATTGTAATTGACGATGACGACAGACAGTTTCATACGTCACGGAAACATTATTCTGGTTTGCTATCCAAATTGATTTTCACGGCATTGAAACGCCTGCCATCGTTTTCGGGCAGGCCATCGCCGATGTTCTCCAAACCGCAGGCGTTCAATATCTTACCTTTGATGTCAGTGTTTTGCATCCAACCCGTAAATTGCTCTGCACCCGGCCCATAGGCGTACACCATCACGGGCAGACAGGTGTGGCTCCCAGTGGAATAATTGAAAACCACGTTGGTATATTTCCCTTTCGGGTCGGGCAAAGTCAGGCCGCCGGTTTCGTGGTCGGCAGTGACGACGACAAGCGTGTTGCCATGTTCCTCAGCGTAGTCCAAGGCCAATTGGATGGCATTGCTGAAATCAACAACCTCATTGACCATCCATGCGGAGTCGTTGCCATGACATGCGAAGTCGATTTGCGAGCCTTCCACCATGAGGAAGAAACCGTTTTCAGCGTTGTCCAAAGTCTGCAAAGCCGTCTTCACGGCACGAGGCATGAAGTCGCCACGCTTGGCAGCAGGCGGCATGTGATCGTCGTTGGCCAAAACCGCATACTTCTTGCAAGTCACATCAATATCGGCAAGGGTGTCGTACACTTTCCACCCCAATTCGTTCTCCATGCGTTCAACAAGGTTGATGCTGTCCTTGCGCTTGTTGAAATGCTTCATGCCCCCTCCGATGGCCAAATTAATGTTTTGTGCCTCAGCAAATTGCAGTGCAATATCCTCATATTGGCGACGATGTGGCACCTTGGCATAAAAAGCGGCAGGTGTGGCATGAGTGATGTAGCTCGTCACCACAATGCCCGTTTCCTTGCCTTGCTCGGCAAAAACTTCAAGCAAAGTTTTTACTGGAATCGAGTCGGGATTCATGCCCACCATAGCGTTTCTGGTTTTGTGGTCGCTGGCAAGAGCCGTACCACCCGCCGCCGAGTCGGTAATGTCGTTGCTGGCCGAGTGTGTATCCACCACGCCGATGTAAGGGAACTTGGGGAAAACCAACTCCTGACGGGTGGCCAACATGCCGGCATAGACTTGCGGCAAAGCCGTTCCGTCACCGATGAAATAAATGACGTTCAAAGCCTTAGGAAGTTCTTGGGCAATTACTTTTTTGCTGCCGAATGAGGACAAAGTGCCCAAAAGTATCAGGGCAAAAAGGGAGTAAAGAGATAGTTTTTTCATATTGGATGGATTCAATTGTTCGACTGACTGCCGCTTGGCGTCTTTGCGAACACAGCGAAGCAATCCAGAGAACAAACTGCCATAGTGGACTGCTTTGACGCAAAGCGACAAAATAACAACATAATAATTAGCCGTTTTATTGCTTTCGAGCAACAACTTTTTTCACGGCCTCAACGATGTCGGGCGTGTCCAAATGATAGAATTTCAGCAGTTCATCAGGCTTTCCGCTTTGTCCGAACTCATCGTTGACGGCAACCATCTCCAACGGACACGGCATGTTCATGGCCAGCACTTGCGCGATGCTGTCGCCGAGGCCGCCATTGCGTTGGTGCTCCTCCGCCGTAACCACACAACGGGTCTTCCCTACCGATTTCAGCACGGCTTCCACATCCAACGGCTTGATGGTGTGAATGTTAATCAACTCTGCATTAATTCCCATTTCTTTAAGGATCGGCAACGCTTGAACGGCTTTCCAAACGAGGTGGCCGCAAGCAAAAATGGTGACATCGGCACCTTCTTGAAGCATTTGGGCCTTCCCGATGATGAACTTCTCGTCCACAGGGGTGAAATTCGGCACTTTCGGGCGACCGAAACGCAGATAGACCGGTCCATCATACTCGGCAACGGCGAGGGTGGCGTTCTTGGTCTGGTTGAAGTCGCAAGGCACGATAACCGTCATGTTGGGCAACATCTTCATAAGGCCGATGTCCTCAAGGATTTGGTGCGTGGCGCCGTCCTCGCCGAGGGTCAAGCCTGCGTGGGAAGCGGCAATTTTCACATTCTTGTTGGAATAGGCCACGCTTTGGCGGATTTGGTCGTAGACGCGCCCCGTGGCAAAAGCCGCGAAAGTACCCGTGAACGGCACGAAACCGCTCAAGGCCATGCCCGCCGCCATGTCAATCATATTGGCCTCGGCGATGCCCGTCTGGAAGAAACGGTTGGGAAATTCCTTGGCGAAATCGCCCATTTTCAATGAGCCGGTGAGGTCGGCGCAAAAGGCCACCACCTTGGGATTGCGGCGACCCGCCTCAAGCAAGCCTTCACCGAACCCCGATCTTGTATCTTTTTGGTTTTGAATAGTGAAATCCATATTTCTATGTTGAATTGTTGATTGTTTAATTGTTGAGCTGTTGGTCGGGGCCTTCGACAGGCTCAGGCACCCTCAGTCTCGTAAAAACAAGGTCCCTGAGCTTGTCGAAGGGCCGGCATAAATTAGTAATCACCTAAAGTCTCCTCCAACTGTGAAAGCGCGTTGGCGGCCTGTTCGTCGTTGGGTGGCGTGCCGTGCCATTTGTGCGTGCCCATCATAAAGTCCACACCCATACCCATTTCGGTATGCGCGAGGATGAGTTGCGGCTTGCCTTGACAGGCGTTTTCGTGGGCGAATTTCAGGGTGTTCACCACTGCCTGCATGTTGTTGCCGCTCATTTCGAGAACCTCCCAGCCAAAAGCCTCGTACTTGGCGCGAAGGTCGCCGAGGTTCATCACGTCATCGGTTGAGCCGTCAATCTGTTTCTTGTTGTAGTCAATAATGGCGATGAGGTTGTCGACTCCTTTGACAGGCGCATACATGGCTGCCTCCCAAATCTGGCCTTCCTCCTGTTCGCCGTCGCCCATGAGGACGAAAACAAGGTGATTGTCGCCGTTCAATTTCTTGGCTTGTGCCGCACCGATGGCCACCGAAAGCCCCTGCCCCAACGAGCCAGAGGCGATTCGCACGCCCGGCAAGCCCTCAGCCGTGGTGGGATGCCCTTGCAGGCGTGTGCCAAGATGGCGGAAGGTAGCGAGTTCACTTACAGGGAAATAGCCGCGCCGCGCCATGATGCTGTAGAGCATCGGACTGATGTGGCCGTTGGAGAGGAAAAACATGTCCTCGCCGTTGCCGTCCATGCGGAAATTGGCGGGGTCAATTTGCATTTGGTCGAAGTAAAGGGCTGTAACAATGTCAGTTGCGCCCAAAGAGCCGCCCGGATGCCCCGACTGGCACCCATGCACCATGCGGATGATGTCGCGGCGCACTTGGGTAGCGGTTCTTTCTAATTCTTGAATGGTCATATTGGAAGTATTTTGAAGTTCAAAAAATCGAGTGCAAAGCTACGGAAAAAACTATTCCAAATCACTCTTATCGACCTTGTTTTTCTTTCGGTCGTAGTCTTTCTTCGACTTATGCACCTTCGAAGGCCGCATACTGACCTGCTTGCCATATTGCTCGATTTCCTTCTCGCGGTCGGCTTTGAGGAGGGATTTCAGGCTGCTGAATTGCTTTTTCTTGTTCTTTTTGGAGTTGGATTTCATGGTTTTTTATATTTGAAACCTGCTGAAACGCGATTTTTGTTTCCCGTTTCAGCAGGTTTCAGTTAAACAAATATTTCATAACAACCTGATTCTGAATATGTCCGCTATATTTGTTTTGCACAATTCCGAAACTCGTTACAAGCGTCAGCATCAGCGATTTTGAGGTCTTGGTTTGCTGGAGGAAAGCGGCTAATTTGTTGTCGAAATCCTCGTCGTCCGACTTCGTGATTTCGTAGGGCGAGCGCGAAAACTTCATCTCACAAATGTTGACCGTCTGGTCGGCGCGGTCGATGACGAGGTCGATTTGCGCTCCTTTATCTTTTGTACAAAGAAGTATCAATGATATTCTCTGATCCAACAACAGTCCACATTTGCCTGATTATTTCTACCTCTTTGTCGAGCAATCTATTATTTACTCCACCAGGGAAATTAGCATATACATAATTTCGCATATGATGTTTTTTTGTGTATGAAGCAATTGCAGGCAAAACAAGTCCTTCTTTGTTTAAGTAAGGATAAGCAAAATTCATATAATTCAAATCCCCAATAATCAAATGGATTTGTTCATAATGTGTATCAGGAGTTTTTTTCACCTCGTCATTATTTATTGACTTCGAAATTGCTTGTACTTGTCGGTCTATTGTCCACATAAACTCATCAGTGTGTAAATATCCTGGTTGAAAATTAAATAAATGGATATTGCTTTTATCATCATTTTGATTGATTTGAATTATTTTATTATAATACTTATACTTGAATTCAGTTCTGTTGCAATTCATATCAATAAAAACATAATGATGCTTTTTTAAATCATCTGATTTTTTTTCAATTTGTAAACTTAATAGTTCTTTTTGTAAACTTAATAGTTCATTAACGATTCTATCCATTGTAGAGACTTCATCAGAACTAACCATTCCTATTAATGCACTATTACTGAAATCAAAACCTATTTGACCTTTTGTATAATCATTTTCATCTCCATCACCATATCCATCAATAGCACCACTAATATTCTCATCTTCATAACGACAATCTGACTCATTTAACCAATATGGGTATGGGTCTTTATTAATAGGCAGCAAAGCATCTGCGACAACATCGTCCATAAGATATCGGGTTATCATCTGAAAGTGTATACTTGGAATCACCTCTATACCCGCCATACGCATATTATAACAATGCCAACCATAAGCGTTCCTCTGATATAGACATTTTGAAATACGCAATGCGTGATACATTTGGTCAGTATTTGGCCTTTCTTTAATGGCCATATCTATAACAATATCACTACTAAACTCTGATTGTAACTTTTCGTCTGCGGTAACTATTCCAATTTTGCATGTTTTCCTTAACTTATCCGACAAAGCATTAAATGGACACTGCGCAATTTCTTCTTTCGTCAACCGTGATAAACCATCAACCATAATAGTAACTATTTTCTCTCCCTTATTATTCTGTAGACAATTGTCAATTATTGTCAGCAGATTATTAAACGAGGTCAATCCATCTGCCATTCTGTTCCCATTATTCAATTCATCTCTACCAATAATCTTCACCAACGAATCCTCTGGTACATACAATTTGCACAACAACATATCTCCTGTATCTTTTGCTCCTTTTTGGTGGCGCAAATGAAGTCCTTGTGTTCGACCATTATAATATATAAAACCTTTTCGAATATGGCGTTTAAAAGTTTGGGTCTCTTTATCTGATGGTTTGCATCCTGTTCCTAAAATAGATGGAAGCCCATAATTAACCAAAAATCCGTTATTAGGTATATCCTTCTCACAGCAAAAGTCATCTACATACCATATCATTCTTTGCAATAGAATTACGGAAGAATCAGCAAATTCATTTTCAGATTTAATATTTCTTATTAAACGCTGTATGTAAAAATCGTAGTATTTGCGTTTTAACGACTCTCCATCTTTGTTTAAAGAGATAAAAAGAATCTTCTCGTTATGCTTTTTCAAACTATGGCAATTATTAAATTCAATAAATTTATTCGTAAAACTTCCATCATCCTCGCCGTTTAATTTTTCTGTTATTTTACTTCCAAAAACTTCTTTCTTAGTATTTTTCCAATAATCTTCAAACAGAGCCCCATCTATCTCTATTTTCTCATCAACATAACTCTTTACAAAATCACGAACAATTGCACTATTCGCAGTAGCCTTTTCCCAATCTTTATTGTCTATTTTATCTTGACGTTTTTTTGCATATTCTTTAAAACTCTTTGATGTTTCTTCTATTGTTTCTTCCACTATAAACATTCTTAAAAGCATTATTCCATATTCTTCGTTTTCCAAACGGGATTTTAGTTCTTTCACAACACTGTCTTTATTCCTATACTCACCCTCAAATCCGCTTTGCTTATAATGACTATTCCAATAACTTTTGATAACATTTTTGTCATTATTATTTAGAACAGCATCCAAATATCGCGTTGCACATTTTTTAGCAAA
This sequence comes from uncultured Bacteroidia bacterium, assembly GCA_902780055.1. Classification (GTDB taxonomy): domain Bacteria; phylum Bacteroidota; class Bacteroidia; order Bacteroidales; family F082; genus Limimorpha. The sequence goes on along the minus strand of CACZDU010000015.1, from coordinate 31,393 downwards.
AGAACTATCTTCACAATACTTTCCTTTGAATTTCAACCATTTGTCACTATCAATATTACTTTCCGTTTTCTTCGATTTATCTTCAGCAAATCTCTTTATAATCTTGATAGTTTCTTCTATTACAAGCATTTTTATAATTGAAATCTCATCAAACGAAAAGTTCTCGTTAACGCTTCTTGATAAAGGATTAAACTTTTCAAATGCTTTGCATTTATCTTCGACTTCACTCCCATTTTCTTCTTGAGAAATATACAATCCTTCACACATCTGCATAGCAAGATGTATTTTATTTACGCCATGCTCACCCCTTGCCAAAATCAATAGACGATCTGAATTTTCGGGATTCTGTTCTAATTGTATTCCACCATAAAACAAGTCATCAAGTCCTTTAATGCCTGTACTTAGTTTTTTCTTGTTATTTTCCATACTTTAATTCTCCTAATAATTGATAAATATGGCCATAACCTTGTTCATCATATAAAACCGCAAGGCCATTTTTTTCGTGATATTTGTTTTTAATACTATCTCTTACTATTTCTTTTGCATTAGCATTACCAGCAGTAATATAATACAAATTTCCGTGATGCTTACCTTTCACATAATGCAACAAACGCTGATTGGTATAGTCACTTAATGATAACCCACAAAAAATGCAAGTATATTGTGACAAAAGATGCAACTGAGAAGCAATTTGCCAAGAATACACATTTTGCGAATCCTCATAAAACTCATCTAATGAGAGTACAATTCTGTTGCCTTTCGGCGCTTGAATTTCATCGTATCGGGGAATAAACCCATGGACATGATATATATTGAGATGTTTGTCGGTATATTCAGCATGTCCTTTCCAGTCACATATAGTATTAGGAATTATTTCCCTAATCTCTTGTTGACTCTTTTTGACCCAATCTCTATACTTTAAATTATTTTTCAAAAAAAGAATAGCATCACACAAAAATTGATCATAGTTTTGTGTAACGACCGCACTAATATTACGATTGCGCAATATCAAATCTGCCACACTAAACAACGAAAAAAATTCAGGTTTGGACGCAGCCTTATTATTCAAATAACCAACATATTTATTGCCTGCTTCTTCAAGATCATTCTTTTCCAGTTTCCCATACAGAAAATCCTGTATCAACTTCACATAAACTTCATTTCCCAAAGTCTGTTTCACAATGGTAGTTTTGACATCTCGAGGAAATTGGGAATCAAAATCAATTTGTTCCTCTAATTCATGCAAACTTTCTTTAATTGCCTTTTCATCTTCACCATTTTGGCTATACTCGTTTATAATTTCTTTAATCAATTTTCTTGCAGAAGATGACATTTCGTTTGCCATTTGTTCCCCAGAATCATCCGCTGGCAACATCTGCATAACAGCATATTTTAATAAATGATTCAACAAAGCATCCCATGAATAGTCAATTCCATGTGGAGCCCCTAAATCAATACCTGTCCCTAAAAAGAGCGCAACAGTACGTTTGTTTTCGAAGTCATCTTCAAGTTTATCCCAATTTATTGGTTTGCTATTATCCATATCCTTAAGTTTGCCAAACAATATTACTCCTTCAGTATGAATTGTGGTTGCAAAGATATTGATTATTTCTAGAATCTAAACCAATTATTGACAATAATTAATCACCGTGGATTTCTATTTATCAAGAATTTGAGAATTTGAGAATTATTATTTCGTTGATTATTTGAATTTTATGGAATTAGATAGCATAATTGCAAGCAATTATCAGAAGTTGCCCACATTATAAACTAATGATATGAATCACAATAATTCCCAACAAATAATGACTCCACCCACAAAAATGCCCCACAAATAAGGATGAAGCATCATCAAAGATATTCGTAATTTTGTGGCTTCAAATGAAGCGAAAATGATAACACTCGATAAATTAGTGTAAATAACGTTCATACACCCCGCTCTATTCGACACCGATGCACCTTTCTCTCCCGCTCGTAAGTAATCCCCACCAGCAACAAATCACCAGCATACTGCGTCACCTTGGCAGGACATTGTCTGCGCTTAATCTGTTCGATGGCAGTGTCAACGGCCTTGTCGTATTTCAGCTCGATAAGAATGGCTGGTGAATTGACATTCTTGCGAGAATTGAAAGTACCACTTCAAAGAGCACCACAACTCTACTCTAAACTCTAAACCAACCTACCATCTCCCCGAATATCCCCCGCCGCCACTTCGACCACCTCCAAATGACCCACCAGAAGAATGACTCGACGAATGGCTGGAATAGCTTCTGCTGCTTGAGGAGCTATAGGAAGAACCGCTACTACTACTGCTATAATGCACCAACTTAGGAATTACCACGGTCTTCGTGAGGGTATTGCCGCAATGCTGGCACTCGTAGACATCCTCTTTCTTGCCATCGTGTGAATAATCCGCCTTGACGAGAGTCTCAGACTTGGCCAACTTCAATGTATATGCACCACATTTTGAGCAAGTTTGGAACTCGTCATACAGACTTCCTTTTTCCTTCATCACAAACTCATGGCCATTTTGGCAACAGTAGGGCGTAAACTTCAACGCCTTTATCTTGGTTTCACATTCATGGGTCTCTGGCAATTGGAATCCGCCATGCATGCTCATGCTCTGGCCACACGTAGGGCATTGAAACTCACTGCTATGCTCTATCCTCGACTTCAGAATCTTGTAATAGACCACACCGAGCCAAGGAGCCATCCACATCGCGATTTTGTTGGCCGTATGCTTGAACGCTGTCTCGTAGATTTCCTTGGGCTTAATCGATTGCTTCGCCAAGGTGTCGGCCTTCTTCAAGACACGGTGGTTCTGGCGGAAACAAACCCAAGTGAGGTATAAAAACAAACTGACACCAGACACCCAATCCAAATAGTTCTCTTCTTCAAGATCGTGGAAACGGAACGCCATGAAGACAATGACGATGAATACAATCACATAGATTGAGAAACCGAGCATCAAGGCACCAAGGCAACCTTTCCCCTCCCAGGGCGAACCCGACCAAGCGGTTTTGATATAGTCAATATAGGTGGCACCAGACTCTTCAAACGATTGGTTAAGCTCTGAATCCAAACGTGTTCCTTTCATACGATTTCTCAACAAATAGAAAAATCCGACCCAAGGCATGGCAAACATGAACAAGGCAAACACCATGAAAAGGGCACTAAAGTCGTCAGATTCGTCACTTCCGTTAGAATCATAGTTGGAGGGCAAGGTCGTCGTCAGTCCCGCAGGAACCTCACCGCTGTACATCTCAACAATGTCGGCCACACCAGCACAAAGTCCGCTCTCATAGTCACCCTCTCTAAAAAAAGGCACGATGGTTTTGGTGAAAATCCGCTGACACCTTGCATCTGTGAGTGTCTCCTCGGCACCGTAACCTGTCTCAAACTCCAAGGCGTGCTGGTCTTCCACAAAGAGCAATAATACACCGTTGTCAGTATTTGTGTCGCCGATACCCCAATAGTTAAGCAGCTCTGTGGCAAAGGATTTCGGTTCGGCATCACCGATGGAAGCCAAAGTCACCAAAAAAACATCGGCGTTGTCGCGAATGGCGCAAAGTGCCGTGTTGATGGTATTCTCGATGCTATCGGATAGGAAGTCGTCGGGGTCAGAAACATGAATGTCGTTGCTTTGCAGGCGCGTGTTAGGCACCGTTATTACCGTCCATTCTCTTTGTGCCATCATAGTGATACTCAGGCACATCAGCAGCATTATCAGACAAGTTCTTCTCATTGAGTTACTTGGTTTTGAAAGCACAAACTTATGGAAAAAACTATTCCATTTCACACTCATCAACTTTGTTTTTCTTTCGGTCGTAGTCTTTCTTGGACTTATGCACCTTCGACGGCCTCATGCAGACCTGCTTGCCATACTGTTCGATTTCCTTCTCGCGGTCGGCTTTGAGGAGGAATTTCAGGGTGCTGAAGTGTTGCTTTTTGGGCTTTTTGGATTTTGATTTAATTGCGTTTCTAAATTTGAAATCTGCTGAAACAGGATTTTAAAATCGCGTTTCAGCAGTTTTCAGTTATTACCCATTCCTTTCCCCATAAATAATGATTCCCTCTCCAAAAAAGCCCCACAAATAAGGATGAAGCATCATCAAAAGTTATTCGTAATTTTGTGGCATCAAATAAAGCGAAAATGATAACTCTCGATAAATTGGAAATTGGGCAATCCGCCGTCATCAAGAGCGTGGGCGGCGAAGGCCAACGCCGACAGCACTTCCTCGACATGGGCGTGATTCCCGAAGCCATCATCAAATTAGTGAAATACGCCCCCTTGGGCGACCCGATGGAAGTACTCATCCACGGTTATTCCCTCACCCTGCGTAAGAACGACGCCAAATTGATTGGGGTGGAGCCTTGCGAAGATGAGAAAAACATCGACAAACTTGATCCTAACAAACTCTACGACACGGCTTTGCACGACCACAATGCCCACCCCGGCCTCGGCGAGGAAGGCATCTACCACGACAAGACCCACGAAACACCACTGCCCAAAGGTACCCAACTGACCTTTGCCCTAGCGGGACAGCAAAACTGCGGCAAGACCACCCTCTTCAATCAGTTGACGGGCGCGAACCAGCATGTGGGCAACTTCCCTGGCGTCACCGTCGACCGAAAGGACGGCGTGATTAAAGGACATCCCGAAACCTCAGTCACCGACCTGCCGGGAATTTATTCGCTCTCGCCTTACACCTCGGAAGAGATTGTTTCGCGCGAGTTCATCTTGAAGGAAAAGCCCAAAGGCATCATCAACATAGTGGATGCCAACAACATCGAGCGCAACCTTTACCTGACCATGCAACTGATGGAATTGGGAACGCCTATGGTGTTGGCCCTCAATATGATGGACGAGGTGCGCAACAACGGCGGCAGCATCCTCGTGAACGAAATGGAGCAAATTTTGGGCTTGCCCGTGGTGCCCATTTCGGCAGCCAAAAACGAAGGTGTTTCCGAACTCGTCGACCATGCCATCCATGTAGCGAAGTACCAAGAAGCCCCAGTACGTCAAGATTTTTGCGACAAAGACGACCATGGCGGCGCGGTGCATCGCTGCTTGCATAGCATCATGCACCTCATTGAGGATCATGCCCTACGCGCCGACATTCCCGTGCGCTTCGCCGCCTCCAAACTCGTGGAAGGCGACAACATCGTCCTTGAAGCCTTGCAACTCTCTCAAAACGAGAAGGAAACGCTTGAACATCTCATTGTGCAGATGGAAGAGGAACGCGGCCTCGATCGTGCCGCTGCCATGGCCGAAATGCGTTTCGCCTTCATCAAGAAACTGTGCGAGAAAACCGTGGTGAAGCCCAGGGAAAGCAAGGAATACCAACGCAGCCGCCGCATCGACAAATACCTGACCGGCAAATGGACGGCCATCCCGATTTTCATCCTCGTCATGGTGGGCATCATCTACCTCTCTATCGACCTGCTTGGCGCACCTTTGCAAGATTGGCTCGACCAAGGCATCTCGTGGCTCGCCGTGCAATGCGGCAACGCTTTGGCTAATTGGGACGTCAGTCCCGCCGTGCAGTCGCTCGTGGTCGATGGCATCTTTGGCGGCGTGGGCAGCGTGCTCAGTTTCGTACCTATTATTATATTGCTGTTTTTCTTCCTCAGCCTGCTCGAAGATAGCGGCTACATGGCCCGTGTGGCCTTCGTCAGCGACAGTTTTTTGAGAAAATTAGGCCTCACGGGACATAGCATCGTGCCCATGCTCATCGGATTTGGTTGCACCGTGCCGGCAGTGATGGCCTCGCGCACCCTACATTCCACCCACGACCGTTGGCGCACCATTTTGCTGACACCTTTTATGAGTTGTTCGGCCAAAATCCCGATTTATGCCTTCTTTACCAGCATGTTTTTCCCACATCACGGAGGCGTGGTCTTGATTTGCTTGTACCTCTTGGGCATCCTCGTTGGCGTGGTTACTGCGCTGTTTACCAAATGGTTCGGCAACAAAGGCGATGTCGCGCCCTTCGTGATGGAACTGCCCAATTACCGCCTGCCCGGAATGAAAAATGTCGCCCATTTGCTTTGGGACAAAACCAAAGACTTCCTGCAACGCGCTTTCACGGTGATTTTCGTTGCCTCGTTGGTGATTTGGTTTCTGCAAACCTTTGATTTCCATTTCAATATGGTGGAAAATGGCGAAGGTAGCATGTTGGCAAGCGTGGCTGGCTGGATTGCCCCGGTTTTCCGCCCAATTGGTTTGGGCGAGTGGCAAATCGTGACGGCTTTGGTGAGTGGTTTCATGGCCAAGGAAAGTGTTGTGGCCACCCTCGAAGTGCTTGATGCCATGCCGCTATTTACCACAATTACAAGCATTTCCATGCTCGTTTTCTGCCTGCTCTATACGCCTTGCGTGGCAGCCGTGGCCGCCATCCGCCGCGAGTTGGGCACCAAGTGGATGCTGTTCATCATCCTGTTCCAATGCGCCGTCGCGTGGATTTGCGCATGGTTCGCTTACCTCATCGCCAATGCCGTCATCGCATGAATCTGCCTACCATCATAGTGCTGTTGGTCGTCCTTGCCTTAGTTGTGATGGCCTTAAATGCCTTGCATAGTGGCAAAGACACCTGCTCCTGTGGCGACCACAACGAAAAAAAGAAGGGCAGCGGCTGCGCCAATTGCACAGCAAACTGCACTTTGAAGGGTAAATCAAAAATCTGACAAATTAGAAATTCCTCACGCTACGGACAAAACGGTAACCGTCCTTGTTGTCGTTGTAACCGTCTGAGGAGTAGTCCAATCCGCCGATGGAGGACATGTACCAAGCATTAATTTCAGAATACTCGGTGGAGGACCAGTAGGTCAAGCCCATGTGACGAATGGTTTTTCCTCCCACCTTTTCAATGCTTTTGTCCACTTCTTTGAGGTTTTTGTAGAGGCATTTCAACTGACCAGCAGCAGGCAAATACCATCCACTCTGGAAGTCAACGGCTTGGAAAGCAGGGTAATACGCATCCTCCTCAAGGATGGTTTTCGTGTTGCTATAACCATCAAGGTCATCGGCTGCGCTGCCTCTTCTGGTGAAGTTATCCAATTGGGTATCAGTTCCATAGCCACCCCAAGAGAACAAACCGTCGTCCTGCAAGGCAACAACACTGCCATGTTCGCCCGAATTGTCAACATAGAACACAACACCAAGGGGGGCGAGATTCAATGAGTCGAAATCGGAAGGACTGACCAAAGTGTCGCCTTCGCAAAGGATGTAGCCCACTTCAATTTGGGCATTCACGCACGGCGCCATTGCCATCAGGAGAGCCGTCATCATCAGTTTCAAAACATTTTTACGCATAATTTAATTAGTTTTCTGATTTTCAATATTTTACAAAAATAACTTCAAATTTTACCGCCATTTGGCAAGGCAAAAATAGGATTTTTTCAAACATACAAGCAAAAAAAGTGAAACAAAACCTGCTTTTTTACAATTCTACTCCCCCATCAAATGGTAATATTTCGGTTGATAGCCAGCCCATTCACCCGTCAGCAGTTCAGGGTGGAAGAAATAAATAAAGTCGGCCAAAAGCAAGTCAGGCTCGCATTGCGACTGCTCAAAATAGCCCGTTTCCAAAATGTCGCAAACAATGATTTTCCTGTTTTTGAACGCATCGAAAAGCGGATAGACAGGACTTTCCTTTGCCAAAGCCTGATAAGTCATCGGAAAAGGGTTGGAGTTGATAACACGCCAATAGTCAGCCTTTTGCGCTTTGGCCAAAATGCTCTCGGCATCCATCGGGACGCTGGCCGTCGAGGGATTGTCTTTCCAGATGTAGTCAGCCCCGGCATCGGCGAAAAGTTTGGCGATATAACTCTTTCCGCCGGCCACATACCATTGTCCGTTGAAAGCCAAATCGGAAAACACCGTCGGGCGATGCTCCACATTGGCGCAAAGACCTGAAAGGGCATTGTAACGCCTTTCGATGTCGTCAAACCAAGCATCGGCCTTTTCCTCGCAGCCCGCCAACATGCCAATCACGCGAATCCACTCGGCGCGACCCAAAGGCGTGTTTTCCATGTAGTCCGCAAAGGGAAACAGCACCGCCCCGGTGACGTTCAAACCGCCTTGGTTGCCGTCGAAATAAGGCGAATAGAGCAAGGCATCGGGCTGCAATTGAATCATTCTTTCGATATCGGCGGCGGCTTCTGTGCCGATGTCATAGACTTTTTCTTGCGCCAAAAGTGCCCGCATGGTGCTGTCGGTCACGAAACGGCCTTCAAGGATGCCTTTCACGCGGTCGATTTCGCCAAGACGCAGAAAAACAGCCCATTGCGTGGCCGAAAAAGAAATCACCGACTTGACGGGAACGTTCAATACGCCCTTGACATCCTTGTCAATCGGCTTGGTCGTATCTTTGACGAGGGCGAAACTGCCCAACGAAAGCGTGGTGTCCCATGGACAAATCACCTCCATGCGATAGCCGTAGTCTTTCTCGAAAACCAAAATGTTTCGGGCATGGCGCATGAGGTTCTCGCCTTGCGTCCTTTCAGGAGATTGACTATTTTTTGGAACACAAGCCGTAAACGCAAAGAACACTACTGCACACAAAACGGGCAAAGTACAAGTCAAATTGGCACGCAGAAATCGCAGAACCCGCAGAAACCTATTGGCTGCAATATTTGTGTCGCTTTGCGCTTCCCATAATTCAGCGTATTCTGCATGAGGCATATTATTTTCCATTGATTTCCTCCAAGCAGTCTTTGCACAGGCAGTCGCTGTAATTCGCTTTCAGATAGGCTTTTGTGGTGTCGGTGAGTTTCACCTTCACGCACCAGCAGTCCACGGAATGGACGCACTCGAATGTTTTTCCGCAACGGGGACAGGTTTTTGTCATTTGTTTAATTGTTGATTGTTGAAATGTTTAATTGTTTTAAAACAAAACGAAAGTCACTAACTGGCAACACTTACCCTTCGATTCTTTATCAAAATCCTAAAATAAGGGCATTTACCATTGATACTCAAATCTTTCCCATCGTCACCTTTTCGGAATTTGACGATTTCAAACTGGGCAGGATTGTACTTGTGAAGAAACGTAATTGGAACTCCCATCAAGCCATCATAATCCCTTGGAATATCCTGGGTCTTGTTCACATTGATACCATCGCAGTTGTCATACTTCGGATAATCGTTTTCATTGCCAGCATATTCTTTTGACAAATCAAGTTCCTCATTGCGTTGCTTCAATTCCAAATTAGTGAGCCATAAACAGTTATTTGTAGCAATAATGGTTTGGCCTTCGCTATTTACACTTACTTCAGTACCATACAAATCGTAGTGTTCGGGTACGATAAAGCCGGATATTCCTCGACCCAAATTGACACCCAACCAAACTTTATCTTTCTGAATCAAATCGAATATCTCTTTGTAAGTAATCGCGTTCACATTGCCGATAATCAAAAAAAGCTTGTCGTATTTCACGATTTGGGCCACAAACTCCCTGAACAAGGAAAAAGGCGGGTTGGTTACCACAATATCCGATTGTTTCAGAAACTCAATACATTCAAGGCTTCTAAAGTCGCCATTTCCTCTGAAATATTCTATTTCTACATCGCTCGAATTGAACTGGATGCCACTTTCACCAAGATATTCAAAGTAGAAACCCTTTTCCGATTCTTGACAATTGAATAAATCACAAGTGCTCTCTCTGTAACACGAGGCTATAAGTTTTCTTAATCCCAATTTGTGGAAGTTTGTCGCAAAGTATTTGAAAAAATTGCTTGTGCGAGGGTCGTCGCAATTGCAGTAAACCACTTTGTCGGCAAAACAGTCTTGGTAGTATTGCAATTCGCGCTCAATGTCGCAAAGTTGTGTGTAAAACTCATCACTTTTTGACTTTTTCGCTTTTTGAAGTAGTTGATTTGTCGCCCGACGTGCCATAGTCTTACTTTTTTGTCAGCTGTTTGAACAAATCACTGCCCAAAACTTGAAGAGATGTTTTGGAAATCTCCAACATAATATCAAACATCTTCATCGCATCCCAACTACCACCATCGCCTTGCGTATAAATTGAAGCCGCTTGAAGCATTATGCTTTTGTCGCCGTGCTTCACGAACTTGTTCTTGCACAGGTTGGCATTGATGGGCATCCCATAATTCGCCGCCGTCAATCTGTCCAACCGATTGAGCATACTTGAGTAATATTCAAGCATTACAACTCTTCCATCAGGTCTTGTGACTTCGATGGTTTCTGTCAAGAAATTAGAGCCTTCAAGAAAAAGGACGTATGGGAAATGCGATTCCGCCAACATGAAATTGGCTATCTCGGAAATGTTTTTATGCGACCGCTCTATGGCATTGCCAGCCAAAATGAGGTCTTGGTTTTTGTTTTTGCCAACAAGTTCTCCTTTTTTGATATTCTCGATGTCCTTTCCTTGATGCTTCGCCTCCGATACTAAAACAACTCTCCAATTACCATTGTCGTCTTTTACCTCAATGATTCCGCCATCAGGAATGATGCTTGCGTTTTCAACAAAAAGCGTTTGTCCCAATTCAGAATCAATCTTTTTGAGTGCCTCGTTAATTTCCTTCTTCTCGATACTTGACCTATAGCGGAAAGTAAGTTGTGGATAATCTTCCTCAAGTTGTTTAATGACATGGTGGGATATTTCTCCCACGGTCATATCATGCAACTTGGCCTCTTTTCCAAATATGCCAACAACACCGTGACTCTCTTTTTGCTGAGCCGTTAATCGCTTCGATTGATTCTTTTTTGCCATTTTGGTAACATTTCTGCAAAAGTACGCTTTTTTTCTGCTTTACGAAATGGTTTGGGAAATTTTGACGCAAAAAAGTTCAGGCGGATTTTGCAATCCGCCCGAACTAAGTTGGGGATTTGCCATCCCCTCAAAAGAATATCAATTATTTAAACAACATTGCGTTAGGGATGATGCCTGCCTCGAATGAAGCGAGCAACACGCCGTCAAATGAATAACGGTAAACCGTACCGTTCATCATGTAGTTCTTCGCATCGGTGACGTAGATGTCGCCCGTGCGTGGGTCAACGGCGAGGCTGTAGAACAGGCCTTGCGGCTCGGGGACGATGCAAAATGACTCCGACAAACTCAGCGTGCCAATGTCGAAACGGCGCACTTCATTGTTGTAAATCATGTAAAGTTGGTCGCCGACGGGATTGACTTTCAGCATCGAAGCCGTGCCTTTGATTTCGTCGTCATCCTCAAACGGGCCTTTGAACTCAAATTGTCGGGTAGCGGTCTTCAGCATCGGGTCGATTTCCCAAAGCGTGGGATTCTCGCCCCAATCGTCGTAGGAACGGCCCTCGCAAAGCACCCAAACATGGCCATTCTTGTCAGCCACCATCGAGTTTGGCTCCTTACCCACCTCGATTTCGGCCACCTTCACATCGTTGTTGAGGTCAACGACCTGAACGGTATTGTAACTCTCAGTGGAAGTGTGGTCGATATAATAATAAGACCAGTTGCTGACATAAAGTTCGCTGCCCACCTGCACCATCTTTTCCGTGGTCTTGCCCATCTCGATAGTGCCTGTATGTTTCATTTCTTGCGGGTTGATAATCCACAAGTTGGTGCCCATCAAATCACTGACGTAGGCTTTGTCGGGAGCCACAAAATGAATCTCACGCGGCGAATAGAAGTCGGTGATTTTAAAGGGCTTAGAGGTATCACAAACCATAGTGTTGGCATCCACCTTATAAATATAGTTGCTGTTGTTGACGACGATATACAATTTCCCGTCGACCAAAGCCATGCTCTCAGCCACATCGCCAAGCGGTGCATCGTTCACCTTGTAAAACAGGTTGTTGCACACCGTATCGGCCTGAATGTCGTAGAAAGACAGTGAGGCGTTGGAATATTGGAAGTTGCCCTCGTTGAGCACCAACAAACCCGAACCGGTGTTAAACTCACTCGGTTTGACAGGCTTATCGGGCTTGCAAGAGAACATCAAAGCGGCCAAAGCCATCAGCAAAAACAGGCGAATCTTTCTCATTTTCGTTCCAATTTATTGTTTCACAATTCGTTTCGTAACCATTCCGACTTCGCAAACCACACGGACAAAATAAATGCCTTCAGTCAAAGCACTTATGTTGATGTTCGGTTCTGTTGAAACCATAACTTGCTGACCCATAACATTATAAATCTCTATGGATTGCAAGTTTTCAGCCTTCGCCGTCAGTCTGTCCTTGGCGGGATTGGGATACACAGAAACCCTTTCTGCTTCATTTTCGGTCACATCGCTATGCGCCAAGTCATGAATCACTCCGACGGCATCCAAATCGAAGCCGCAGGACTCAAAAGGCGTGGGCCACGGGTCGTTGACAACATGGCCTTTTGAGTCGTGAGTGGCATATAAGGTGTCGATGCAGCCCACCACGTCAATTAGGCGCACATGCGTCACCCGATTCTTGTCGAGCAAAGGGCTGTCCTCCACATCGTCAAGGTCGAAAGGCGTGCCATAAAAAGCCTCGTATTTTCCGGCGAAATTATGAATCAGCGTGCATGACGTACATTCAAAGGTGCCGATTTGCTGGTCTTCGGGATAGTTGCAAATCGCGGGAAAGCAGAAGAAATTCTCTCCGTCGGAACTGACCTCAACGAAAGCCAACTCCATGAAACAGAGTGTGTTGTCATCTTCCAAGACAAGACCATTCTCAAACACGGCAAAGTCGGGGCCTTCGCCGTTGTAAATCGGTGAGGCGAAAGTCACTGTGGCCGTTCCGCCGTCGCCGAGACTGACAATATCATACGTTCCTCCGGGCGCACCCAATGCCAAGGTGTCCTCACCATAAGAGGCAAAGCCAAGGTTGGGCTTGTTGATACGCATAAGGCCGCGCTCGACGGTGCAACCCGTAGCCCAAGCTACGAATGCCGACGAGTCGGCATGCATGGCCGTGGTGCCGGCGAATCCCGCTCCGGGCGCAAACTGTGCCCAAAGCATCGTCGGCACCAAAGCCATCAGAAGGATGAATATCCTTTTACTCATTTCACGACAAGTTTTGCAGTTTGTGTGGCGTTGGCACTATTGACGCGCACGAAATACACACCCGCGTTCAGCGTTTCGGTGCTGAGGCGCACTTGCTCACCAGCCTGAGCCTCAACGGTTTCCTTGCAGACCAAGCGGCCTTGAAGGTCATAAACAGAAACTTCATTCAAGCCAGCATTTTCGAGGGTCACGAAGGTTTCGCTGACAGCGGGATTCGGGAAAATGCCCAAAGTGTTGGTTTCAGTTTCATTGATGCCAGTAGGATTCGACACAGGCTCTACAGTTTGCGTCCAGACGTAAGTCCAAGGGGCAATCTCGGTGCCGCACGATTCGTCGCCCCACTTGATGAAGTCGCCGTTCACCACAGTTTGCACATCGTAGGCATCGGCATAGCCACCGTTCACATTATACATGAAATACATGCCGACAAGGCCAAGGTCGAGCGTGCCATCATGATAGGTGATGTCGGAAACAAAGCCGTAAGAGGCATCGAAAGCGAAACGCGAATCGGCAGTGGCAATGGCATCCATGATTTCCTTCACGGTAACTACTTCATTGGCAAAACGATAGCCCCAAGCCAAGCACTTGTTAGGCTCGTTCCAGTTGACGGCAAACACCACCTCGTTCTGGCCTTCGCCCACCCAATAGAGGATTTCGGAGAAGTCGATCTTTGCCTCATAAGCCAAAGGATACACGGCAGCCACTTCCTTCGGCCAAACATAGACATAGTTCTCGGGGTCGATCAAAACGCCAACCGACTCGTCGCCGAACTTCACATAGTCGCCATTGTGAATATACTCTGCATCGAAATAATTCATGGCCATCTCGCCATTCACATTGTACATCCACCACATTCCAGCGAGGCTAAGGTCGAGGATGCCATCATTGAAAGTGACATCGCTGACGAAACTCTCGCCTTCAAAACCAAATCGGTTGTCGGTTTCGGCAATAGCCACCATCATGTCTTTCACCGTGATGGTTTCTTCGCTGAAGCGATAGCCCCAAGCCAAGGCTGTGTCAGGCTCAGCCCAGTTGACGATGAACACCACTTCATTCTGGCCTTCGCCAATCCAATAGCGGATGTTGGCGGGGTCGAAGGAAGCGTCTTGTTGAGCAAACAAATTGGTCGAAAACAGACCAAAGATTCCCATGAGGAATAACAAAGTAAAGTTTTTACGCATAATAATATAATTTTTAGGTTTGACAATCAATCAATTACATTAAAATGCATCGGGAAGGGAAAGTACACCTTATTATATAAGGAACGCCTGCTCTTGTCCCGAAAGCATCGTTTCTCTGACAGGCGGCAGGTCTTCTGACTCACTCCCTTTGTCTGTCCGCCTTCCCGAAAATGGTTGGTTTTCAGTGGCATAATGGCCAGCGTGGAGAGTTTACAGCAGCGGGAACTGTACGGGATTCTCACCCGATTCCCTATTGAGCCTCGCGGCACCGCTTATCGGCGGCAAAGATAGGGGTTTTTCTTTTCGGTTACGCGCAAAACAAGAAAAAGTTTGTAACTTTGCCCCCCAAACGAAACCTACAAATATGAAAAAGATAGCTTCACTCCTTACCTTATTAGTAATGTGCTTGGGAGCCGCCTTTGCACAAAACGAGCCGATGCACGGCTGGCACACCTACTGTACAAGCGAATTCAACGAGGCCATCAGTTACGGGACACACACCACCGTCGCGATTTGTTATCCTCCCGATATGGCCAGCAACTTTGCTGGTACGCAAATTACAAAAGTGGCGATGTTTAGCGACGGCCCAACCAATTCCATTGGAGGTATTTACACCTGTTCCATCTATTTGGGCGGTGAAACACCTTCGGAGGGTTTGATTGCATATACAATGAGTTGTGATGTCCCCCAAGGCCTCAATGATTGGGCTGAATTTGACCTTTCCACTCCCATTTGGGTTACTGGAGACGAAACCATTTGGATAGTCTGGCAAGCCGAACAGCCGTTGTCCCCTTGGCACATGGGCGTTTGCGGCGACATCGACCCCAGCGGCAACGGAATTTGGGCATGGAACGGAACCCAGTGGGATCAAATTTGGTTTTCGACAGGCGACTGGATGGTGAAGACTTATTTCAACTGGGACGAACCACAAGCCCAAGATGTTTATGTTTCAGGCAACCATTTTACCACAGGCAAAGTCTTGAAAAACAATACGCTGTTATACAGCATCACCGACAGCATCGATATTCAATTGAAAGGCATCCAAGTAGCGGAAGACGGGACGGTTTACGGAGCCGGATATGCCTACAATAGCTCAGATAATCGCGGTCGCGTTTGGATGAACGACTCGTGCATATTCACAGCCGACACCAACACCTTTTTCGACCATATCGCCCTCAACGGCAACAATTGGATAGTGGCTGGCGGCAACAACGTATGGCAAAACGGCGAACTCTTTTATTCCTACATCCACGAAGACGATGAGTGCCACATTCACAGTTTGGCTGTTGACACAACGACGGACGACATTTATACAGGCGGTGCGATCTACCTCTCTGGCGAATACCTTGCGTATGCCAGCGTTTGGAAAAACGACTCGCTCCTTTGGATGGAAGATACCGTTTCGAGCGTCGAAAACATCTGCATTGACGGTGAAAACCTCTATGCAGTGGGGCATAAGTTTGAAAACGACTCCCTTTCCTACGGTGTCATTTGGCAAAACGACTCCATCATCTACCAATTGGAAAACGCCAACTTCGGGCAAATCGCAGCATTTGACGGCAGCCTTTATTGGACAGGAATTTCCCTGACAGACACAACGGTTTGCATTTGGCAAGACGGAGAGGTTTTATACGCCTTGCCCGAACTTTCTGGAATCAGCAATTTGGTCGTCAACGAGAGCGGAGTGTATTATACTGATGCACAAACGGTTTATAAAGACGGCGAAGTCCTGTATCAGCCCGAAGAGTTCATCATCATCACTGGCCTCGTCGTGAAGCCTGCCCCACCCGTTCCGACCTTCACCCTCACCATTGAATCCGACAACCCCGATTGGGGCAGCGTTATCGGCGGCGGCGAATATCATTATGGCGACACCGCCACCATTGAGGCCATCCCCAATGTCGGCCACGAGTTCCTGATGTGGAACGACAGCGTCACCGACAATCCGCGCAATGTTGTGGTCACGCAAGACAGCACTTTCATCGCTTCGTTTGGCATCCGCCAATTCACCATCACAGTCGAAAGTGACCACCCAGCTTGGGGCAGCGTGACCGGCGGCGGCACCTATTACTATGGCGACACCATCCAGATTTCGGCCACAGCCAACCTCGGTTTTGCCTTCTTGGGTTGGGACGATGGCGTTGAGAGCAACCCAAGAACCGTCATTGTCACTGAAGACCAGACCTTTATTGCCAAATTCGACATTAGGCAATGTGTCATTTCTACTTCAGTCAGTCCCGAAGGTTCAGGATTCGTCAACGGCGGCGGGACCTACAACTATGGCGAAATCATCCACTTGGTTGCGCACAGCAACACAGGCTACATCTTCGACAAATGGGCCGACGGAGAAATCGCCAATCCGCGCAATGTTTTTGTGGAAAACGATGCCTCTTTCACCGCCTTGTTCACGCCTCTGCAATATGAAATCACCACCATTAGCGACCCTGAAGAAGGTGGCAGGGTATATGGCGGTGGCATGTACGATTATGGCTGGACAGCCACCCTAACTGCCACACCCAATGAGAATTACATCTTCCTTTGTTGGAGCGACGGCATTGTGAGCAACCCACGCAATGTGACCGTCACAGGCAATGCCACCTATAAGGCATTGTTCCACCAGAATGGCACGCCTCAATACACCGTCACGGTACTCAGCAACGACGCTAATCTTGGCATCGTCAGCGGTAGCGGCACCTATCCCGAAGGCGTCACCATCGAAATCAGCGCGACACCCATTTCAGGTGCCGTTTTCACAGGTTGGGACGATGGCAACACCGACAATCCGCGTAGTGTACACGTCACGGGCAACCTGACCTTCACGGCCATTTTCTCGATGATTCCGACCTATACCATCACCGTGAATACCGATACGCCGCTTTTAGGCTCGGTTTACGGAGGCGGCACCTATCCCGCCAACACGGTCATCAACATCGGAGCCGTGCCCAACCCGGGCTTTTTCTTCTCAGGCTGGCAAGATGGCGACATGAACAATCCTCGCTCCGTCACCGTGACCGAAGATGCCACTTTCACCGCCTCATTTGCGGCAGAACCTGTGCAAACCTATACCGTTACAGTGTATTACGATGAAAACCAAGGCTTTGTCATTGGTGCCGGAACCTATTCCGCCGGAAGTATCGCAACTTTGGCAGCCATTCCCGCCGACGACTATATGTTTGTGAAATGGAGCGACGAGACCTTCGACAACCCGAAAGAAGTCCTCGTTGACCACGACATCACCTTGGCAGCCTTCTTCAACGGCACGGGCGTGGATGAGAACGGTTTCTCAGCCATCAACCTCTATCCTAACCCTGCCAACGACAAGATTCGCATTGAAGGCTTGGAAGGCCGAAAGGAAATCAGGATTTACGACGCTGTAGGTTTGTTAATCAAGGCTTTGGATGTTGATGGAGAAAACGAAATCGACATTAGCGACCTCGCAGCAGGTTTCTATTTCCTCCGCGTTGACGGCCATGCAACGAAGTTCGTAAAGCAGTAATCCCTTCCCGACCGACAACAAAAAATCAGGCGGGCCTCAAAGCGAGGCCCACCTGCCTAAAAAATGAACAAAAAAAACTTTTATTTCGTTATCACAAGTTTCAACGTTTGATTTCCCACTTCCGAAACGGCGTTGATGAAATACACACCCGAATTTAAAGTGTTCAGGTATTGTTCCAACGATGTGTGGTTCAAGCCGTTGAAGTCGTAAGTATAGAGGCTGCGACCCATGAAATCGTACACCGTAACCATCGTTCGCGCACCTTCTATCAACGACACATGCACCTCACCTTGAGTAGGATTGGGATACACATTGATGATTTCCTTGGCTTGCATCGGATTCTCGTCCACATGCAGCAACTCCAATGCCTGACTGAAGTCGGGGATACCATAGCCATTGTAACTGTCGGGATTATCGGCACGGTCGCCGCACTGACGAATGACATCGCAAATCTCCTGAACCGAGGAGTAAGGACGAGCCTGACGCAAGCAAGCCACAGCACCAGCCAACACAGGCGTAGCGAAAGAAGTGCCGTTGCCATTGTAGTAAGGCCACCAGCTGCCATAGCCCGAAGCCACGTAGGTGCCTTCGCCCATAGCCATCACATCAGGCTTGATGCGACCGTCGTAAGTGGGGCCAACCGAACTGAAATCGGCACGCACACCGTTACCGTTGGCTGCGCCTATAGTCAGGATGTGTTCGGCATCGGCAGGAATACCTAATGTGCAAGTGCCACCACCTTCGTTTCCAGCGGCATTGACGCAAATCATGCCACGAGAAGCCGCAATCTCGGCACCAATCGACATCGGGGCGGTTTTGCCATCGAAATGCTCAAAGGGATGATCCCATTGGGTCATGTCGAAACCGATGTAACCCAACGAAGTGGAACACACATCCACGCCAAGGCTGTCGGCATACTCCGCACCCGAAACCCAGTTGTATTCCTCGATGATGTTCTCGCCTTCGCCATCCTCTGTATGAATCAAATAATAAGAAGCCTTCGGCGCCGTCCCGACCATGTTGTTGGGGTCGTAGGCGGCCATCGTGCTCAGGCATGAGGTGCCATGCGTGCTTTGAGTATAAACAGAGGTGGAGCCATAAACGAAATCGCGCACACCGAGCAAACGGCCCTCCTCGCGCATGTTGTCGAAGCAGGATTGCTCTTCCGTCCCGACAAAGCCGCCATCGAGCACTGCAATGATGATTCCAGTGCCATCAAAGCCCATGTCGTGCAGTTGGTCAACTTTCAATTGCTTCACTTGGGTTTCGGCACCGCCATAGTAGCCACGGAAACCGCGCTTGCCCTCGACGGGCTTCATTTCGTCGGCCAACCAGCGTTCCTTGATTTCTTGCGCCTTCGGGTCGTTGGGGCAATTGCGCACCACCGACACAAACTCAAGCGCATTGATGGCCTCAATCACAGCGGGGTTGGTTGTACGCACCGAAACGCCGTTCAGCCATTTCGAAGGATTGAGCAATTGGGCACCGCAATCGGCCACAGCCTGAAGATACTGCGGATTGACGGGAATGTCGTACTCATCAATGCCAATGCCCTGATTGGCACGACGTTGCAAAGCCCTTGCACTCAGATAAGCCTCGGGATTGTCAATAGAATAAGGTGAGTTGGCCTTGTCGGTGAACTGCACCCAATAAATGTTGGTCGCGACTTGCGCTTGGGCAAACATAGTGACCACGAAAAACAGAAGTAAAAACGATACTTTTCTCATAGTATTGAAATTTGAATTTATTCCATAGGTGACAAAAATCGCGCAAAAATAACATATTTTCGCCATATACCTACCAATTTCAAGCAAAATCCCTACTTTTGCGAAAAATTCCAAAACACAGGTCATGCGTATCGACATCATCGCCGTTTTCCCCGAAATGTTTGAGGGACCCTTCACCGAAAGCATCATCAAACGCGCTGTAAACAAGGGCATTGTGGAGATTGGGCTACACAACCTCCGCGACTACACCACCGACAAGCACCACAAGGTGGACGACTACTCGTTTGCCGCCGGCGCGGGCATGGTGATGATGATTGAGCCTGTCGACAACTGCATCAATCACCTGAAAAGCCAGCGCGACTACGACGAGGTCATCTACATGAGCCCCGACGGGCAACTTTTGGACCAGCCATTGTGCAACCAACTCTCGATGAAACAGAACCTCATCATCCTTTGCGGCCATTACAAAGGCATCGACGAGCGCATCCGTGAACACTTGATTACCAAGGAGATAAGCATCGGAAACTATGTGCTTTCAGGCGGAGAATTAGGTGCCGCCGTGTTGGTCGACAGCCTC
This sequence comes from uncultured Bacteroidia bacterium, assembly GCA_902780055.1. GTDB lineage: Bacteria > Bacteroidota > Bacteroidia > Bacteroidales > F082 > Limimorpha. The sequence goes on along the minus strand of CACZDU010000015.1, from coordinate 11,437 downwards.
GTGCGCCTCATTCCAGGCAGTTTGGGCGACGAAACCTCTGCCCTCTCCGACTCGTTCCAAGACGGGTTGGTGTCGCCGCCCGTCTACACCCGACCCCGCAATTACAAAGGTTGGGAGGTTCCCGAAATACTCCTTTCGGGCAACGACCTCAAAATCAACGAATGGAAATTGGAGCAAGCCATCCAGCGCACCAAGGAACGCCGCCCCGAAATGTACGAAATTTTCAAAAAAAGCACATTATAAGTGTCACATATTGAAATTATTCGTATCTTTGCACCCACTTTTTGGAGAAAAATATACAAAAATATATAAAAATGAGCAAACAAGCATTAATTCAATTCGTTGAAGATCAAATTGTTGTAAAAGATTTTCCGAAGTTCAAGACAGGCGACACCATCACGGTGACCTACAAGATTATCGAAGGACAAAAAGAGCGTCTGCAAAAGTTCCAGGGCATCGTCCTGAAGCGCAGCGGCCACGGCAAGACCGGCACTTTCACCATCCGCAAGATTTCCAACAACATCGGTGTGGAAAGATGTTTCCCGATTGCCTCCCCCATGATTGAGAACATCGAACTCAACAAGCAGGGCAAGGTTCGCCAATCGCGCATCTACTACCTGCGCGGACTGCGCGGCAAGAAGGCCAAAATCAAGGAACTCAAGAAGTGATTCCTTCACCCAACAACGAAAGAAAAGCCCCGATTGCTCGGGGCTTTTTTTGTTTCAAGTACATGAACAAATTGAGTTTACATAATACCAACATCGAATTCGATATTTGTTATTGTACCGAACTAGATGGAATAATCCTGTCAACCCAAACGGTGTCTCCTTCGATGTGGAACACATACGCCCATTTGTGGTTATGCGAAACCATCCTACGGGCTTTGGGGTGAATGTCACGAATCGTTTTGGAATGTGTATCGGCGAAGCAATTGGCATAAATGGACAAGGACATCACCTCTTGTTTCATAAACTCAAGATAGCGGTAAGCTCCTTCTCTTGAAAGTTTCTCAAAGAGGAAATCAGCCAATGCGTCAATGTCGGCCTCGGCAGACTGAAGAATCCTGACCTTATAGATTTTCATACCGTTTATCCAACGCTCTTCTGACCTTGTCAAAATACTCTTCCACTGTCATACTGCCTTTGTGACTGGCTTTCAATGGAATGGAAACGTTGCTCACATAAGCTACTGTTGGCTCGCTTGCCATCGTTACTGGATTGTCGTTGCTGTATTCTTTTATCGCCATGATGATCGTATTACGCTGCAAAAATAATCATTTTCACCGACAATGCAATGTTTTGCCGGCAGGGGTTGACACCGCCTGCCTAATATCCTTTCACCCCTAACGGGGTTCCCTGCCACGCCTGCCAAAGTCACGTAGATAAACATGTTTGTTCTATGCTCATGGTTCATCCCGCATTGCAAACTCGGAAGAACGGGGGCAATAGAGTTTTTCTTTTCATTTTAGGTTATATTGTTTAATTGCATCCAGTATTTCATCATCTGTGAAATGAGTTCCTTTTTTCACTACTTCGTTTTGAGGTGAAAGCAGGTAATAAGTGGGGTATGATGGTATTGCTATTAAGGCTGTCAAGCCTTTTCCTGCGTAAAGTAAGTTATGAACATTGTATTTTTCCGCTACTTTTGCGATAAGTTCCATGTTGTCACTCATTGGATTGACGCAAATGACTTTTACGCCGTTTTTTTCGAGGGTTGTTTGCCCAATGGAATCAATTTGCTGCCCCATGCGTTTGAAACCGGCATAGCATCCTTTGCAGCCGAATTCCCATATATCCAATAAGACCCAGCCTTTTTCATTTTGTATTGAAGTTTTGTTGTTGTTCAAGTCTTGTAATTCAAAATTGGTTACTTTTGGAATTGAAAGATCCTCATTCTCTGAATAGGAGAAACTATAAGGCTCGTTTTTGCCGTTATGTCTTGAAAACTCTGCGTATTGTGGATGGTCGAAGTTGAACAAATCGCAAATTTCATTCATGTTGAAGTTTTCGACATTGGTAACGATTTCCTTTTTCGATACATATCTTTTTCCGTCTTTTCTTGTGCCTACCCAAATAACGCTGTCGAGTTCGTAGTTGGATTTGTCAATGTAGTATATGGCATCCTTTCTGTATTCCTTATTGAAGTTGGAGGCATAAAAAACCAGGCAAGGTTTTGTCCTGATGATGGTATCGGTTTTCTTGTATAGGGCGTAATTCACCTCTGGCTTAATATTATCATTGCCATAAATGTAGTATTCAATGATTTTGTGTTGTGCTTCCACAGATCCTTTCATTGACTTAAAATATCTCAAATCTGAACTTTTGTAATGTGTAATCTCTCTTGTTCCGATATTCACCTCGTACAAGTTTCTCTTGTCGATTTTACAGAAGTCCAAAAGAGAAGTATCTAACACACAATAGTAGGGGTTTTTTGTTGAAAAATCATACACAAAAGTATAGTATTCGGTTTCGGAAACATCCTTACCGTAATAGACCTTTACATTCTTTGCGACAATACCGTCTGTATGATTATCCATCATTTTTTTGGAAGCAATCATGAAATCTTTCATGGTTTTGATAGCGGCTTTATAAGGTATGCTTTGTGCATCGCCCACCTTGAATGTGCTGATTATAATCAGCAATAGAATTGTAATTTTTTTCATTGTTTTCAGGTTTTATGGTGACTTCTAATTATACTTGATTTACATATTATCGAGTTGTGAGGATGCCGAAGTCCCGTTTGGGCAGCCCTTTCAACTCGGCGCAAAAGTATGCATTTCTGTTCTATGTGACAAACTTTCCGTCCACTTGGCTTGGCGTACCATGCGCCTCGCGTTGCGGGCTGTAGCAGGCGGCAAGGGCCAGCAAAACCAAGGCTATGACATAAGCATTTCGGAACATTTGTTTTCCGTTTAAAAAAAGCGTCATTCCTTCCGCTTCTTTCCTTTGAAAATTTTCGTCCTCAGCATGAAAACCGTCAGCGCGGCCCAAAAAACGACCAAAATGCCCAAGGTGATCCAAGTGGCCGAGAGGCTTTGCGGAGCATATCCCACCAAAAGCAGCACGGGGAAGCCCAAAACGATGGCCGAAAGGGTTTGCAACACGAGGTTGTTGGCGGCGGGCGTCTCAAACTTCGGGTCGATTTCGCGCAAGAGAATCATGCCGTTGCTCGCCGTGCCCGTCAGCATCCCGAACATCGAGAAAAAGCCTTCGTATTTGTAGTCGGGATACAAATGCTTGGAAATCAGCAACACATAAACAAAAGTGACAATGGCACCCAACGTGACAATGATGACGAAAGGCAACACAAACTTGCCAATCTCATTGAAATTGATGGCCGCCGTGCCTGCCACAATCATAATATCGAAGCAGAAGCCACTGATGCGGTTGAGCATGTAGTTGTTGATGTACTCGCGGCTCATCAGCTTGGCCTTCTTGAAACGGCCCAGCAACCACTTGAACAGGATGCCGAACAGTGTGCCAATCAAGAAGTTGAAGCCCCAAAGCATGGGTTTCAGGGTGTTGGTGCCGAAGTTGCCCAACTCCATGCCCTGAATCCAGTTGGTGAACAGATAGACAAGGAAATAGACGAACAGCACCATGCTGATTTGAACCGAAAGTTTGTCGATGGACTCGGCGTCGGGGATTTCGCCCTTGCTTTCGTAGTCCTCCAACTTATTCATCTGTGCCGCAGCGATTTTCTTTCTCGAAAGTATGCCTTTGCGGCGCAAAATGTTCATGTAAATCACGCCCACCACGCTACCAACGATGAAGCCTGTGGCCGCGATGGAGAGGCCGAAATCGGCACCCGGAAAATCGATGCCCTGCTCCGTGGCCCAGCCCGTGAAAATCTTGCCGAAGTTCAAGGCCTGCCCCGGACCTTGTCCATAGCCCATCGGCAGCAGCAAACCGGCGGCATAGAACAAACGCTTGCCGAAATAGAAAAACAAAATGGAAACGATAAGGCCCACAATGCCTTGGATGACGTATGTAGAGGCCGTCAAGGCACCCGTCTCAATCACCTTCATCGGCGTGGACTTCGATTCTATCTTGTTGTTTTTCAACGCCAAGGCCACGAAACCCAAGCCCAAGGCGTGATAAGTCACCACTTCCATCATCGGTTTGTTGATGATTTCGCGGCAGTTGGGGAACGCCTTGAAAATGAGCAGCAGCAAGCCACCCAACAATGCCGAGGGCAGCAGACTTTTGTTCAGGAACGGGATTTTGGTCCTCAGCACGTTACCCAGCAGAAGGGCAGTCGCCAAAATACAGAATTGCACCAACCATTGCCAAGCCTCGGGCCGGTCAAAGGTCATTACGGAAACGTCTAAAAGCATATATCTAAGTATTTGATTATACTTATTGGAGTTTTACCGCAGTGCCTGAAGCGGAAACCATCAGCATCGAACCGCTTTGGCCCAACACTTCATAATCCATATCGATGCCAACCACAGCATCCGCATTCACTTGTCGAGCCCGTTCTTCCAATTCTCTCAAGGCTTGGGCGCGAGCATTGATCAACTCTTGCTCGTATGAACCAGAGCGTCCGCCAACGAAATCGCGAAGGCTGGCCTTAATATCCTTAATAAAATTCACTCCGGAAATCACTTCTCCGAACACAACACCTTTGTATTCAGTGATGGTGTGACCTTCAATGGTCGGTGTAGTTGTTAGTATCATAATGCAAAAGATTTAGTTTTCTGCCGCAAAAATAATGTATTTTTCAATCAATGCACAAAAACCTTTAATTTTGCGCCATGAAAAAACCGCTTCAATTGTTCTGGTCTTTCTTCAAAATCGGGGCTTTCACCCTCGGCGGCGGCTATGCCATGCTTTCGATGGTGGAGAAGACCGTCGTCGACCAAAAGAAATGGATACCCACCGACGAGTTTTGGGACATGATCGCTGTGGTTCAGTCGCTTCCGGGCGTGTTTGCCGTCAATACGGCCTTGTATGTCGGGCATCGCGTGGCTGGCACCCGAGGCGCATTTGCCGCCATGCTCGGTGCCATCATCCCATCCATCACCATTATATTATTGTTGGCCACCGTTTTCCGCGAATACCGCGACCAACCCGTGGTGGAGCGCATCTTCAAGGGAATCCGCCCTTGCGTGGTCGCGCTCATCCTCGCCCCTTCGCTGCGGATGATTAAATCAGCCAAGGTGACTTGGAAAACAGCCATCATCCCCATCGCGACGGTGTTTTTGATTTGGTGGTGCAAGGTTTCGCCCGCCTACGTCATCCTTGCTGCCATCGCGGGCAGCCTCATCTATGCGTTGATTATCAACAAAAAAGCCAAAAGCAAGGAGGCCAAGCCATGATTTACTTGCAATTGCTTTGGGTTTTCGTGAAAATCGGCGTGTTGGGCTTCGGCGGCGGCTACGCCATGCTCTCGCTCATCCAGCATGAAGTGGTGGACCATTACGGTTGGATGACCACGACCGATTTTACCGACATGGTAGCCATTTCGCAAATGACCCCCGGCCCGATTTCCATCAATTTGGCGACATACGTGGGCTATACCACGGCGGGTTTCGGCGGCTCGTTGTTGGCCTCGTTTGCGCTTTGCCTGCCGTCCATTGTCATGGTGTATCTCATCCTCAAACTCTTTATGAGCAAAAGAAACAACGCCCTGATGGACAACACCTTGAAAGGCCTGAAACCCGCCATCGCCGGACTTATTTTCGCCGCCGGACTTTCGATGATGAACACACAGAATTTTGTGGATTTCGGTCGCGGACAATACAACCTCAGCGTGATTATCTGCGTGTTGGCGTTTGTGGCCTCCTATTTCTTCAAGGCCAACCCGATTCTGCTGATTGCGCTGTCGGGGATTGTGGGGTTTGTCGCTTATTAGCGGTAGGGGGTGGCAATCATTTTTTTTCCTAATTTTGCGCTCAAAATCGATAATCACCCCATGAACTGGACCGACCTACTTAGCAACAAACGCTATGCACAGCCGCACAAAAGCGCCGACATCCGCAGCAGTTTCCAGCGCGACTTCGACCGCATCATCTTCAGCAGCCCGTTCCGCAGGCTGCAAAACAAGACGCAAGTGTTTCCCCTTCCTGGGGCGCAAATGGTGCATAATCGCCTGACTCACAGCCTCGAAGTGGCCAGCGTGGGACGTTCCATCGCTTGCCGCACGGTGGAAAAACTTTCCAAAAAGCACCCTGAATTGAAGGAACACCAATCCGACATCGAAACCATCGTAGCTTCGGCTTGCTTGGCGCACGACTTAGGCAACCCACCTTTCGGTCACTCGGGCGAGGACACCATCAGCAGTTTCTTCAAAGACGGCAAGGGCAAAGAATTGAAAAACAGCGTTTTGCCTGAGCAATGGAGCGACCTCATCGCCTTTGAGGGCAATGCCAACGCTTTCAGGCAGTTGACGCACCAGTTCACGGGAAGACGGGCGGGCGGTTTCTCCCTGACTTCCGCGACTTTGGCCACTTTATTGAAATACCCCTACCCTTCTTTCGACAAAGGCAACCGTAAGAAATACAATGTCTTTTACTCTGAAATTGAAGCATTTAAGGAAGTCGTCGGGGAATGTAGCATCCCACGAATCGATTCCGAGCATCTCGTATATGCCCGTCATCCTTTGTCCTACATGATGGAAGCCTCCGACGACATTTGCTACCTCGTTTTGGACATGGAAGATGCACACAAGCGCGGCATCATCAGCACCGAAGCCATTGAAGGATGCTTCCTTTCGTTCTTCAACCCCGACAAGGACAAGGAGTTTTTCAAACATAAAGAACTGGTTTACAAAGAAGTAACCGATGTAAATGAGCGAATGGCTTTTCTCCGCGCCATGCTCATCAACAAATTGGTGAATTGTGCGAGCGACATTTTCGTCAAAAACTACGAAACCATCATGGAAGGTTGTTTTGAGAAGAGTTTGATTTCGCATCTTACTGATTTCGAGAAAAATGCACTTGACATTTGCCGCGATGCCTCGGTGAAGCACATTTACCGCCACCCCTCCGTGGTGAAAATCGAACTGACGGGTTTCAATGTCATCGGGACACTTCTGGAACATTTCACAGATGCCGTTTTGAACCCCGACACACCTTATAATAAAAAGTTGCTCTCGCTCATTCCTGAGCAGTTCAAGGTGGCTACCGACGACACTTACACCCGTTTGCAGTCTGTCATCGACTTCATCTCCAACATGACCGACCTCTACGCCGTGCAACTCTACAAAGACTTGAGAGGAATCGACTGATGAAGAGGACTTTAGCCATAGTTTTGTTTGTCTTGATCGGATTTGCCGTACTCGCGCAAGAGCCTTTGGTTTCAAGAAGCACAAAGTCCTATCTGATAGCCGATTTCACCCAGAAAGACACTGCTTTTTTGAAGGAAAAATGCCTTCAGGCGGGTTTGGATTTGGGTATTTCGGTGCTGGCCAACCGCATCCCGACCGACAGCAAATTTGTTGCGCCAAAGCCCTCGAAGCACCTTTTGAAACAAGGCACTTTGCAACTGCAACTGCCTATGGATGAGAAACAAACGGAATTTGCAGTGTACCATTCCGACCTTTTCGACATTCCGTCAAGCATCAATGTGTTGCAAATCGATGAAGAACTCATCACCTACCGTACGATGGAAATCACGGGCAACATCCACCTGTTGTATCATTGCACCCGAGGCGCGTTTGGCACCAAAGCCAAGGCACACAGCAAAAACGCCGTCGTCTACAAACTTTGGGACACGCCCGAGCGCACTTTCCTCCCCGACCTCGAACTGCAAGACCAAATGGCACAAGCCGAAGCCAAAAAACTGGCTGAAACCAATTTTCCGATACTGATTTTCAACGATTTGAAGAGTTACGCCTACAATGAACAAGGCGATGAAGCCATCCGCCATTTTCTTGACACGATGCACAAATACAACCCCAATAAACTCCTGCAAGCCGACCTGCTAACGCCTGCTTCATGGCCTTATTTGAGCCGCGTCAACGAGAACCAACTTTGGAACGAATCCATGCGCACAAAAATGATTGAAACGCTGACAGAGAAACAGAATTTCTATCGCAAAACATTGATGCCGTGGATGATAGGCAACTTCCAGATTCGCCTCGCCGACAAAAACCGAAATGCCACCACGCTTGAGGAACTGGAGTGGTTCCTCAGCAAAGCCGCCGCCTTCGACGCGGGTTTCGGCCTCGATTGCAGTGTGGAAACCCTGCGAAAGCATGGAATGGCGGATATTTTATTAAATTCAATTAATAATTGGGAAACCTTACGCCTTGCCAATGCCTTCAGCGAAGAGCAGAAAGAACGCTTCAAAGACCCTTACGAGAATTGGCACATCGAGAAAAAAAACGATTCCACCTATTGGCTGTTCCAGCAACAGATTTCGAGGCGATATAACTGTGAATCAAATATTTCCCATTGCGACACCTGCAAATATTGGGGAAATATGCACGGCAATTGGTACTGGAAAAGCCCATACAACTGCCCGCTTTCTTTCATCGTCAAAGTGGAAGGCAAAGGTAGCATCAGCGACCTATGCGTCATTACCTCTTTCGGTGAACTCAAGTTTCCTTGCACTGTCAAGTCAGGACAATACTTGGTATATGACGGTCATGCACGCATTACCGACCTCAATTTCAATACAATAGAGGAATTCTATCCCCAAGGAGTGGTCATAAGTGCATCCAGTCTTCTTGAAGGGGAAAACATGATTGGTATTACATGTCCGTTCATGGGCGAAGGAAAAAGAATCCCCGAAGTGACCGTGCGTTACATCACTCGCGACGCTGCTGAAATCATCATTCCATGACAAGCAATGCGTCCTTTTTATGCCAAAACAAAAAAAAGGAAGATTCCGCTTTGCATTTTCCCAATAAATCCCTATCTTTGCACCTTAATTTTTTGGACATAAGAATATCAGTTAAATCACTAATAATCAATAAAAAAATGACAAAGTACGTTTACACCTTTGGCGGAAAGACCGCTGAAGGAAATGCTTCGATGAAGAACGAGCTGGGCGGCAAGGGCGCTAACCTTGCTGAAATGTGCCTGCTCAAGTTGCCCGTACCCGCTGGTCTGACCATCACCACCGAGTGCTGCACCGCTTATTATCAGAACAATTGCCAACTTCCCGCTGGCCTCATGGATGAAGTCCACACCGGCATGAAGAACATGGAGAACATCATGGGCATGAAATACGGCGACCCCGAGAACCCACTGCTCGTCAGCTGCCGTTCAGGCGCGCGCAAGTCGATGCCCGGCATGATGGACACCGTGCTGAATATCGGTCTCTGCTCCAAGACCATCCCCGGCCTGATCAAGAAGACCAACAACCCGCGTTTCGTGTATGACTCCTATCGCCGCCTTATCATGATGTACGCCGATGTCGTCATGGAAAAGGCCGAGGGCATCGAACCCGCCGACGGCAAGAGCATCCGCAAGCAACTTGACGACATGCTCGATGCCTACAAGGAGAAAATGGGCTACAAGAGCGACACTGAACTGAAGGCCGAAGAACTCCAGCAATTGGCCGAGGACTTCAAAGTCCGCATCAAGGAAGTTTTAGGCACTGAATTCCCGGATGATGCTGAGGCCCAACTCGAAGGCGGCATCAAGGCCGTGTTCAAGAGCTGGAACGGCAAGAAGGCCATCTCCTACCGTCGCATCGAAGGCATCCCGGACGACTGGGGCACTGCCGTCAACGTGCAGACCATGGTGTTCGGTAACATGGGCGAAGGTTCTGCTACCGGCGTGGCATTCACCCGCAACCCCGCCACCGGCGACAACCAATTCTACGGCGAATGGCTCATCAACGCCCAAGGTGAAGACGTGGTGGCCGGTATCCGTACCCCTAACCCGTTAAATGACGACACCAAGAACGAGCAGAACAAGCACATGCACTCCATGCAGGAGCTGATGCCCGAGACCTATAAGGAACTCTGCGAGGTGCGCCGCATCCTCGAAGAGAACTACCACGATATGCTCGACATCGAGTTCACCATCCAAGATGGCAAGCTCTACATGTTGCAGTGCCGCGTCGGCAAGCGCACTGGCGTAGCCGCTTTGACGATGGCACTCGACATGCTGAAGGAAGGCCTCATCGACGAAAAGGAAGTCGTCATGCGCCTCACCCCCGAGCAACTCGATGAGCTGCTCCACCCCATCCTCGACGCTGCCGACGAGAAGAAGCACACCGTCATCGCCAAGGGTCTGCCCGCAGGTCCTGGTGGCGCTGTCGGTCGCATCGCCCTCACCAGCGAGAAGGCCAAGGAATACCGCGCCGCTAAGGTGGCCAACATCCTGGTCCGTGAGGAAACCAACCCCGAAGACGTCGAAGGCATGCGTGCCGCCGACGGTATCCTGACCGCCCGTGGCGGTATGACCTCACACGCCGCTCTCGTGGCCCGTGGCTGGGGCAAGTGCTGCATCGTGGGCTGCGACGCCGTGAAAATCGACCTTGAGAAGGGCATCGTGAAGATCGGTGACAAGCAGTTCAAGGAAGGCGACGTCATCAGCTTGAACGGCTCCAAGGGTTGGGTCTATGCCGATCCCGTTGGTATGATCAACGCCACGGAGAACCCGCTGTTCCAGCAGTTCATGGCCTTGGTCGACAAGTACCGCAAGATGGGTGTCCGCACCAACGCCGACAACCCGGAAGATGCCCAGAACGCCGTCAACTTCGGCGCCGAAGGTATCGGCCTGTTCCGTATCGAACACATGTTCTACGGCAAGAACAGCGAAGAGCCGCTTGCCAAACTGCGCAACATGATCTTGGCCAACACCACCGAAGAGCGCGTGGCTGCCTTGGCCGAGCTTGAACCTTACATCAAGAACGCTGCCAAGGGTACGTTGAAGGTCTTGAACGGCAAGCCGTTGACCTTCCGTCTGATGGACCCGCCCTTGCATGAGTTCGTGCCTCATACCGAAGAGAAGCAACGCGCCCTCGCCAAGGAGCGTGGCATCACCTTCGAGGAGATCAAGAAGCGCATCGATGCCCTCAACGAAGTGAACCCGATGATGGGTCTGCGTGGCGTGCGTCTTGGCATCGTCTATCCCGAGATCACCGAGACCCAGTTCCGCGCCCTGTTCCAGGCCACCGCTGAACTGATGACCGAGGGCTTCGACCCGCATCTGGAGATCATGGTCCCGCTGACCATCAATGTCAAGGAGCTTGAGCACCAGAAGGCCATCGCCAACCGAGTGAAGGCTGAAGTGGAAGCCAAGTTCGGTGTCAAGATCAACTACATGTACGGCACCATGATTGAGATTCCTCGTGCTACTTTAGTGGCCGACCAGATTGCCAGCGTTGCCGAGTTCTTCAGCTTCGGCACCAACGACCTCACCCAGATGACCTTCGGCTTCAGCCGCGACGACGTCAACGCCATCGTGAAGGACTACATCGAAGAGAAGATCATCCCTGCCGACCCGTTCAACACCCTCGACCAAGAAGGCGTTGGC
>CACZDU010000014.1:0-93011 GCA_902780055.1 uncultured Bacteroidia bacterium | reverse complement strand
GGTAGTCCACGTTGAGGTGGATGTGGAACAGCGGTTCGCCGAAGTTCATCGGGTAGAGCGTGTGGTAGAAGTCGTTGTATTCCTCGTCCTTGATGTCGGTCGGGGCTTTCTTCCACAGCGGGGCCACGTCGTTGATGATCCAAGGCTTCTCCACTTCCTTGGTCTTGGGTTTGCCGTCCTTGTCGGTCTCGCCCTCGATTTCCTCTTGCACCTTTCGCGTGCCGAACTGGATCGGGATGGGCAGGAACTTGCAGTATTTGTTGAGCAGTTCGCGGATGCGGCCTTCTTCGAGGAACTCGGCGGCATCGTCACTGATATAAAGGATGACATCGGTGCCACGGTCGCCCTTCGGGATTTCGTTCATCGTGTACTCGGGGCTGCCGTCGCACTCCCAGATGACGCCGTTCGCGCCTTCTTCCTTGCACGACTTCGAGATTAGCGACACCTTCGAGGAGACCATGAAGGCGGAGTAGAAGCCCAAGCCAAAATGTCCGATGATGTTGGCGGCTTCGGCTTCGCTTTGGGTCTTGAACTTGGCGATGAATTCCTCCGCGCCCGAGAAGGCGATTTGGTTGATGTACTTGTCGACCTCTTCAGCGTTCATGCCGATGCCACGGTCGCGGACGGTGAGAGTCTTTTTCTTCTTGTCGACTTCCACCTTGATGGTGAGGTCGCCCAGCTCGCCCTTGAACTCGCCCGAGGCGGCCAAGGCTTTCAGCTTTTGCGTGGCATCCACGGCGTTGCTGATGATTTCGCGCAGGAAAATCTCCTGATCCGAATAGAGGAACTTCTTGATGACAGGGAAAATGTTTTCTGTCTTTACTCCAATGTTACCGGTTTGCATATCGATTTGTATTTAATGATTTCAAATTTCAAGATTTGAGATTTAAAGATTTATTGCCGCTTCGCGTCACTGCGAGGCACGAAGCAGTCCAAATGGACTGATGCCGATAGTCAAATTGTGTGCCATTTGGAAAACTGACATTTTGGCAAGGAGTTGTTGCCTCATTGAGATAGAAAAATGTGTTTTATTCAGCGGTGAACGACCAAATTACCCTGTTCGCCGCTGGATAAAAGCAGTTTTTGTGGAAAAAATAACAGAAAAAATGTGTTTTATTCAGCGGTGAACGTATGTTTTTGTATCTTTGCCGCTGAATAAAACGATGTTTTGTGATGAATATCATTGGCAGAAAAGACGAAATTTTGGAAATTAAGAGATTGTATTCCAGTAAGATGCCTCAGTTTTTAGCGGTATATGGCCGTCGTCGTGTGGGAAAGACTTTTCTTATTGACGAGGCACTGAAGGGGAAAATCACCTTCCGCCATTCGGGATTGTCGCCCGTGGACGAGCAAAACCACAAAAACAGCCTGAAAGAACAACTGAAGCACTTTTATCTGTCGTTGCAACGGCAAGGCATGAAGAAAAGCAAATGCCCTACCTCGTGGCTTGAGGCTTTCTTTGTGCTTGAAATGCATTTGCAGGCCATAGATGATGGCTCGAGGCAAGTGGTATTCCTTGACGAGTTGCCTTGGATGGATACGCCGCGTTCGGGCTTTGTCACGGCTTTGGAGGCTTTATGGAACGGTTGGGGCTGCCATCGCGACAATTTCATGCTGGTAGTCTGCGGATCGGCAACTTCGTGGATTACGGACAACCTTATTAATAACCATGGTGGCTTATACGGGAGGCTCACTTGTCAGTTGAGGCTGTCGCCCTTTACCCTCAACGAATGTGAACAGTTCTTTCACAGCAAGGGCATCCGAATGTCGCGTTACGACATCGTGCAAAGCTATATGATATTTGGTGGTGTGCCGTATTATCTGAGTCGTTTTGAGCCAAGTCGAAGCCTTGCGCAGAATGTTGATAATCTGTTTTTTAAGAAGAGTTCGGTTTTGGGTGATGAGTTCGACCGATTGTTTTCCTCCGTGTTTTCGAGGCCAGAGGAAATGAAGCGGATTGTGAAGGTTCTCGGCAACAGAAGGGCGGGCTATACCCAGGAGGAACTTGCAAAAGCAACAGGCCAGACTTTGGGAGGCTCATTCAGCACAATGCTTAAGGCTCTTGTCGCCAGCGATTTCATCGAGCCATACATTCCTTTCGGGAAAGGCAAACGCGAGAAACAATACAAACTGATAGACCATTTTTGCCTGTTTTATATGAAGTTCGTGCAGGGCAGAAAGGAGATAGACCCAGAGTTTTGGATGCACAATGTGACTTCACAGGCGGTTTCGTCTTGGCGTGGCTTCGCGTTTGAGGAGCTTTGCTTTACGCATATTGCACAAATCAAAAAATCGCTTGACATACTTGGCGTTTCGTCAACACAGTCGGCATGGGCAGTGAAAGGTGACGACGGGACAGAAGGTTCGCAAATTGATATGTTGATCAATCGCAAAGACAATGTGGTGAATCTCTGCGAGATGAAGTTTTACAACGAGAAATTCACGGTCAACAAGGCCTATTACTCAAAGGTTGTTCACCGACAGAACTTGCTGGGAGAGATGATTCCACGTCGGGCTGTTGTCCACAATGTGCTGGTGACCACTGAAGGTCTGACTTACAATGAGTACAGTGGCGTTTTCCAAAATGTTGTCACCATTGATGATTTGTTTGAAAAGTAAAAATTTGTATTTTTGCCGTGAAAATCAATCGTATGTGATTGTGTTATGAAGGAGAAGACTATGACGGAAAGGAAATTTGATTTCAGCGAACTCAATGCCTATCGTGAAGACAATCAGTTGGAAGTGAAGGCAGCGCTGGGCGGCTTGCCCGATGCGTTGTGGGAGTCGTACTCGGCGTTTGCCAACACCGATGGCGGTTGCATTTTGCTCGGTGTGAAGGAACGCGCCGACGGCTCGCTGTATGCTGCTGGACTGAAGGACGCGGAAAAACTCAAAATGGATTTTTGGAACGCGGTGAACAACCGTCAGAAAATTAGTGTGAACCTGATGACGGAACGGCGTGTGCGTGTGGAAACGGTTGCTGGGAAGGACATTCTTGTGCTTGAGGTGCCTCGTGCCGACCGTTCGGCGCGGCCAGTTTTCAAAGGCTTGGACCCGCGAAATGGAACGTATCGCAGAAACGGTTCCGGCGACTACCGTTGCTCGTTGGAGGAGGTTTCGGCTTTGTTTCGCGACGCGGCTTTGGTGACGCAGGATGCCAAGGTGCTGAAGGGGATGGATTGGTCGGTGTTTTGTTTGGAAACGATTAGGGGCTACAGGCAGTTGTTCCGCACTTCGCATCCTGACCATATTTGGAATAACCTTGAGGATGAGGTGTTTATGCGTCGCATTGGTGCTATGGCCTTGGCTGATGATGGAACGTATCATCCTACTGCGGCGGGTTTGCTGATGTTTGGCTATGAGTATGAGATTACGAGGGAATTTCCGCAGTATTTCCTTGATTTTCAGGAGAACAGGCAGATGTACAGAACCCGTTGGACAGACAGAATCGTTTCGACTTCGGGCGACTGGAGCGGCAATGTGTTTGACTTTGTTTTCAAGGTGGTGCCGAAGTTGACGGCTGATTTGAAGGTGCCTTTCGTGTTGAAGGGGATGAGCCGCATTGATGACACGCCTTTGCACAAGATTTTGCGCGAAGCGGTGACGAATACTTGTGTCCACGCTGATTTTTATGGTCGGCGCGGCTTGGTGATTCAGAAGAAGGAGGACGGTTTTGTGTTCTCGAACCCAGGCAGTATGCGTGTGTCCAAGCGTGTGGCTGTTGAAGGTGGTGTTTCAGACCCTCGTAATGGCGTGATGCTCAAGATTTTCTCTTTGGTCGATTATGGTGAGCGTGCTGGGAGCGGCTTGAGCAGCATTATGCTTGTTTGGGAGCACGTGTTTCACGCTGCGGCCAAAATTGAGGAGGAGATGGGCGTTGAGCGTGTCGTCCTGACCTTGAATAAAGACGGTCACGAACAGGATGTCAAGGCGATGTTGGAACTCTATGACAATCCCGAGGAACTGACAATTGTTGGATATGATACCGTAAACGACAAATTTGACTCTGAATTTATTGCGTGTGAGAGTCATCTTGATACCCAAAAACCAGAAAATGACCCCCAAAAGCTAGGATATGACATCCAAAAGCCCCAAAATGACCCACAAAAAGAGTCGGATGACCCCCATAATGATACCCAAAGCATTAATGGTGATACCCAAAAAGGGTTGAATGACCCTCAAAGTGACCCTCAAAATGGTGATGATGATACCCTAAAGCAAAAAAATGATACCCAAAACAAGAGAATTGATACTCAAAAGCAATCAGGTGTTTCTCAAAACTTAGGAGTTGATATTGTAAATGGCCGACAAATGGCCGACAAATGGCCGAAAAAAAAGATTTTGGCCGATATTATATTGTCAAATTTGGATAAATGGCCGACAAATGGCCGACAAATGGCCGACAAATGGCCGACAAATAAAAAAATGGCCGATAAATTGTTACAAATTTTGACTTTTGTTTGTGAAAATAGTTCGGTTACAACTCTTGATGTGATGAAGTTATTGTCGTCGAGTGAAACAACAACTAAAAGACATTTGAGACTTCTTGTAGAATTAGGACTTCTTGAGGCTAAGGGAGCCAATAAAAATCGTACCTATAGTGTTTCTAAAGAGTTGTTGGGATTACTGATAGTAAACGAAAAGTGAAAATGTCGACAAATAGCCGATAAATTTCCATAAATAGGAAAAATGTCGATAAAATTAGAAATTGTCGATAATTGGCCGATAAATTGTCGATAATTGGCCGAAAAATGAAAAACTATGAACGAGATCTACGAATTTTACAACAACGGCGCTGAAATTGGCCGCTTGGAGCGTGGCCTGGGCATCGTGGAATTCCATCGGACGAAGGAAATACTGTCGCGGTATATTGATAAAGGTGAGGTAGTTTACGACATCGGTGGCGGCATTGGGATGTATGCGGCTTGGTTGGCGAAGAAGGGCAACGAGGTTCATCTAATTGAACTGGCGGAGAACGCCGTGGAATATGCTAAGGCCAATATGATGCAGGATTGCCATTTTGTTGCAGAAGCGGGCAACGCCTTACAAGTCAACCGACCGAATGAAAGTGCGGATGTCGTTTTGCTGATGGGGCCATTGTATCATCTTCGCGATAGGGAAGAACGTTTGCAAGCACTTCGTGAAGCGTTTCGAGTGCTGAAAAAAGGCGGCCTCTTGGTGGCGGCGGGCATCTCCATGTTCAGTTCTATGACTTGGGCTTTGTCGGTGTATGGCGAGAAGAAGAACGAGAATCTCGTTGAATTTCTTGACGACCCTGTGTTTTTCAATATGATTAAAAGTGAGATGACTATTGGTGACCACATCCGCCCGAAAGAATACCCGAAATTCATTGCGGAGGCGTATTTCACGACTTCCGAGGAGATGAAATCGGAAATTGCGGAAGTTGGTTTCGCTGTGGAAAAAGCCATTGCGGTTGAAGGCTGCATTTGGTTCACGCCGCACCTTCAAGAGAAATGGGAGGATGATGCCAGTCGCGAGCGGCTTTTGGACATCGTCAGGATGACGGAAACCGAGCCTGAAATGATGGGGATGAGTCCGCATTTCTTGGTGGTGGCGAGGAAAAAATAATGTAAGTTTTTTGGTGAGTGTCGTTTTTGCTTATATTTGCGGCTGATTTTTAACCAATGTCATATAAACAAATCATACAATCTGTTGCAAATGAAGACACCTTGTTTCAGCGGGTTTCCGAACTGATAGAGGCAAGCCGTAAATATGTCAATAAGGCGATTGATACGGCTATGGTTTACACCTATTTCGGTGTGGGTCAATATATTGTGGAGTATCAGCAGCAAGGTAAATCTCGTGCGGAATATGGAAAAGGGGTTTTGAAAAGATTGTCGGAACGGCTTTCAGATACATTTGGCAAGGGCTGGTCGGTGGATACGCTTGAAAAAGCAAGGAAGTTTTTCATTGTTTACTCAAATTCCGCTACACTGCAGCGGGTTTTGGAACACGGTGGAATTTCCGCTACACCGCAGCGGAAATCTGTTCCTTCAAGTTATGTAAACGCAAGTGACAACAATCGTCCTTTTACACTTTCTTGGAACCATTACCAAATCTTGATGCGTATTGAAAACGCTCAAGCCCGCAACTTTTATGAGATTGAGGCTCACAAGCAAAACTGGAGTGTGCGCCAATTGCAACGCCAAGTGGCAAGCTGCCTTTATGAAAGATTGGCTTTGAGTCGCGACAAGGACGAAGTAATGCGCCTTGCCAACGAAGGCCAGACCATTGAAAAGCCTAGCGATTTGCTGAAAAATCCGCTTTCTTTGGAATTCCTCGGATTAAAGCCAGATTCCTCCTATTCTGAAAGCAAACTTGAGAGTGCTATTATTGACAAATTGCAGATGTTCCTCTTGGAATTGGGTAAAGGATTTCTTTTTGAAGGTCGCCAGAAACGCTTCACTTTTGAGGAGGACAATTTCTATGTTGACCTTGTGTTTTATAACCGTTTGCTGCAATGCTATGTCCTTATTGACTTGAAAACCGACAAGTTGGCCCATCAGGACTTGGGGCAGATGCAGATGTATGTTAATTATTTTGACCGTTATGTGAGGACAGATTTTGAGAAACCTACCATTGGGATTTTGCTGTGCGAAACCAAAAACGATGCTCTTGTGGAACTGACTTTGCCCAAAGACGCCAATATCTATGCCCAACAATACGCTCTCTGCCTGCCAGACAAGGTTCTTTTACAACAAAAACTGGCCGAATGGGTAGCAGAGTACAAGGAATTTGAGGAAAACCATATAGAATCATTATAAAAAAAGAAATATGAAAAAATTGTATGCTTTAATCGCGATGTGGCTTCTTGCAGGAAGTGCCTTCGCCCAAGTTCTTGTCAATGAGACTTTTGAAAATGGTAACACTGTAGGCCAAAACCCGGTGGGCTGGATTGGCGATGGCGGCTGGAAGGCCGGCATCACCATTCCTGACGACAACGAAGCTCGTGGAAGAAAACCACATACCGGCGATTGGTATATGTATGCCACCTATAACACCGACGTTTGGGTTTTCAAGGAAATCAATGTGACGGCTGGGAATTATTACCGCGTTTCGTTTTGGTATGCCACTTGGCACGTCGACCACTTCAATTTGGAAGTAAAGGCGGGTGCGAGTGCCAATTCTTCTGCAATGACGGAAACAGCGGTGTCGATGATGGTTGTTGATAATGAGGAGTTTGAACAGACCTCGGGCGTGTTTCAGGCCACGAGTTCAGGCTCTTATTTTGTTGGTTTCCACAGCGTGGCCGACAATGGGCCTTGGTATTTGTCTGTCGATGATATTATCATTGAGCAAACCTCACAGTACAATTTTGAAATTGAACAACTTACGGCTGACACTTCTGTTTATTTCGGCGAGCCAGCCTATCTGCGTTTCCGCCTTAACAACACGGGGTCGGAGGCCGACACTTATCATTTCGACAATGTTAGCTCGCTTCCCATCGAGTTTTTCAAGGATGGCGTTGCGGTGTCGGAAGTCACGGTGCCTTACAACGGCTCGGTGGAAATGGTTGCCAAGGCCACATTGCCGATGAACCTGAACAACAACGAAGTGGTTCACGCCACCTTCGATGTCTATCCCTCTGCTATGGCACCCTCGCAAAATGTTGATTTCTCGATTACTGCCTTGGCTCCTTTTGCCGATTTCCCCTTGGAGGAGGGCTTTGAGAATGATTTCGTGCCTTTCGGTTGGCAAAACAACATCACCAATGGCAATTATGCCTTCGACAGGCGTGAATCAAGTTCCACTCCGAGCGCCTTGCCTCACGACGGAAGCCAATATATGGCCCGGTTCTACACCTACACCAATCCCGAAGGCTGCTCGGCGGAGTTGGTTTCGCCCAAGATGGAGTTGAGCGAGCACGACAATATTGTCCGTTTCTGGATGTTCCGCAACAGCAATCCCAACATCAACCGTCCCGACCGTATCAATGTGTATTACAATTCGTTGCCTTGTTCTGAAGGAGGTCAGTTGCTCGGCACCATCCATCGCTGCACTTATATGGAACCTGTCGTGGCCGATGAGGATGATTGGTACGAACATTCCTTCACTTTCGATTGCCCCGACAATTATGGTTTTATCATTTTCGAGGGTGTTAGCGGCTATGGCTGGGATCTCCTTATTGACGATATTTCCATTGACAATTCCTCTATCGACAATGACCCGCCTACGATAGTTTCGTTAGCGGGAAACCAGACCTACGCCGATACAGAAATGAACCTCACGTTGCGCGTCCACGATGCCTCCAATATGCCAGCGACCTTGGCGGCTACCTATACGATTTGGGGCACAACCCACGATTTGACTTTCACAATGGCTGGCAAGAATAGGGCTAACTACGATTACACGGCCACCATTCCCGCCTACGACAACCACACCCACGGCACAATGACTGTGCAACTCATTGATGCTTTGGGCAATAGTGCTATGTCGGAGGAAATCCCAATCCGTTGGGACTATCAAAGACCTTTGCTTTTTGAGACCTTTGAGAACACCGACGGCCTGTTTGGGCTTCCCGAAGGCTGGACCACCGACGGCAACCCGACTTGGTGGGATTGGACCGTGCAAGGAACGGTATATTATACTGACTATTATGAGAATGACTTCGTGGTGAGTCCTCATCGCGGCAGCAAGCAGGCCGTGTTGGAATGGGACAACAGCGAAAGCCCTTCGGCACAAGACCAAACCTTGATTACCCCCGTGCTGACCATCACGCGCCCGACGGTGCTCCAATTCTGGACTTGGGTGCAATACGGCACGGATGGTTATGACCATTTCGCCGTTAGGGTTTACGACACCTACAATGGCACTTGGGAGGACAAGTGGGAAGCCGCCGATATGCCTTACGGACAAATCAATGCCTACAACGATCCGATTTCCATCAATTTGGATGAGTACATCGGCAAGAACATCAAGATTGGCTTCAGAGGTTACAACGACTTTGGCGAGTTTTTGGCTTTCGACTGGTTTGTTGACGATGTGAAAGTGATTCCGACCGACACTACCGATGTGAATGTGAACGAATTGGCCGCGCTGAATCTCAATGTCTATCCCAATCCCGCGAAGGAGATGGTTCATATCGAGGCCGCCAAAAACATCCAAAGTGTTCAACTGATGAGCATAACCGGTGCGCTTTTGGAGGAGAGAAAGACCAATGCGCAAAGCGTGAAACTGAACTTTGAAGGCTATTCCAAGGGCATTTATATGGTTCGCATCGTGACTGAAGACGGCGTTGCAACCAAAAAGATTAACCTGATTGAATAGGAGAGAAGCACATAGAAACCGTATCCCACTCTATGCCAAGATTTTGCTTGGTATGGGGCTTGGCTTGGGTTTCGGCTTCTTGGCTATGGCCTTGCATTGGGAGGGGGTTGTGCATAATTGGGTGGCTCCGTTTGGGGCCATCTTTATGCGCCTTCTCAAACTGATTGCAGTGCCATTAGTGCTGGTGTCACTTGTCTTGGGCGTGGTCAACCTGAAGGACATTCGGAATTTGTCGCGCATTGGGCTGAAAACCATATTGATATATGTTTGCACCACGATTATCGCGGTCAGCATAGGCCTGACGATGGTTAGCCTCATCAAGCCGGGGCGGGTCTTCCCGAAAGACAAGCAAACGGAGTTTATGGAACGTTTCCGGCAGACCGTTGCAGAGCGTGAGGCGCAGATGCAGCAGGTGCAGGACGATTCGCCATTGCAGTTTGTGGTTGATATGGTGCCTGAGAACCTTTTCCAAGCCTTGGGCGACAACTCCAAGATGCTGCAAATCATCTTCTTCGCCTTGCTTTTCGGAGTGGCGTTGATTGTGGTCGGGCCGTCGAAAGTGCCTTCAGTGGTTCGGTTTTTCCAACAGTTGGACCTTGTCTTGCTCAAAATCATCGATTTTATTATGGCTTTTGCGCCCATCGGCGTGTTAGCGCTGATGGCGGCCTTGATTGTGGATTACGCGGGCGATGTGGGCATCATTTCCGCCCTGGGAATGTATGCGCTGACGGTCGTCTTGGCCTTGGCGGTCATCATCTTTTTGGTTTATCCCACGATTTTGAGGGTGTTCAGCAAGAAGAAGTTGGGGCAGTTTTTCCACGCCGTGTTTCCCGTGCAAATGCTGGCTTTCTCGACCAGTTCGAGCGCGGCCACCTTGCCTTTGACTTTGGAACGCACCCAAAAGCATCTCGGCGTTTCGGAGGAGGTGTCAAGTTTTGTGCTTCCTGTCGGCGTGACCATCAATATGGACGGCACGAGTTGCTATCAGGCAGTGGCGGCGGTGTTTTTGGCTCAAGTGATTGGTTTGGACTTGACTTTCAACCAAATGCTGCTCATTTTGGCCACGGCCACCATCTCGTCCATCGGAACGCCAGGCATTCCGGGAGGCTCCATTGTGATGCTGATGATTGTCTTGGACTCGGTCGGCATCCCGATTGAAGGCTTGGCACTCATTTTGGGCATTGACCGGCCTTTGGATATGCTGCGCACCGTCGTAAATGTGACGGGCGACACTACGGTGGCCTGCATTGTTGACGACACGAAGAAGTAAGAGTTCATTGTAAGGATTCTTTTAATTGTACAATTCAAGGATTTTTCGTAATTTTGCCAAAAATCTGATGCGATGCCCTTTGAGGATTACCATAATCACAAAAACGCTGAAGTGAGGCCGAGTTTGCTTTGGGAATTCGACCTTGAGAAGTTCGATTGGCAGCAGATGCGCAATGAAGTCGTGCAGCGCGTGTTGGAGCGCGGTCGGATGGACGATTTCTATGCCATTCTCAACCTGTACGGCGTGGAGGGCGTGAAGGCAGCCTTGCGAGAAATCCCTTATATGAACGACAAGGATATGAACTTTGCCTGCGTCGCGTTTGATTTGAGGAAGGAGGAACTGAAATGCTACACAAAGAAACAATCGATGCCGCTACATTGGAACTCCTGAAAAGGCTGATGGGCGATGAACGTTTGCAAGGTTTTGCGCTTGTGGGCGGAACCTCGCTTGCGCTCCAGATGGGGCATCGAATCAGCATTGATTTGGACTTGTTCACCGAAAAGGAATTTGAGGCGGACGAGTTGCGTGAGTATTTGGAGCAGAACTATCATTTGCAAACGGATTATTTGGCCTTTGCAACCGTAAAAGGGGAAGTCGAAGGAGTGCAAGTGGATTGCATTGCCCACGCCTATCCTTGGTTGAAGCCTTTTGCTGTCGAGGAAGGCATTCGATTAGCCAGTTTAGAGGATATTTGTGCAATGAAGTTGAATGCGATTGCGGGCAACGGCACAAGAATCAAGGATTTTGTGGATGTGGCTCACCTTTCCTCGAGGTTTTCGTTAGAGCAAATGCTGAAGTTCTACGAAGAAAAGTATCAAGCCAACCCTTTGATGCCGTTGAAGGGAATCGTGTATTTTGCCGACATCAACAAGAATGCACCCGTAAAAATGGCGAATGGAAAACCGTTGGACTGGAAAAGCATCGAGAAACGGCTTCTGGCAATGGAAAAGTTTCCGCAAAAAATTTTCCCGCAGTTGTAAAGCACTGTAAAGTTTCTTTACACTCACTGTAAAGAATCTTTATACTTTACAAAAATAGGTTTTTGTAATTTATTGGTTTTTAATGTTTTACAAATTTGGCACGCGGATTGCTATGCTATTTGCAAATTTGTAAAATTGTAAAGTATGAAAACCAACAAAATCGCAATTCTGACCACTTTGTTCTTGATGACGGGCGCAAATCTTACGGCGCAAGACACCGTCAAGATGAACCTCAAGGAATGTATGCGCTATGCCGTGGAGCACTCCACCAAAATGCGCATTCAGCAGGCCGACAACCGCGACGCGCAAATCAACCGGCGCGATGCCATCCTCGCGGCCTTCACGCCCTCGATTGACGCCGGCTCGTCGGCCTCGCTCAGTTTCGGTCGCTCCGTTGACCCTGAAACGAACACCTACATCCAAACGACCTCTTTCGCCAATGGTTTCAATGCCTCGGCAAGTATGGTCGTTTTCAACGGTTTTCAGGCTGTCAACAACCTGAAAATCACCAAGACGGCGCAACAGATGGGCCTCACCAAGGCGCAGCAGATTGAAGACCAAATCTGCTTGGCCACGATGGAAGCCTACTGCAATGTGCTGTATTACACCGAGATGCAGAAAGCCCTCAAAGCGCAGGTGGCCACGGCGGAGAAGGCCGTGCAATTGGCCGCAAAACAAGAGCAATTGGGCCAGAAATCCCACGCCGATGTGGTGCAAGTGCAGAGCGACCTCGCCGAGCGGCAATACCTGCTGACCCAATGCCGCAACCGCCTCAACGACGCCCTCATCACCTTGAAGGATGTGATGTTTTGGCCTATCGAGGAATCGCTGAAAATTGATGATGTCGCTGTAGGGCTGTCGCAATTCCCCCTTTCAAAGGGGGCAGGGGGATTAGACAGCCCTACAGACCAGGCGGAAAAGGTTTCCCAAATGGTGGAATTTGCCAAAACCAATATGCCGTCCGTCCTTTTGGCCGAGAGCACGATGAATAACGCCCGCCTCGCCCTCAAGACGGCCCGCTGGCAGTTGCTGCCGAGGCTCGCGGTGGGTGGCGGCTGGTCGTCGAGTTTCTTCACCTATCCGGGAATGGAGGGGTATGTGTCTGCGCCGTATTTCGACCAGTTGAAGAACAACGGCGGCGAGTATGTGCAACTCTCGTTGAGCATCCCCATTTTTGACCGCCTCTCGAAACATTCCAACATCGCGCGGAGGAAGAACGCCTACGACCGCGCCCAAGCCGACTACGAGCAGGCCATCCAAACGGTGGAGGCCGAGGTACGCCGCGCCATCGCCGACCGCGACGGCAGTGCCGATGCCCTTCGACAAGCCGCCACCCGCGCCGAATTGCAAGAGGAGGCTTTTGAACTGAATACCAAGCGTTTCGAGCAGGGCTTGATTTCGTCTATCGAATACCAGACCGCCTCTGGCACCTACCTCAATGCCCTTGCCGAGCACCTTAATGCGCGGCTTCAATACTTTATCAAGTGCAGTGTTGTAACTTATTATGGGGGAACGCCG
The DNA here is from genome assembly GCA_902780055.1 of uncultured Bacteroidia bacterium. GTDB lineage: Bacteria > Bacteroidota > Bacteroidia > Bacteroidales > F082 > Limimorpha. Next base: position 79,955 of record CACZDU010000014.1, on the reverse strand, counting down.
TATTTACATCAATGATTGGTTATTATAAACTACGGATTATGCGGATGAAACGGATTTTCGATGATAAAATTAAAAGGCACAGGTGCCAATTGTTACGGATTCCTCTCGGCGGCAGCCATCCGTATTCATCGGACGCTTGCGTCCCAAAATTTTCGGAAAATAATATCTGTCAAATCCGCGAAATCCGTAGTTAAACAACTGAATACAAACAATTAAACATTCAACAATATGTCAAGTTACATCAAATTCTTAAGTAGAAATAAACTCTACACCATCATCGAGGCCATCGGTCTCATCGTTTCCATTGCCTTCGTCATCTTGATTGGCAACTATGTGTATCAGCAGTATTCCGTGGCTTACGGCAACCCTTATCGAAATAGGGTTTATGCCGTTGGAAATCAGGATTATCTGTCGCTCTCGTGGTGGGACAAGGCCGTTTTTGAAGCCGAACTTCCCGAGGCGGAGGCTGTCTGTCGTATCTCCAACGCTGATGATGCGGGCTACATCACCATTGGCGACGAGCATATCAATGCAACTGTCACCGAGGCCGACCCCGAACTCTTCGAACTTTTCCCTAACCTGACCTTGATTGATGGCAATATGGACGAGTTCCGCCTCAAAGGCCATTGCCTCGCTTCGGAATCGCTGGCACAACGAGCCTTCAATGGCGATGCCATAGGCAAACCCATCACCATCACCTTTTTTGACGATAAAAACGAAAGTATGGTTTGTGGAGTCTTCAAGGATGACGCCTATTCGATGATTCCTTATACCGATGTGATTCTCAATCCCGAGTTCGACGAATTGTACGAACCTGAAAACCAGGTGCCTTTTAGTTCCATTGGCTCGTATATGACTTTGATTAAAGTCCACGAAGGCACTGATCGAGAAGAGTTTGCAAAGAAGATAGAGGCGGTCGGTTTACCACATTATTCTGGCGGTTTCGTTTCTGCCATGCCTATTTATACCCTCCCAGAGGTCTTTTTCACGGAAAACCAGTGGATGTTTAAGAAAGGCAACAAGTCCTTGCTGCAAATACTGACCGTGGTGGTCTTGCTGTTGTTGCTTTCGGCGGTTTTTAACTACATCAACCTTAATATGGCACTCTCGGGCAAACGCGCCAAGGAAATGGCCACGCGCCGACTGCATGGTGCCACGCAAGGGCGAATCATCCTTAAATATATCGTTGAATCCGTGTCGTTCACGGCGGTGTGTTTCGTGTTGGCGTTTTTGTTGGCCTACGCCTTCCTCCCGATGATGAACAACCTGTTGAGAGGCGTTTCGGGTGGCGAAATGGGCATCGACGCTCCGTTTGAACAGTTCGTCCCAATCCGTTTCGAATGGTCAGCGAGCATCGTGGCGGTTTATCTCGTCGCGATTGTGCTGTTGGGCACTTTGGCAGGCATCGCGCCAGCCGCCATAGCCTCGCGTTTCGAGCCGATTGATGTTGTGCGCGGCACCTATCGCTTGAAGACAAAAAGGGTGTACAGCAAGGTGTTTATCGTGTTCCAAAACACCATCACTGTGGTTCTCATCGCCATAGCGTTGCTGATGGAGGTACAGATGCGGCACATGATGAACCGTCCCATCCACTCGCGTTCCGAGGGCTTATATTCGTTGCAAATGTGGGTGAGAGACTACGCCGATTTGGTTCCACTCATCAACCGTTTGGAGCAGATTCCGAATGTGCGAGCGGTGGGCTATGGCCGTGGTTTTGCTGGTCAGTTGAACATGGGCACAAGTGTCGAAACGCCTGATGGCGAAACAGTGAACATGCAACTCATCCTGTGCGACGAGACCTATTTCGATATGCTTGGTTTGCAGGTAGTTGAAGATTTCGGAGTACCCAAAACCAACTCGGTCTGGATGTCGAAGGCCTTGGCCAATAAACTTTCGGTGAACGACTCGACGGCTTCGTATTATGCCCGTCGGATGCGCATCAACGGCAGTCGTCCCGAGACCGTGGGCGGCATCTACGAAAACATCCCGACATTGCCAGCATCGGCTTCCGAACCTGACCGTTTTTCGGCTGTCATCATCGCCAAGGCGGAAGACTTGGTTTGGGGTAATGGCGTAATGGTTGATGTCTCAAGTGATTACAAAGGGACTGAAAAGGCAATTCTGGAGGTTTATCGCGAGTATTCAGAGGAGCAGAACGGCACATTTGTGGAAGCCGCCCAAAACGGCTATGTGAAGGACCTGAACAATTTGTCTCTGCAACCCGCCAAGATGGCCATGCGCCTGCTGGAACTGTTCATGTTGCTTTCCGTGCTGATTTCCTTGCTCGGCCTCGTGGCCATGAGCACTTATTACAGCGAGCAAAGCACCAAGAGCATTGCCGTGCGCAAGGTGTTTGGCGGCACCGTTGAGAGCGAGTTGTGGCGCTCGGTGAAGGATTACATGGTTTTGGTCGGCATTGCGGCACTCATAGGCATCCCGCTCTCGGTTTGGTTCTGTGGCCGCTATTTGGAACGCTTCGCCTACCGCATTGAGCATTACGGTTGGGTCATCGCCGTGGCTGCCATCCTCGGTATGTTGATGGCTTTCCTGTCCGTCCTTTGGCAGACCTTGAAGGCTGCGCGGACGAATCCTGCGGAGGCATTGAAGAAGGAATAATTCTATGTACAATGAAAGGAACTACGAATTACACGAATTTGACGAATGGTCAAGGAATTTTGCGGCTTGCGCCGCGAATGGGGACGAATTTGTTGCCGCTTCGCGTCACTGCGAGGCACGAAGCAGTCCAGATTCGTAACCATTCAGGCGCTTGCGCCTCAAATTCTAAAAAACGAAATTCGTATCATTCGTTCAATTCGTAGTTAAATAATAAACAATTAAACAGTTAAACAATTAAACATTCAACAATATGAAATCATTTTTCAATTTTTTAAAACGGAACAAACTTTACGCCCTCATCAATCTTTTGGGCTTGACCATCTCGATGGCATTCGTGCTGCTCTTGGCCGTGTATGTGCAGAAACAACTCTCCACCGACGCCTTTCAAGAAAACGCTGACAGAATTTTTGTCATCACCAACGAGGAAAGCCTCAATATGGGCTATTGGTTAGACAAGCACTTGCGCAACCAATTCCCCGAAATTGAGAAATCGTGCGCGGTTTGTAACTATTCTTTCAATGAGGAGTTTAGCATTGACGGCGAGACCGTCTATGGTAGCCTCACCTTCGCGGACTCGTGTTTCTTCGAGATGTTCAGCTACGACCTTGTGAAAGGCTCGAAGGCCGATTGGAAAATATCAGGTGACCGTTGTATGGTGAGCGAGGCGTTTGCCAACGCGCATTTCGGCGACAAAGACCCCATCGGGCGACAAATCACACTGGAAAGAAACGAGGGCTATCCCATGGTGGTGTGCGGCGTTTTCAAGGACTTCGGCAACAGCATCATCAATGCGCCCGATGTGTTGGGACATGGCAATTTGATGCCGATTATCAACCCGGCCAACAATGAGCGCATGAGCAATGGCGGCGGCGGAGGTGTCTGCTTCGTGATGACTTATCCGGGTGCGGATTTGCAGGCTCGCCACGACGACATTTTGGCTTGGTGCGAGGAAAACTTCTGGGTTTATAAGCAAAAGTATGACGATGTGCGCATCATCCCGCTGCGTGAGGTGTATTTCCTTAAAGAAGGAGCACAGGATCATACAGCCACTGTGAGTTTGGGCAACCGCTTTTTTGTGAACCTATTATTGGCCATGTGCCTGATGCTCTTGCTGTTCGCCATCCTCAACTATGTGAACCTCTCCACTGCGCTCATCGGTTTCCGCGCAAGGGAAATGGCCACAAGGAGGCTCGTCGGGGCAACAAAGGCAGGCATTTTCTTGAAAATGATAAGCGAAAGCACTGTGCTTTGTGCTTTGGCGATGGGCTTGGCGGTTCTTTTGGCTGAAGCTCTTGCGCCTGCCGCTTCTGGGCTATTGCACTACGATATCTCGGTTTTCGGAGCGGTCAATACGGTCAATGTGTTGATTGTCATTGGATTCGTGCTTCTTTTGGGTTTCCTTGCCGGACTTGTTCCCGCTTTGATGATTCAAAAAGTGCAGCCCATCGAGATTGTGCGCGGGTCGTTGCGGGTGAAGACCAAGACGGTTTATGGTCCTGTCATTATCGTGGTGCAGAATGCCGTGACTGTGGTGATGCTCGTTTCGGCTCTTACCCTTTACTTGCAAACGCGGCACCTGATTACCGCCGATTTGGGCTACAATACGAAAGACATTTTGGTCATAGACAATGTGTACGGCAAGACGGGCGAAATCAAGGCCTTGTTGGATGCCTATCGTGCCGAGCCGTTTGTAGAAGACGTGGGGCAAGGTGACGGTACGCCGTTGTTGGGCACCAACAATTGGACGATGGAGGTGGAAAACGGCAATTGGGTCTCGTTCCAGCAAATACAAGGCGACCAGCATTATTTCGACATCTTGGGCCTTCGTGCTAAACAGGACAATCATATCCCTGGGTCTTATTGGCTCAATGAATATGCTTTCGGCCAGATTGGGATAGACGAAACGGTGACGGAATTTAGGCATAAAGACGGAAAAACCTATGAAATCGGTGGCATTTACTACGACTTCAAGATTTGGCCCTTGGAAATGCAGCAGTCGGCGGCGTTGATTAACAACCGTGGCGAGAATCCCGATGACGATTTTCCGTGGAAATTGTTGGTGAAGACCACTGGCGACCACAAGGTGGCCCGCGACCGCATTGAGCAAGTGACGAAAGAGCTGTTTCCCGACAAGAGTTATGATGCCAACTACCTTGAGGACATGATTGAAGCCTTTTTTGCTGGCGAGAGCAGGATGCTTCGCATCATCCTGATTTTCACCTTGCTATCGATGCTCGTTTCTGCGTTGGGCTTGTTTGCAATGAGTTCCTACTACATGCAGCAGGAGCGTCGTGCTGTGGCGGTGAAGAAGGTTTTTGGCGCCGACTATGGCGGCGTGTTGCGCGAGTTGGTGCTGAACTTCATGAAGATGGTGGCTGTGGCTGCACTGATTGGCATTCCCGTGGCCTGGTTCATTATGCACCGTTGGCTTGAGGAATACACGCACCGCATCAGCCTCTCGTGGTGGATTTTCGCTTTGGCCGTGCTTGCCGTCGTGCTGATGGCGTTCCTGTCAGTCATTTGGCAAAGCATCAAGACGGCACGGGCTAATCCCGCTACGGTGTTGAAGAAGGAATAGCGTTTATCACAAAACAATCAAAACCTACAAAACAATGAATAATCAGAAACTACGGATTGCACGGATTAAACGGATGGCCGACAAGAAATTTGGAAGGCACAAGTGCCCAAATAATAATCAGAAACTACGGATTGCACGGATTGCACGGATTTTCAATGATAAAACTAGAAGGCACAAGTGCCAATTGTTATGGATTCCTCTCGGCGGCAGCCATCCGTACCCATCGGACGCTTGCGTCCCAAAATTTTCGGAAAATAATATCTGTCAAATCCGCAAAATCCGTAGTTAAAAAAGAAATCTTGAAATTTGAAATCTGAAATCTTGTAATTATAAATCTACAATAGTTATGGAACACTCAATGGACAGAAAAATCGAACAGAAAAAAGGCATTCGCCGCGCATTCACGAAAAAGGCGTTGCCGTTTTGGGGCGGGGCGTTGCTCCTCGTCTTCATCCTTTGGCTCGTCTTCAGGGACGACTCGAAGAAACTCCGCATCGACGCGGATAACATCACCGTGAGCACCGTCACCTCGGGCGAGTTCAACGACTACATCCGCATCAGCGGGCAGGTCGCGCCGATGACGACCATCCAAATCAGCCCCTTGGAAGGCGGCGTGGTGCAGCAGATCGTCACCGAGGAAGGCAGCCGCGTCAAGGCCGGCGACGTCATCCTCATTTTGAGCAACGAGAACCTCGACATGCAAATCCTCACCTCCGAGGCCGACCTCGCCGAGAAGGAGAACATCCTGCGCAACACCATGATTCAGATGGAACAACAAAAGTTGAGCGTGGAGCAGGAGAAGCTGCAACTGCAAATGGAAGTGCAGCGCAACCGCCGCACCTACGAGGCGCAGAAGTCGCTCTACAACGACGGCCTCATCGCCCGCGAGGACTTCTTGAAAGCCGAGGAGGACCTCACGCTTTCGAGCAGCCGCCTGAAGCTGGTGGAGAACCGCGCCAAGCAGGACAGCCTTCACCGCTCGGTGGAAATCGACCGGATGCGCGAGAGCCTCGAAAACATGCGCGTCAATATGATGATGATCCGCAAGCGCAAGGAAAACCTAACCATCAAGGCACCCATCGACGGCGAGTTGGGCTTGCTCGATGTCGTCCTCGGTCAATCGGTGGGCGCAGGCTCCAAGATTGGGCAAATCAACAACTTGGACAGCTACAAGATTGAAGCCCAAATCGATGAGCATTACATCGACCGTATTACGCCCGGCTTGGAGGCCACCTTCGAGCGACAGAGCGAGCGTTATGCAGCGCAAATCCGCAAGGTCTATCCCGAGGTGCGCGACGGCAAGTTCAAGGCCGACTTCAAGTTTATGGAGCAGCAGCCCGAGAACATCCGCAGCGGCCAGACCTATTACCTCAACCTGCAACTCGGGCAGCCCGTGGAGGCGGTGCTCATCCCGCGTGGCGCCTTCTACCAAAAGACCGGCGGCAAGTGGATCTATGTGCTCTCGCCCGACGGCAGCAAGGCCACGCGCCGCGACATCCGCATCGGGCGGCAGAACCCGCAGTATTACGAGGTCGTCGAAGGCTTGGAGGCAGGCGAGAAGGTGATTACTTCTTCTTATGATAACTTTGGCGAATCGGAGGTTCTGGTTTTTTAATCACAAAACACACAAAACAATGCAAAACTCCAATATGAACAGATGCGGCTCGGCAACCGCCTCGCTGCAGGGAAGCAGCCGGTTGGCGTGCTTCCCAAACCCGGAAAAAGGTTTTGCAGGTTTTGCAAGTTTTGGTCAAAAAAGAAACAACAATCAAAATCTAACGAGTATGAAAACTACAATGAAATTCATGATGGTTTGCTGCCTTGTGGCGTTCTCGGCCATGAGTTACGGACAGCAACGGAAAACACAACTGAAGAATCGGACCGTGTCTGGTTATGTTCTGGATTCTTGTCAAAGGTTGCCTGTGGAATATGCTGCCATACAGACCTTTGAAGTGGACAATGAGAAAAGACCTTTGGTCTCAACCATATCCGACTCCACCGGATATTTCATGCTTTCAGGCTCCTTGCCCGACCAAGTGACTTTGACCATATCCTGTATCGGTTACGCAAGAAAGAGCGTACAAATCAACCTGAACAAGAACAAGACGAGAATCGAGCAGCCTATCCTGCTTCAACCAAGTTCTTTCACCCTTAATGAAGTATCGGTCACGACAAGCCCCTATATCATGAACTCGGACAGGTCGGTGTTTGTCCCCGATTCGATAGCGATTGCAAATTCCGTTACCTCCATCGACCTGCTGGGGCATGTTCCCGAGTTGCAGGTGAACAAAGTCACCAACAGTGTTTCCATCATCGGGAAATCGACGTTGGTGCTTGTCAACGGAATGATGCGCGAAGGCTTTGATATCAGTACGATTGCGATGGATGACATTGCGAAAATCGAAGTGGTGCAAAACCCTTCGTCGAAATATGAAACAGACATTGAGGGCATCGTGAACATAGTACTGAAAAGCGAAGCAAACCAAGGCGTTTTCGGATACGCAAGTGCGAGCAATTTGTTTCCGGCCAAAAGGACTGAAGGCTCGCTCGTGCTACAATACTCCTTTTCCAAAATGAGGCTGTATGGCAACTATTTTTACGGCCGTTGGGCAATGAAAAACAAGACGGAAACCTTCAGGACTCCCCTTGACGGAACGATGGACAACTCATACATTTCACAGAGCGTGGATTTGCCGAAAGAAAATTACCACTCCTTCCGTTTGGGATTCGACTATATCCCTAACGACAAAACCCTGTTCAATGCATTCGCCGAGATCAAAACTTACGATAAGCGCCATACAGACACGACTATGATTCAATACATGAACGGTTTGGAAACGGTGAACCATTCATTGAAAAACGACACGACGAAAGGCCTGTATCAAAACTACTCGCTTTATTTCAAGAGGTCGTTTGATGGCGCTTTGAGGCAAATCAGTTCGGATGCCAACCTGTACTTTATGAAAAGCAGTGATGTCGCCCATTATAACGAGGATTACCAGATAGGGAACACTTCCTCGGCGGTTGACAGACTGCAATACGACGACGGATATAAGGCGTCGGTGAACTATCATTTGGATGGCATCGTCGCTCTTGCCGAAGCCCATCGGATTGAATTTGGAGGGCAGTATTACTACCAGCATTTCAAAGATGTGTTCACGGAGGCACAGGATGATTTCACTTTCGATTTCAAGGAAAGTCAGGTGTCATTATATTCCGATTACTATGCCACCATCAACAAATGGAGCCTGAAGGCTGGAGCACGCTACACCTACGACGACAGGAACTCTAACGATTCCCTTTCGCATTACCATTATTTCCTTCCTTCTGTGTCGGTTGCCTATCGTATGGATGACGACATCATCAGTTTGAGGTACAATCGCCGACTCTATACTCCGGCCATTTGGTCATTATGCCCACAAGTCACCATGCAGGACTCTGTGACTTTTTCTTCCGGCAACCCTTATCTCCGTCCCCAAATCAACGATGTTGCAGAATTGAACTTGAGGCTGAACAGGAACAAGAATGTGTTTTCGACAAGCCTGTACTATACCCATTCAGGCAGTGTCATTCGCACCATATATTATTTGGACGACGGCAAATTGTACGCTGCGCCCTTCAACATTTCGACCCTCAACAAATATGGCGCAAAGGCAAGCGCTTCGTTCAATCTGTTTGATGAATCGCTGGAGATAGAATCTTTTGTCGATTTTCATCATGATACCTATTCCTATAATCAAGAGCAAAAAAGTGCGTTTATCATAAGCACCAGTTTGTCCATCGATTATACTTTCCCGTGGGGGATGAGCACAGGTGTTTCTTTCGACTATGAAAACAAGCGATTGCTTCCACAAGGATTTGCAAAAGGCACGCCACAAATCAGCAGCATCTATTTGCGGCAGTCCTTCCTTGGCCATCGCGGAGCGATTATGCTGGCCTACCAAGACCTGTTTAAGAACATATATGAAAGGACCGTAGAATATGACACCTACACGCAGCTCACGAAGTCGCTATCTTATACATCTGGCATTTTCCTGAAGATAGACTATTGGTTCTCGAAAGGAAAGCAAAACAAAAATGTGTCAAGAAAAGAATATACGGAGGAAGATATAAAATGAACAAACTAACCGACAAACTCATCAAAATCCTATCGTTAGGCATAGGTCTCGCCATCGGCATCGTGCTGATTGCCAAGGTGTGCTTCGAATTGTCGTACGATAGTTTCTACAAGGATGTGGACCGTATCTACATCATTCAAACAGGCATTGAACGACAAGGCGAATCGAAGAATTTCGGGCAAGTGAGCGGGGCGGTGGCTCCTGGCTTCAAGGCCGAGGTGCCGGGCGTGGAGGAGGCCACACGGATAACCTCCTTATTCAGTAACAACCGCTACACGGACGAGGACGGCCATATCATCACAGGCAATTTGCGTTTGGCCGATTCCTGTTTCTTCAAGGTGTTCGACCGCCCGATTCTGGCAGGCAACCCGGCGCAGGTTTTGTCAAAGCCGCTCTGCTTGATGGTCTCGGAATCGTTTGCCGAAAAGCTCGGCGGCGTGGACGAGTGCATCGGCAGGATTATCGCCAATGAAGATGTGCCCGACCTGAAAATGACCATCGAAGGCGTGTTCAAGGACTTCCCGAAAAACGGCTCGATGGATTCAGACCTGCTGCTTTCGATGGCGAGTTATTCCAAAAATAGCATAGAAAACTGGGTGGTCAACGACCGCTACCGTGGCTTCGTGAAATTGCAGCAAGGCGTTGACCCACAGTCGCTTGGTGATGCCATCCGCAAGATGCAGGAGACGCATCAGCCTTTGGAGGAACTGGAACAGAACGGGACGAAACTGTGGTATTATCTCACGCCTTTTGGCAAGGACCACATCAAGGAGTCATCGGTTCGCTCGATGGTGATTCTGCTTTCCATTGTGGCCGCGCTGCTGATTCTCATCAGTTTGCTCAACTACATCCTTATCGTCATTTCGGAGATGGTGCGCCGCTCCAAAGAAATCGGGGTGCGTAAGTGCTATGGCGCCGATGCCTTCGACATTCATTGGCTGTTGGCGCGCGAAACCTTTGTTCACTTGTTGCTGGCTTTGGCTTTGGCGGTGGCCATTATTTTCGCTTCCAAAGGATTGATACAGAATCTTTTGGGTATGTCGTTTGAGACGCTGCTCGTCCCGCAAAGCGTACTTGTCATCAGCCTCGTGCTGGTCTTTGTGCTGATAGTTTCGGTCTTCGTGCCGGCGCAACTCTACATGCGGATTCCTGTTTCGGTGGCCTTCCGCAACTACACTGAAAACTCGCGCCGCTGGAAAATCGGACTGCTTGGCGTTCAGGTGTTTATCAACGTTTTTATCACGGTGATGCTCATCGTCGTGACGCTGCAATACCGCAAAATGATTTATTCCGACCCGGGCTACGACTACGAAAACGCCTATTATGTCAGCATGTACAACGGCAACCAGACGGAGCAAAGGCGCGTTGTGGAAGCGCTCAGGCAATATCCCGAAGTGAAGGGTGTGGAGGCCTGTTATTCTCTGCCCGTTAAAGCTACCAGCGGCGACAATATCCTTCTCCCCGGCGACGACCGCGAATTGTTCAATGTGTCTGATGGTTACGAAGCCACAACGGGCTTTTACGAGTTGTTGGGCTTTGAGTTTGTGGACGGTCGCGCTCCTGCCGATTCTTCTGAAGTAGTTGTTTCTGAGGCTTTTGTCAATCGGATGAACGAGTTCGCCGACTGGAGCGACGGTGCGGTAGGCAAGCAGGTGCTCATCACGGGACACGGAAATGGCATGGAATTGGTACCCTTCACCATTTCGGGTGTCTATCGCGAAATCCGTACTGGCAACCTTGTGAACTTGGATAGTCGCCCTAGTGTGCGCTTCTATGGCACCTTGGACGACGGCGTGTCCTATATGCCTTATCTCGTTTTCAAGACGAACCACAAGCTGAACGAAACTGATATGCAGAAACTGAGGGAGGGCATTGCGGAGGCCTTGGATGGCAGGCAGTTGGAGATTTTCTCTTGGGCAGACCAAATGATTGCGGACTACGATGACAGCCTCAAAATGCGCAACACCATCTTCATCGGTGCGGTTTTCGCCCTGCTGATTGCCGTGATTGGCCTCATCGGTTTCATCCGCGACGAGTCGAACCGAAGGAGCAAAGAGGTGGCCATCCGCAAAATCAACGGCGCGACGGTGGCCGACATTCTGCGTATGTTCACTTGGGATGTGCTGCGCCTTTCGTTGGCGATGGCAGCTTTGGCTTGCGTTGCCACCTTCTTTGTGGCCCATAAGTGGTTGGAGCAGTTTGCCGAGCGCATCGGCCTCTCACCACTATATTTCATCATCGGTGCAGTGGCCGTGCTGGTTGTCGTCACTATCGTGGTCGTCTTGAGCAGCAATAGGATAGCCCGAATGAACCCTGTCAAGTCTTTGAAAAACAATTGAAAATGAAAGGAACTACGAATTACACGAATTTGACGAATGGTCAAGGAATTTTGCGGCTTTCGCCGCGAATTTGGACGAATGTTGTGCCGCTTCGCGTCACTGCGAGGCACGAAGCAGTCCAAATTCGTATCCATTCAGGCGCTTGCGCCTCAAATTCTTACAAATAATATTCGCTTAATTCGTGCAATTCGTAGTTAAACAAAGCAATCAAACAACAATTCAACAAAATAAAAGTTAAACCCTTAAACAATCAAAGCAATGATTAAAGTAGAAAATCTCAGGAAAGTCTTCGTGAGCGAAGACATCTCAATCCAAACCTTCGCATTGGACGGCGTTTCGTTCGAAATCAACAAAGGCGAGTTTGTCGCCATCATGGGGCCTTCGGGCTGCGGCAAGTCCACCTTGCTCAACATCCTCGGCCTGTTGGACAACCCCACCGAGGGCAGTTACGAACTCCTCGGACATCAGGTCGGCAACCTCAAGGAGAAGGACCGCACCCAGTTCCGCAAGGGCAACATCGGCTTCGTGTTCCAGAGCTTCAACCTCATCGACGAACTCAACGTGTTTGAGAACATCGAGCTGCCGTTGCGCTACATGAACATCCCCGCCGCCGAGCGCAAGCAGCGTGTGGACGACATCATGACGCGCATGGCCATTAAGCACCGCAAAGACCACTTCCCGCAGCAACTCTCTGGCGGTCAGCAGCAAAGGGTGGCCATCGCCCGCGCCGTGGTCGCCAACCCCAAGCTCATCCTCGCCGACGAGCCTACGGGCAACCTCGACTCGAAGAACGGTCGCGAGGTGATGGACCTGCTCACCGACCTCCACAAGGAAGGCACCACCATCGTCATGGTGACCCACTCGCAGCGCGACGCGGGCTTTGCCGACCGCATCATCAACCTCTTCGATGGAAAGATCGTGGAGGATGTGTTGTCGCAATTGTGATTGGATGATTTTTAAACTACGGATTGCGCGGATTAAACGGATGTTCGACAAGAAATTTGGAGGGCACAAGTGCCCAATTGTTACGGATTCCTACCGGCGACAGTCCATCCGTAATAATCGGACGCTTGCGTCCAAAAATTTTCGGAAGCATATCCGTCAAATCCGTGGAATCCGTAGTTTGTTTGCTGACGGAATGATTGACAGTAGAAATCCAGCCAAAATCACCAAAAAAGTTCGGTTTTGGCTGAATTTCTAAAACAAGGAATCAAGCGTAACTATGTCATTTATATGGGTTTTATGCTTTGAATCGGTCGTTCCGAATGTGGTCATAAGAGCGACATAAATCGAGTGGCTCGGCTTGTGGATTTTGGCCTTGCTGACGGCTGAAATCTGCCTTGTCATTTCCTCAACGTCGTCGTTGGAAAGGGTGTATTTGCCTTCCGAGAACTTCATCTCGCAGATGTAGTTGGCGCGCTCGGCGGTGGCGGGGATGATGAGGTCGATTTGAACCCCTTCGCCGTCGGGTGTCTTTCCGCGCCAACTGAAAGGCGTGGCGTATTCCTTGATTCTGAGCGCATTGGCGAGTTGTGGCATGTGGTCCATGACCAAGAGTTCAAAGGTGTTGCCTGCCCATGTGTAAAACGGCTTGCTTCGTTGCAAGGAACGCCAAGAGGTGAAGTCCGAGTTTTCGACAAAACGCAGGTAGAACAAGGTGAAGAAATCGACAAGTTGATAGACAGTCTGCTTCCTTGCGCCGCCGTAGAGGGTGTAACTTCGGATGATGCCGGAGTCCATCAGGTTTTCGAGCACGTCGGTGAAAGTGCCGCCACCTTTCTTGTCGACGGCGTTGAGCAGTTCGTCCCGTGTCATTCCGTAGAATCGCTTTCCCAATTGGCGGATGACGTTGATGTATGTTTCGGAGGTTGAATAGAGCCCGGTGTAAACGTCCTTGAATTCCTGCCGGGCCTTGTCCTTGTCGAAATAGATGGCGTTGATGTTGTCGGCCATCGTCCGGTCGGGTCGTATGCTGTCCATGTAGTAAGGCACGCCGCCTATGACCATGTAAGTGAGGGCGATTTCGTACCGCGACAGATGGAAGCCGCGTTTGGCCCAGTAGCGTTCACATTCCGCAAGGGTGAAGGGCTTGAGGAAGATGGATTCGGTGATTCTACCATAGAGGCCGCCGTAGTCGCGCATGACGTTGTCAACCATCCAACTGGTGGCCGAGCCGCACACGATGAGGAAGATGTCCTTGCGCTTCCTCGCCCATGAATTCCAGAAATGCCCAAGTTCAGCAAGCAGTTCCGCCGATTGCGGTCCGGCCAACCAAGGCAATTCGTCGATGAAAACGACCTTGCGGCGGGCGCGTTTGCTTTGCAGCAACTTTTTCAGAAGGTTCAAGGCTTCCATCCAACTATTGGGCGCGGGATTGGTTTTGGACAAGCCATATTCCACAAGGCTGTTGTGGAAATGTGCCAATTGTTTCTGCCGGTACGACTCGACCTTTTCGGGGTTGTCGTGGTCGATTTTTTGGTACAAGCCGACGGCCACGAAGGAAAACTTGTTCTCAAGTGCCTCCTCGATGAGAAACGACTTGCCGACGCGCCGACGCCCGTAAATGGCCAAAAACTCGGAACGCTCCGAGGCGAAAAGCCTTGAGATGGTGGCAATTTCTTCTTCTCTCCCGATAACTGATGAAGGGTTCATAACGATGCTAATTTATTGCTGCAAAGATAGATAAATATCTTTTATGTGCAATAGAAATTCAGCCAAAATGCGATATTTTTTCTTATTTTGGCTGAATTTCTCGGATTTTTCAAGCTGACTGGCACGAGGATTGCTACGTTTGGCGAGTGTAAAGTTTCTTTACACTCACTGTAAAGAAACTTTACACTTTTTGTAAACCTTATTTTGTAATTTATTGGTTTTTAATTATTTACAAAGTTGGCACGGCGTTTGCTATGCTAAAATGTGTAAAAATTTGAACCAATTAAATTGTAAAGCTATGGCAAAGAAATCATCATTAAACTGTAACTTTTCAGGCGCAAGTCCGTATTACAGAAAACAAACTCAAAATTGTATCATTATGGCAAAGAAGTCATTTTTGACAGCACTACTTGTTTGCATGGCGGTGCTGGGTGCAGAAGCGCAAAACTTGAATGGCCGTTTGGCCGATGAAGACAACAATCCTGTGGCTTTCGCCAATATGACACTGAAATTGGCCGCCAACGACAGCCTCGTTGCAGGCCTGACCTCCGATGAGAACGGTAACTTCTCCGCCGATGTGAAAGATGGAAGGTACATTCTCACCGCATCCGCTATCGGTTACGAGCGGCTGACTATCCGTTGCGGGGCTACTGCCCTTGGTACATTGCTGATGCCTAAAACCACAGAGCAATTAGACGAAATTGTCGTTGAGGGTTCAAGAATCACAGAAGAAGCAGGACGCTTCGTGGTGCTTCCCGACCCGAAAGAAGCCGAAGTTTCGGGGCGCGGCTTGACCTTATTGGATATGCAGCAATTGCCCGGCTTGGAGGTGGACGTGGCTCGGCAAACCGTCACTATCGACGGCGGCACACCTATCCTGCAAATCAATGGAAAAGAAGTGCCGCTTGAACGTTTTGTGAACGTCAGGCCGGAGCAAATCCTGCGCATCGAGTACAGCAACGAGCCTGGCATCCGCTACCTTGATAGAAATGCTTCGGGCATCATCAACCTTGTGTTGAAGGAGTCGGACGATGGCGGAAACGTGATGGCAAGGGTGCAGTCGGCCTTCACCACGGGTTTTGTGGACGGCTATCTTATGGCAGCGCACCACAAGGGCAAGTCGGAATTTTCGTTGCAGTACAACTTGAGCCACCGCAACTACAAGAACGTACCTTACGAGATGACAGACAGTTATATCGCGGAAGAACGCACGGTGCAGCGTTCACAGCAGTTGAGTTTCCCCTTCAATTACATCACGCACAACATCACGGGCGAATACACCTACCAGCCCAACGACAGCACCATGTTTGTGGCCACCCTGCGTGATTACATCGACAACAATCATTGGTACGGCACGGGCATCATCAACGAAACGGAGAACGGCATAACCACTCGTTTGGATATGAACAAGCAGACCGACCGAAAAGGCAACTCGCCAACATTGGACTTGTTTTTCACGCACAAGATGAGGAACCGTCAAAAAATCGAGTTGAATATGGTTGGGCAATATTCTCATAGTGATTATTACAACAACCTGATTTACAGGGATTCGGAAAACGAATGGCAATATCCCACGAAGGTGATTAACAAAGGTTATGCGGTCAGTGGTGAGGCCGTTTACGGCAAGCAGTTCAAAAAGGCGGAAGCCCGCATAGGACTGCAATATCAGCACAACTTTGCGAACAACGACTATGTGATTTACGAAACGCAGACCGAGATGACCAAGGACAATACCTATCTTTACACCAGCATCGATGGCAATTTGAGCGACAATGTAATGTATTCGTTGGGAACGGGTGTCAAATTGTTTTCCGTGACCGATGGCATTGACACAAGGCGCTATGTCCGTAACTTGAGCACGGCAGGCCTATTTTGGCGCATCAACCAGCGTTGGTCGCTGACAGCCAATACGAGGTTCATCCCATATTTGCCTTCGTTGAGCGAACTTTCGCCCGTGTTGCAGCGCGTGGACGATGTGGAGGCCATCAAGGGAAATGAATCGCTGAAGCCCTACAACACTTGGTTCAATGCGTTGCGTTTGCGCTACAACAACAAGGGCTGGTTCGCCAACGCGACTTTCAGCCATTTCAGGAACTTTTCGCCCACCGTCCGCGTGTATCAATACGACCCCGAACTTGGCCTTTTTGTCGGTACGCCACAAAACACCGATTATTACCAGCGTTTCCAGTTGAAGACCGAGGTGGGCGTAAAGAAACTGTTTGACTGCCTGAACATTACGCTGAACGGCAAACTGAAAAAGGAGGAGGCCAAAGGCGAGGAGTTCTATCATGACAACCTCAACTTCAGCAGCGGCATCAAGGCGCAATTTGTTTGGAAGCAGTTGATGGTCGGCTGCGATTTCGATTTCCTGCCCGACAAGTCGCTGTATGGCGAGGAGATGTCGATAGGGGAGATGTCTCAGAGTATCTATGCCGAATATAACTGGAAGAGTTTGAACGTCAGTTTGGTTTGGCATTGCCCGTTCAACAAGGAGGGCTATATGTACCAGACCAGAAGCCTCTCGGCGGTGCATCCTT
Source organism: uncultured Bacteroidia bacterium (assembly GCA_902780055.1). GTDB lineage: Bacteria > Bacteroidota > Bacteroidia > Bacteroidales > F082 > Limimorpha. The sequence continues at coordinate 63,115 of CACZDU010000014.1, read as the reverse complement.
ACATCCATACCAACTGGACCGCCGACAACGGCAATATGCTCGTGCTTGGCTTGACTTGGAAACTGAACTACGGCAAAGCGTTCAACAAAGGCCAGAAGACGCTTTGGAATGGTGGATATGATGATGGGATGGTGAAGTGAAACACGGAAGTCATAACAACGGCGTCATATAAAGCGGCAGAAACACCAGCCCGTCTTTGATTTCAACATCCTTGGAGTGAAGGACGTATGGCGTGGAAAGATAGTTTCGGTACTTTTCGATGCACTTTTTTATCGAGGTCAAGGTGTAGTTTGTGCTGCTCTTGACCTCGATTGGCGAAATGTTGTGCCGCGAGGTGACGGTTTCTTTTTGGATCAAGAAATCAACCTCCATACGGTTTTCGGCTTCTTCCTTGTCGTAATTGTTGTAGAAAAATAGTTTCTTGTCCGTTGCTTTAAGCATTTGTGCCACAATGTTTTCCACCAACATTCCTTCGTTGATTTCCAATTTGTCGAACATCAGTTTCTGGTAAATCTCGTTGCTGACGATGCCTCGGGCGTTGAAAGCCAGTGAGATGAGCAGACCTGTGTCGCAGAAATAGCATTTGAGGGCGGTGCGGTCTTCGTTGAGTTGCAGGCCGATGCTGGGCGCGGTGGTGTTGTAGCAGATGTTGGCGATTCGGGCATCGTCAAGCCAGAAGAAAGCGCTGTCGTATTCGCGCATTCGGGCTTCGTCCTTCAGTGCCGCGAGGGTGAATTTCTTCTCGTGCTTTTGGAGCTGGCCGGGAATGGCATCGTAAATGGCCTCTACGCGGGCCGTTGCTGAGCCTGCGTATTTCTTGATGTCGTTTTTGTAGAGGCGCAAAATCTGTCGTTTGATGGCATCCACTTTGTTGAAATCCTTCGTTTGTGCATATTCGGCCACGGCTTGCGGCATACCGCCCACAATCATATATTGGCGGAAATAGTGCATCGCGTCGCGGTGGAAATCGCCCATAGGTTGCTGTTTTACAAATTGTTTTTGTATGTATGGCATCAGCACCTCGTTTCCCATCGCCCAAAGGAATTCCTCGAAATCCATCGGATACATATCGATGCCTTCTTCTTCGGAAGGAATGACGATGTCCTCGACGTTTTTCTTGATGGAAATGAGCGATCCGGTTTCCAAGTAGTCGAAACGGTGGTCGGCAACCAATGCTTTGATGGCTTCGCGGGCGCGCGGGCATTTCTGCACTTCGTCGAAGATGATGAGCGACTTGCGCGGCGTGAGGGTTTTCTTGTAATGGAGTTGGATGTTTTGTAGCAGTGTGTCCACATCTTCCAGATAGTCGTCAAACCACGATTTGACTCGGGCGGGTGCTTTGCTGAAGTCAATCAGGATGTAGGATTCATACTCGTTGCGGGCAAACTCCTCGGCGGTATAGCTTTTCCCAATGCGTCGCGCACCTTCGATGAGCAAGGCGGTATCGCCATTTCGTTCTTGCTTCCATTTCAATAGTTTATCATAGATTTTCCGTCTCATAAATCACATTTCCTAAGTTTTTTAAATGGGTGTTTATACACATTTCCGCGATTTTTTAACGGGGCAAAATTACACATTTCCTAGATTTTTGAATGAAAAGCTCCAAAAAAAATTCTTCATGACAACGCTCATTGTAAAGTTTCTTTACACTCACTGTAAAGAAACTTTACACTTTTTGTAAACACTGTTTTGTAATTTATTGGTTTTTAATAATTTATAAAGTTGGCACGGCGTTTGCTATGCTAAAATGTGTAAAAATTTGAACCAATTAAATTGTAAAGCTATGGCAAAGAAATCATTCTTTACGGCACTGCTCGTTTTGGCAGCGGTACTGGGCGCAAAGGCGCAAAACAACAATGTGTACAAGGCTGATACCGTCATCGACGGAAAAGGCAACAAAATCATCACCGTGTACTCGCGGGGAACATTCGCTGAAGGCAACGGCAACATCGTCACGCGCGACTTCGATATGGCGGCTTTCGACGAAATCAGCATCGCGCTGTCGGCTTCGGTAACCTACGCGGTGGCGGACAACTGTTCGTGTCGTGTTACCCTTGATGAGAACCTTTTCGAGTGTCTTGACATCTATCAGAAGGGCGATTGCTTGAGGGTGGAGATGGTTAAGACGCTTCAGCAATCCGACTTGAAGCCGACGAAGTTCCTCATCGAACTCACCGCCCCGACCTTGGAGGAAATCAGTTTGGTGGGCGGCGGCGACTTCAGTTTCGTCACGCCGTTTGAGGCCCCAAAATTGGAAATCAGCACGGCGGGGGCGTATGGCGTGTTTTTCGACCAAACCGCTACTATCCAAGACTTTAAGATGAGCCTTGCCGGAGCAGGAAAGTTGGTGTGCGAGAACCTTCATTCCGACCGTGTGGACTTGAATGTTGCAGGCGTGGGAAAGTTGGTGTGCAAGAATCTCCATTCCGACTATGCGGATTTGAACGTGGCCGGTGCGGGAGCAATCGTCATCAAGGCGGGTGCGGTGAAAAGCGCGGACATTTCCGTGGCCGGCACGGGTTCGGTGGAGACCCGCTGCGAGTTGGAAACGATGGATTACAACATCGCTGGCTCTGGGACTATCAGATACTTTGGCGCTGTCAAAGTGAGAGGCACCAACATAGGCGGAAAAATCAGTCGGATTGACTCGGAAAATGCGAAAACCAACAAAAAGTGTTGCGATGAAAAACCGAAATAAAACGAAAATCAACCAAGTGCTTTTCGAAAAGTTGGTAAAGTTCTTCGGACTTGAAAAAGCAGAGAAAATATACAAAAGACTTGTTCGTTTGTAATATCTGGATTAACTCCATTGAATCTGCGATTTGCTTCGTTCCTCGCAAATTGCAGATTCGACGATGCGGAGCGAGTCAATGACGCAAGACCTCCCTCGTGTCTTCCATCCTGAACATCTTGGGCTTGACGGCAGCCTTCGCCGCGCTCTACATCATCCTCGTGCAGGTACACCACGACCTCACTTACAACAAGGCACTCAAGGACAGCGACCGGATTTATTGCATGATGGTCGGCGACCGGTTTGCCGACTACGGTGCCTCGTGCTGGATTAACCGACCGATTTCTGAGGCGGTCATTGCGGCTTCGCCCGATGTGGAAGCGGGCGGCTGCGGCTATGTGGGCAAAAACTGCCCGACCGCCACAGTTTTGTTTGACGACGACCGTCAAATGAGTGTGAAAATCGGTGCCTTCAGCAATGGCGGCAAGGATGTCTTCGGCTTCGAACTCGTTGCGGGCAACTGGGACGACTGGATTAACGGCATCACCTACGCCGTTTCGGAATCGACGGCGCGGCGGCTTGGTGTGGAAGTGGGCGACGTGGCCAAACTTCGGACGAACAGTTGGCAGGGACTGCAACTTGAAGACGCCGTCATCGTCGCCATTTACAAAGACATGCCCGCCAACAGCGACGGCGCCACTTTCGACATGTTCTACAATATCGGCAATCGGGGCTTGGACAATTGGAGCGAATGGGGCTTCAACTATTTCGTGAAACTTCGCGAAGGCGCCGACCCGAAAGCGTTTGAAGAGGCCGCGAAACCTGCCATGAAGGACGCCTTTATGCGGCTGAATGGCATTGACCCGACATCGCTCAGCGAGGAGGAAAAGGCTCTGTGTGAAGAGTCGGTGGGCGGCACCAATCTCCAACTGATAAAACTCACTGACACGTATTTCGCTAAAAACATCAACGCGCCGGGCAAGACGGGCAATCGCACCACCACAATGACTCTGCTCGCCATCGCCATTGCGGTCATTGTCATCGCGTTCATCAACTACATCAACTTCTTCTTCGCTATGGTGCCCATGCGATTAAAGAGCGTCAACACGCGCAAGATATTAGGCAGCAGTCGTTTCCAATTGGTGATGTCGTTTGTCGGTGAGTCGGTGACGATGGTCATTATCGCCTTGGCGTTGGCCGTGGCCGTGGTCACGCTGTTCAGGCAGTCCACCTTGGCCTCGCTCATCGATACATCGTTGTACTTTGGCCAAAACTGGGGCCTTGTCGCCTTGACCGTCGGCCTCGGACTGCTCATTTCGGTGGCAGCCAGCATTTATCCCGCTTTGTTCGCCACCTCGTTCAATCCTGCCTTTGCCTTGAAAGGCACGCTTGGCACCACGCAAAAAGGCAAGGCTTTCCGCATTGGTTTGATTGGATTGCAATTTACCGTTTCCATCGTGTTGATTATCTGCGCGATATTCATCCACGAGCAACGCCAGTTCATGCTCAACCGCGACATGGGCTTCGACCACGAGCAACTGCTCACGCTGCAGACCACGGTCAAAATCGCCTACCTCGACCGTGAAACCTGTGAAAACCGCCTCAAGGCCGATGCCGCCATCAAGGATGTGGCTTGGGGCGATGGTGGGTTTGTCAAAGACGAGCGCATGGGCTGGGGCAGAAAATACAAGGATACCAATGTGAATTGGCAATGCTATCCTGTTTCGTGGAACTTTTTGGATTTCATGGGAATAGAAATCGTGGAAGGCCGCAATTTCACGCCCGCCGACGAGCAATCGGAAAACGGCGTCTATATCTTGAACGAGACCGCCCAGAAAATGTTTGACATCACGGTCGGCGACCAAATCCAAGGCCACACCGATGGCTTGGCCGAGGTTGCCGGCATCTGCAAGGACTTCAACTATGCCGCTTTGCGCAACGAGATTGGGCCGTTTGCCTTGTATGTCTTCGGCAAAAAACCGTGGCGGCCTTGCATGCAACTGTTTGTCCGCACCGAGGCCGGCGTGGACATCCCTGAAGTGATGACGCGCATCCAAAACACCCTGAACGAACTTGACCCGAGCATTGCCGCCGCCGATTTCGATGTGCAACTCTTCGACGAAACGCTTCAAAACCAATACAAAAAGGAGCAAAACCTCTCGAAGTTGATTACTTTGTTCACGATTTTGGCCATCGTCATCTCGCTGATGGGCGTGTTCGGCCTTGTGATGTTCGAGACGGAGCACCGCCGCAAGGAGATTGGCATCCGTCGTGTGCATGGTGCCACGGTGGGGCAGGTTTTGGCGATGTTCAACTCGCGCTTCGTGAAGATTGTGCTGGTGTGCTTCGTGATTGCTGTGCCAGTGAGTATTGTCATTATGAAGCGTTATTTGGAGGGCTTCGCCTATCAGGTGTCCTTGCACGTTTGGGTGTTTGCACTTGCGCTGTTGGCTGTTTTGGGTGTAACGATTGCGGTGGTCACCTTGCGCAGTTTGCGGGCGGCAACGATGAATCCGGTGAAGTCGCTGCGGAGTGAATGATATGAGGAACTACGGATTGCGCGGATTAAACGGATTTCCGAAAAGAAATTTGGAGGACGCGAGCGTCCGATGGATACGGATTTTTGCTGGCGTTAGCCTATCCGTAAAAATTGGATGCTTGCATCCCAAAATTTTCGGAAGCATATCCGTAAAATCTGTGTAATCCGTAGTTTGTTTGCGGGCGGCAACGATGAATCCGGTGAGGTCTTTGCGGAGTGAGTAATTCTAATCACAAAATCCACAAAACAATGCAAAACCTCAATCATTTTCCCTCGTGATGGCTTTCCTCTCGGTGCTTTGGCAGACCTTGAAGGCGGCCAAGACCAATCCGGTGGATGTGTTGCAGAAGGAATAATATCACGTTCTATCGTCGAAAAGTGTGAGAAAAATCACATTTTTCTGCGATAAAGTGTGATTATTTGAAAAAAGTGTCGTATTTTTGCCGAAAAATAAAATCGGAATCTCTATGGAAACGATAGAAAGGGATGTCACACAACAATTGTTGGCGTGGAAAAACAGTTCGGAACGCAAACCTTTGATTGTCAGGGGTGCGCGTCAGATTGGGAAGTCGTGGGCAGTGGAGGACTTCGGCAAACGGTATTATGAGCATTTGGCGGTTTTCAACTTCGACCGAAAACGCGAATTGGCAGAGGTTTTTGGAAAGACCAAAGAACCGTCGCGCCTCATCCACGAATTGGCTTTTTTCACCGATGTTCCCTTGCTGCCCGAAAAGACGCTTCTCTTTTTCGATGAGATTCAAGAATGTAAGGAGGCTTTGAACGCATTGAAATATTTTTGCGAGGATGCGCCTGAATATCATATCATTGCGGCAGGTTCGCTATTAGGTGTGGCCATCAATGAGGGAAATTTCTCGTTTCCCGTGGGCAAGGTGAATTTCTTGCAGATGTTTCCGGTCAGTTTCAAGGAGTATTTGCGTGCCGCCGATGCCGTTTTGTTTCGACAATTGGACAGTTTGGCTGGTGGTGAGGAGCCGCTTCCGACGGTCGTTTTCAACAGGGCAGAGGAATACTATCACGCCTATCAGGTTTGTGGCGGGTTGCCGTTGTCGGCGCGTTCCATGATTTGGGGCAAGGGCATCGAGACGGTTGAGAAAGTGCTGGAAGAGAATCTGATGGCCTACGAGATTGATTTCAGCAAACACGCCTTGAAGACTGATATTCCGAAGATTCACGCCATTTGGAAATCAACGCCCGAGCAACTGTCGCGCGAAAACAACAAGTTTGTCTATCGCGTTGTGCGCGAGGGTGCAAGGGCAAGGGAATACGAAAACGCTTTGCAATGGCTAGTGGATGCGGGGATGATCTATCAAGTGAAATTGTGCGAAAAGCCTGAACTTCCGCTGAGTTTTTATGAAAATTCGTCGGCGTTCAAGGTGTATTTGCTGGACATCGGTTTGTTGCGGAAACTGTCGAAGTTGCCCGCAGAGATTTTCGTCAGTGCCTCCCAATTGTTTACGGAGTTCAAGGGCGCTGTGGCCGAAAATTTCGTCCTGACTTCTTTGTTGGCTCAAGGTTTCGCTATGCCCAACTATTGGACTTTGCAGGGCAACAAGGCCGAAGTGGATTTTCTTATAGCGAAAGGATTGACAGTCATTCCTATTGAAGTCAAGTCGGACAGGCGCATCAGCGGAAAGAGCTTCGCCGAGTACGACAAAAAATACCATCCCGATTTGCGGATTCGTTTCTCCATGAACAACATCAAGAAAGACGGTAACTTGCTGAATTTGCCAATCTTCATGACGGATTGGGTTGGCAGTTACCTTTAAGATAGTGCCTTGTTGGGTCTTGTTTAAATGAAAATTGCTTTCTGCAAAAAGCAAAAATAATTCAAAAATGCTTTCTGTAAAAAGCAAAAATAATTCAAAAATGCTTTCTGTAAAAAGCAAATTAATATCTTGGCCGATGACATTGAATCGCCCCACGGTAACAAGTTGCCGCTTTGGATGGTCGGACTGTTATATTGATGATTTTGAAAATTATGTTTTTTCGGTAATTTTTTTTCGGTAATTTGTGAAAAAGCACTATCTTTGTCCCCAAAATCAAGGCGTTATGGTAAAGAACATCAATCCGTTCATAGTTTCAGGAAAGATTGCTCCCGAATACTTTTGCGACCGCGTGAAGGAAGCGGCTGATTTGGAGAAATCAATTCATAATCAGATGAATGTGGTGCTGACCTCGCCGCGCAGAATGGGGAAGACCTCGCTCGTTGATTTCGTCTTCGACAAGCCGGAAATCAAGGATGAGTATGTCACTGTTTCGGTCGATATACTTCACACTACGACCTTTCGCGAGTTCATTCTTGCCTTCGGGACGGCGGTTTTCGACAATGTGGCCACTCGAAGTGTGAAGTTGCGCAAGCAGTTTGTCACTTTCTTGAAGTCGCTCAGCGCAAGTTTTGGCTACGACACCATCCAAAATATGCCCACTTTCGATGTCAAGTTGGGCGATGTCCAGAACCCCGAATACACTTTGGCGGAGATTTTCGGTTATCTTGAAAAAGTCGATAAGCGGTGCATTGTCGTTATTGATGAGTTTCAACAGATTACGAGGTATCCTGAGAAGAATGTGGAGGCTTTGCTAAGGACGCATATCCAGAAACTTTCGAACACCAATTTCGTGTTTTCGGGCAGTCAGCGGCGGCTTATGGAGGAGATGTTTTTCTCGTCGAAGAGGCCGTTTTTCCAAAGCGCGAAATCGCTCCGTTTGGAACCTATCGCATACGATGTCTATCTGGATTTCGCGACCCGCCATTTTCGGGAGGCAGGGAAAGGCCTTGCGCCAGAGGCTTTTGCGCATGTTTACGAGGTCTTTATGGGTGTCACTTTGTATGTGCAACGTATTATGAAGGATGCTTTTTCCGAAACGCCCCAAGGCCAAACCTGTGACGATGAGGCTGTAAATCAACTGATTGAAGATTATATTGACGAGAATGACTCTCGGTTGCGTGAACAATTGGCCTACATCACCGAGGCGCAAAAGGAGCTGCTTTACGCCATCCATGCCGAAAAACAGGTGCAAGGCATCACTTCTACGGCATTCAACAAGAAATACCGTTTGCGTTCGCCAAGTTCAAGCCAATCGGCTGCCCTCAAACTGCTTGAATACGACCTTATTACAAGAAAAGAAAAAACCTATTCCATTTCCGACCCGTTGATGAAACTGTGGTTGGATAGGAGAAAAGTATGAGTTTATGAACGAGAACACCATAATATCTGCCTTACAAAAAGGCGAGCGTGTGACGTTAGAATGTAAGAAAGCGCAGACGAGTCTACCCAATTCGGTTTGGGAGACCTATTCGGCTTTTGCAAACACGTCTGGAGGGACAATCCTTTTGGGTGTGCATGAGGATGTCAGAGAGAAGGATGTCGACAAGCGGTTCACGATTACAGGCGTGGATGACGCGGATAAGATTCGCAAAGAGTTTTGGAACGGCATCAACAATTCTGAAAAGGTGAACGTGAACCTTCTGAAGGACGAGGACGTTGAGGTGGTTGAGATGGACGGCAAAAAAGTGGTGGCCATCAATGTGCCTCGTGCTGACTATACCATCCGGCCTGTCTATATCAACAACAACCTGATGCGTGGCACTTTCATCCGCAACCACGAAGGCGATTACCATTGTCCCGAACAGGTTATTCGAATGATGGTGCGCGATGCGTTTCTGGACGGCAACGACCGCCTTTTCCTGAAGCATTACACCATGGACGACATCGACACCCCGACTTTGGAACGCTACCGCAACCATTTCAAAAGCAGATACCCAGAGCATGTCTTTAACGGACTCGACCACAAGGAGTTTTTGCGTCAGTTGGGCGGTTTTACACTGAACCGTGATGAGGGAATGGAAGGTTTGACGATGGCAGGACTGCTGATGTTTGGCAAGGGCTTGCCCGTCCGCGACCGCTTCGACAATTTGCGGTTGGATTATATCGACAAATCGCGCCTGATAGGCGACCAACGCTACAGCGACCGTCTGACTTACGATGGAACTTGGGAAAACAACTTGTTCAATTTCGTCTCGATGGTGTTGCCTAAATTGCTGCAGGATTTGCCTCGTCCGTTCAAGATGGAAGGCGTGGAGCGCGATGATGACACGCCGCAACACAAGGCCATTCGCGAGGCCTTGACCAATGCCATAATCCATGCCGATTTGATGATTGAGGGTGTGCTGAAGGTGGAGAAATACGACAACAAATTTGTGTTTACCAACCCTGGACTGTTGAAGTTGCCCGTGGAACAGATTTATGAAGGAGAGGAAACCAAAGCCCGTAACCAGCGCATTCAGAACATGTTCCGCATGATTGGCTTCGGTGAGAACCTTGGTTCAGGTTTCCCGCTCATTTTGAGCGCGTGGAGTGAAAAACATTGGCTGAAGCCCGAACTCATCGAGCAACCCGAATTGCTACAAGTGAAACTTGTCTTAACCATTGAAACAAAAGAGGATGGTTCTTTAGTGCCAACTTTTGACACTAAAGATGGCACTAAGGATCTTACTGAACGTCAAATGCTTATATTGGCATTGATACAAGAGGATGGCACTATAACCATACCTCAATTGGTTCAAAATACTGGAATTTCTCGAAGGACAATATTGAGAGAACTTTCTGCGCTTCAAGAGAATGGCATCCTTGTCAGAGAAGGTAGCCGCAAGGAAGGCCGTTGGGTCATTGTCGCATCTAAAAATCAAAAACAAGCACATTAAATCAAAGCCATGCCCAAACTCAAATCAAAAATCCTAGTCGTCGATGACAACGCGGGCATCCGATCGGCGCTGAAAATTTTGCTGCCCATGCGCTTCGCCGAGGTGGAACTCATCGCTTCGCCCAAGGTGCTGATGGAAACCATGCGAACCTTCAAGCCCGACGCAGTGTTGCTCGACATGAACTTCGAGACCGACATCAACACGGGCAACGAAGGCCTCTTCTGGCTTTCCGAACTCAAACGCGACTTTCCCGAGGTGGAGGTGGTGCTGTTCACGGCCTACGCCGACATCGCCCTCGCCGTGGAAGGCATGAAACGCGGTGCCTTCGACTTTGTGGTGAAGCCTTGGGACAACGCCAAACTGTTGGCCACCCTCGAAGAAGCCTGCAAGAAACACCGTAATGCTGTCGCGAAAGGCACTTCCGCCAATCCCCCGCCCGCCATGCAATGGGGCAAGAGCAAGGTGATGAAGCAACTACGAGAGATGGTGGAAAAAGTGGCTCCGACCGAGGCCACCTTATTAATTACTGGTGAGAACGGAACGGGTAAGGATGTGTTGGCCAACGAGATACACCGACTTTCGCTTCGTGCCACCAAGCCGATGGTGAGCGTCGATATTGGTGCCATCACCGAGACGCTGTTTGAGAGCGAGATGTTCGGCCATGTGAAAGGCGCTTTCACCGATGCCCACGCCGACCACATCGGGAAGTTCGAGCAGGCGCAAGGAACGACGCTTTTCTTGGACGAAATCGGCAACATTCCGTTGAGCGAACAAGCCAAACTGTTGCGTGTCATCCAAAACCGAAGCATCACTCGCGTCGGCGATTCGAAATCCATTCCCATCGACATTCGCTTGATTTGTGCCACCAACATGGACCTTCCCGCGATGGTTAAGGCGGGGCGTTTCCGCGAGGATTTGTTCTACCGCATCAACACGGTGGTGCTCAACTTGCCGCCTTTGCGCAAGCGTCCCGACGAAATCGTCTCATTGTCAGAGCTTTTCATCAGGCAATACGCCGAAAAATACCACCGCAAGGCGCAAGGCCTTTCCGAAGAAGCGTTGAATCTCTTGAAGCGTTGCCGTTGGAGCGGCAACATCCGTGAGCTGCAAGGCTGCATTGAGAAGGCGGTCATCTATTCCGAAACCGAACTGGTGCGTGCCGCCGACCTCCAAATCCGCGCTTCGGAACTGATGGACGAAAAGGAACCAAAACCGCAAAACCAAACCCTTGAAAGTGCCGAGGAACAAGTCATCCGCAATGCGATGAAAACCTACAACGGCAACCTGACTTTAGTGGCCAAAGCCTTGAATATCAGTCGCCCGACTTTGTACAGTCGCCTAAAGAAATACGGGATATGAGCACTTGGGCATGGATAGCGGTTGTTGTGGCGGCGGTCGTTGTGGCCGTCGTGCTTACGGCTTGGCTCGTCAGGCGGCGCGAAGTCCGCAAGGTGGCCTTTATGATGGATGCCTTGGAGGACGGCGAACTCAACTTTCGCTTCAGCGGCAAGTCGGCCATGAACCGCACGCTCAACCGCATCCGGGGCATTTTCGAGCGGCGCACGGCGATGAACGAGGAAGCCACGCAGAGCAAGCTTTTCCGCGTGATGACGCACGAAATCATGAACACCGTCGCGCCCATCGCCTCGCTGAGCGACGCGCTCATCAACGAGGAAGGCGTGGACGTGAAGGCGGGTTTGGAAACCATATCGGCCTCGTCGAAGGATTTGGTGCGCTTTGTGGAGTCGTATCGTAGCCTCGCCAATGCCCAGCCGCCCATGCGCAAGGCCGTGATGGTGGACGAATTGATAGACAGGGTCTTGCTCCTCAACAAGGCCAAAATCGCCGAGCAAGGTGCCTCGCTTTCCTACACTGCCAAAACGCCCGACCTGCTTATCTACGCCGACGAAGGCCAACTGATGTTGGTGTTCAACAATCTGATTAAGAACGCCATACAAGCTGGTGCCAACTCCATCCGCATCACCGCCGACTTGAACTCGGAAGACCAAACCGTCATCCGCGTGACGAACAATGGCAAGCCCATTCCGCTGCGGCAGATCGAGGAGATTTTCATCCCGTTCTACACCACCAAACCCAACGGCACGGGCATCGGTTTGAGCCTTTCAAAGCAAATCATGGTGCGACACAACGGCACCTTGCTCCTCGAACAAAGCGACGAAAATATGACAGTTTTTGCTTTGGTTTTTCGGTGATTATTTATTTTTGTAAATAGTTGATAATCAACTAAAAATAATAAAAGTAACATTCGGATAACGGGCTAAAACCACTATTTTTTTGATACTTTTAGCCCGTTATACGAATGTTTTGCCTACCTTTGTGCCATCAAAATCAGGGCTATGGATACAATGATAGGCAGAACAAAGGAAATCGGTTTGGTTTCCAAATACATGAAATCGGGGAAGGCCGAGTTTGTTGCGCTATACGGTCGCCGAAGAGTGGGAAAGACCTTTTTGGTGACTTCTTACTTCAAGAACAAGTTCGACTTTGACGTGACTGGTATCATTGGAGGGCGCAAAGAAGAGGAGCTGGAAGCGTTTCATGTTGCACTGAAACGTTATGGTTATCAGGGCAAAAAGCCCAAGAAATGGATGGAGGTCTTTGAGGCCTTGCGAACTTTGCTTGAGGCGAAAATGAAGCAGCGGAAAGGCAAGCGATGTGTGGTTTTTTTCGATGAGTTGCCTTGTTTCGACACGCCCAAGTCGGGGTTCGTTCATGCGCTCGATTATTTTTGGAACAGTTGGGCCTCGCGCCAAAGCAGTTTCTTTCTCGTTGTTTGCGGTTCGGCCACTTCGTGGATTGTGCGCAATATCATTGACAATCACGGCGGTTTGCATGGCCGGATTACACATGAATTGCATCTGAGACCTTTCTCTTTGAAGGAAACTGAGCTTTTTCTGAAGAAGCAAAAGTCAAAGTGGAAAAGGATTTCTGTGCTGCAAGCCTACATGATTTTGGGCGGAATACCTTATTATCTGAGCATGTTGGATGTCAGCCAGAGTTTGACCGAGAATATCGACCGGCTTTTTTTCTCCGAGGATGCCGAACTGAGGAAGGAATATGCGCGGCTGTATGAGTCGCTTTTTGTACATTCAGAGCGATATATGGATGTGATTAAAGTGTTGTCAAACAGTAAGAAAGGACTTACTCGCAAGGAAATCGCCGAGAAACTGTCCATCGCCAACAATGGTCATTTGAGCAACCTGTTGGAGGACTTGATCAACTGCGACTTCATCCGCCGTTATGAAGTGGCGGGCGTTAGGGTGAAGTCGAACGGATCGATTTACCAACTCATGGACTTTTTCTCGTTCTTCTATCTCGATTTCGTGGAAGGCAGACGTCGGAAAGACCCTCATTATTGGTCGAAAATCCTGAACACGCCAGCGCAAAACACATGGTATGGGCTGGCATACGAAAGGGTTTGCCTGTCGCATATTTCTCAGATTTTGAGAGTTTTGCATTTGGATAGTGTGTTGACTGAGTGTTATTCATGGCGCAGCAAGAATTCCGAAGATGGAGCCCAGATTGACATCATCATCGACCGCGCCGACGATATGATCAATATTTGCGAAGTGAAGTACTCGCGCGAAAAGTATTCGTTGACGAAATCGGAGTATGCCAAGATGTTGAATCGTGTGGAAACTTTCGGCCTTGAAACCAATACGCGCAAGGGTGTTCATGTTGCCATGATTACTACTTTTGGAATTGTCGAAAATAAGTATTCTGATATTGCACAAAATGTTGTAAATCTTAATGATATGTTTGTTTAGCTATTCCGATAACGGGCTAAAACCACTATTTTTTTGATACTTTTAGCCCGCTATCCGAACTTTTCAAGCCCTTGGAACTACTGCATTTCAGCCTTTTTTGCCTTGTTTTTTCGGTGATTATGGCATTTTTGGGGCGGCGTGTTGTTTTCTTGTGTATTTTTGCACCTAATATAAATGCTATTTGATTTCAAAAACACTTAAATAATTGTAAGATGAAAAAGTTACTTTTTACTTTGGTTTCGCTGGCTTTGTCCGTGGCGACGATGGCCGGCAATTTCGTGGTGCTTCCTTATTCGGGTCGCGCCGAACTGGAAAAACATTTCTCTGACCCCAACCTGACGGTGCATTTCTACACCAATTCAGAGGTCTTCGCCACGGCGGAACGCTTCAATGCCGCCAGTATGGTTATGATTGACGAAAACGCTTTCTCGGAAAACGGGTGCTATACGTTGGTGTATTGCCCGAAAGCGCAACAGCAGCAATTTGACGCACTGTTTTCGACCCAGAATTACGTCATCGTGAAAGGGGCAACGATGCCTTACAAGAACGACGGCGCAGTGGCCATTTTCAACAAAAAGGCGACTTTGCCTCGCTTGACCCGCGATTTCCCCGTGGTGACGGAGGAAGACCCTCGTATCCGTGAGATGCTGAACCAAGTCAACATGGACTCGTTGGAAGCCACTGTGCAGCACTTGCAAGATTACGGCCAGCGGTTGTGGAACTCCGACAATGCCTTTGCCGCTTCCGACTGGATTGCAGGTCGTATGCAAGCCTTGGGACTCGAAGTGGAACAACAGGCATTTTATGCCAATACATGGTTGGGTAGCGGCCAGGCTGCACCCAATGTCATTGGCATCCAGCGCGGTACACTCTATCCCGATACATACGTTGTTTGCGGCAGCCATTTCGATTCGTTCTCATATCAAGCCATGAGTGGAGGATCCGCTCCCGGTGCTGACGACAACGCCACGGGCGTGGCCGCTGTGCTCGAAAGCGCAAGAATCATGACGCAATACGAGTTCGAGTACAGCATTGTCTATTGCGCCTACGGTTGTGAAGAAATGGGGTTGTATGGCAGCGAAGCCTACGCTTCACGCTGCCAGCAGGAAGGCATGGACATCATCGGCTATTTCAACAACGACATGAACGGCTATCTGAATCCCGGTGACCAAATCCATATCGATTGCATCTATCCCAACTCGGTGGAACCCATCGGCGAATATTACATGAATGTTGGTAGCGTGTATTATCCCGAACTGCCCATTCGTCACGTCAACTTCAACGAGGGCGACAGCGACCACACCTCTTTCAATAATCACGGCTACATGGGCATCTATCCTTTTGAGGACTACCAAAACTACAGCCCTTACATTCACACGCCCAACGACTTGATTGGAACGAGCGTGAACAGTTTCGAGATGTCGCAGCAGTATTGCCAGATGAACATTGCTTGTTTGGCCGAGATTGCCAATCCTATGGGCGAAACGCCGCAGGTGTATTGCAATCCGGTGAGAGATTTTGATATTGAGTTACCTGTATGGAAAGATACATCTCCTCTTTGGTTACATTGGAAATCTCCTGAAGAAGGCTCAACAGGCGAAATAGAGCGATTCGATGTGTATCGCGACAATGTGGTTATTGGAGCGGTGGATTGGGCGGATTCCACTTATCTTGGTTATTGGGGCTATGAGTATAATGATACGATTACTGTTGGAGCCGAAGCAGAATATTTCATTATGGCTGTTTACAGCGACGGTTGCGAGGCTCCATCGCAAACGGAAATCGGTTATGGTGTCAGTGCAGTTGAGGAGTCGGAATCCAATGTTATAGTCTATCCCAATCCCTCCAACGGCACCTTCAACCTCAATCTCGGCGCAGGCCAATGGAACGTGGAAGTTTACGACATCACTGGCCGCAAGGTCTATGAAAACCGCGTGGATGGCCGCTCCGTCATCGACCTCGGAGAGTTCCGCAAGGGAATGTATTTCCTGAAGGCCACGGGCGAAAGCAGGGGAGTGACGGCGAAAATCATGGTGCAATAAGCCTCGACTGACTTAAAATCTTCAAAATTCTCCGTTTCATATCATTGAGGCGGAGAATTTTGTATTTTTGAGGCCTTAATACGACGCTTATGAAATACCAACTTTCGCTTTTCGTAATGGCATTGGGCTTTGTGTTGGCCTCATGCGGCAACAACAACCAACCCAAACAACAAGAAGAACCGCAAAACGACTCCATTCGCTTGCGCACGGTGCTCTATCGCCCGGGCGACTATGGCTCAAGGAATTACCGCATTCCCGCCATCATCACCGCCAAGGATGGCTCGCTCGTGGTGGCCACCGACAAGCGGAAACACAACATCGACGACCTGCCGGAAGACATTGATATTCTTATTAATAGAAGCACCGATGGCGGTCGCACTTGGAGCGAGCCTTACACCCTCGTTGAAGGCCAAGGGGTGGGGAAGGGCTTCGGCGACTGCGCCTTGGTACACACTCACGACGAAGGCGGCCTCTTGGCGGCTTTCGTGGGCGGAACCGGCTTTTGGCAAGGTCGGTCCGAAAACCCGCAACGCACCTATATCGCAAGGAGTTACGACAACGGCCAGACTTGGACGCAACCCAAGGACATCACCGATGAACTTTATGGCGCGAAGTGCCAAAACGAGGTGAGCCGCACATGGTGGTCGGCCTTTTTCGCATCGGGCAACGGTCTGCTGACCTCCTCGGGGCGTATCATGTTCGTCCTCGCCGTACGCGACACCGAGGAGTGGGCAGCCTGCAACTATGCCGTCTATTCCGACGACAACGGCGAGACATGGCACATCTCTGGCCGAGCCTCACAGCGAGGCGATGAGGCAAAAGTGGTGGAGTTGGCCGATGGCCGCATCCTGATGAGCATCCGTCACGAGGGCGAGCGTTGGTACAACATTTCCGAGGACGGTGGCACCACTTGGCGCCCCGAAACCTCAGCTTGGACCGACCTCAAAGCCACAGCCTGCAATGGCGATATTATCCGCTATTCGTCTGTCAATGAGGGTGCTGAAAAGAATGTTTTGCTTCATTCATTGCCTGGTCCAGAACGCCGCGAGAACGTGACGGTTTATGTCAGTTACGACGAAGGTCAGACTTGGCCCCTGAGCAAGTGCATTGTGCCCTACGCCTCGGCTTATTCGTCGCTCTGCATCCTTCCCGACCACAGCATCGGCCTCTATGTGGAGGAATCCGACGGCGACACATTGGGCTACTCGATGGTGTTTTACAATTTCGGGTTGGAGTGGTTGGAAAAATAGTTTTTGTATTTTTGCAAGTCGAATCAAAAGTTAACGATATGAGAAAGAATTATTGGATGATGGCCGCCATCCTTTTCTGCGGCATTAGTATGGTTAGTTGTGGCAACAAGAATGTCAAGGAACAACCCAAGGAAGCCAAAGTGGAAACCGTTCAGGTTGAACGAGTTGTGTCTGAAGTTGAGCTTTGCAACGCTGCTGTCGACAACTATTTGGTGAACGTGATTGGCAAGAATTACGCCGAAGCCAAGTATTGCATTCCTTGTCCTATCATCATCAGTACCGACGATGGCAACAAGGATGATGTTTTGGTTTGGGGCGATTTTTGGGTGTTCAATTACGATATTGCCGGCGACACGCTGAAATGCGTTTCGGGCGGCGACCATCCCGGCTTGATGCACCTGAAAAAAACCGACAATGGTTTTGAAGTGAGTGGCTTTGATGCCGTTGAAGATGGTGCCGGCAACAGGGAAAGTGCCAAGAGGATTTTTGGTGATAATTTTGATGCCTTTGAGGAGCTCAACGGCAATGCCGAGAAACGAGAAGACATAAGGCTGCGCACCACCGCCGACTATGTGAAGAAACACCAAATTCCCGTAACGATGCTTCAGGACTTTGGCTGGCCTGCTGTTGAATTGCCGAAATAAACGATAGTAGACCAATCAATTATGTCGGAAAACATTGAAAAATTCCTGAACCTCATCAACGAGGCCGCCGAGCAAAGCACCTTGGTGAAGATGACGCTGAGCAAGCCAGCGCAGAAGCAAGACGAATTGCGCAACGTCTATGTGAAGCCTGTATTAATAAAGGAGAAACGACTTTTTGCGTTCACCTATCACTACGAGCGTCGCGACGAGGTGAAGAACTATGATACCACGCAAATGCTTGACATGCTGCGAGAAATGCTGCCAAATCGTTTCCTGAACGCCGTGCTTTTCACCGTGAGCGAGGATGTCACTTTGTTGGTTTCTAACAAGGGAAAGGCGACGATTCAGACGAAAAAGGTTCAGGAATGTCGCGAGCAGAACTTGGAGCACGACAAGCAGAAAGCCCGCCTTATCAATCCGGCTAATCCGTGGTGGTATCAACTCGGCTTGACCACGCGCGAGGGCAAGATTACCGCCGACATGCAGCACAAGTTCAAGCAGATTTACAAATATGCCGAAATCGTGGAAAGCCTCATCAAGCCGATGAAGTTCGAAGGCACCGTCCACATTGCCGACATGGGGGCAGGGAAGGGGTATCTTACTTTTGCCCTTTATGAATTGCTGACGCAACGGCTGAATCTTGATGTGGATATCAAAGGTGTGGAAATCCGCCCTGATTTGGTGCTGAGAATCAACGAAATCATCAAGGCTAATGATCTGAAAGGTTTGGAGTTCGTGGAGAGTAGCATCGAAGCGTATCATCCTGAAAAACTGGATGTTTTGATTGCGCTTCATGCCTGCAATACGGCTACCGACGACGCTATCGCATCGGGCATAAAGACAGGGGCAGAGATGATTGTTTGCGCCCCGTGTTGCCACAAGCAAATCCGGCAAGAGATGGAACGCTCGGGTCGTTACGATGCCATCACGCGCTACGGTATTTTCCTTGAACGTCAGGCAGTGATGATTACCGACACCATCCGCGCCTTGATTTTGGAGTATTTCGGCTACAAAACCCAAGTGATGGAGTTCATCGAAATGGAGCACACGCCGAAGAATGTGTTGCTCGTTGGAAGAAGAATCTCGAAGGGCACAAAAGATCCAAAAATCTTGCAACAGATTGCCGATTTGAAGGCTCGCTATGGCATTGAAAGACACTACCTTGAAACGGTTTTGGACTTTAATTGCTAATATTTCTCGAAAAAAGGCAGAACATTCGGAAATTCTTCGTATCTTCGTGGACTTTTTGGAAACAACAGAATCAATCATCTAAAAAATAAAAGAATCATGCAAAACATTGATTGGGCAAATTTGACATTTGGTTATTATCCAACGAATTACAATGTCCGTTGCTATTTCCGCAACGGCGAATGGGGTGAACTCGAAGTGAGCTCCGAAACCACCATCAACATCCACATGGCCGCCACCTGCCTGCACTATGGTCAGGAGGCTTTTGAAGGCTTGAAGGCTTTCCGTGGCAAAGACGGCAAGGTGCGCGTCTTCCGCATGGACGAAAACTGCAAGCGTTTGCAGAGTTCGAGCCGTGGCATCATGATGGCCGAGTTCCCGATGGACAAGTTCCAAGCTGCCATCGAGAAGGTTGTGCGCCTCAATGCCGACTTCATTCCACCTTACGAAACGGGCGCTTCGCTCTATATCCGTCCGTTGCTTATTGGTATGGGTGCTCAAGTGGGTGTGAAACCAGCCACAGAATACCTTTTCATCGTCTTCGTGACACCAGTAGGCCCTTACTTCAAGGGCGGCTTCATGGCTAACCCCTATGTCATCACGCGCAAGTACGACCGCTCGGCTCCGCTCGGCACAGGTATTTTCAAGGTGGGTGGCAACTATGCCGCTTCTTTGCGTGCCCACGTTGAGGCCTGTCACGGTGGACAATACGCCTGCGAGTTCTATCTCGACGCCAAGGAGAAGAAGTATATCGATGAGGCTGGCGCAGCCAACTTCTTCGGTATCAAGGACAACACCTACATCACGCCTCAAAGCACCTCAATCCTGCCTTCCATCACCAACAAGAGTTTGATGCAGTTGGCTGAGAGCCTTGGCATGAAGGTGGAACGTCGTCCCATCGCTGAAGAGGAATTGGCCACCTTCGAGGAGGCTGGCGCTTGCGGCACTGCTGCCGTCATCAGCCCCATCTCGCGCATCGACGACCCCGAAAACGGCAAGTCGTACCAGTTTGGCGACGGCAAGCCCGGCCCGTGGAGCCAGAAGCTGTACAACAAACTGCGTGGCATCCAATACGGCACCGAGCCTGACGAATATGGCTGGACTACCGTCATCGAAGGCCTCTAAGCGGAAAAAATTCGCTTTCGTCAAAAAAAATGCGTCGCAATGCGGCGCATTTTTTTGATAATGTGTATTTTTGTCGCGGAAATTCAGTATTAATCATTTAAATAATCTACAATGAAAAAGTTTACCTTTGCCTTAATGGCTTTGCTGGCTTTCTCTTTCTCCTTGAAGGCCCAGCAGTTTGTGTCGACGGAACCTGCCAACAGGAACGTCATCCTTGAAGAGTTCACTGGCCGCAACTGTGGCTATTGCACTGATGGCCATGCCAAAGCCAACCAAATCATGGCGGCCAACCCTGGTAGGGTTTGGGCAATGAATCTCCATTGCACGAGTTTGTCGCCTACTTCCTATCCCAATCTTAACTGCCCTGATGGCACTGCCATTTCCAACGGATTTAGTTTTAGCGGCATCCCTACTGGAGTAGTGAATCGTCACTCCGGCACTGCTGCCGACAGAGGACAATGGGCTGGCTTGACCAACAACCAATTGAACCAAGCCGCTGAATGTAATGTTGGAGGTTTGGCTGTCGTCAATCCGCAAACCCGTATGGCTACCATTACCGTTGAAGTCTATTATACGGGCAATAGCAACGTTGACCATAACTACCTGACGGTTGCCATGTTGCAGGATAGTATTCTTGGAGCTCAGGCCGACTATGGCAACTACAATCCTACCCAATGGATTGGAAATCAGTATGTACACATGCACACATTGCGTGATGTCGTTAATGAGAGTGTATGGGGCGATGCCATTTCTCCTACCACACAAGGCACATTGATTACCCGTACCTATGAGTACGAGATTCCTGAAGTCATTGGCTCACCCAATGGCGCTGAAGTGATTCTCGAACATATTCATTTCCTTGCCTTTGTATCTGAGCAATTCCAAGGCACCCCAACCCGTCCGATTCTGAACGCTTGCCAACTCGACATGGTTTTTGGCAGCGACGAACCGATTTATCCAGCCGTTATGGGTGTTTCCCAACCTGTAGGTGTCACATGCTCGCACACAAAAGACATTGAGGTTTCAGTGCAAAACCTTGGTACAGAAACTATTACAAGCATGACCCTTGAGGTGGAAATGGAAGGTCAGACCCAGACCATCAACTGGGAGGGCGAATTGCCGCAATATGGTGGCGAAAAACTGATTGCGGCTATGGATGTGCCTTTTGGAACTCACACTGTCCACGCCACTATTACTTCTGCCAATGGCGAGCCTTTCACCAATCAAGGTTCGGGCACGGTAGAATGTGTTGAATGGCAGGACTTTGAGATTGAAGGCGAAGAGGAAGAACTGAAGCTCGAACTGGTGCAAGACAAGTTTGGCAACCACATCACTTGGGAATTTACTGCTTCCGATGGCAGTGTGTTGGCTGCTGGTGGTCCTTACACAATGCTGGCCAGCGGCACGGGTACGCAGCTGCATATTGAGAATGTGACCGTTCCTGCCAACGAGTGCGTGAAGTTCACCATTTATGACCAGATGGGCAACGGCATTTGCTGTTCTTACGGTCACGGCTATTATATCGTGAAGGACAGCGCAGGCAACGTGATTTTCGGTGATGAGGACAACGGCCAGTTTGGTGAATCCGCCTCCCATCTGATTTCCGTCAAGGGCAATGTACAGGCTACGGTGGGCACTACCGAGATCAGCGGCATTAGTGACACTCACGCCGATTTCATGGCTCCTTTGGAATGCTCGGCTTATCCTGATGAGGTGGGCTTTATCTACAAAAAGGTTACTAATGCAGATGAATTCATTGTGGAAGGACATTACAATGAATTTGGCAATATCCTTGGCTTCACCGACGACCTTGAACCTGGTACAATTTACATGGTGAAGGCTTACGCTGTTATCAGCGGCCGAACCTTCTACGGCAGTGAGTCTACGTTCCAGACCGAAACGGTAGGCGTTGACGAACTCGAAAGCAGCCTGAAACTCTATCCCAACCCGACCGCCAATGTGCTGAACATCGAAGGCGAGGGCATGGTGAGTGTTGAGGTTTACAATACTGTCGGCCAGCGTATTATGGCTCAGGAAGTCAATGGCAACAAGGCTCAGGTCAACACTGAGTCTTTGAACAACGGCATGTATTTCATCCGTATTCTTGCCAACGACGGCTCCGTGCTGAACCGTACTTTCTCAGTCGCCCGTTAATCAAGCCGACTGACTGAAACTGAAAAAGCCATCTCAATCGAGGTGGCTTTTTTCGTTTTAGCATGGGTAGGGTAGGGATTAAACCAATCCTTTCTCCTTCAGCAATTCGGCCATTTGTTGCTGTAATTTCTGTGCTTCCTCGCCGGCGCGCACGGCAAAGTCGCTGCCATTCGAAGCATAGATAATCCCTCTCGACGAATTGACCAACAGGCCACATTCGTCGTTCAAGCCGTTGTGGGCCACGGCCTGCAAGTCGCCGCCTTGCGCACCTACACCGGGAACGAGGAAGAAATAGTCGGGCAACATCTTGCGGATTTCGCCCAATTCTTCAGGATGCGTCGCGCCGACCACAAACATCATCTGTTCCGAAGTGGCCCAAGTGGTGGCGGTTTGCAGCACTTGTTGGTGCAGCATCCTTTCACCGACATTCAGGTATTGGAAATCCTGTGAGCCTTTGTTGGAGGTCAAGGCCAAGAGGACGACCCATTTTTCCTCGAAATTGAGGAAAGGTTCGACGGAGTCTTTGCCCATATATGGTGCCACGGTCAGGGCATCGGCGTTCAAGGTGTTGAAGAAGGCCTTGGCATAGTTGGCCGAGGTGTTCCCGATGTCGCCGCGCTTGGCATCGGCAATGATGAAGATGTCGGGGTGGTTGTTCTTGATGTATTGGACGGTGCGTTCCAGACTTTGCCAACCTTTAGCGCCATACACCTCGTAGAAAGCCGTGTTGGGTTTGTAGGCCACTGCAAATTCGGCGGTCTTGTTGATAATCTGTTTGTTGAACTCAAAAACAGGGTCTTCCAAAGCCAACAATTCCTGTGGAATCTTGTTAATGTCGGTGTCCAGCCCGACGCAAAGGAAGGACTGCTTTTTCTTGATTTGCTCGAATAATTGGTGTTTGTTCATATTGCTATCTTTTGATTGTCAAAAATGGATAATTCAAGGGCTTCGTTGCCAATTTTCCTTGATTTCAGGTCGGTTATATCCACCACTGCCCCATATTCCATGAATGTGGCGCGAAATCTGTCCAGTTGGTTGCCCCAATAAACCAAGCAACAAGCCATCGGGGCACCTTTGCCGCCGTCAAGTCCGTCAACAAGGAAACGCAATCTCGTGTCGTAAAGGAAACAGATGGCGGTAGCCTTGCCAAAGACATATTGTTTCCAATGTCCGGTGTTCGTTGCAACAGGAACTAATGCTATAACCTCCGAACCATATATATTGTGTGAGAGGCAACACTTTGCCAACCAGTTTTTTATGGTCGTTCCCCTTTCTTTGTCCGAACCGTATGGCGGATTGACATAGATGGTTTCGAAGTTCCATTCTTCCTTCAAACCATCATGTTCGGGAAGGCGAAACTCTGTTTCCGCATGGACAATGGAGTGTTCGTTTGAACAAGGGTCAAGGTGAATAATCCCGTTCCAAAAACGCTTGATGGCGTTCACATATTTTGGCGGGGTACACCAGCTTTGGCTTTGTGTATTGACATGTCTGCCTGCGGTCATAGCAAATCCTCCCATTTTTTGTTAGCCAGTTTCGACAAGGTGTCTTTCAATACTTGCAAGGATTTGCCTTCTGGTGAAATGATGTTGAACCAACGCTCAATTTCGTCGATGTGGTCAGAAAAATAGTTGCACAATGCCTGATGAGCAGCATGATTTATCTTGGTTTTAGTGAAAGTATTGGCTTTTTTGCCTTCCTTATAACTGTTCAAAAATGCGTTCTGAACAGCCTTGTATTCTGTGCAAGGCTCTAATAGCAAGTCGGTTATGAATTGCGCCAAACCTTCATCAGTCAAGAACAAAAGCCAGTCGTATGATTGTGCCAAAACCTTCAGCTCCTTGTTTTGGTCTTCGGAAGTGAACCAGTTTCCATGGTTGCTGACCACTCCGACGGATAGGGTGAAATTCTCCAAAAGTTTGATGTCGTCACTATTGATGATTTCTTCCAAAAGGTCAGCGTAAGGTTTGATGAGGGCTTTCCCGTTTTTGTAAATTATTCCAAATTTCTCTCCTTTGTCGTTCCTGATTTTCTGAAGCGAGGAAGTCGTTTGGGCAACATACGCGCCTTGCTTGGCTTTCTCGATGGTTTGCGGGCCTTTTTTGTTGCCTTCCTCAACCCCGACGCGCTTACATTCCACCATCGCGTAGGGATTTGCTATTTGCCAATTTGTCGTGATAGTAATTTCATTTTCAGTTAGTTGCTCAATGTTGGCAATGATGACCAAAGAGTTGTTTTCTGCAATCACGCATGAGTTTTTCAAAGTCAAATCCTTGTCAATGAGCATATTGTTTTTGGTGACAAAGTCATCGCTCAAATTCAGTGATTTTGCGACGCTTTTTGCGCTTATTCTATCTGAGTTGTTTTGTGTGAGGGTGCTTCTCTTGATGATGGGATGTAAGGTGAATTCAACATTATGAGTAATGGATGAATTGCCATATTCGGCAAGTTTCCTCTCGATGGAAATGCAGTCGGCCAAATCCCATTCCCTTAAAAGATAGTAAGTTATGATTTCGATAAGCGTTCCCAAAGCCCTTCCAGCGGCTTTTTTTGAATCTTTGGTGTGGGCAAACACTTTCTCGCTCAATGCTTTTTGTAATGTGTCGATGGATTTGTAACTCATAATGGCTTGATTTACATTATTTCTTCTTTCAGTCTTTCAGCATTTTCTGCCATTTGCAAACGGTTAATAATCTCATCCAAATCGCCATCCATGACGGCGGAGAGGTTATAGACCGTCAAACCTTCCACGCGGTGGTCAGTGACGCGGCCTTGAGGGTAGTTATAGGTGCGGATTTTCGCCGAGCGGTCGCCAGTGGAGACCATGGTCTTGCGCTTGGCGGAGATGTCGCTGATGTATTTTTGGTATTCCATGTCGTAGATGCGTGTGCGCAGTCGCGCCAAGGCCCGTTCACGGTTCTTGGGTTGGTCACGGGTTTCGGTACACTCGATGAGGATTTCCTGGGTTTCGCCCGTGTTGGGGTTCTTCCACATATAGCGTAGGCGCACGCCCGACTCCACTTTGTTCACGTTCTGCCCACCTGCACCACTTGAGCGGAAGGTGTCCCACTTGATTTCGCCTTCGTTGATTTCCACGTCAAACTCCTCAGCCTCAGGCAAAACCGCCACCGAAGCAGCAGAGGTGTGGATGCGCCCTTGGGTTTCGGTCTTGGGCACACGTTGTACGCGGTGAACACCCGACTCGAATTTCAAAATGCCATAGCAGCCATTGCCCGTCACGGTGAAGTCGATTTCCTTGTAGCCGCCGCTCGCACCTTCGCTGACGGAGGTCACTTCAACCTTCCAGTCACGGTTTTCGCAGAACTTGCTGTACATTCGGAACAAGTCGCCGGCAAAGAGGCAGGCTTCGTCGCCGCCCGTGCCCGCTCGGATTTCCATGATGGCGTTCTTGCTGTCTTGCGGGTCTTTGGGGATCATCATAACACGGATGTCTTGCTCCAACTGCTCGATGCGTGTTTGGGCGGTGTCCAATTCCTCTTGGGCCATCTTGCGCATCTCCTCATCCTTTTCTGTGGCGAGAATTTCTCGCGCTTCTTCCACGTTGGCTTTCAGCGTCTTGTAATCCTTGAAGGCCATGACGATAGGCTCCAAGTCCTTATAGTCTTTGTTGAGCTTCACGAACTTCTTCATGTCGGAAGCCACGGCAGGGTCGGCGAGTTGTTCGCCCATTTCCTCCCAGCGGTGCTTTATTGTTTCGAGTTTTGAGGTGATGTCCATAGAATTATTGGTGAGGCATTGGTTTAATGAGGGTTATCCTATCTATCATCTTGAAATCCTTCACATTGTAGGTAACAAGTGTGGCATTATTAACCAACGCACTTGCAGCAATAATGGCATCTGGAAGTTTTATTTTGGATCTCTTTCGGATTTCAATAGTTTTCTCTATGATAGGTTTTGTCAAATCTAAGAGGTCGAAAGAGTTACATAGCATCTTGACAAAAGATTCATCTTCTTTGGATTTGAACGGATAACCAAGGACTTCCATATATGTGATGGCTGAAATGCAAAGCCTATCGCCACTTGAAGAAAAATCTGATGTATTCAACTCTCCATACGAAAGATGAATGATGATGTTAGTGTCGAGAATAAAAGTTTTACCACTCATCGCGTTGTTGTCTTTGCCATTCTGTTGGATCAGATATTACTCTTGTGATTCCACCTTCGGGAAGTTGTTCCAATACTTTAGCAACTTCTTCAAAATTACCTTTGGTGGATGTGCTAACTTCTACCTTTTTTACAAAGGTGATGGAGCGGAGCCAATCCATGAGCATCTGGAGCTTGTTGGTGTCGTCTATGGTTACACTGAGCGTTGTCATGACTTTTGATTTTGAATACTTCGCAAAAATACAAAATTATTGGCGAAAAATGGCGTTTTTGCCAAAATGCGTCAATAAAAAGGTTATAAAGTTGATTTGTTGTAAGGTTATGCTTGTTGTTTTTTAGGTCTTCAGAAATACCAACGACACAAGGACTATATTATTTGACAATTAGATCAATTTTGTTTGACAATAATAGACCTGAAAACGCATGGTCGGATGTCTTTTCAAAAATATTGTCCTCTACACTATAATATAGGAATAGCTTATATTTCCCAGGTTCCAACTTCTTGGTTATCATTGGATAGACTTTGACGTTAGTTTCGCCATTAACAACAATGGTTTTATAATCAATCTCACGACGATCTAAGTCGTCTTCTATCCATTTGAACTTTACTTTCAAATTTCTTTTGTTGACAATATACCTGCTATTCTGTAGCTTTACTTCGTCTTCAATTCTATCACACGAATAAAATGGCATGAATGGAGGACTGGCCATAATTTGATTTCCTTCGGAGTCTTCCAAGATATATTCTAAACCAAAACTGCCTACATTTGAAGGCTGAAACAATTGAATTGCATCATATAGATTGTAATGAATTGAATCAATTGTAATTATTGTCCCTTGTGTATAGACATTTTCACGAAACCGATGTAGGATAACAGTGTCTGTCGTTGGAAATGAAATGTGAACGTTAAGTTCTACGGCTTGCTGATGTCTTTTCTTTACAACAATGGTATCAGTAATGCTCATGATACCCTTACAACAAATCGAATCTTGGGCTAAGACACTATTCTCAAGGAGAATGATGATTAGAACAATCAAAATCTTTGTAAAGGTCTTCATAGAGGTTTTCTTAATACTCAAACAATCCAAACTCACTCTTAATCGTCAATCTCTTTTGCTCCGAAGCCTCCACATGACCAATGATTTGGCTGTCAATGTTGAACTCCTTGGCAAAGGCAATCATCTCATTGGCAGCCTTTTCGTTGGTGTAAATCTCCAAGCGGTGGCCCATGTTGAAGACCTTGTACATCTCGTGCCAATCGGTGCCCGAGGCGGCTTGAATCATCTTGAACAATGGCGGCAAGGCCAGCATATTGTCCTTCACAATGTGCAGTTTGTCAACGAAGTGCAACACCTTGGTCTGCGCACCGCCGCTGCAATGGATGATGCCGTGGATTTGTTTGCGGAATTCCTTCAGAATCGGAATCATCAGCGGGGCGTAGGTGCGGGTGGGCGAGAGGATTAGCTTGCCCACGTCCACGCCAGGGACTTCGGTCGGGTCGGTGAGCTTGTGCGGACCTGAATAGACCAAATCTTCAGGGATGCTGTGGTCGTAGCTCTCGTCGTATTTCTCGGCCAGATAATGGTTGAGCATATCGTGGCGGGCCGAGGTGAGGCCGTTGCTGCCCATGCCGCCGTTGTAGCTGTCCTCGTAGGTGGCTTGCCCGTAGGAGGCGAAGGCCACAATGACATCATTCGGCTGTATGTTGTTCTCAATCACTTCGTCACGGCGGATGCGTGTCGTCACGGTGCTGTCCACAATGACGGTGCGCACCAAGTCGCCCACGTCGGCGGTTTCGCCTCCTGTGAGGTAGATGCCAATGCCGAGTTTGCGCAACTTCTCCAAGAAATGCTCCGTTCCGTTAATCAATGCTGAAATCACCTCGCCTGGAATCAGGCTCTTGTTGCGCCCGATGGTGGAGGAGAGGAGCATGTTGTCGGTCGCTCCTACGCAAATGAGGTCGTCGGTGTTCATCACCACGGCATCTTGCGCCACGCCTTCCCACACGCTCATGTCGCCGGTCTCTTTCCAATAGAGGTAGGCGAGCGATGATTTCGTTCCCGCGCCGTCGGCGTGCATGATGTTGCAATAGAGCGGGTCATGGCCGAGGATGTCGGGGATGATTTTGCAGAAAGCGTTGGGATACAAGCCCTTGTCGAGGTTCTTGATGGCGTTGTGGATGTCTTCCTTTTCGGCTGAAACGCCGCGTTGAGCATATCTTTGGTTGTCCATTTTCTCTTTTTTACTTTGGCATACGGCCTATGACTATGGCTGGCTTTCAGTAGCCAAGAGGCCATAGGCCATAGTCATAAGCCATAGTCAATTATTTGAATTTCAGTTTCTTGTCTTTAGTGTCAAACTCGAAGTTGCCGAGCTGCTTCATGTTCTTCTGTCCGATGACCCATTGCTCGACCATCCGCTTGACCACCTTGCACTCCACGTTGTAGAGGGAGCGGCCTGCAATTCTCACCTCCTTGATGACAAAGACAGCATCGTTGGCAATGCCGCCAGTGGTGAGGATTTTATCTACTTCGCCCTTGAAGTCGTCGGCTGAGATGCGGCCGTTCTTCAGCATTTCCAAAGCGCGGCTTTCCGTGACGCAGAAGTCGGCGTTTTGGCTGTAGGTGAAAGGCTCGTTGTAGCCGTCCACGTTGGCGAAGAAGGTGAAATAGCCTTTGGGTGTGACGGTGAAATGCTCGGTTTGGTCTTCTTGCGGGTTGATGGCGATGTTGACCGTGCCGCCTTCCTTGATTTGTTCGCGAGGCACATAGTCCTTGCTCAAAATGCGGAACTCGGTGCGGCGGTTCATCTGGTGAGCGGCTTCCTTTACTTCGGTGTTAGGTAGCGAGTTGATGAAATCCTCGGTCAGCCTTGTGCCGGCCTTGAAGGTGTAACCTTTCATGGTGATGTCGTTCTGGATGGTGCGCGGCACACGTTCACCATAGCCTTTTGCGGTCAAGCGCAACGGGTCAATGCCTCTGATAATCAGATAGTCAACCACGCTTTGGGCACGTTTTTGCGACAAAATGTCGTTGCGCTCGTCAGTGTCGCGGGCATCGGTGTGAGAGGCCAACTCAATGGTGATGGTTGGGTTGACTTGCAGCGTTTCAATCAGGCCTTGCAGCGAGTCCTCAAACTGCGGCTTCAGGTCCCATTTGCCCAAATCATAAAGGATGTCGGGCAGCATGATAGGCTCATGCGGGATGGGTTCGATGTCGAAATCCTTCTCGATGTCCTTGCTAAATTCCAAGCCGATGGTCGTCTCTTGAGCGGTGAATGTGAAGTAGTTGTCCTTGTCGATGGTGATGTCGTAAGTCGTGTTCTTGTTGATTTGGCTGTCGCTGAAGTTGAAGTAGCCTTTGTCGTTGGTGCGGGTCGAAAGATTGGAGCCGTCGCTGCCGACTAATCTGACGGTTGCATTGCTGACCAATTGCTTGGTCTTGGCATCCTTCACCGTGCCAGAGAAGGTGAACAGGATAGGAGGCTCCTCAAAATAATAAATGTTGTCCAAGCCACGGTTGTTGCCACGACTTGAGGAGATGAAACCGCGTTCCTCGGTGGGGTGGAACACTATGCCGAAGTCGTCGCCAGTTGAGTTGATAGGGTATTTCAGGTTGCGCGGCTCGCCCCATTCGCCTGCAGTGTCCATCGAACTGACGAAAATGTCCAAACCGCCCATGCCGCCATGACCGTCGGAGGCAAAATAGAGGACAGTGTCGTATCTCAGGAACGGAAACACCTCATTCCCAGCGGTATTGATGCGCTCGCCGAGGTTGAACGGGTGCTTGAAAGGTTCCGAAGCGTTGTCGCGCATGGCCACCCAAATGTCGTTGCCGCCAAAACCGCCTTTGCGCTCTGCTGCAAAATAGATGACCAATTCGTCATTTGTCAGGGTAGGGTGACCAATGATGTCTAATGTGTCGACACCAGCAATTTCCACGGGACGCGCCTCAGAGAAACTGCCGCCGCTCTTGCCAGCCACCATGATTTGGCAGCCGTTTTTTTTGTGGGCACCATTTTGGCAACGGGTGAAGTACATTTTGGTGCATCTCTCGTTCATAAACGGTGTGCCTTCGCTGGCTGTGGTGTTCACATTTTCGCTCTCGTCGGCGAGTACGGGCGTGCTCCAGTCGCCCTTGCGGTCTTGCTTCGAGGTGAAGAAGTCGGCAAATTCTTGTCCTGTGATACCGTCTTTTTCTTTGCCCGTGGCCGCGTCGCGGGTGGAGGTGAAGATGATCTCGTTGTAGTTGTTGTTGAGCCAAGTGGCGCAATAGTCGGAGTCCTTTGTGGAGTTGATTTTCTTCAATGGCGTGAGTTCATATTTCGATGGGTTCTCCATCCATTCTTGAATCGTCCGCGTGGTTTCCGCCCCGAGAGGTCCTCGCGGGTCTTCGGGCACCTTTTCGGCGTAGGTCTCATACATTTCGATGGCATCATTGAACTTTTCGTTCATCTTGTAGGTTTCAGCCAAATAGAGATACACTTCGGGGTGGGTGTTGGGATATTCCGTTTTCAGCAGCCGTTTGTAGTAAGGCTCGGCGCGTTTGGTGAGGCCGATAAGTCGGTAGCACTCACCCATTTGGAAACTGATGCGGTTGCGCTCGTCCTTGTTGCGGCGCACCTTGCGGTAGGCTTTCTTGTAGCGGTCGGCGGCCTCGGTGTATTGCTTGCGGCCAAAGGCCAAATCGGCGTTCTTGGCCGGGTTTCTTCTTTGTGCGTAGAGGTCGCTGCTCATGAAGATGAACAGGGCCGACATGATAATCAGGATGTATCTTTTCATAGACATAAATTCTCTTTTTGCAAACGCGGGAAGGGCGTTTTTATTATTGGGCAAAGGTACAATATTTCCGAGAAACGGAACGAGATTTGGAAACAAAAAAATCCCGCCGTTTCCAGCAGGATTTTGTTCTAATAATCAGGATTGTTCTTTTTCCGCTCCATCCGAATCGGGCAACATCAGTGCATCAGAGTCTTGTGTCTCTATCGGCTTGATGTAGTCGGAGGCGCGATCGGGCGAAACGACGGAGCGACCGAGGCGGCTTTCGATGTCGGCCCTTGCATTGCGTGCCACTTCGCCACCTTCTTGCGCGGTCTTGCTGGTTTGCGCCATCCCTTTTGGATTACGTTGACGCGACAATTCAGTGGTGGCAACTTCGGCAAGGGTGTTCAAGGCCAACTCCACGTTGGTCATATTGTCGCGCAGGTTCTCTTTGGTCAGGCCTTTATAGCGTTTGTACTCTCCAGTGGACATGCCACTCCACGCCTTGGTGAGCACGTTGGTCAGGATGGCGAAGTCCTTGGGCTCGTGAATGCCTGAGCGATACCACTCGTCGGTCAGTTCCTTGCGCATTTCTATTGACCTCATTCGTTCATTGATCCAGCGGTCGCTATAACCTTGGCGTCGATAGTCCTCAACGGCCATCTGGAAGGTCAGTTCGGGGTCAATCATCTGGTCTACACGCTGGGCACCCACCTCAGCAAGCCATCGTTTCACAGGCTCGGCTTTTTTGGACGGGATAGATTGGATGAGACGGAAAATCTGCTCTAAATCAGCAACATCAGTTTTGTAATCCTTGCCATCTGCGGCAGGGAGTTTCAGTTGCTTACAATTTGTAAGCAACTCCTCAGCACCTTCCTGTTTGAGCCGTTTCTTGAGAACCGCCCAGTATGTACTGGCTCCGCGTGGCGTTGATTGTTCTGTGAGCACATTCACAACATCCACAATGGAGAAATAATACTTCTCTTCCGCATCATCCCAAACGATGCGGACTTTTTTCTCGTCAAAGAGTTTTATGGCTGTCTGTTGAGTCATTTTGTTCAGAAATTATACAGGGCAAAAATAAGGAAAATACAGGAAAAACCAAAGGAAAAAACAAAAAAATCCCGCCGTCACCAGCGGGATTCTTTGCAAGCAGTTTAGAAGGTTAATATGATGTTAAATCATTTCTTCTTTGAAGTGTTGTCTTGGGCAATCTCCTTGTCTTTCTTGTCGCCTTTCATCAGCGCGTAGGCAAACGGCGACGACAGGAACACTGACGAGAACGTACCGGCCAACACACCGACCAACAGGGCGAAGATGAAGCCACGGATGGTGTCGCCGCCGAAGATGAAGATGGCGAGCAACACGACCAAGGTCGAACCCGATGTGTTGAAGGAACGGGTCAAGGTGCTGTTCACGGCATTGACCATGTTCTCCTTCCACGAGGACTTCGGGTGCAGGTTCACGTTCTCACGGATACGGTCGAAGATAACCACCGTAGCGTTGATGGAATAACCGATGACGGTCAGCACGGCGGCGATGAAGCTCTGGTCGACTTCCATAGTGAAGGGCAGCACATTGTAGAACAAGGAATACATACCCAACACGATAATGGTGTCTTGTGCCAATGCCATGATGGAGGCCACACCATATTGCCACTTCTTGAATCGGATGGCGATGTAGCAGAACATCAAGGCCAAAGCCACGATGATGGCGATGATGGACTTGCGGGTCACGTCGCTGGCGATGGTGGCACCCACTTTCTGCGTGCTCAAGATGCCAACGGTTTCGTCTTCAGATGAGAACTGATTCATCGTCAGGTTGTTGCCGTAAAGGCCTTTCAGGTTGTCGTAAAGAATGACTTGGATGACAGAGTCAACAGCGGGGCTGTCGTTGTTGATCAAGAACTTGGTCGTGATTTTCACTTGGCCGTTGGTGCCGTAGGTCTTCACTTCAGGTGTCGACCAGTCTTCCACTTCTTGGTCTTCTCTCATTTCGAGGGCACTGTGGATGGCGTTCTTGTTGATGTTGACATCAGCCAAGGCTTCACGCACGGTTTCAACCTTCATGCTCGGGTCGTCGAATTGGACAACATAGTTACGACCACCCTTGAAGTCGATGCCGAGGTTCAAGCCACGGATGGCGAGAGAACCCAAACTGACCACCATGAAGCAGATGCAGATGATGAAGGAGGTCTTGCGGATGCCGATGAAGTCGTAGTGCTTATCCTGCAAGAAGTTGCGGGTCAAGTTGGTCGAGAAAGTGATTTCCTTTTCCTTGTCCAACATGCGATCGAAGATCAAGCGCGAGATGAAGATGGAGGTGGCCAAGGAGGTGAGGATACCGATGCAGAGGGTGACGGCGAAACTGTGGACAGGACCCGTACCCAAAATGATAAGGATGATACCCGTAATCAAGGTGGTGACGTTACCGTCGATAATGGCGGAGTAAGCGTTCTTGTAACCGTCTTGGATGGCAAGTTTGATGCCCTTGCCAGCCTTGATTTCTTCCTTGATACGCTCGAAGATAATCACGTTGGAGTCAACAGCCATACCCAAGGTCAACACGATACCAGCGATGCCGGGCAAGGTCAGCACGGAGCCGAGGCAAGCCAACACACCGAACAGGAAGAACACATTGACCAACAAGGCGATGTCGGCCACGGTACCGGCCTTCTTGTAGAAGAACACCATGTAGACCAGCACGAGGATAAAGGCGAACACCATCGACCACATACCTTTTTGCACGGCTTCCTTACCGAGTGAAGGACCAACAACTTGTTCCTCAAGGATTCTTGCAGGAGCGGGCAGCTTACCGGCCTTCAAAATGTTGGCCAAGTCTTGTGCCTCTTCGATGGTCATGCCGCCACCGCTGATGGAGGAACGGCCATTCGGAATCTCGCCATTGACCACGGGGAAGGAATACACATAATCATCGAGGACGATGGCAATTTGCTTGCCGATATTCTCGCCGGTGAGACGCTTCCAAGCCTTGGCACCTTCGGGGTTCATTTGGATGGTGACCTCCACTTGGTTGCCTTGGCCATAGTCCTGACGGGCGTCGGTGATGACTTCGCCACCGAGGGCGCACTTGTTGTCGCGCGACATCTTCAGGGCAACGAGGTCAAGCATTTCGACCTTTTCGCCATTTTGTCCGTCGTATGTTTCAGGCTTCACCGACCATGCCAACTTGAGGTTGCGCGGGAAAATACCCTTGGCCTCGGCTAACATTTGGTTGATGTCGGCGGTGTCTTTCACTTGGGCCATACCCACACGTGCCGATGAACCATAGAGGCCACCCATGTTGAGTTTGTAAATCAAGGGGTGGAGGGCAGCGAATTGGTTTTCGTCTTCAGGCTCGGCCACTTCTTCTTCGGTCTGGCTTTCGGCAAGTTCGTTGAGGAGGTCGCCTGCTTGGGCGGCACTGTCGGCCACAACAGCGTCAGTGGCTTCGGCAAAGGCTTCGCCTTCAGCGTTTTCGGTCACGGCAGGCTCTTCAGCCTTGGTTTCACCCAAAGAGTTCTTGGCTTTGCGGGTTTGGGCAACCTTGTTGTCGGCCTCGATGAAGAATTGTTGCACCTCAGAAAGGTTGTAGGTCTCCCAGAACTCGAGTTGTGCGGTTCCTTGGAGGAGTTTGCGCACACGCTTCGGGTCTTTGATACCGGGCAGTTCGACGAGGATACGGCCCGAGTTCTCCATCTTCTGGATGTTGGGCTGGGCCACGCCGAAACGGTCGATACGGGTGCCGAGAATTTGGTAGGAACGGTCGATGGCACCATCGCTTTCGCTCTTCAAAACCTTCAGCACATCGCTGTTGGAAGAGTTGACGGTGATGCCTTTGTCCTTGAATTCATACAGGAAAATGGAAGCAAGACGGGCGTTGGGGTCCACTTCTTCGTAGGCTTGACCGAACAGGGTGACGAAGTCGCCCTTGCTCTCTTCCTGCCTCTTGGTGGCCAATTCCATAGCCTGCAAGAAGGTGGGGTCTTGAGAGTCGCCCGACAAGGCCTTTACGATGTCTTTCACCGAGACTTCAAGGGTGACGTTCATGCCGCCCTTCAAGTCAAGACCCAAATTGATTTCTCTTTCTTTCGCATCGCGATAGGTGAACTTCTTGAATAACAAGTTGTACACATTCGTGTTGCTGACCGAGTCCAAAAAATAAGTTTCCTTCTCGTCTTTGAGAAGATTGAACTGTGACTCGTTTCCGTTTGCAAGTTTCGTAGCCTCTGCCTCAGCAAACTTCTCTGCCTTCTTTTCGACTCTCTTCGTTACCAAAGTGAACGAGAGCTGGTAGAGAAAGATGAGCGCGAAGATAATGGCTATCGTCCTAATTGCTCCTTTGTTTTGCATTGTAAAACTAATTTAATTATTTGACTTTTAATTTGTTAAATTTCCAACAATATAATTTTTACCCTATTTTGAGCCTGCAAAGATAAGGAATATTTCTATTTATATTTCAACCACTTGAAAATTTCCTTATAAGTGAGTTTTTTTCCGTACATCAAAATGCCTGTCCGATAGATTTTGGCCGCAATCCATGTCATCAGCACGAAAGTGACAGCCAACAGCACCACCGAAACCACGATTTGCCAGATGGGAACGCCAAACGGAATCCTGACCATCATCGAGATAGGGGAGGTGAATGGAATCATTGATAACCAAACAGATAGGTTGCTGTCGGGGTTGTTGACGATGTAGAACGAACTAATGATGGCAACAATGAGCGGAACGGTGATGGGTAATGTAAATTGCTGTGAATCAGTATTATTGTCAACCAAAGAGCCGACGGCGGCATACAAGGTGGCATAAAGCAGGTAGCCCAAAATGAAGAAAATGAGGAAAGTGGTGATGATGGTGCCGAAGTCGATGGAATGGGCGATTTGCACGATGTTTTGCACCGTTTCGTTGCTCATGATGTCGTTGGAAGTGATTTCCTGCGCCATCACCGTGCCTTGCGACAACATTTCCGGGTTGCTCAGGCCAATGTAGGCGGAAAAGCCCACATACAGCACGCCCGTCAGCAGGATCCACATCACGAACTGGGTGAGCGCGACCAAAGAAACGCCGATGATTTTGCCCATCATCAGTTGGAAGGGCTTCACCGAACTGATGATGACCTCGATGATGCGGTTGGTTTTTTCCTCAATCACGCCCTGCATCACTTGGCCGCCGAAAATCATGATGAAGAAGTAGATGAGCATGGCGAGAATCATGCCGAGCGAGAACTGCACTTTCGTAAAGGTTTCCTTTTCGTTGCCGTTTTCGTCCATGCGCATGACTTGCAGGTTGACATCGGTCTTGACTGAACTAACAATTTCAGGGTCAACACCTTTGGCCATCAGTTTTTGGTCCTCGATTTCCTTTTGCATCACGCCGCTGATGTAGGTTTCCACCTCCATCGGCACTTGTCGGATGCTGTAAACCACGGCATTGGAAGGGATGTTGAGTTGGGTGGGTGGCACATAAAGTGCCATGTCGAACACGCCGTTTTTCACCATATCCTTCACTGAGTCAATCGGTTGGCCGGGCATGAGGATGAAGGTGTGGTCTTCGTTATTGGTGAAACGGTCCTCAAACCAATGGCTCTCGTCGACGATGGCCACGCGCAGGTGGTCGGTGCTCGAGTTGAGGGCGAGCATGATGGGGATGATGTATATGGCGGCCATCAAAATAGGCCCCAAGAAGGTCAGTATGAGGAAACTACGCTTGCGCACGCGCGTCAAATACTCGCGCTTGATGATGAGTCCAATCTTGTTCATGCGGCTTGGTTTTTGGATTGCACTTCTTGGATGAAAATGTCGTTCATTGAGGGCAGCACTTCCTTGAACGAAACAAGTTGCCCGACTTGCAGCAACTGCCCGAGCAATTCGTTGGGCGACTCGCTGAAAAGGGTTAGTTTGGTCTCGTCGTGAAGGTCGGTGTGCTCCACCTTTATATTATTATAGGTGTCGGCGATGGCCATCACTTTGTTGAAGTCGTCGCAGCGCACGATGATTTCCCTTTCGTGGGTGTCGTGTTGCCGCTTGATGTCGCCGACCTTGCCTTGCAGGATGCTTTTCCCGTGATTGATTAGGGTGATGCTGTCGCAAAGTTCCTCGACAGAGGCCATGTTGTGTGTGGAAAGCAGAATGGTCGCGCCCTTATCGCGCAGTTCGAGGATGGCTTCTTTCAAGAGGTTGGCATTGATGGGGTCGAAGCCACTGAAAGGCTCGTCGAAGATGAGGATTTCCGGCTCGTGGATGATGGTGGTGACGAACTGGATTTTCTGCTGCATACCTTTCGAGAGTTCCTCGACTTTCTTGTCCCACCAGCCTCCGATTTCAAACTTGTCGAACCATGTTTTCAGGCGTTTCTGTGCTTCGACTTTCTTTATGCCTTTGAGTTCAGCCAAATAAATGGCTTGCTCCCCGACTTTCATTTTCTTGTAAAGGCCGCGTTCTTCGGGCAGGTAGCCGATGCGGGCGATGTGCTTTTGGCAAAGTTTCTCGCCGTTAATCAGCACTTGACCCGAGTCGGGGGCGGTGATTTGGTTGAGGATGCGGATGAGGGTGGTCTTGCCCGCGCCGTTAGGACCCAAAAGGCCGTATATGCAACGCTCTGGAATCTCGATGCACATACGGTCTAAGGCGGTGTGGTCGGCGTATCGCTTTGTGACCTCGTTGACGGATATTTTGGTCATGTTTAGTTAAAGTAATCCTTGATCTTACTGAAAAAACTCTTCTCCTCGGCGGTGGGGTTGGGCCTGAAGTTCTCCGATTGCGAGAGTTGCTGCAACAGTTCCTCCTCTTTCTTGTTGAACTTCTTCGGAATCCATACGTTCACGTTGACGAGCATGTCGCCCATGCCGTAACCATTGACCACGGGCAGGCCTTTGCCTCTCAGCCTCAACACCTTGCCACTTTGAGTGCCGGGGGCGATTTTCACCCTCACCTTGCCATCGACGGTGGGCACTTCGGCCTGTGTTCCCATGATGGCTTCAGGAATGGTGATGAACAGGTTGTAAATCAAGGTGCTTTCGTCGCGCTCGAAGTCGGGATGGGCTTCCTCCTCGATG
This sequence comes from uncultured Bacteroidia bacterium, assembly GCA_902780055.1. Lineage (GTDB taxonomy): Bacteria > Bacteroidota > Bacteroidia > Bacteroidales > F082 > Limimorpha. The sequence continues at coordinate 24,990 of CACZDU010000014.1, read as the reverse complement.
AGGACGAGCAAGTCGCCGTTGATGCCGTTGTGCGGACCGGCGTTGCCCTTGCCTCGCACGGTGAGTTGCATTCCTTCGCCCACGCCGGCAGGGATGTCGATGTCGATGATTTCCTCGCCTTTCATAATGCCTTCACCGCCGCAGTGGGTGCATTTCTTCTTGATGACGGTACCTTGTCCGCCGCAAGTGGGGCATACCGAAGCGGTCTGCATCTGCCCGAAGAAACTGTTGACGGTTTGCACCACCTGACCGCGACCGTGGCAGGTCGGACAGGTTTCGGTGGAGCCGTCTTCGGAGCCGCTGCCGTGGCAATGCGTGCAGGTCACATACTTGCTGACCTTTATTTTTTTCTTTGCGCCGTGGGCAATCTCTGACAGGTTGAGTTTCACCTTCACGCGCAGGTTGGAGCCGCGCTGCTTGACAGTGCCGCCGCGACCGCCGCCTCCACCAAAACTGCTGAAGCTGAAGCCGCCGCGACCACCACCGAAGTCGAAGCCGCGCCCAAATACGCTGTTAAGGATGTCGTTCAGGTCGAAGTCGGCGAAACCACCGAAGCCGCCGCCTGCCGAGCCGCCGTCCATGCCAGCGAAGCCGAATTGGTCGTAACGCGCCTTCTTGTTGGCATCGCTCAATACGGAATAGGCCTCCGAGGCTTCCTTGAAGTTTTCCTCGGCGGTCTTTTTCTCGGCGTCGGTGCCGTTCACCCACTTGTCGGGGTGCCATTTGAGCGCGGCCTTACGGTACGCGCTCTTTATCTCGTCGGGCGTGGAGTTTTTGTTCACCCCAAGCACCTCGTAGTAATCTCTTTTTTGTTTGTCTGCCATTGTCTAATGTCCTTTCTAATCTGCTGTTTTTTTCTGCCGCTTTGCGTCATTGCGAGGAGGAACGACGAAGCAATCCAGGGAGCAAGTCGCTTGTCTGGACTGCTTCGTGCCTCGCAGTGACGCGAAGCGTGTCTTAATTCCCGACCACCACTCTCGCAAATCGTATCACCTTGCCATTCAGCTTGTAACCTTTCTGAATGACATCCAAAACCTTGCCCTTCTTGTCTTCTTCGGGGGCAGGAATCATAGTGAGGGCTTCATGCTCGTCGGTGTTGAACTCGGCGTTCATCGCCTCGATTTCCTCCAAGCCCTTCTTCTTCAAGGTGTCTTTCAATTTGTTGAAAATCAAGGTGACGCCTTGCAGGTCGGCCTCGTTGCCGTTCTTTTCCATGTTTTGCAGGGCGCGCTCAAAGTCGTCGAGCACGGGCAAAATGTCCTTGATGACGTTTTCGGAAGCCGTGGCCGTCAGGTCGAGTTTTTCCTTGGCCGTGCGCTTGCGGTGGTTGTCGAACTCCGAGAACAGTCGCAAGTATTTGTCGTTCAGTTCGGCATACTTGGCCTTTTCCTCTTCCAAAGCCTTTTCAGCCGCATGACGAATCTTGAACCGCTTTGACTTTTTGTCCGAAACCTTGTCAGCGGCTTCTTCCTTTTTCTCGTGTGCGGTTTGCTCTTCGGCGGGTTCTTGCTTGTTCTCCATGTCGGGATTGACGGTGTCTTTCAAGGCATCGTCCTGATTCTTAACGTTTTCGTTTTCTTCCATGATATGTGTTGTTTTACTATTTTTTCATTTTGCCGCAAGCCATATCAAAACCTTTGCCAAACGTCGGGTTTTGACAAAATGGCAGGGGAGGGGAATTGTTTAATGCTCAAACGCCTTAGCCATCATTTCCTGTTCCTCGCGAGGTATGTGGTAGAGCGTAGCCCAGGTGCGCCAACGGGCTACGACTTCTTTCGTTTGTTCAATCATTTGGCTTGCATTGGCCTTTGAAATGCCCGCGTAGGGTGCCACTTCCAAGGCAAGGTCGAAGTCGAGGGCGTTGTCGTGCTCGTTGATGTTCAGACTCAAGCCTTCGCCGTATTCTTGCGGATTGAGGTCGTAGGCGGGCGAGAGCGTCCAACCGTGTGGGGTGAGCAGAAAACCGTGGTTGCGCAGGTGGTCGTCGCAGTTGGAAACGGCAATGCTGAAAACGATACGCCGCCAAAGCTCGGCGAGATTGTCCTCAACGCGGCAACAATTACGACCAATCCATTCGAACAGTTCCAAATAGCTGCATCCGCCCGTGTCGCCGTCGGTATAGCCAAGCATGGTCATCGCGGAGGAGAAATGGATGCGCCGGCCCTGCCCGTCGCGATCGAAACGCTGGGTAAGGAAAGTGGCGTGTGCGTTGTTCAAGGTTTTTGCCTCAAATGGGGCAACTTGTATGTGGCATTGCTTGGCCAAGTTCATGGTCACGGCCTCCCATGCGCCAGTGTTTTTCTTGTCGCGCCGGCTGGGAAACTTGGCAATCCAAAGGTGGCCGTCGGTGTCTTTCACGTTGGCTTTGGGGCGGGCACCGCCGAGCGACGATCCGGGAGCCAAGATTATCTGCAACCATCGGCTGACATCGGCCTCGCCGTCTTGCTCCAACTGCCATGCGGCATTTTCCAATTCGCGCAGCGAGGTAAACGGCGGCGTGCTGTATTCGGGATCGTTGTCCAAGAAATCGCCGTCTGGAGTCAATTTCATGCGCAGGGCACCCATGCGGCTCTCGTCGAAAACGCCCAAGAGATAGTCGCTTTCTTGGAGGTTGCGCCGTGGCCGTTGTTCCGCGCGGGCGCGATAGCCTTCGCGACGGTCGAGGAGGACTCGCCCCCAGCGGTCGGGCGACGAATCGAGGAAAAGGCCGAAGTTGTTCTTGCTTTCGGGAAGGTATTGCCGCCCCGAAAAGAGTTGCAAGTCAGGGTCCAACAAGTGGCAACGACTGTCGTGAAGCCAATCGTCGGCAAACTCGAAGGAAAACACCTCGCGACCGCGCACCTGCTGCGCTGAAAGCACTCCGACCAAAGCGGGAGCTTCGGAATAAGCATCGTCAAAATAAACGTAAATCTCTTTGTTCATGGCTTCAGTCGTTCAAGGGTGGCTTTTTCGAGGCGCGGCACGGTGTGGTCAGGCCGATGTCCTGCAATTTGCGGCCTAGCACGTCGTCGCGGGCGATGAGGAGCAGGTCGTCTTGCAGGCCGAGGACGATGAGCACGCGGAAATACATCCCGATGGCCACGCCTTCGTCGCCGCGTTCAATTTTTATCAAGGTGTTGCGGGAAATGCCGGCACGCTCGGACACTTGTTCTGACGATAAGTCGCGGCGCAACCTCGCGAGGTGGATGTTCTCGCCAAGGGTCTGCAACATCCTTTCTTGTTTCGGCAATAAAGGTCTTTTCATTTCTATAATGTTCAAAATTCTGTGCAAAAATAGGGATTTTTGTTAGAATAGAAGAACATTATGAGAAAAAGTTTACATCCGCTCAATCTCCGCGCCCAAAGCGTTCAACCTTTGGCCGATATACTGATAACCTCTTTTCCTATAAATATCGGTCGTAAAAAATACAGTTTTCTCATATCGCCTCCACCCGATAAATCAAATCCTCCGGAATCTGCTCGTTTTCGATGAACATCGTCATGTAAATGGGTAGATAAACGGCTTTTCCTTTTACGGAGATGTTTTCGTTTTGGAGGATGAAGCCCTGGGCAATGCCGTAACAACCGTTGGTGAGCAAATGGGTCATGGAAACATGTCGGATGTAACCTTTTCCCGATTTGACTTCGATGGGAAGCAAGGCCGCATCATGCTCAATCATGAAGTCAACCTCACCGTTTTTCTTGCTGTTGTAATAATAAAGGTCGAACTGGTGAGCCGTAAGTTCCTGGGCGACGAAGTTCTCGTAAACTGCTCCAAAGTTGATGTTGATTTCGCCTTGCAAGATCTTCAATTGTATCCCGTTGGCATACATGGCGCAAAGCAAGCCTATGTCGTTGAGGAACAGTTTGAAGAGGTTGCGCGATTTGGAAAGCATCAAAGGCAGTGCAGGTTCGTTGGCGCAATAAGTGTGCAGGGCGACACCTGCGTCGCGAAGCCAAAGGAATCGGTTTTCGTAGCGGCTGAATTTCTGGTTCTCGTTCAGGTTTTTCAGCACGAAACGTTTGTTCTTGCTGTTGATTTCCGAGGGAATCAGCATCAGTATTTCGTCCAAATAGAGTTTTTCCTTGGGGTCGTATTGGGCGATGTCTTTCTTGTAAAGGTCGATGATGGACTTTTGGACCTCGATGACTTTGGCGATGTTGTTGGTTTTCAAATAGATGTCAACGGCAGCGGGCATTCCTCCAACGATGAGATACAGATGGAAAAGTTTCATGGTTTGCTGGTGGATGAAATCGTCAACGGTCGTGAGATTTACATAGGCGTTTCTCAAATGAGAGAAAACTTCGTCCGAAAAATTGTTGGATTTCATGAACTCTTCGAAATCAAGTGGATACATTTCCTTAATATCCAAATAGCCCACAGGGAATGAGCGGATGTCCTTCAATTCCACGCCAAGAAGCGAACCGCTCAAGATGTATTTGTAGCTGCCTTCGTCGACGAGGAACTTTATCGCTGTGACGATTTCCTTGCAGCATTGCACCTCATCGAAAAAAAAGACTGTTTTTCCCTTTTTCAAAGGCTTTCCCGCAAGCACGGAAAGGCCACGCAAAAGGTCTGGGGTATTGGTGGTCTGCTGGAAAAGTTGTAAAGCGTCTGCGTTTTCTAAAAAGTTGATTTCGACAAATGAAACTGCATTTTCCTTCAATGTTTTTCGAATCGAAAATGTCTTTCCAACCTGTCTTGCACCAGTGATTAAAAGGGCTTTTTTTGAGGAAGATTCCACCCAATTCTTTATAAAAAGCTCTATTTTTCTGTAAATCATCGCAATAAGTATTAAAATGTCCGTTTTTCGGCAACAAAATTACATAAAAATGTCCGTTTTTCGGCAACAAAATTACATAAAAATGTCCGTTTTTCGGCAATTTTAAGGCTTACATCCGCTCAATCTCCGCGCCAAGCGCGTTCAAGCGCGTGTCGATATATTGATAGCCGCGCTCGATTTGGTCGCTGTTGTCGATGATGCTGGTGCCGTCGGCGGAGAGGGCGGCGATGAGCAGGGCGACGCCGGCGCGGATGTCGGGCGAGGCCATGCGGATGCCGCGAAGATTGTGGGAATGGTCGAGGCCGATGACGTTAGCGCGGTGCGGGTCGCAGAGGATGATTTGCGCGCCCATGTCGATGAGTTTGTCGACGAAAAACAGGCGGCTCTCGAACATTTTCTGGTGGATGAGCACGGTGCCTTTGGCTTGGGTGGCCACCACCAAAACGATGCTGATAAGGTCGGGCGTGAAGCCGGGCCAGGGCGCATCGGCCACGGTGAGGATGCTGCCGTCCATGAAGGTCTGCACCTCGTAATGCGCTTGCGCGGGAATGAAGATGTCGTCGCCACGGTATTCCATTTGGATGCCCAAGCGGCGGAAAACGTCGGGAATGATGCCAAGTTGCTCAATGCCCGCGTTCTTGATGGTGATTTCGCTGCCCGTCATGGCGGCCATGCCGATAAAGCTGCCCACCTCGATCATGTCGGCAAGCAAGGTGTGTTCTGTGCCGTGCAATTGGCTTACTCCTTTGATGGTCAATAGGTTGGAACCCACGCCTTTGATGTCGGCACCCATGTTGTTGAGCATGGTGCAGAGTTGCACGAGATAAGGCTCGCAAGCGGCATTGAAAATCGTGGTGGTGCCTTCGGCCATCACGGCGGCCATGACGATGTTGGCCGTGCCGGTCACGGAGGCTTCGTCAAGGAGCATATAGCAGCCTTTCAGTCCGCCCTGTTGCACCCCGACTTGGTAGGTGTCGAAATCGAAAATGGCACCCAATTTTTGTAAACCAATGACGTGTGTGTCCAACCTACGCCGACCGATTTTGTCGCCGCCGGGCTTGGGCATGTAGGCCTTGCCGAAACGAGCCAGCATCGGGCCGGTCATCATTACGCTGCCGCGCAGTTTCGAGGCGGTTTGTTGGTAGGCCGCTTCGTTGAAGTAGTTGAAGTTGAGCGACTTGGCCTGTAAAGTAATGTCATGCCGTGTCGGGCGTTCCACGCTCACGCCCATGCCTTCCAAAAGGGCAATCAGGTTGTTGATGTCGAGGATGTCGGGCAGGTTGTGGATGGTGACTTTCTCGTCGGTGAGCAGGCAGGCACAAAGGATTTGCATGGCCTCGTTTTTCGCGCCTTGCGGCGTGATTTCGCCATGAAGCGTGTTGCCGCCTTTTATCTTTAGTGATGCCATATTTTTTTGAGCTTTAAGCAGTAAGCAATAAGCAGTAAGATTGTTTGAACCATGTTTTTGAGCTTTAGCTGTAAGTTGCTTATGGCTTACGGCTTACAGCTTAGAGCCAAACTACACCTTTCCCATCTGTTGCATCCTCAGCTTATACGCCGGGTTGTTCGGGTTGTTCATGTTGGCCTTCAGGTTCGGCACCTTCTTTTTCTTCTTCTTGCCTTGCTGTTGCTGCTGCTGTTGGGGCTTTTGCCTGATTTTGCCGAGGATGTCGCCGTTCTGGTTCTGTTTCGATATTTCGCCGATGACGAGTCGCCCTTTGGAGATGTTTTTCAGGTCGTCGAGGATGACTTGGTCGTTCACCACGCTCTTGTTCCACTCTATATAATTACGCTTCATTTGGCCAGCCAGCGAGTAGGCGAGGGCCTCGCGCACTTCGTCGTTCTCTTCCTTCGAGGCGGCCTCAATCATCTTGATAAGGTATTGGCCATAGTGACCGTATTTGATGTCATTGTTTTGGTAGCCAATATGTTGGGGCTTTTTCTGTTGTGCCAAAGGGGTGGGTGGTGCGTAGGGACTTTCCACATCGAGGTTGTAGCCCGAAATCATGTAGAGGTGGTCCCAAAGTTTGTGCTCGAAGTCGCTCGACTGCCTGATGTTCGGGTTCATCTGCACCATCACGCTGATGATGTATTTGGCGGCTTCGGTGCGCTGCTGCCGGTCTTCGATCTCAGGCAGTTTCTTGATCATTTCCTGAATACAACGACCGTATTCGGGAATCACAATCTGCTCTTTCTCAGTATTGTAGGTTAATCCGATTTTGTCCATCTTGTCTTAAAATTTTTGCAAAGGTACGGAAAAATATCCACACCAAGAAGCGTACATCAAAAAAAGCTGCACCGCAAGTTGCGGTACAGCTTTTTTAGGTTTTGAGCGTTTAATGGTTCAGTCCTCCTTCTTTCTCTTCGTCATGGCGTAGGCCGCGCCAAAGCCGACGAGCAGCAGGACACCACCGCCGAGAGGAGCCTCGGGTTCATCTTTGGCATCCCAGTTACCATTGGTATTGTGGGTGGGAAGCCAAAAGCGTGCGTCATCTCCCCTCATATTGTTGGCTTTCCTGTAGGACTCGTACTCTTTGCTTCTTCTTAGTGCGCCGCCCCCGTCTTGCTGGGCGAAAACGGTTATTCCCATTATGAGAGAGATTGCAATTGTCAAAACAAGTTTTTTCATTGTATTTTAGGTTTTTATTGTTATTCTATTCTGTTTTCCGTTTCGAGTCTTCGGAATCCCCCTTCCCCTTTTTAAAAGGGGGGTAGGGGGGATTCAAAAAACTTTTATTTCACTACTATCTTCTGCGTCTTAACATCGTTGCCGTTGCTGATGCGGACCACATATACGCCCGTGCTCAGGTTGAGGCTCTTGCTGTAGCTGTTTTGGATGTCGTCGGTGCTCAGGATGCGGCCGGTGATGTCCATCACTTGCAGGGTGGCATTGCCGTTGTTGTTGATCATAAGCTGGCCGTTGCTGACGTAAGCGAAGCTCTCGGCGATTTCGTTGGTGGCATCTTCAGCGAACACGATCTTGAAGCGGGTGGTATAGCCGCAGTCCTTCGAGTCGAAGGTGTAGCTCGGGGTCTGAAGCATGTCGATGTCCATGCCCGTTGCGTTGTCGATGAGGTGCAAGTAGCTGTAGTTCATCTTCTTCGTGTTGAAGTTCAGCGTGTAGATGCCGCTTTCTTTGGTGGTGAAGCACAAAGGCATCACGTTGGCGTCTTCAGCGTAGGCAATGGCGTAATCCTTGTCGTTTTGGGGAACTTATCTGATTATCCCCAGCCTTGCAAACTTCAGCATAAGCATTTTCACGCCGCCTGCGTTTTTTTCGTAAAAAGAATTTTTTTCGCCAAAACCCTTGCGAGGTGGGGAAAAGTTTGTATTTTTGCGGTGTGAAAAGCGCAGATTGGCTTTTGCATGGATTAACTGCATTTTCATTTGAAAAACGTGTAGATCGGCTTCGGCATGGATTAACTACACGCTTTTTTTATGTATTCAAGACTGTATTGAACATGCTTCCCATCCATTTTCTTGCCGATGACCAATTCGATGGTAAAATTCATGTAATCAATACTTTTGCTGTTAAAAGTATGTCTGAGTTTGATTAATTCAACATACCGGTTCTTGGTTTGGCTTCCTTCCTTGACATCAAAACACCTGTAATTCTCATCAAAAGGTTTGGCGTGCTTGATAATCTCAGGCAGTTTGAGCACAGCGTATGTGGTTTGCCAATTCCTTGTGGCGTTGTTCGAGGCTTTTTGGAAACTTTCCTTCCAGATAATGTGTATGTCTTTGCCCAAGAAATCGTTGTTTATGTAATTCTTTCCATTTAGTCTTGACAACAGCAGTTTGTAAGCATCCCTGATAATATCCCTCCTTGCGCTTCTGAATTCCTTGCTCGGGTTAGTTGGAATGTGGAATTTTTTGTCTGTCAATTGGAGGTTTGTTTCGATGAATTCTGGTAGCAGTATTGGATTACTAAATTCCATGATTTGGATGATTATTGGCTGTAAAGTTACAAATATCGGCGCGAAAAGGAAAAACTAACGGATTATCCCCAGCCTCGCAAACTTCAGCATAAGCATTTTCACGCCGCCTGCGTCGAAGTTGACGGAGGCTTTCTTGTTCGCCCCTGCGCCTTCGATGCTGAGGATGGTGCCTGCGCCGAACTTGGCGTGCATCACGCGCATCCCTTCTTGAAGCAGGTCGGGATTGGAAGGCTCGAAGTTTTGTGGCACAGCGGGTTGGCTGTAACTTGGCCTTGCCGTGGGCGTGTTCTCTATCTTGCGGAAACCGTGTTGCTCCGGCTCGGCGATGGGCTTGCCAAAACGTCCACCGAAAGTGCCTCTGCCGCCCATTGGCGAAGTGCCTCTGAACGAGGCCTTCTGCGTCTGCTCGATGAGGTTGGCGTCGATTTCATCGACGAAGCGCGAACGCTCGCTCAGGGTGAGGTTGCCGTAGCGGTAGCGTTGCTCGGCATAGCTCAAGGTGAGTTTGGTCATGGCGCGGGTGACGGCCACATAAAACAAGCGGCGTTCTTCCTCCAATTCCTCGCGGGTGCTGAGGCTGAGGATGCCAGGGAAAAGGTTTTCCTCCATGCCAACGACATACACATACGGGAACTCCAAGCCCTTCGCGCTGTGGATGGTCATCAGGCTGACGAAGTCGTTGTCGCCGTCGTCCTTCTTCATCTCGGCGTCGGTGAGCAGGGCCACGTCTTCCATGAACTGAACGAGGTCCACGCGGGCGGTCTCGCCAGTGGTCTCATCCACTTGGCGGTCGCTGAACTCCATGATGGCGTTGAGCAGTTCCTCCACGTTCTCCACCCTCGAAACGCCCTCGGGCGAGTCGTCTTCTTTCAGCACCTTTATCAATCCAATGGTGTTGGTGATGTGCTTGGCCAATTCGAAAGCGTTCATCTTGGCTTGCAGGCTCTGGAAACTCTTGATCATCACCATGAAGTCGCGGAAACGATTGAGGGTGCCCATGTTGAAGTCTTGCGGAAACACGTTGTTTTCCATGCATTTCCAGATGCTGGTGCGTTGCTCGTTGGCGGTCACCATCATGCGCTCGATTGAGGTCTTGCCGATGCCTCGGGCGGGGTAGTTGATGATACGAAGCAAGGCCTGTTCGTCCTCCGGGTTGATGACGACGCGGAAATAGGCTAACAGGTCTTTGATTTCCTTGCGGTCGTAGAACGAGAGGCCGCCGTATATTTTATAAGGTATGTTCTGCTTGCGCAGGGCTTCTTCCATCGAGCGGCTTTGGGCGTTGGTGCGGTAGAGGATGGCGAAGTCCTTGTTGGCCAAATGGCGCGTCATTTTGTAGCCGAATATGCTGTTGGCCACCATCGTGCCTTCCTCTGTGTCGCTGTTGGCGTGGATGAGGCCGATGAGTTCGCCCGCTTCCTTGTCGCTCCACACCTTTTTCTTGATTTGGTCCTTGTTGTGCGCGATGACGCTGTTCGACGCATTGACGATGTTTTGGGTGGAACGGTAGTTTTGCTCCAACCTAATCAGCTTGTAATCAGGGTAGTCGTTCTTGAAATTGAGGATATTCTGGATGTTTGCGCCACGGAAAGCATAGATGCTTTGTGCGTCGTCGCCCACCACGCAGATGTTCTCGAACAGGGCCGCGATGCGCTTCACGATGAGGTATTGGGCATAGTTGGTGTCTTGATACTCATCGACGAGGATAAACTTGAAGTGGTTTTGGTATTTGTAGAGCACATCGGGGTTGTCGCGTAGGAGGATGTTCGTAAAGTACAGAATATCATCGAAATCCATGGCGTTGGCGCGGTGCAGGCGGTCGTTGTAGAGCTTGAAGAGTTGCGCCATCAGCGGCTTGTTCGACTTGCGGTCGGTTTCTTGGATGTCGCTGTTGTTGGCGTAGTCTTCGGGTGAAAACAGGCTCGACTTGGCCGAGCTTATGCGCGAAAGCACCTGCTTGGCTGGATAGACCTTGGTGTCAAGGCTCAAATCCTTGAGTATCTGAGTGATGAGTGCTTTCGAGTCGTCGGTGTCGTAAATCGAGAAGTTGCTCGTGAAGCCGATTTTCTCCGCCTCGATGCGAAGAATTCTCGCAAAAATGGAGTGGAAGGTGCCCATCCACACGTTGCGTGCGTCGGTAGCGTTCACGAGTTGCATGATGCGTTCCTTCATCTCGCGTGCGGCCTTGTTGGTGAAGGTGAGCGCCATGATGCTGAACGGGTCGATGCCTTCCTGGATCATGTAGGCGACGCGGTAGGTGAGGGCACGGGTCTTTCCCGAGCCAGCGCCCGCGATGACCATCACGGGGCCTTCTATGGTGGTAACGGCCTCACGCTGAGGCTCGTTGAGGTCTTTCAATAGGTCAATCATTGTCGGTTCGTTTGAAGCGCAAAGGTAATGTTTTTTTTAAAATGCTGCACCTCCTTGTCTGCAATCCCAAATCGAAGCGATGTAAACACCATCATCCTCTACGAAATAATACACTTTATAGGTCAAGACAATCAAATAGCGATAAGGTCGTATGTGTGTGAAATCTTCGTCTTTTCTTCCCAAATAAGGCATGGTTTTAAGAAGGTCGGCACTATGGATGATTTTCCCAATCCTACGTTTTGCCACTTGCTCACTTGCAAAATCCTTGTAGAATTGGTAAATGGCATCGAGTTCGTTGGAAGCCCTTCTCAGCCAATGGAGTTTATACGCCATAGCGCTCACAAATAGAGGAATGACTCACAAAGTTTCCGTTTTGGTAATCCGCTTCGGCTTCCCTTAGCGACATCTCCATCTGTTCGTAAGTGTAAGCACATGGCAAAGGCATACCACTAAGTATGGCTACAGCTTCGGCAAGCAATTCTTCGCTTTCGGTTTGCGACACAAGCAACGATGCCCGTTGGCGCAAAGCCAATAAAACATCAATATCCTTTGGATGAATTCTTTCCTGAACAGTTTCCATTTCGATGTGTTTTTATTGCCGCAAAGATACAACTTTTCCCTGAACTCACATAAGTGATGTCTGAAATAGTCCCAACTGAATGGTTCATGGAATTGATTCTACAAAATAAGAAATAAATATTCACCCATTCCCCAAAATTATCGTACTTTTGTCCCCTACAATCTTAAATCAACACAATAATGAAAAAATCCACACTTATCATTATGGGCAGTATCATCACCCTTTTCGGCTGCAATCAACAACCAAAGCAGCCTGAACGCTATTCCGTCAAGGCTTACCCCGAGACACGCATGGACGAAACCGTCGTTGACGACTACTTCGGAACGAAGGTCGCCGACCCGTACCGTTGGCTCGAAAACGACACCTCCGCCGAGACCGCGAAATGGGTCAAGGAGCAGAACGAAGTCACGCAAGACTACCTGAGCCACATCCCCTTCCGCAACGCCATCAAGGACAGACTTACGCAAATCGTTAATTACGAGCGTTATAGTATGCCCTCGAAGAAGCATGGACGCTACATCTACTCGAAGAACGACGGCCTCCAGAACCAAAGCGTAATATACATGCAAGAGACGCTTGACGGTGAGCCTACCGTCCTCCTCGACCCCAACAAACTCTCCGACGACGGCACGGTTTCCCTCGGCGGCATCAGCTTCTCCAACGACGGCAAATACATGGCCTACACCATCCAACGCAGCGGATCCGACTGGGTTGAGATCTATGTGAAGGATATGGCCACCCTCGAACTCCTCCCCGACCACATCGAATGGGCCAAGTTCACGGGCGCATCGTGGTACAAGGACGGCTTCTTCTATGCCGCCTACGACCGCCCCGAAGCCGGCAAGGAGTTCAGCAATGTGAACGAAAACCACAAGATTTACTATCACAAACTCGGCACGCCGCAGGAACAGGATGAGCTCTTCTATTCCAATCCTAAACAACCGCGTTACTTCCATCAAGTGGACCTCACCGAGGACGAGCATTACATGTTCCTCTTCGAGAGCGGTCAAGGCGCTGGTAGCACGTTGTGGATCCGCGATATGCAAGACCCGAAGGGCAAGTTTGTGCAGATTGCTGACAACATGGACTACCAGTACATGCCTATCGACGTGATTGATGATGTGCTGTATATCTTCACCAACTACAACGCGCCGAAGGGTCGTATTTGCAAGGTTTCGACTAAGGCTCCACAAATGGCGAATTGGGTCGATGTGATTCCCGAAAGCGAGAACGTCATTTCGGGCATCAGCCTCGCCAAGGGCAAGATGATTGTCACCTACGACAAGGATGCCGCCAACCACGCCTACGTTTACACCATGGACGGACAGCATCTCCACGAAATTGCTTTGCCCACCTACGGTTCGGTCGGTTTCAGCAGCGAATATAAGGAACCCGAAGTGTTCTATGCCTTCACCTCTTTCGTCTTCCCGACCACGATTTACCAGTACAACATCGACGACAACACCTCCACCGTGTTCCGCGCGCCCGCCATCGACTTCAAGTCGGACGACTACGTTACGGAGCAGGTCTTTGTTACCTCGAAGGATGGCACAAAGGTCCCGATGTTCCTGACCTACAAGGCTGGCTTGCAGAAAGACGGCAACAACCCGACCTTCCTGTACGGTTACGGCGGCTTCAACGTGACGCTCAATCCTGGCTTCAGCACTTCGCGCCTGCCCTTCATCGAGAACGGTGGAATTTATGCCCAGATGAACCTGCGCGGCGGCAACGAGTACGGCGAGGAATGGCACATCGCTGGCACCAAGTTGCAGAAACAGAATGTTTTTGACGACTGCATCGCCTGCGCCGAATACCTTATTAATAATAAATACACCTCGCCGAAATATTTGGCTTTGAACGGTGGTTCCAACGGTGGCTTGCTCGTCGGTGCGGTAGTGAACCAGCGCCCCGACCTCTTCGCCGTGGCCGTGCCGCAAGTTGGCGTGATGGACATGCTCCGCTACCACCTCTTCACCATCGGCTGGAACTGGGCCAGCGACTACGGCACCAGCGAGGACGACGAAGCCATGTTCAAGGCTTTGTATGCCTACTCGCCGCTGCACACCATCAAGAGCGGTGCCGACGTACACTATCCCGCCATCATGGTCACCACTGCCGACCACGACGACCGCGTGGTGCCCGCCCACTCGTTCAAGTATGCGGCCGCATTGCAGGCAGCCCAAACCGGCGACCAGCCCAAGATCATCCGCATCGACACCAAGGCCGGTCACGGTGGCGGCAAGCCCATTTCCAAGGTCATTGAGGAACAAGCGGATATTTATTCGTTCATCCTTTATAACATGGGATTGACTTATCCGAAGGAGGCGAAATAATTGCCGACTTTCAGGTACAAAATCGCCCGTTGGAAAGTTTTCCAGCGGGCGGTTTTTCCGTTCATAGCGTGCTTTAAACCACAAAAAAACATGTTCTAAGCACGCTATAAACGGATTTTTTATAAATTTGCAGCCGAAAACATACACATTTTAATCATGTTAATAGGCAGAAAATCAGAGATAAACGAATTAATGAAAGCGTATGATTCCGAATATTCTGAATTTGTCGCTATAATGGGTCGTAGGCGCGTGGGAAAGACTTTCTTGGTTAGGGAGACTTTCAAGTATAAATTTGCCTTCCAACACTCAGGTTTGGCCAACCAAAAAACGAAGGAACAACTGAAGGAATTCAGGCTATCGCTCCTCAAAAGCGGCATGAAGAAATGTCGCATTCCCACCGACTGGTTCGATGCTTTTTTTCTCCTCTCGGAGTTTCTTGACCAAAAAAAGAAGGGCAAAAAAGTGATTTTCATTGATGAACTACCGTGGATGGACGCACCTCGCTCCAATTTCGTTTCAGCACTCGAACACTTTTGGAACGCCTATGCCACAGCCCGCAAAGACATCCTGCTCATCATCTGCGGATCGGCCACCTCATGGATTATCAACAATGTTTTCCGCAACCACGGCGGCCTGCACAATCGCGTGACTTACCGTATTCACCTACAACCTTTTACGCTCAATGAATGTGAACAATATGCCCAAAGTCGCCACCTGAAAATGAGCCGATTTGAAATTTTGGAAACCTATATGGTGATGGGTGGCGTTCCTTATTATTGGTCGCTGTTAGAACAAGGGAAAAGTGCAGCTCAAAACATTGACAATCTGTTTTTTTCGCCTCGCGGTAAACTGCATTACGAATACAAGGAACTATACGATTCGCTGTTCAAAAATCCCGAACCATACTTGAAAGTGGTTTCCATTTTAGGCACTAAGCGTATGGGGCTGACCCGCGAGGAACTCATCAGCGAAGGGAATATCGACAACAATGGCCAACTGACGCGGGTGTTGCAGGATTTGGAAGCCTGTGGTTTCATCAGAAAATACAGTTACAAAGGCATCAAGCGAAACAACGCCATCTTCCAACTCATTGACAATTACACTTTGTTTTATTACCAATTCCTGCGCGACACGGCGGGAACGGATGAAGCCTTTTGGAGTGTCAACACCAACACGCCCATCCGCAACACTTGGGAGGGCTTGGCCTTTGAGCGAGTTTGCTTCGAGCATCTCAAGCAAATCAAACAAGCGTTGGGCATTGCAGGAGTTTCCACTCAGGTGTTTTCGTGGCGAGTGTTGAAAGACCCTGTCTATGGTGCTGGAGCACAGATCGATATGGTCATCGACCGCTCCGACCGAGTGACCAACCTCTGCGAAATGAAGTTTTCGACAAAAGAATATGCCATCAACAACGAAGACGATGCCGACTTCCGTCACAAAACCGGTCGATTTATCGAATCGCAAAAGACCCACAAATCCATCCATCTGACATTGATAACACCATTCGGAGTAAAACAGAATGTGTATCAACATAGCGTTCAAAGCACAATTACAATAGAAGACCTTTTTAAAGAATAAAATAATTGATTTTCAATTTATTAAATCAATATTTTCTGATGTTTATCACAATAATTTTCAGTTTATATCGTGCTTAGAACCATAAAAATTAATGTTCTAAGCACGCTATGGACGGATTTTCACATTCAATTGCCGACATATCTCATATTGCAAAAAATACTTACCTTTGCGCAAAATTCCTCACCAATGAAAAGATTCATAGTCATCACAGCCCTGTTTTTTTGCTTCACTTCCCTGCAAGCCCAAGAAACCTTTTGGGGAAAGGTCAACCGTTTTCTGACCAAGCCCGCTGTGGTTGACTCGTCGCGCATTTACCAACCGAACCCCGGTTTTTCTTTGGGTTTGTTCACCACTGGACAAAAAGCGGGCTTCGATGTGGGCGTGGACTTCGACCTCGAATTAGACGAAACACACTCGCTCAAAGGCATTTCTACTTACGGACTTAGGGAAAGCCTTTGCAAGAAAATTGGCCTTGAAGTCGGCTATGGCAATGTAGTTTTAGGCTATGGCCTCGAAGTGGGGCCTCGAAGTGCGGAGAAAAAGAGTGCCTTTGCCTTCAATATCCTTGGAAAATCGTGGGGCTTGCGTCTGAATTACTTCAAAATCAGCAATCCTTTCGTTTCGGGAATCGTTTTTTTTGACGAAGATGGCAAGGTTTCCTCTGAAGACGAGTTCATCACAGAAGAAAAAGCATCACTGCGAAGCCTTTCCATCGATGGCTATTACGTCTTCAATAACAAGCGTTTCGCCTATCCGGCAGCCTACAAGAAGAGTTTGGTGCAACGCCGCACGGCCGGTTCGTGGATGCTGACGGCACGTTTCATGCAAGGCAATCTCTACAACTCGCCCGAAGCCTCATGGAACACTTACAACCTCTTGGACTGTTTCGCCACGATGCAAGCCTCGGTGGGTGGCGGCTATTCGGTCAACTTTGTGCCTTGGCATAAAGACCCTGTCGAGGCTCGCGACAAAGGGCTTCGCAACCTCACGATTAATTTGACCGCCATGCCCGTGCTGACGATATTCAACTACCTGAAAACCACTGCCTACGAAATGAACAACGACGGGCAAAAAACCGGCGAAAAAGTCACCAAGATTTTGTGTTATCCCATGCCCAATTACATCGGCAGTGCGGCAATCAGCCTCACTTTGAACCGTTTCTATTTCTCGACGCAATTCACCTACAACTGGTTCTATTTCCGCAGCAGCGATGCCTTCGATGACCAACCATACACCCAATATGAGGCAGACAACATCGCTTTTCGCGGTGCCTTCCACGATTGGACGGTGAGAGGATTGCTCGTCTATAGGTTTTGATGCAATTGGCCGTTACTGCTTCAACTCCTCCCAAAATTCTATCGGCAGGTAAATGTTTTGTACCTTGACGGCTTTCTTGAACAGCGGCGCGATTTCTTTGGGTGTGAAGCCTGCGATGCCACAACCGATTTTTGTGACGAGGAAAGTCATTTCAGGGTGCTGCTTGGCGAAATCGATGAACTCTTCGACGTAGGGCTTGATGGTGCTTGCGTCGCCCTGCATGGTGGGAATGGCATAACTTTTCCCTTGTAAACCAACACCTTGGCCCATGATGGCTCCATAGCGTTGGAAAGCGATTCGCGCCGCGCCTCCGCCGTGCATCCCTTGCAGATTGCTGCCGAATACAAAGATTTCGTTGTTGTGTAGTTTGTTGACTTTTTCGGGAGTGATTCGCTCCTGATTCGCGTTGACCGATGCGTCAACTTGGTTCTGCTCGTTCTTTTCTGCTTGATTTTCCATAGTTTATAGTTTTTTAGTCTGCTACGTCCATGTTTCCCGATTCAGCTTTGTTGATTACGGCTCCGGGTTTGTCCTGATGTTCGATTATTTCCGTAATCACCTCAGAATGAAATATTTCTCCGACAAGATTATGTGCCTTCGAATGTTTGTGGTGCCATTCTTCGCCTTCATGCTTGGTCTTGTTCACCATGTTTTTCATTTTTTGGTTGAAACTCAACATTTTCAGATAAAGGCGATATAGTCCTTTCTCCTTGTCAATCAAGGGAATAAGGATGGAATTGATGACAATGGTGGAGAGGATGACGGAAAAGACGATGTTCCTCACAAACAAAGCGATTTCTCCGTCGGGAATGTAAATGAGGGCTTGCGTGGCAAGTACGGCGGCGGTCAGTCCCTTGGGGTTGAGGGCCGACATGAAAACGATTTCCTTCTCGGGGATGCCTTCTTTCTTCGAGATGGCAAAACGGACGGCTGGAATGCGGATGATGAAAAGCAATACACTGATTCCCAGTCCGATAACGAATGGATGCCATTGGTTGAGTTGGATGGAAATGCCCACATAAATAAAGAAAAAGGTCTTGAGCAGTAGCACCAGTTCCGAGAACAAGGAACGCTCGGTTTCGTTCAGGTTGACCGGCACTTTCTTGATGAATTTCTTGAGCCAAGTGTTGTAGATGCTGTCGATGTTGGCCATGCCGATGCCGAAAGCCAAGGCGGCGATGGCTCCGCTGAAGCCCATCCATTCGTTGAGTCCGTAGATGATGAAGACGAAGGCGGGTGTCGTGAGGATGGAATATTTGATGTTGCGAACTTGGTCGAGAATCAAAGCCCAAAAGATGGCGCCAATCAGACCCATCACCGTGGCGAGGATAAACGAGGAGAAAATGTCGCCGAGGATGGCCCCAAACACCACGTGTCGCGACTGGATGGCTTGCATCAGGGCCAAGGCGAGGACAATGCTGAACACATTGCCGATGGCGGCTTCAAGGATGAGCATGGTGGCGGGTTTTTCCGACATGCGCATCTGCCTCACAATGGGAATCACCACGGCAGAGGCCGTGCCTCCCAGCACGCATCCAAGCATCATGCTAATGACGGGGTCGATGTCCAAAAGCAGCCATCCCACCAGCCAAACGGCGATGGCGGAGAACACGAAATTCAAGGCGGTGAGTTTCAAGGCTCCTCTAAACGAGCCTTTTAAGGCACTGAATCTCAGTTGTGTACCGCTTTCAAAAAGAATGGTGACCAACGTGATGCCCGAAAATAGACTGCCCGCGTTTCCAAGACTTTCGGGCGAAACCCAATGGAAAACGGGGCCGATGAGCAAGCCGATGATGATGAGAAACAGCACATCGGGGATGCGCTTGCGGCTGAAGATTTCGCTGAAAAGGTGAGCCGTGAAAATGAGCAAACCGATGATGGCAATGGTCAGGCCTATGTCTTTTGACGAACTGCCGCTGGCCGCCTGCTCCGCCACTGTGTTGATGAGGTCAGGTCGGGGAAAAGCCTCCCTGAGTTGCGGTAAGGTATCGTTAAGTCTTGACAATGTGTTGGTTGTGGGTATCAGGTCGGGTTGAATCATTGCTGCGTGGTTTTAGTTGAACAATCTCCAATTGACCCCGATAAAGATTCTGCTGTCGCGCATGGGGTAGTGGGGGGCGATGAACGAATTGTAGTTGCCCGTAAGTAGGAACATATTGCTGTAAACCAAATAGATATGCGCTTTTTTTACCTTGATGGCCAACGACATGTCGATAAAAGGGAAATTCCCGATTTTGACCTCGTTCTGAAGGTGGAAAACCCGCGTGGCGGGCATATAGGCATCGGCGTAATACTTGGTGAAATAGCGTACCGTAATGCTCGGATACAGTGTGGCAGCCTTGCGGAAAATGGGCTGCGAATACCCGATTTTCAGTCGGCCCTGAAGCAGAGGCAGGTGCATAACTTCTTCATTGCTCGACTTTTGCAGACTCGCAAAACCCTCAAACTCAAATCGCCAAAGGCTTTGGTAGAAACTGAGGTAAGCCTCGCGGATGCTGAACATGCCTTCGTTTTGGGCGGGACGCGCATCGGTGTCGAAATAAATCAGGTTGGCGATGCTGGTCTGCCTCACGCCGATGCAATAGGTCTTGTAGTTGTATTTCAGGTTGAAAGTCAGGTAGGTAGCGGCCTTGAAATCGTTCTCCCAGCGGAAATGGTTTGACGAATAACTCTCCTCGAACCAGTTGGCTGACTGCCGCTTGATTTCCGCGTCGAAGGTGGCGAAACCCCAGTTTTTGCTGCTCGTTCCGAGGAACTGTTTCCATTGCCCTCTGAGGTCGAAATCGCCGATTTGGTAGCCCAAGGTGACAAGTTCGCCTTGCCCCGTGATGCGCGTCGACTTGAACAGATTGACGATGATGCCGCCGTTCACGCTGAGTTGCTGATAGTTGCGCGAAAGTAATGTTTCGCCTTCAAGGTAGTCGAATAGTTTCACCTTATAGAAACCGTGCGAGAGGCCCGCATAAAGGTAAAATGGAATGTCGTCATTGTATTTTTGGTAGCCTAAACTGCTCCATTTCAGCGAGTTCCTTATAGCCCTCACCAAGGTTGTGTCCGTCGATTTCGTTGTGTTGAGCAAAGTGTCGTAAGGTTGGTAGAAGGCTGCTGTGGGGGAGGACTCGTTGTAGTAGAGTTTGTTGTTCAGGTAACTGAAACTGTGGCAAATCCTTCCCAAAGTGAATTTCCTGACCTTGGTTTCTTGAACTGCAATATCTTGATTTTCAATGGTTTTTATGCTGTCTATCAATAAAGTGTCTATCCTCAAAGTGTCCATCGACAATGTGTCCATCAAAAGACTGTCGTTGGAAAGGGGAATCGTGGTGATGGAATCGTTTTCGATGGTGGTGCTTTCTTGCTTCTTGACCACTGTTTTTTGTGGCAAGAGGTTGAAGTAATGCTCGAAACCGATACCGCTCGAAACAACGAAATTGGTCGCGGAAGAAAGGTTGATATTGATGACGGAATTGTCTGATTCTGTGTGAGATATGTAACTTTCATCATTGACGATGCCTCCGTTTTCGCCCATTTCGAGTTTGTTGCGGTAATAGTAGGCCATCACGCCATAGCGGTTGTCCTTCGTGAAGTAATGCGCGTTGAGCCAGAAATAGTTGTTGAGGCTTCGGCTGTTCTTGAACGTCCCGGGCGAAAAGTCGGTGTTGAAAGCGAAGGAAACGAATAGGCGAGGGGAGAACTGCCTCCCGAACTTGACGTTGAGGTGCTGCTCCTTGTCGGCGGTGGTCATCACATAGCGGATTTCGGAGTAGGGAAGGACCGACTGGTACGAAACCATCTTGCTTTCGTTTTGCATGTAAACGATGAATGAGGGAAGGCTCATGTCGAATCCCGCTTGATGCAGATGGTTGAATCTCATCGACTTATGGGCAAGTCCCGTGTTGGAGAGCGTGCTGTAGATGGTCTTTTCGCGTTCCAAAACCTCAAAGTCCGAAGTGTGGAAAGTCAGTGTGTCGATGATTTTTGAACTGTTCAGGAAGATGCTGTCGAACTGGAAGGCGTTGTAAGTGACGAAGGTGGAATCGATGGGCAGGGAAGGGGAGAGGGATGGCTTTTTTGGTGCAATGCTATCTTGATTGGGACTTTGTGAGAATCCTAATAAACTGTAAATCAGCAAAATGAAAACAACCACCAATTTCTTGGCCATACCTTTGAATTTGGCCGTAAAATTAGTAAAAATGTTGCAGATTCGGCACAATGCGTTTTATGGTTTTTTGGTTGGGGTTCCCTCGCGCCCCCTACAAAGTCCCAAAGGGACGGCCCGAAATCATGCAGGCGGTAAAACGCAGCGGAACCCCTGCCCTTGCCCCCGCCGGAAAAACAGCGGTTGCCGCAATACGACCGGCTGCCGTGATACGACAACCCTACAACCCCGACCATTACAGATAACGTTTCCATTGAAGCTTGTAGGGCTGTCACACCGTGGCAGCCGCAACACACCCCACCCCACCTAAAACCAACAAAAAAGCGACCCTCAAAAAATGAAGGTCGCCTTTTATGAACTTGATTAGGCCGGTTTTATTTCGTCCCAGCATTGCAAATGCTGGTATTCACGCCTTCCGAATTGCAAATTTGGAAGAACGGGTGGCAGCAAAACGGATTCCCTGGATTGCTTCGTGCCTCGCGATGACGCAAAGCGGCAGTCAGGCGCGGAGCGGGCTGGCAGCAGAAAAAAGGCGACCATCGGATGATGGCCGCCCTTGTGTTTTGAAGTTTAGACGATGGTCGTCGGGTTATTCGGCATCCTTCACCAGGCGCACAGAATGACCAATAAATCCTAGGTTTCTATTGATCATAGCATCATCATTGCTTTTAATCAACAAATAATTTGACTGATAACATTCTAATAAAGAATCGTATTCTTTCGTTGATGACCAATAGTAGCCAGCACCCGAAACAGGATCGCTCACATTAGCGACACTGGTACCAGTTCGAAGGCCCGCTGCAGGCAGAAACAGCCAGCCTCCAGCTTCGGCATCGGCGATAAAGGCATCAAGTCCAGTCCAGTATATATTGTTGGACCAGTGAGAATGGCTAGTATCAAGCGTAGTGGTTGAAGACGGGTCAATGGCCACTCCACAAATCCACTGTGAACCATTCGATATCATGACATATCCATATTGGTGGTTTGCGAACAGGTTGTCCCATTCATCTCGGGTCAATGTGCGCCAGTTTGTGGTGGCGGTGGTGCCGCTATAGATGGTGTTGGTGCCCCATTCGGTATAGTTTTCATACTCAGCGGCTCCTCCTCCAGTTTTGGTAGGGTTGTTGCCCGTTCCCCAGCCGAAAAGACTGACAATGTCCTGGTCGGCATAATTGGTGCCTACATTCATGCCAGTTGTTTCCACCATATCATATTGGTGCTCCATAAACGACCACTTATCCGCCGATTGAGAGTATTGCAGATTGCCTTGAGAAAAGTATACATATTTAGGACTGGCACTAGTGCCTACATTGAATATGCTATTGATGGCACCTGCGGGAATGACAGGAGCCGGAACAGGATAAACAAACGTCAATCCGTCACCCTGGTTGGGCGTTGCGCCGCTGGGATACTCCGTGCCGCCAATGGTGATGGTGCCGCAGGAGGCAGAGCTGCCCTTGCCGATGCAGCAAGGGGCACTATTGCCCTTAACGGCTGTGACGAGGGTGACACTTTCGTTGATGGTGATGGCACCACAGGAGCCGTCTATACCGGAGCCGATGCCAGGAGCACCATTGCCAACTGCACCACCGTCTTCACCTGTGGCGTTGATAGTACCACCACTGATGGTGATGCTTCCGCAACTACTTCTGTTTCCAGATCCGATGCCAGGACTACCGTAATGGTCAGTGGCGTTGACGGTGCCGGTGAAGGAATCGGTGATTTCGATGTTACCGCATTCGGAAGCTGCTTTGTAACCGCTACCGATGCCAGCACCTGCATAGCCACCCGTAGCATTGATGGTGGCAGAGCCATCGGTGATTACGATGTCGCCGCTGGAACCTAGGTAATTGCTTCCTATACCAGCAGCGTATTGGCCGCCCGTAGCATTGATGGTACCATCGCCGCTGATGGTAAGTGTCCCGCCCACAGGAGCATAGATGCCTGCCTTTTCATTGCCGCCCGACATGGTGCTAGTGCCTACCAGAGTGATGTTGGCACTGCCCAGGAGGTTGAGGCCTGCATAGTTGTAACTGCTAAAGCCTTGACCATTGATGGTAGCGTTTTGCAAGGTAACATTGGCACCATCAGCTATGAATACTTGTACAGAATTGGCAGTAAGTGTGCCAGTAATAGTCATACCATCGGTGGCAGTGGCATAACCGTATGGCTCCTCACCTGTAAGTGTTGAGAGGTTGCCATCCCAAACTTGGGTGTTCACGGCCAATTCAAGACCAGAATTTAAGAATTGGTTCATTCCTATTCCACCTTCAATAGCGGGGCGCGTACCAATGTAAGAATGGTCGTCTGAATAAGCATCGCCAGCCTCAACAACTTCTTGGGGAAGCACGATGGCCCACTTTACGGCAGGGGTTTCAGCAGTGCCACTTCCGCCCGCCATTTTAATCACACCATCATCGGTTTGGCTGTAGCTGAAGCCGTTATCTTGTTCGTCGCCTATGGTCGCAAAATCAACGCTCACTGTGTTGTTCATTCCAGTGATGCAAATAGGTGCCGTGGAAGGCGTGATCACGTTGAACTTCATGATGGAAACCTTGTTCTGCAACTTGGCCGAGTATGAACGTTCACCTTGGTAAGGCTCTTTTGAAGGGCTGTAGGAAATCACAGGATATTTTGAAGATTGGTCGGAAATGACGACCGTGGCAGTGTTATCGGTTTCATTAATGGTAGGCGTGAATCCCTTTCCTCCGAGGAAGTAGAAGTGCAGGTAGTCGTTGGAAGACAGGTTTTCATCTGAAATTGTACCTGTGAAATTGTTGCCGTCGTATTCAAGGTATCCGCAATAATGGCCATTGTTGCCAACGTAAATCACGTCGCCAGCCTCAAAGGTCACTGTGGCGTAGTCGGGGTCGGTGTGGCCCGTAGGATCCACGATAACCCTTGAGTTGCTATTGCCGCCATTCACGTTAAGCGTAATGCGCACGCCTTGGGTTTGGGGCGTGGGTTGGTCTTTCTTGCACTGCGTGAAGCCCAGCACCAAGGCCAAGGCCATCACAAAATAGGTCATTCTTCTCATGGCTTAGTCCTCCTTCTTTTTAAGTGCAACATAGCCGAGGCCTGCGCCAAGCAGGATGACGAGGCCGCTGCCCAACGGGGCACTGTTATCGCCAATGCCTTGGTTGGTGATGTCGAATGTTTCACCACTACGGGGCTGAGTGTTCATCAAGCCAGTGTTCTTCTGGCTGTTGTCCTGTTTGTAGGGGTTCTGCAGCAGCCCACGGTTGATCTGGGCGTCCAGTGTGGCCGGCGTCATCAGGGCTGCCAGCCCGAGCGAAAGCACGATGGCTTTCAGTTTTTTGCTGTTGTTCATTGTCTTATCGAGTTAAAGATTTATGAATTAAAGATTTAATTAGTAACTCCCAAGTTGTTTTCTTGACTCCCCCGCCCTGCGGACACCCCCTCTCAGAAGGGGAAACCTACCGGCTGCGGGTTCTCTGCCAAGTCTTTCGCCAAGTTCTCTCCCGCTTCGCGCTTCCCCCTCTGAGAGGGGGCCAGGGGGAGTAAAAAGGAAGCCGACAGGGAATCCCAATACCCCGGCAGGCACAAAAAAACCAAGACAAAGCCCTTCGGCCCTGCCTTGGATGGTGCATGCACGAAAGCCATGGGGAAATTTACCCCCCCCCCACAGTTGTATCTTATTGAATATCAATGATTTATAGTTGTTTGGCATAGGTTTCGCGCCTTTTTGAAGCTGCAAAAGTATGCAAAATCCGGACACGTTCACGGCCATCCGGCGGAAAACTTGCGCGAGTGGAAAAGGAATCCAAAATCCGTACCCTGCGAGGGTAATCCGTGGAGGATTGGCCGCTCCCGGAAAACAGGAAACCCTCCCAGTTCTCTCTGGGAGGGTTTCCGCTGTGGGTGGGCGGCGGGCTGCTTTCCCACGCTCTCGCGCAGTATCATCGCCGCTGCGGGGCTTAACTTCTCTGTTCGG
>CACZDU010000013.1:0-82877 GCA_902780055.1 uncultured Bacteroidia bacterium | reverse complement strand
TTGGCGGTGAAGGTGTAGTTAAATCCCCCTTGCCCCCTTTGCAAAGGGGGAACGCCTGCCGGGTTTTTTGACTCCCCCTGGCCCCCTCTCAGAGGGGGAATGCCTGCCGGGGTTCGACTATCGGTCGCTGGCCTGTCGGACCCTAACTCCGCGCCGCTTTGCGCTTCCCCCTCTGAGAGGGGGTGGCCGAAGGCCGGGGGAGTCAGCAAATCCACATCCGCGCCAGTGAGGTTGTCAATCAAATGCAGGTAGTCCAAATCCATGTTCTCCACGTTCACGGTCAGGGTGTAGGTGCCGTTCTTCGCGGCCTTGAAGTTGATGGGTTGTTCTGTGGGACTGGATTGCTTCGCTTCGCTCGCAATGACGGCGACTGCCCAATCCTGTGCGCCCTCGGTGGCATAAACCCTTGTGCTGTTCTCGTTCAGCGTGAACTTCTCCAAAGGTGCGCCGTCGCGTTTCAGGATGAAGCGGTCGATGATGAGGCCGTTCTCGCTGACTTCCAAGGTGATGCGGCCCTTCGACAGGCTCAGCGACCGCTCGGAGTTGTTGGCGCGGCTGTTGAAGGTGATGGAAGCATTGTCGCCCATGGCCTTCACGAAGAAGCCCTCGCCGGGAAGCAGCGAATTGGCATCGCCTATCGTGCCTACCATCAAATCGTTGCCATCGCCGTTCATACGGTAGACTTCCGTGGCCACATTGCTGCCCGTGAAAGCCGTCACGTTGTGCGCAAAGGGGTTGCCCACAAGGTTGAAGCCTTTCAAGATGCCTGTCGTTGGGGTATAATACAGAGGCACATTCACCATGGCGTTGCCAGCACAAAGATTGCCCGCAAAAATAAGCGTCACGTCTTGGTTGTTGGCGTAGAGGTAGCCTTTCAGCGGCTCGATGTTGAAGTTCGCGTATTGGCCGTTGGGCTTGTGGTTTCGCCAATGATGTGTAGACTCTTCATAGAAATACAGGTCGTATTCGTTGGCGAGGAAGCCGTTGTCCGCCGTGGGCGCAAAACTCTCGATGGCGGGCGAACTGACCAAATGCCAACCATTCTTGGTGTTGGGCGTGTAGGCGGTGATGTTCTTCTCCACTGTGGCCTGTGCGCCCGCGTTGGGATGAAAGACTTGCGCCCCGTCCTCAATGACGAAGTTTTCGGAATTGCCTTGATTATAGATGAAATCGTTGGCAATGAGCGTTTTGCCTGATTCTACGGTAAGTTTCACATAACTGTTTCCGTTTATGGTGATGGAAGATGTTGTAACATCTTCGTCCACATCACACTCCCCGAAAATGCCAACCCTGCCTATTTCATCAGGAATGGCTTCATACATCCAGTTTTCAGGGTTCGACCAACTGTTGTCGTCCGAAAGCGAACCTGTGAAAGTGAAATCGCAAAAGCCATTGCCGCCGATTTCCGCGAAATGGTTCCAATCTTCCGATTGGCTGTAGTCGTATTG
The DNA here is from genome assembly GCA_902780055.1 of uncultured Bacteroidia bacterium. Classification (GTDB taxonomy): domain Bacteria; phylum Bacteroidota; class Bacteroidia; order Bacteroidales; family F082; genus Limimorpha. Next base: position 81,429 of record CACZDU010000013.1, on the reverse strand, counting down.
GTAGCAGAATGGCACATACAGCACCGCAGTATCGAAAATGCCCTCAAAAACGCCCTCGCCCAAAGTGATGGAATTAGGCATTTCGACATTGCTGAAGATAAAGTAGAGACCCGTGCAATTTTGGAAGGCGTGATCGCCTATGGTTGTGATGCTTGCGGGGATGTTTATCGCCATGATGTTGCTGCAATTTGCGAAAGCGTTGGCCGCAATTTCGGTGACGGTGTATTGGTTTCCTTCAAGTTCAAAGTCCTCAATACCAGCATAGTCGAGCGTAGTATAAGAAGGATGTGGGATCAGCGTGGCCGTGGTGTTGCCACACTCGATTTGGTAGAACAATTCATCCATCTTGAAGATGGTTCTCTCTATGAGCGTCAGGCTGTTCCAGTCCGTGTTGGCTTGGTAGGCTCCCAACGCGCCGCAAGGCACTATCACTTCCGTCGTGGTTGGAACTTGAAAAAACACATTTTCCCCTAACGCAGGCGACGTGGTGGCTTGGCTGTTGATGGTCGCAAGGTTGGTACAGAAGCTCAAGGCACCGACTCCGATATAAGTCATCGTTGAAGGAAGCGTCACGAAAGTCAGGTTGGAACAGTTCCTGAATGAGAGACTCTGAATCGAGGCAACGCCCTCGTGTATCGTAACATCCGTCAGGCTGTAGCAATCCTTAAAGGCATTTGTTGCGATTTCGGTGACGGCGTAGGTCGTTCCTTCGTAAGAAACCGATCCAGGAATCGTGACGGAGGTCAGCGCGCTGTAATTAGGGCTATTCAACACCTTGGCCGTATTGTCGCAAAGCAGTTGATAACTCAGACCGTTGATTTCAGCAACCGCACCTTCGAAAATGCTGAAAGCATTCCAATCTGAGTTCTGGTAGTTTGTCGTTGCACCACATGGCACCCAAACGGAGACAATGCGTATATAAGTAAATGATTCATCAACATTTACCGATGGAGGTGTCATGCCTTCAAAGGTAATCGATGTGAGACTGCTGCAAAATCCGAAGGCTCTATAGCCAATGCTCTGCATGTTGCTGCCAAGGGTTACCGAAGTCAATAATTGGCAAAAGTCAAAGGCGTATGGCGCAATGGCAGTGACGCTGTAGGTGATGCCCTCGTGGTTCACCGTGGCGGGAATAACCACCTCACCCGAATACGATGCCCCTTGCGAACTTTCCAAAAAAGCACTGTTCATCACTCTGGCCGTATGGCCGTCGCAGACGAGTTGGTAATACACGCCGTCGATGCAAACGTTTTGGAAGTCGGCTTCTGAAACCGATAAATCCCAAGCACCGTTGTTTGTCCAATTGTAACTTGGGTCAAGATAGGCGCTTTTCGAACCGCAGGGTACTATGATGCTTTCAAAACTAATACGATGGCCTATGAACACGTCTGTCCCCAATTGCGCTGGGATGACACTGCGGCATTCGATGGAGATATAATGCTGGTCTGACGAATCCCCGCCATAATTGAAGGCATAGTCGCCAACGGTGGTTACGTTGCGGCCCAAAATGACTTGATCAGCCATAGTGCCATTGAAGGCACGTTCAGCGATGGTGGTCACGCCATCACCCACATCGATGCTGCTGAACAAATTGGTGTTGAAGGCATATTTGCCAATCGTGGTCACTGCGTTGGGGATGGTGAGGTCGCCCGTGAACTTGGTGCCATAGAACGTGTATTGGGCAATTTCCGTCAACAGCGGAGGCAGGGTGAGCGAGCCAGAGAGATTCCTACAGCCCACGAATGCATTCGGTCCAATATGAGTAATGGTGTTGGGCAGCACGAGTTGGCCCGTCAGGTTTTCACATTCATAAAAGGCATACTGTTCGATGCGGGTGAGCGTGTAGTCGTTGCCCTCGTAAGTGACGGTTTCGTGCAGCGTGAGCGTCCCGTTGATGTGGCCGTGGAATCCAGAGGGGTTGTAGTTTGTGGCATCCTTGTTTTCGATGGAGGCAGTGCCGTCATCGAAAAGTATATAGCGCACACCATCCACGATGGTTTCGCCGACATTTGTTTGTCCAAAGCTCAATCGGCTGAAAGCAAACAGGTTAAAGAGAATCAAGGCAATCATGGGCGCCTTTGCTTTTTGAAGTAAATTCTTGTCCATGGTTAGGGTTGATTTTGTTTGTAAATAAGTAGATGAGTAAAATTAGTTTACATATTGAACGCGAGACTGCGAGACTACGAGGCACTTACTCGTCCCGAAGTCTCGAAGTCCCGTGTCCCGAAGTCAAAAGATATTGCAGTTTAATTCTGAACAGTTACTTAATAAATGAAAGAACATTTTGGGACTGCAAAGATAGGGCTTTTTTCGGGAAAGTCAAGTTTTTTTCGTCGAAGTGCTTGCGGAATGGGGGAAAATACCGTGTATTCAATAGGCACGTTGCTCTGGTGTGAGGTCGTCTTGCACCTCAGTGGCAGCGGTTTCTTCCAATGTGTCAATAAACGTAGTCATCGGTTTTTCTTTTTATTCGACTGCAAAGTTACAAATTATTCCCAAAACTGCAAATATGTTGCAGATAAGACCACGGCGGAGATGGCTATCGTCTTCGGGTTGTTGGAAGTGATGGTCATGCTTTTTTGATTTTGGTCAAGGGGGAAATTCGCAGCAGCAATGCCTTGGCTTTTACAAAATTCCTATTTTTGCGCCATGAATCCCAAAAACAGAAAAATACAAATCGCGTCGTTTGAGGACACTACCGTCGTCGGCATCAATTCGAGCATGGTCGACTACAAACTGGCCTGGAACATCAACACGAAACTCTCCATCGACCTTGTCAGATACGACGACCTCATCTTCGAGGGCAACCCCTTCTCCTTTTTTTATTATACCGCCGGCGACAACTACAATGTCTACAATCTTGTTTCGCTCACCTATAGGGAAAGGATGCTCTATGCCTTCACGCCGCGCCTCGACTATCTGTTTCTCATCCAAAACCACCTGCCCGCCGAAAAATTGACACATATCATGCGCAATCTCCGCGAGATTGAAGGTCTGGGCCATGCCTTCCTACTGGAAAAGGACAAAAATCTGCGGCAGGTGCTGGAAACCATCGCCGACGGCGAGCAAAGGATGATTGACAAGAAGAAGAAACGCAACGACATCAACGAAATACGCAGGCAGATGCGCGAGGAGGAAACCCAACAAAAGGCGTTTTGGGCCGGCACAAATCCTTAGTTTTTCTTTTCGATTCGCACTTCCACGGCTTTTCCTTCGGGGGTGAAGACGGCTATGCGGTCGCCGATGGCGAGTGTCAGGCGGCAAGTACCGGCAGCGAGGTTGCTGTATACGATGGCTTTCAGTTGGCCTCGGTAGGTCGTGTTGGGCTGGAGCGGGGGAAAGTCTTCGTAAATGCAAGGGAAGGCCAAAAGTTGGTCGGGGAACAGCACGCGGAGATTCATTTCCATTTCGCTGTGGTTGAAGTCGATAGGTTGGTCGTAGGGATTGAAAATGGAAAAATCCATGTTGATAGTGTCGCCAATGCGAAAAACGGGGATTTCCCCATCATTCGCGGTGTTGATGCTGAAATCCAAAACCAATCTGTTCGCCGACTGGAAATGCTCGGCAAGATAACCTTCAAATTCCATGCCGTCAATATGATATGTCTTTGACAAGTCGATGACGGGGCCACAAATGAACACTTTTCGACCTGTCCAAGCCATGTCGAACTGCCAAAGGTCGAACTGGGTCTTTCGGTCGTAGTAACTGCGCAAGGTGGAACTTTCCTTGCCCGTAAAGTAATGATACAAAGCAGGTTGTTGGAACGAGCCTTGAAACACCACGGGACTTTCGCCCGCCACTTGTTCGATGGCTTTGTAGTATTTTTCCTTGCCGTGGTAACCGAATCGGTCGGCCAAAGGTGACAACAAAAGAATCCTGATAGCCAAAACCAATAGGAGCGAAGGCAAAATGAAACGCTTAGAGTATTTCCTTAACTTCTCGTCTACCAACGCTTTGCGATAAACCAAAACCACCGCTGGAATCACGCATACAATGGTCCAATGCGGCTCAACATGGCCACGGAAAGCCATCAGCCAAAAGAAGAAAAAGAACCCGATGAGGATGAACTTCAGGCCACGCTCAAAAACTTGGTTTTCAGCAGGGGTTGCACCGCCTGCTCCTATTCGTGTCGCCCTTTCAGGGCTATGTTTGAATAGCACATAAACTATTGCTCCAAATGTGAACGGATTGAAAATCAGCAGTTGATTTGGCAGATACTCAAGGAAATAACTCCAGCGGAACGGCTCGCTGCGCTGCGAAAGATGGTATCTGAAACTCGGAAAATCATTGTTGACTTGCCATAAAATATGCGGAGTCAACAAGGCCAAAGCAATGAAACAAGCCACCCAAAACTTGCCGTCTTTCAGCAATTTGAGGTTAGACAGCACAATCAGCCCCAACAGCATGAAAGCGTGATACTTGCTGTAAACCATGCAGGCTATCAGCAGACCCATCAGCAAGGCGCGGAGCCAAGTGCTTTCTTCCAAATACCGCTGATAAACCAACAGAAACAAGGCCGAAAACAGAATCAATCCCACATCGGGCGTGGTGACGAAGCCGTAGATGTTGAACATTACGATGGAGAAGGCGATTGTGAAAAAGAGGAGTGTAGAGTTTAGGGTTGAGAGTTTAGAGTTTGGATTTGGGAGTTGAGAGTTGTTTAGTTGTCGCTTTGCGTTTCCCCCTTTTAAAGGGGGCAGGGGGGATTCAAACAAACCCTTTTCAAAGCAATCTTTATTAGCAATTCTCCAAATCACAAATAGCGACAAGCACGAAGCAAGAATCGTGAAAAACCTCACGCCCAAGGTGCCCGAAAAGAAAATGCTGCTCAGAAAGGTCATCAACCCCACCATGGGCGGGTGGTCGAAATAGCCCCATGCAAGGTGCTCACCGTAAAGGGCATAATAGGCCTCGTCCTCTTGAATTTCTGTGAAAATGCCCTGCAAAATGTTGACAATGAACCAAAAGAAAAGGCCACAACAAAGGCAAAATCTCCAATTGAATTTGTCCTTTGTCATGGCCGTTTCCGTTTTTGTTGGTAGAGACGTGGCGCGCCGCGTCTCTACGATGATGGTTTATCCCACATGGATATTATCCTTCACCAATTTCAGGATCTTCTCCGTGTCGTTGCCGAGTTCGGCGCGGAGGTTGGCGTCGTTGAAGTTGGTGAGGAACTTGATCATGTAGTCGATGATGGCATCGGAGAACACGCCCTTGGCGGTATAAATCTCGCGGTCTTTGGCCAATTCCTTGGCGGCGGCCACGCAGCTGTCGGGCAGTTGTTCGAGGCTCTCTTGGAGCTTCTTGTTCTTGTCGTCGTGGATGTTCACGCCGAGGCCGACGTAGGTCTTTTCGGCCACTTCAAGAGCGTTGGGCATCTCGAAGCCGTGACGGGCGGCGGCGCAGAGGGCGGCCATCAGCAGGTACATGTCGGCGCAGCCGTCGGAGGCACGCCATTCGAAGGTCTGCTTCTCGCTGAAGTCCTTGTTCGACTTCTTTTCGAGCGGGTTGGCGTTGGCGGCCATGTCCTTTCCGTTATTAATCCAGCCGAGCGGCACGCGCACCAAGGCGCTGCGGTTCGAGTAGGACCAGCACAGCGAGGTCGGGGCTTCCTGATGAGGCACCAAACGCAAGAACGACAGCGGGTTAGGATTGCCGAAGGCAGGCAGCGAAGTGCCAGCTTCCATGTAGCCGGCGATGGCTTTCTTGCCAAATTCGCTCAATTCGCCCTTCTCGACCATCACACTCTTGCCGTTTCTCGTGAACTTGCAGTGGACGTGCATTCCCGAACCGGCTTTGCCCACCGTAATCTTCGGGGCGAAGGTCAAGGTGACGCCGTATTGGTAGGCCAATTGGCGCATAATCCACTTGGCCACAACGAGTTGGTCGGCGGCATCCTCGATGTTGGTGGGCAGGAACTCGATTTCGTTCTGCTCGTAAATCTTGCCTTCATAGGTGAAGTTGCCCACTTCAGAGTGGCCGTACTTGATCAGGCCGCCAGCTTGGGCGATGAGGCGCATGGCCTCCACGCGATACTCGGTGAACTTGTTGAACGGAGCACTCTCATGGTAGCCTTTCTGGTCGGGCACTTCGTAGATTTCCTCGTCATCGGCGATGATGTAATACTCCAACTCGCCCATGGTTTCCATTTGCAGGCCCGTGGTCTTCTTGAACACTTCGTGTGCCTTGTGCAGGATGTGCTCTGGTGAACTCTCAAACGGCTCGCCGTCGCGGTTGTAGAACGAGCAGAGGATGTCCAAGGTCGGAACCTCGGTGAAGGGGTTGCGGAAGGCCGTGCGGTACTTCGGCACCACATAGAGGTCGCTCTTTCCGGCTTCGATGAAGGGGAAGAGGCTCGAGCCATCGACGCGCTCACCGGCGGTGAGGATGCTCTCAAGGTGTTCGAGGCTGTGAATCACGAAGTTGAGGGTCTTCAATTTGCCGTCCCAGCCACAATAGTGGAAGTTGACGAATTCGATTTCATTTTCCTCGCAGTAACGAATGATGTCGGCGCGAGTGAATTCCGATGCAGGCTTCTGGAGGTACTGCACCAGACGATTGGGGTTCATGGAAATTCTTTGGTCCATTACGATTTATTTAATTTAAAAAATAATGATTCAATACTGATTATGGATAAACTCTATGTGTGGATTTCATTCGGTGAGCATATAACTCAATTGAACATAATTCTCTCCTTTTCTTTCTGTAATCAATTCATCATTTATATAAAGACGAACAATATAGCCAATCTTATGGTTGGAGTTATTGTAATTATTGCAGTATACGGTAAAATTAAAAGGAGTATATGCTATAAATTCATGTTGCCATGGTGTGGTAACTTTTTCAGTCAGGGTTTGAAGGCCATTTCCGTATCCAACTCTATCTTGCGTAATGTAAACAAGTTGGGCTTCTTCAGGATTCCCATCAATTGTTGTTACTTCATAGCGAGCATTTACGGGTTTACTCGTAATGTCATTGCTTTTGTTGCATGATGTAAATACTAGTAATAAAGCAAATGTTGTTATGAGTTTTATCGCTTTTTTCATATTATTTGAATAATTTGATATTATTTAATGGTGTTTTACTATTTTTGCGCAAAGATAGAAATAAAAGTTCAACATTCTGCGAAAACAGGAAAAATAAAGAAAATATGGCACTAAGAGACTGGATGATTTCATTCAACAACGCCAAGACGATGGAGTCGAACGGCGAGCAAGGCATGGAACTGATTGAGGAATACGAGCGCGTGCTCGAAAAATTGGGCGAAGGGCCTTTCACGGAGGCAGAGAAAAATGTTCGCGAAGAGGTTTGCCGCAACCTTTACGAGTTGTACCTTATTAATGATGATGCGGCGAAGGCGGAGGAGTATCGGAAATTGTCTGAATGATAGGGCTTTGTAAAGACTCGTCAGGGCACATCTTTACAAAAAATGTGCGCAAACCAGCGGAATCGCAATTTTTTTGGCACTTTCCGCTGGTTTACGAACAAATCGAGTTGTAACTATCAACGTTTCAGCATATTAAAATAAGCATCCAACAACTTCTGCGCCCTAATGTAAGCGCTAATCCGCTGGCCGCGCACGTCGTTTCTATTTTGCGATTCGTTCAATAATCCATCGTTTCAGCAGGAATGTTGCGAAGTAAGGCAAGGTGTAGAATTTCCCGTTGAAACCTTATGTTCTTGTAACAGAGTTTGATGCCGTAGCGAATGTCCTTGTATTTTGTGTTGGTGACCAGTTTGTTGAAAAAGTCTTTCCTACCTGCCTCAAACCTTTCGCAATGTGCGGCAATCTTTGCAGTTTTTTTCAAAAAGAAAAAACAAGGATTTTGCATGATTCCAAAAAAACTACTTATTTTTGCAACCAAAATTGTCACATTTCAATGAAAACTTACGACACACAAGAAGACAAAAAAACGGCAATAGCCTCCGAACCAGCAGTAACCTATGGAAATTTGGAGCAAGCCCATTGTTTTCAAGGTTCTTCTTTGCAAGACATACCATTTGGATGTATGACATTGGAGCGTTTTGGAGAACTCTTCCACCAAAAACTTGATGCCTACTATGCGGAATTACAGGGTGATAGTCAGCAATGATGCAACTGACGATCTCGATGGAATGGTGCGTTACATCGCGTCGTTGTACCGTGTTGAGAGCGGACACAATTATGTGAACAGGATATTAGGCAAATTGGCTTCGCTTTCCTACACTGCTGATATGTATCGGTATAGCCAATTTGCGACGGCAAGAAGAATCCATCCGAAGGCCAAAACACTTTCCATCATGAACCACAAATGGACAGTCGTGTTCCATATTGACGGTAATTTCGTGATTATCGACCGTTTCATTCCCTCCAAATTGATGGTGGACTAACCTCTAAGCTACAATACGTTCATTAATCCATCGTTTCAGCAGAAATATTTGGTACATAAGGATTTATGCTTTATAAACACAAAATTCCGAAAACGAAGGTTGTGTTATTCCCTCTTCAGCATATTAAAATAAGTATCCAACAGCTTCTGCGCCCCAATGTAAGCACTCATCCGCTGGCCGCGCATGTCGCTTTCGACCAAGGAGAGAAGGTCGGAAACGAGTTGGTTTTGGATAATTTGCTTTTTGTAATCAAAAGAAAACCAAGTTTTTATATTATAAAATGTTCGTAAACCAGCGGAATCGCAATTTTTTTGGCACTTTCCGCTGGTTTACGAACAAAACGAGTTGTAACTATCAACGTTTCAGCATATTAAAATAAACACCTAACAACTTCTGCGCCCCAATATACGCACTCATGCGGTGGTTGAATATAAACACAATTTTTCAGGGTGACTGCTACTCCATACAAGTCGCAGTTTGTTTTTATTTATACGATTTCAACTCAAATTTGACCTTATACTTTCGGTCTGGATTGGTGGCAGAAGTCTTACTCTTATAGTATGCAAATTGTTCTCTATGACCATAACCCCTCAATGAGAAACTTTTTACCATGCTAGGTTCTATTGTAATAGACTTTGTGAAATCTTGATAATCCAGCATATTACCGCTCATGTCGTAATATATCATACGTCCTGCGACATAGGTAATTGTACGGTTTGTGTTGTTTTGCAACGCCACTGTTGCCTCCGATTGTACCCAGTCGTGATGATAGTTTGCCAATGTAAGTGCATTTGGATCTATTGTTGTGCTTGCAGTTTCTTTTGTTTGAGATGTTTTAATAGAGGAGGGATATGCTGGTGTTGATTCCCGTACTTCTATAGTGCTTTTTGCTGCTGGTTTGGATGGTTGCGGCGGTGTTAACTCATTTTGTGTTGTGGTTTGTTTTGGTGTGGATGTGGTTTTGGGCTTGGCCGCTTTCAGTTGTTCCACCTCCTTACGCAATTGTTTGACCTCATTTTGAAGAGTCTCCCAATCCGATTCTGAAACCATAAAACCAGAATTTGGGGTAATTGTCGATTCTTTTTCAACAGTGGCAATTTGTTCGTTTTGCTCCTCGGGCGACTGCTCCCAATGAATCAATCCTTGTTTCCATAGAATTGCTATCAAAAAGGCAATGCATAGGATTACGAGAAGAATCACTCTCGTACCGCTTTTTCTTTCTTTTGTTTCGTCGTACATGGTTGTGTGGTTTGGTTGTATTACAATATAAAATGTCCGAAAATCTATGCCATAGGGGCAATTTGTTTCAATGATGCAAAATTATGATTATTTTTGACAGACTTTGCTTTTTCATTTGGATTTTTAAAGCATAACTCATTAGAACTAACAGTTGTGTGATGGTCTTTCTTTTGCTAACCATTCTAATTAGTGCGTTGTAAACCTACAACGGGGATAGTTGGAGCATCCGTAGAAGTTGCCGTATTTGCCGTGGCGGAGAACGAGGGTGCCGCCGCATTGGGGACAAATGCCGGAGGCTATTTTGCTGTCAGTTTTGTACTTGGCGGCATAGACGTTGCTCATATGGGTTTGGTCATCCACTTGGTCTCTGACGTTTTGCTGGGTTAGACGGTTGACCACTTGGACAACATCGGCATCAGAGAGGCAGGGATAGCTGTAGCTTTGGATGGTGGCCAGCAGCTGGTCGTCGTAGACGACATGATGCTGCGTGGTGACGTTCTGAAGGACGGCAGTGCCAGCAAACACGACGATTGGCACCACTTTAAGGTTAGGCCAGGCGTTTAAGGTTTTTCTAATCGCATTGGCATGTGACACGGACTGCTTCACAGGATTGTAAAAACGGTTCTTTGTAACATAGCTATAGGTCTTGTACCACTTCTTCTTGTATGTGACATTCGTCACAATTATTTGCGTCCATTGTTGGCGGTCGTCACTACCATAAATCTCACCACGATAGTTTTTGGTTTCAATGGCAAACACTCCATATCTAGATACAACTATATGGTCAATTTGTGTGGTGCCGTTAGTAGTTTTCAGTATCACATCGTCAAATACAATATATTCATCTGGAAGATGTTCGAGAGTGTTATGGACGTGAAGTTCTCCTTCTCTCCCTTTGTGTTCTGGAGTGTTTCTGGATGCCTTGAGAATTACAAAGGCAACGATTAACACGATTAGGATGATGCATAGTGCCATTTCAACCTCAATTCAAAATCTTGTGCACAAAAAGCAGGTTGATAATAAACCGTTTATTTTATGGTTGCCTACCTTTTCAACATATTAAAATAAGCATCCAACAATTTCTGCGCCCCAATGTAAGCACTCATCCGTTGGCCGCGCACGTCGCTTTCGACCAAGGGGAGAAGGTCGGAAACGAGTTGGTTTTGGTAGAAATCGTTTTTCAGGGCACTATCCATCGAGTCGTACATCATCTGAACGTCCTGTTGGGCGCGTTTGCGGTAGAGATAGCCGTTGTCGTGGATGGCCTGGACGTGATCGGCCACCATCTGCCACACCTCGTCGATTTGGAAGCCCGTCAAAGCGGAGCAAGTCAGCACCTTGGTCTCTTGTCCCGATTCTGGCAAGGGGAAGAGATGGAGCGCGTTGCGGCACTCGGCGGCGGCACGGTTGGCACGCATTACATTGTCGCCGTCGGCCTTGTTCACCGCTATGCCGTCGGCCATCTCCATAATGCCGCGCTTGATGCCTTGCAATTCATCACCGGCGCCGCTGATTAATATAAGGAGGAAGAAATCTACCATCGAATGTACCGCCGTTTCCGATTGGCCCACGCCTACGGTTTCCACGAAAATCGTATCATAACCCGCTGCTTCGCAAAGAATTATCGTTTCTCTTGTCTTGCGAGCCACGCCACCCAAAGTGCCTGCCGAGGCCGATGGACGAATGTAGGCGTTGGGATGCACGGAAAGGTTTTCCATGCGGGTCTTGTCGCCCAAGATGCTGCCCTTTGAGCGTTGGCTCGATGGGTCGATGGCGAGGACGGCAAGTTTTTGTCCTTTGTCACACAAATGTACGCCCAAAGCCTCGATGAAGGTGCTTTTGCCCGCGCCCGGAACGCCCGTAATGCCCAATCGCAAAGCCTTGCCCGCGTGGGGCAGGCAGGCCGCGATGATTTGTTGGGCCAAGTCCTGATGCTTCGGCAAGGCACTCTCAACCAAGGTGATAGCCTTGCTCAGCGTCACGCGGTCGCCTTTGAGGATGCCTTCAACATACCAGTCCAACGGCATGAGCTGCTGCTGGTTGCGTTTCATGCGTTCCAAAGCGTTGGGGTTGACTTGGATGGGACCATCAACGCCTTCGGTGACTTTGAGGTTCGACTCCCATTCATGTTCTTGATTTTCAAAGTGTTCGTGTTCCATAGCGGGCTGCGGTTTGTGTTTGCAAAGGTAGGGTTTTTTATTTTTATTTGCGTTATTCCAAAAAAAATGCGTAATTTTGTAGTTTCTAAGCAAAACTGTAGCCCATGACTACCAAAACAAGAGTATTATTTGTCCATCAAGAAATCGCACCCTATTTGCCGGAAACGCCAATGAGCCTCGTCGGTCGTTATCTGCCCCAAGCCACACAAGAAAGCGGAAAGGAAATCAGGATTTTCATGCCCCGCTACGGCGTCATCAACGAGCGGAGGAACCAACTCCATGAGGTGATTCGCCTCTCGGGCATGAACCTCATCATCAACGACACCGACCACCCGCTCATTATCAAGGTGGCCTCCATCCAAAAGGCGAGGATGCAGATTTATTTCATCGACAACGATGATTTCTTCACCAAGAGGAAGCACTTGATGTATGACGAAAAGGGTGTGTTTTGCGAGGACAACGACAGCCGTTGCATCTTTTTCACCCGTGGCGTCATCGAGACGGTGAAGAAACTCAACTGGTCGCCTGACGTCATCCACTGCCACGGCTGGATTTCGGCCCTCATGCCGGTCTACATCAAACGAGCCATGAACGTGAGGGACAACCCGCTCTTCAACGAAACGAAAATCATCTACTCGATTTACGACGACGGCTTTGAGGAGAACTTCAATCCCGGTTTCGACAAGAAGATGAAACTGCCGGGTATGACCTCAAAAGACCTCAAATATTTCAAGGAGGCCAACTACGTCAACCTGACCAAGGCCGCCATCGACTATTCAGACGGCGTTGTGGTTTGCACTGACCACCTGAATCCTGAGATTGAGGCTCATTTGCAGACCGTCAGCAAGCCCGTGCTCACCTATCCGGAGCAGGTGCATTATGCCCAAGCCTGCAATGATTTCTATGATTCCTTCCTGAAAAAATAAAAAACATAATGAAAACACATCATTCAACCGCTCGAACCTGTTTGGCGTTAATGATTGGCATACTGTTGTCGGCTTTTGCGGCGTGCAAGAAGTCGCCCGAATCCATCGGCAACAACCTGATTTCGGAGAACAACTACATCGGTGTCTACCATACCGACACGGCGGAAATCGTCTGCCATTCCTACCTCGACTCCATCATGACCAAAAACGCGACCTATGCCATGCTTGGTGCCATGAACGACCCCGTGTTTGGCACGACCGAGGCGGGGTTCTATACCCAGTTCCGCTTTTCGGTGGCCGGACAGAATTTCGGCTCCAATCCCGTGCTGGATTCGCTGGTGCTGCAACTTTACCTCGGAGGTTACTATGGCGACACCACCGTCATGCAAACCGCCCGTGTCTATAAATTGACCGACTCGCTTTCACTCGATGCCACTTATTACAACCATTCGACCGTGGCCACGGAAATGGTCGACCATGCCAACGGCTTCCAATTCTGCCCGCATCCCCGTACCAAGATTCATGTTTTGAATAACGACACGGTAGGGCAGCCTGTCATCCGTATTCCGTTGAGCCAAGAATTGGGCGAATTCCTGATGAACCTCGACACCACGGCCTATTCGCGCCCCGACCTGTTCAAAAAGGCATTCCCTGGCCTCTATGTCACTTGCGATGCCGTAAGTCAGAATGGCTCAGTTAGTTACATCAACCTGACGAGCAACACCTTCTCGATGCTGCAACTCTATTACCACAATGCCGCCACGCCCGACAAGCCCATGCGCTACAATTATCATGTGACCTCATACGACACCTATTTCAACCACTTCGACCACGACTATACGCAGGGAAGCCCTGAATTTGTCAGTCAGGTGTTGGATAAGCAGTGGGACTTGGGCCAGTCGACATTGTATCTTCAAACGATGGGTGGCGTGAGGGCACGTGTCATGTTCCCCAACCTCAGCCATTGGACTGACTCGCTGGAGGGTTGTCACCTCGTCGTCAACGAGGCCAAACTCATTCTGCCGGCTTCCTCCGCCTTGGCGGATTCGAGCGTTTTCGGGCCGCCTGTAGCCTTGATTCTGTTGGGCTTCAACGCCGACAGCACCACCTACCTCTTGCCCGACTATTATGAAGGCTCGGGCTTCTTTGGCGGAACTTATAATGCAAGCACGCAGTCGGTCGCCTTCCGCATTTCGGAGTATTTGCAGAGCATGATTTTGGAGAAGAAGGAGAATTTGGGACTCAGTTTGGGCATCAATGGGGCAGCCTACAACGCGCAACGCTGGATAGTGAACGGCCCCGAAGCCGAAACAGGCGAAAAAATGCGCCTTGAAGTAACCTATTCCCTTGTGAATGAATGAATTGAATTTTAAATCTTAAATTGTAAATCGAATATGAAAAAACTGATTTTAGCCGCTTTGGTGTTGGTCGGGCTGACCTGCCAAGCACAGAAAAACGAAGAAAAGAAAACCGTCGTTGTCATCAAGACCAGCATGGGCACCATCAAGGCCAAACTGTATAACGACACACCCTTGCACCGCGACAACTTCATCAAATTAGTGAATGAAGGCTGGTACAACGGCTCGCCGTTCCACCGCGTCATCAACCAGTTCATGATTCAGGGTGGACAGAACAAGGATGGTCGCCTCGATCCGGGCTATACCGTTCCTGCCGAGTTCAAGGCCAACCATTTCCACAAGAAAGGTGCCCTTTGCGCTGCCCGCCAAGGCGACCAAGTGAATCCTAAGAAAGCCTCCAGTGGCTCGCAGTTTTACATCGTGCAAGGCAAGGTGTACGACGAAAAAACGCTTGACATGTTTGAAAGCCGTATGGGCAAAGTGTTTTCGGCCCGCCAGCGTCAGGCTTACCAAACCGTGGGTGGCACGCCGCATTTGGATGGCGACTACACCGTTTTCGGCGAAGTGACCGAGGGTCTTGAAGTGGTCGACAAGATTGCCGCCGTCAAGACGGGCAACATGGATATGCCGGTCGAGCCTGTCACCATCATTTCCGTTACGATTGAAAAATAAGGCTGTTGGCTATTGGCTATTGGCTTCTGGCATGAAAGGCCAAAAGCCAAAGGCCAAAAGCCAAAGGCCAAAAGCTAAACAAAATGAAAGAAAAAGTTGAGGAAATATTAAACCAAGTGCGTGATTTCCAAGCTGAAAGCAAAGAGGCTTTGGAGAATTTCCGCATTACTTATCTGAGCAAGAAAGGCGTTATTCCCGCCTTGTTTGCCGACTTCAAGACCGTTGCGCCCGAACTCCGCAAGGAGATGGGTATGCGACTGAACGAACTGAAGAATGTAGTTCAGGACAAGGTGGAGGAGCAACTGCAAAAGTTTGAGAACCAACACAGCAACGATGCCGGTTTCGACATGAGTATGCCTGCCAACGAAATGCGTGGTGCAAGGCATCCGCTTTCCATCGTGCGTCGCGACATCAACGAGATTTTCGCACATTTGGGCTTCACCATCGTTGAAGGCCCCGAAATCGAGGACGATTACCATGTGTTTTCGGCCTTGAATTTCCCCTTAGACCATCCCGCCCGCGACATGCAGGACACCTTTTTTATTAATAAGGAACCGAATGTGAACAAGGTTACGGATATTCTGCTGCGCACACACACATCGAGCGTGCAAGTGCGTGCCATGGAGAAACAACAGCCGCCCATCCGCGTGATTGCGCCGGGCCGCGTGTTCCGCAACGAGGCCATTTCGGCCCGTGCCCACTGCATTTTCCATCAGATTGAAGGTCTTTATATTGATGAAAACGTGTCGTTTGCCGACCTGAAGCAAACGCTTTACCATTTTGTCCAAGAGTTCTTTGGCGAAGGCACCAAGGTGCGCTTCCGTCCTTCTTATTTCCCCTTCACCGAAACCTCGGCGGAGATGGACATTTCGTGCAACATTTGTGGCGGCAAAGGCTGCAACATCTGCAAGCACACAGGCTGGGTCGAAATCCTTGGCTGCGGCATGTGCGACCCCAACATTCTCATCTCCAGTGGCATCGACCCAGAGAAATACACGGGCTTTGCTTTCGGTATGGGTGTGGAACGCATCGCCATGCTGAAATACGGTATCAATGACTTAAGGCTGTTCTTCGAGAACGACTTGCGTTTCTTGGAACAGTTTGAGCTTGCCTGACAAAACCTAATCAAACAGAGCATAAAACAAGAAAGTCGGCCTAATGTTAGGTCGACTTTCTTTTTGTTTGGCCCTTGGTAGGGCTGCCACAATCGTGGCAGCCCTACGAGGCCGAATGTCATTTAGCGCATGACAGTGACGCGCTTGACGGTCATGCCGTCCTCAGTGTAGACGCGCACCATGTACATGCCAGCGTTGAACTGGGCCATGTTCAGGGTGAATTCGTCAGCATTGAGTTCGGTATCGTAAACCACCTGACCGAGGACGCTCACCACAGTGATGCGGCTCATGCCCGTGGCTTGGATGGTCACGTTGCCATTGGTCGGGTTCGGGAAGAGGGCGACATTGCTGTCGTTCTCGTTCAAACCAGTGACACCAGCCACGACATAGTTCTGGCTGGGGTTCTCGCCAGAAACGGCGGGTTCTGACTCGCAGTCGCCATAGTCGGCGCGGACCTGATAGTAGTAGGTGCCGGCATTAGCGGGCGTGTCAATGTACTCGTAGTAGGTTTGGCCAGCAACGGCAGCAACTTCACCAATCATAGTGTAGTTGGCATTGTCGGTCGAACGATACACGTTGTACTTCACCAAACCAGCACGGTTCTTGGCTCCGTTGTTCAGTTCGATGTCGTCGACATCGAGGTAGAACATGTCGCTGCAGTTGAAGTGACGGATGGCAATGTAACGGCCTTCACCAGCGTAGGCGCTCAGATCGACCGTGTACTGATACCAGCTGCCTTGGGCACGACCGCTGCGGTTTGCGCTGCTGGCTTTGCCTTCACCCTTGGCAGTCATCGTCCACTCTTGAACCATGTCGAAGTTGACACCGTTTTCGGAAATAGCCACGCCGAAGTGTTCAGCGGCATAACCTGCATCCTGAGCGCAAGCCCAGAAAGTGAATTCTGAACCTTCGCAGAGGGTCAAAGCGGGAGACACAAGGTAGTTGTCCGGATAGAGGACACCCACGTTGTTATCGTAACTCTGTGAGAAGATCATGTCGGACGAATTGTTGTGGCCGTAGCCAGTACCCATGGTTGTGCTGGCAAGATTCCAGTTGTAGCCGTCGCCATCAGCATCGATGGTGGTCCAGCCAGCAGGAATGCCGCTTTCGAAGTTGACAGAGAACTCGTCGCCTTCGCAGCCGCCAGGACCTGGGCCAGGATTCTGATCACCCCACCACACCTTCACTTGGTCGGTAGCAGTGAGTTCTTCGGCATAGATAGGAGCACCAGCGGCGCAGGCATCGCCGTCACCGTAGCAGACCGGGCAACCCATCGACCAACCATAGTTGTGGTCGGGCAGGGTCATTTCGCCAGGATAGATCGGGCGGACGCAATACACATGGTTGCCATATTCGCCGAGGTCAGTGTACTCGCGATCGTTAGGACCGGCAAAGGCAAGGAATTCGCCATCTTGAGTGATCAAGAAGCCGATGACGTCAACAATCGCAGGAGGAATGATGGTGCAGTCGGTGCTGCCAGAACCAGCGACCTTGCTGAAGTTGATGTTGCAGGTCTGGTTCGAGTAGTTAGTGATAACCAAGATGTAGTATTCACCAGTCTGAGCCGAAGCAGGAATCATGCAGTGCTCGGTCGGGTTGGCTGAGTAGCTGCAGCTGACAACCTTGTCGGAGGTCAAGCCATTCGGGCAAGGCGAAATCGGGTCGGCAAACGGGCCCCAGCAGCAGAAGTCGATGTCGACGCTCGGCGTGCTGTACATGTAGATGTCCATGTCGCCCGGATCAGCCATCTTCATGTAGTACCAAGCTGGGTTAGGCGTGGTGTACAGGCAGTCGTAGTCAGGACCGGGTTCGCCGCTACCGGCATTGACGCCAGCCGGGAACTCATACATACCTTCGTCGGTGCAGAACGGATAAGCATCGGCGCAGAGGGCGTTTTCACGCGACTTGGCGTAGATGTCCATCATCAGTGAGTTGGTGAATTCGGCAGGCATTTCGGACTTGTAGGCGCGAGCCACATCGGCGGCTTGAACCTTATCCATCATGCTGAACTGGTTGGCGTTTTCGGTGGTGAATTCCTTGACGGCCAGTTCGAGGTCGAGGTCTTCATAACCTTGGGCGGCGCTCACGATGAACATGCCGGCGGCTTCGCCGTTGATGACATCGAAGCGGGCATCCTTAGCAAGGTTGTGGAGGAAGATCACGCGCTCGTCGAAGTTTTCGATTTCGGTGATGTTGACAGCATAGACACTGCCCATCATACCGCTTTCCATAGTGCTGTAAGCCTTGGCACCGCTGGTCAGTTCAACGTCATCGACGCACATGATGTATTGGTCGTTGCAGTTGAAGTGACGGATGGCGATGTACGTTGCCGTTGCCGTCGCGCGAAGCGCGGAGGTCACCAGCCTTGGCACCGCCCTTGGCAGTCAGTGTCCACTCGTTGACCATGGTCCAGTTGCTCGTACCATTGTCTGAAACGAATACGCCGAAGTGGTCAGCAGCATAACTCTCGTCAGTGGCAGCAGCCCAGAAGCTGAATTGCGAACCATTGGCGATGGTCACCAGAGGAGAAACCAGGTACTCGTCAGGAGTGAGGGCACCCACACCGTTGATGTAGGAACCGCTGCAGATGGCGTTAGTACCATTATGATACCAGTCGAGAGCCATGCCAGCATAGTAGGTCCAAGTGTTCGGGATGGCGCTAGTGAGGCACCAAGTCCAGCCGTCGTTGTTGCCGTCGATGACGGTCCAGCCAGCAGGCAGACCAGCCTCGAAGTCAACGCTGAAGGCATCGCCTTGTCCGGGTTGCGGGCCAGGAGTGTCACCACCGTAGGGGTTGAAGCCGTGTTCAAATTCCCAAGTGATGAGGTTGCCTTGGCCAGTGGTGTTGACGTCAACGACATCGACAGGTCCCCAGTGGTCGCAAGGTTCATACACCCACTCAACAGGCTCGCTCCATGCGCTCATGCCGGTGCTGTACATGACAGCGATCTTGCAGAGGTAGTGTTCGCCTTCGACGAGCGGAGCGTTGTAAGGCTCGTTGGTCGAGAGTTGGCAGAAGGGCCACACAGTGTTGTGGTTGAAGATCGGCACACCGTCGATGCTGGTACACATCACCTTATAATATTCGAGGTGACGGTCGTTGCTCTTGGCGCCAGCGGTCAGGGTAACGTCATCAATCCAGATTTCGTACATGTCATAGTCCTGATGGTGGAAAGCAATCCACACGTTCTGGCCGGCATAGGCACTCAGGTCAACCGAGTGTGAACGCCAGTTCTCGTAGCGGCCTTCCGCATGACGAGTGGCAGCCTTGCCTTCAGCCTTGGCGCCTTGGTGGCTCCAAATGTCGGTGAAGGAAGCAGCAGTCGGAGTGTCGGCGGTGGAGATTGCGATAGCGAAATGATCAGGATAGCTATCATTGGCGTTGTCGGCCCAGAAGTTCAAGGTCGAACCGTTGGTGATGGCATACTTCTGAGGTGAAACCAGATAGTTGTCGGCATCGTAGGCACCGTCATAGTCGATGAATGACTGTGAGTACACGAAGTAGTTGCCACCGTGGGCAAGACCAGTGTAGTCGTAGCCGGATGCGCTAACGCTGTTGACGCTGTTCACCCAGTTGAGGCCGTCGCCGTCGTTGTCGATGAGGGTCCAGCCTTCAAAGCCGTTCTCAAAGCCAAACTCGAAGGTGTCGCCATTGCCGCCAGGACCCGGGTTCGGGCCAGGATTGATGCCGCTGCCACCTTGTTGAGGATCGAGCGGATCCCACATAGCCCAACCAGTACGGCTCACGTAGACGTTCTCAACGCCGTAGATGATTTCGATCATCACATAGCGGAGGTCGGTGTTCTGCCAGATGCTCACGGTGTCAGTGATAGGCTCGTAGCCGATGTGGTCCACTTTGACGACATAGTCGCCACGGCGGAAGGTCTCGAAGGCATAGAAGCCGGTCTCGTCGAGGGTGAGTTCAGCGACAGGATAGTTGGCTTGTTCACCTTCGTTGAGGTTGGTGAAGTTGACCGTGGTGCCCTCCGGGCTGTCGGCGCTGTTCAGCAACACATTGACCGAAACGTGATCGAGATACATATCCTTGTCGAGGCAGTTCGACCAGACGATTTCGCTTTCGCGAGGCTCTTGGACGTTGCCACCATTGCCAGGAGTCGGAGGATTGGGACCGCCGGCACCTTCAACGATGGTGATGTCGTCGACATTGAGGATGAACTGGTCAGAGCAGTTGAAGTGACGAATGGCCACATAACCCATGCCGCTGTAGGCACTCAGGTCAACGGTGTATTGATACCAGTTGCCTTGGGCGCGGTTGCTGCCATCGCGGCCAATGCTACGCACACCGCCGTCGCCACCCTTGGCCGTCAGCGTCCACTCCTGGAGGGTAGTGAAGGCCGAAGCGTTGGTGTTGCTCGTGGTGCTCACAGCCACGCCGAAGTGCTCGGCAGCGTAAGTGGCATCCTGGGCGCAGGCATAGAAGGTGATGCTGCCGCCCAAAGCGATTTGAGGCGACACGAGGTAGTTGTCAGGATACAGAGCCTGATAGGTTTGGTTGGCATAAGAACCGGAAATCACATAGGCTTCGGAAGCATTGTGACCCGTACCACTCAGGTTGACGCCGCTGTTATGATAGATGCCAGGATTCGAGCTCGAAACCCAAACATTACCATCGCCATCAGCATCGATGTTAGTCCAGCCTTGCATGGTGTTGTCATCGAAGTTGAAGTCCAAAGTGGCGCGGCTGTTGTTGATGTTGATAGGCTCGCTCCAAGTGATTTCGCTTTCGATTTCTTCGCCACGGTTGCCTACATAGACGCAACCGACACCCCACTTGTACACGCCAGGAGCGGCATCCGGCCAGCTCACGTCGATGTAGATGGTGTCGTGCAGTTCGCAAGCGAGGACGACAGTGTTCTCTTCGGTGTAAGGACCATCGTTGTAGCAGTTGGTGCGATACACTCTGTAGTGTGAGAAGGCGCGGTTGCTTTCAGCCATCACCAGCGGTTTGCTCGGAGCATTAGGATTGATGCTCTCGGCGGTCACGGTGTTGTCGCCTTTCACGAACTTACGGAGGCTAGGATCGATCTTGGGGCCTTGGACAGCGGCAACAGCGATTTCTGCATCCGAGCCAAGAACCACAGTGCGGCCAGCACGGTTGGTGAAATAGTTGCGCATGGTCCAAACGCCACCGCCATAGTTCTCCCAACCATTACCGCCATTCCACCAGTCGCCATTCGGGTTGCTGTCGCTATTGCACATACCGGCAGGATAGCCCATGCCACCAGCTTGGTTCACATAATAGATGACCCACAGGTCTTGGCCACCGTTCACGCTGACGGGAGTGTTCAAATCCCAGTCAACCCACTGGCCGAGGCCAACAGGCAGGTCGACAGGCTGCGAAGAAACCAAAGTGCCTTCGCCAGGAGCAGCACCGCCTTGGTAGATGTTGACAGTGTAGCTGCCACCAACAGCACCATAGAGGTCGTCGCTGAACATGGAAACCTTGGTCAAATTGAAGCCATTGAACTGGCTGGTGATGCTCGTCGGATAGTGATAACCAAACGACGGATTATCGGTCAAGTTGGAACGCAGAGCGTCGTTGAACTCACCCTCGAGGAAGGTATGCCAGCCGGCGCCCAGAGGTTCGGGTTGTCTGTAGAAGGTGATGTAGTCGACATAGAAGCAGTCGTCACCAGAGGAGATGATGAAGTCCTCAGTGTATTCCCACTTGAAGGTATGGTCGCCAGCGGTGATGGGGAACTTGCGCTCGCCCCAGTTGCTTTCACCGGTGTAGGCACCCATTTGTTGACCGTCGATGTAGAAGTAGCCGTAGTCCCAACCCTGTTCGGAGGAGATCTTGCCGAAGAAGCTCATCTCACCGTCGGCAGGGATGTTCACGGTCACTTGCATGGTGGAGGTCGAACTCAGCACTTGCTGGTTGCCGCTCTTCATGCAGTACATGCCTTCATAAGGATTCTGGGTGGTGATGACCCAAGGATAGGTCGGGTCGAGTTGCCAATCGAAGAGGCTGAAGTCGCCAGTCTCGAAGGGCTCGATGATTTCTTCACCGGGCAGGCCGCAGCCCCAGTAGACCTTCACGTAAGGTGCTTGAGGATCGAGGCTGTCAGGATAATACTGAGCAATGACGGTGCAGACGGGATCGAAGTTCTCGTCAAGCATGTAGTCGATCGGGCTGGTGGTCTGGTTGTAGTTGATGGCAATCGGGTTGCCTTGGACGGGAGCGTCGATGGTCTGGTAGCCATCCTTTGCAGCCGAACCATTGTAACTACCGGCATAGATGTGGCCGCTGTAGTAGCCTTGGTTGTTGGTCTGGAAGTTGTAGGTGTGGCTCACATTGAACTCGTCAAGACCAATCATCGTAACGGTGGCACCAGCGATGCCAGTCGTGCCGTCTTGTTCGTAGACGTGACCGTCAACGTTGCCGTAGCCGGAAACCTTCACAGTGACGGGATCAGACGGAGCACTTTCGCCTTCGTCGTACACAGCCGTCACATAGTAGGTGTAGCCGCCCATGTTGTAGGCCAAAGGACCATCAGTGTAGGTCGAGTTGCCGATGTTGTTCACTTGGGTGTTGCCGATGAGCACGCCGTCGCGATACACATTGTATTGGCGATAGGTACGGTCAACGACAGGATTCCAGTTGAGGACGATGGTTTCGTCGTCAAACACGGTGTAGTCAACAGCGGTGAGGTTCTGCGGGATGTTGAGGTGGGTGGTGAAGCCCCAAACCGGGCTGCTCACGCCATCAGGGCAGGCGCCGTTGTTGAATTCCACTCTCCAGAAGTAGTTGGTGTTGTTCCACAGGTTGCGCACCGTGTAGCTGTTGGCCAGGGTGGTGGCAAAGCTGCCGTCTTCAGGATAGATGACGGTTTGCGGGTGACCAGCCTCCGGATGATAGGTGGTGCCGAAGATGAGGCGCCATCCGGTGGCATAGGCCGGAACGTTCCAGCGCAAGGTCACGCTGCCGGGTTCCACTTCGTTGGCGTCGTCGGCAGGAGTCTCGCCAAAGGCAAAGCCTTCAACAGCCGGGCAAGGCATAGGCTCGGCATTAATGGTGACTTCGAAGTCGTCATCGGTCGAAGAGGCAACCAGATAGTAGGTGCCAGCCTCAACAGCGGCGTCTTCGATGACAGGACCATAGGCCATCTCGCCTGCAGGAGTCGGACCAGGAGTCGGTGAAGAGGCTGCAGGGATGCAGAGACCGCAAATCTCACTGGTATTGGCAACCTTAAGAGTCAAAGCTCCAGAGACAGGATTAATCTCGTAAAGATTGGCATCATCATAGCACTGTGCCCAGTAGAGTTTGTTGTCATTCATGTCGAAAGCCATGCTCTGTGCATAGTTGCAGCCAGCATTCAAGGTGCAGATAGTCGTAACTGTAGCATCTGTCTTGTCAATCGTAACAAGAGCACTGGTGTCACCATAAAGCACACCGTAAAGTTGTCCGCTGGCATTGGCAGTGATACACATGACATCCGTATTGCTTAGTGCATCGATATCCGTCATAGAACCCGTAGCAGGATCCACAATATTGAGCCAAGTATACCCATCCATGCTATAGAGCGTATTGGTGGTAGGATCCCAGGCAAGACTGACAATAGCATAATCAGTGGTCACCGTGTTCAAAATCGTACCATCGGTATCCACTTCATAAAGCTCACTATTTGTATAGCTGCTCACATAGAAGTGACCGGTGTTGGGGTTGTAAACCATACCACCAATGTCATTATAGCTATTGATGACATTAGCTGCAGCCATATTGTCGATATCAAATTGATTGATACCCAAATCAAGAATACCATCATTATAGACGCAAATGCCATAAGCGGTCGAGCCACGGAAGGCATTTCTCCAATTCGTCATGCCAGAACGGTTCATCTCGCCAGAACGGGTGACAAAATGAGGATTAACAGTGGCAGTTTCTCTATTGCCACGCTTAACTCTGTTGGCCATAGCACGGTTGCCACCCTTGAAGATGATGTTGGCACGGTTGGTGGCCGAGGTGTACATTGAGTAGGTCTGGCTCGTCATGTCATAGACCTCGTAGTCATCATAGTCGTAAGTCATGGCAGTGAAGCCCGGGTTGTGGGTCTGCCAGCTCACGCTACCTTGCCAATCGCCGTTAAGTCTTTGGCAAACGACCAACACGTTGCTGTGGCCGTCCCAAGCGAAGTTGCCGGCATTGAACACGAACTCGTTCCATTCGCCAGCCACGGGCAGCACGTTGGTGCCGGTATAGACGAGGGTCATACCAGCGGTGGTGTGCGAGGTGGCGGTCAGTTCGCTGTCGCTCACGTTGGCCATCCAGATGCTGATGCCGTTTTGGGCCGTGGTGCAGGTGGTCGAACTCACATACCAGCTCAGGCTCGTCATCGGGGCGGTGGTCACGCCGGCCTCGTTCAGCTCGGAAGCGAGGAAGAGGTTCTCACCGATGGAGTAGTTCCACAGGGTGTGGAAGGGGAAGTAGGTCGAAGTGGTGGTCGAAGTCTCGTCGCCAATCATGGCTTCGAAGCTGCCGCCGCTGGCACCGCCGCCAACGGTGGGACCAACATAGTAGTTGTCGGCCATGGGGCCGCCTTCGCCGTAGAAGTCCTCAGTGTAGAGGGCCACCTTGCCATTGGCACCGGTGGTAACGGCGGCATCCAGCATCACGTCATTGTCGAACACGAGTTTGTAGACGGCATCGTTGCCTTCAGGAATTTCGAGGAAGGGCAGCGTGTAGTCGTTGTGCAAGGTCGTGTTGTGAGCCGTGGCGGGCCATTCCACAAACGGGAAGGTCGTGGCCTGCTGGCAAGCGAGTTCCCAAACGTCAGGAGTGACGGGTTGGTACAACTCGACCACGAGAGGCCACACGTAGGCAGCGCGGTTGCCTTCGGTGATGGCAACAAACTGACGCTCGATGACACCGGCTTGGGTGCCATTGGTGCTCATGACCAAATCAACGTCGTTGTTGTTTCTCACTTGGAAAGGCAGTTCCTCACCTTCAACAGTGAACAAGCCATCGCTCGGAGTGAAGTCGAGGACGGTCACCGTGTAGGTGGCACCTTCGGTGTACATGGTGAAGTTGAAAGGCTCCATCCAAGCACCCACCGGGCGCACGCCCATGTTCAGTCTGTCGATGATTTCGTCTTCGCCGTCCATGTATTTCACATGGAGTTGGTTACCTGCGCCACCACCGGGGGTGATGTCGATTTGGATGTTGTTGCGGTAGTTCTGCACATACTTCGTACCGCTGAACGAATCCATGTCGTACGGGTTGGGGTCAGCCGTGTCGCTGTGACCCGAAATCAAACCGCCAGTAACGCTGGTGTAGTAGAAGTAACGGGTGCTGTAGCCCGAGGTGTACTCGTGCATACCAATCATCAGGTTACTTGTACCATCGTACTGGAACGGGGTGTCGAGCGTGATGGTCGTCCAACCGTTGTTGAACGTCACCGTTCCGCTGAACACCATGTCAGAAGCCGTGACAGGCTCCCAGTCGGTGTTGCCCGAGAAGTTGGTTCTCGAGACGTTCTTCATGAAGACATCGACTGCATTGGTTTGCGAGTCGGTGCTCGACATGTTGAAACTGATGGCATTAATGGTGCCGGCAGTTCCAATTTCGCTGGCAGTGTAAACCTGCTCAACGTAGGAGTAGCCCCACAGCGAATTGTATGGGCCGTAGTAGGTCGTGCCCGTACCATCGCCGATGGTAACTACGTCTGCCTTCGCCACGCCTATGAAGGCGAGCAAAAGCGTCATCATCAAAGAAAATACTTTCTTTTTCATAATGAATTAATTTGGTTAGTAAATAGGTGAATTAAAATGTTGTTCTGGGTAAAAACGCCGAATGCACCAGTGCCAAAGGGCATGGTGACAATTTTTCTGCTAGGCATTGCGCAAAAAAATGAATGCATAGTAAACGCGTTTAATTAATGTCGACAACCTACTGACTAACAAATCGGGATTTACCCTTAGTGGAAAAGAAAAAAAATGCAAAAGTGGACTAAAAAGGTAAAAATCCTTGTTTGTGGCCTATCCAATTGGCCGTTCCAACATTTTCCCTATTTTTGTGCAAAATTTGCTCATGCCATGAAAATCATCCACACTGCCGACTGGCACATCGGACAGGATTTCTACCATTACGACAGGCGCGAGGAACATCAGCATTTCTTTCGCCAATTGTCTGAAATCGTCGCCCGCGAACAGCCCGATGCCTTGCTGGTGAGCGGCGACATTTACCATACCTCCACGCCATCCAATGCCTCAGTGAGGCTTTACACGGAGAACATGGTGCGCCTGCACCAATGTTGCCCCACGATGCGTATTGTGGTCACTGCGGGCAACCACGACAGCCCCGCCCGCCTCGAATCCACTGGCAACCTTTGGAAAATGGCCAATGTGGATGTGGTCGGAAGCATTGATTACGATGCCGAAAACGACCATTACGACCCCGACCACAACATCATCGAAATTTCCGGCAAGGGCTTCGTCGTCGCTATACCTTATATTAATAGGCGTTACAACGCCGTCTTTCCACGAATGTTTGAAAATGTGGCCGAGCGCAACGCGAGAGGGCTTCCCGTGGTGGTAATGGGTCATTTGGCCGTTTCGGGTTGCGACCTTACGGGTCACGACCCGCGCATAGTGGGTGGTATGGAAAGTCTGACTCTCAGTGATTTGGGCTATGGTTACGATTACCTTGCTTTGGGGCACATCCACCGTCCACAATCTTTGGATGAGCGCGTGCGTTACAGCGGCAGTCCCCTTCACGTCAGTTTCGATGAGAACTATCCGCACACGGTCAGCGTCGTTGAGTTGGAAAAGCATGGTTCGGAACCGATTATCCGCGAGGAACGCATTTGTCAATTAATGCACACTTACACCGTGCCAAAGGAAGCCCTGCCTTTCGAGGAAGCCTTGAACGAACTGCTTCATTTCCAGCCGGAAGGGTCGGGTTATGTGCGCCTCAATATCAAGGTGAAAGACTACGCCCCGACCAATGCCGAAACGCACATTCGTGAGGCTTTGGCCGGCAAGCCCGAATTGAAGTTCTGCTATATCAAAACCGAATACGAAAAACGCACCTCGGCGACCGAAAAATCCCATTTCGGCATTGCGCAAATCAAGGAAATCAATCCGTTGGACATCGCTTTGGCGGCCTATCGCGAGCGTTTTGGCCACGAAATGGATGCCGAAAAGCGCGAAATGCTGATGACAATCATAAATGAAACGATTAGCCCCGTAGGGGCGACAGATCAATAAGCAGGCGGTGTAACCCCCTGCACAAAAGCAACAATATGAAATTCAAGCAATTAACCATACATAATATCGCCTCTATCGCCGATGCCACCCTTCGTTTCGACCAAAAGCCCTTGGCGGACGAGTCGCTTTTCCTGATTTGCGGCGAGACCGGCTCGGGCAAGTCGACCATCCTCGATGCCATCTGCCTTGCGCTCTACAAAACCACGCCGCGCATCAAGCAGTCGAAGAGTGAGAAATATGTTGATGAGAGCCTGCAAGTCATCAAGAACGGCGAAAACGAGGGCATTCAGGTGAGCGACCCGCGCCAATACCTGCGCCGTGGGACGCGGGAAGGATTTATAAGTCTTTCTTTTACAGGCAATAACGGCGAGAATTGCTTGGCGCACATCGAGTTTGGCATTGTAGGGCGCAGCCAAAACCTGAAAAACGCGGAATGGACGCTCCAAGTCGACCGCGCGTTTTTCAACAAGGACAAGGACGTCAGGGCGCAGATTGTGGCCACGGTAGGCTTTAATTTTGATCAGTTTTGCCGCACTACCATGCTGGCGCAGGGCGAGTTCACCCGTTTCCTGAAAAGCGACGAAAAGGAGAAGTCGGACATCCTCGAAAAACTGACAGGCACCGAAATCTATTCCGAAATTGGGAAGCGCATTTACGAGGCCACCAAGGAGAAAGAAACCGCGAAACAACATGCCGATATAGCACTGAAAGCCATCAATTTACTCGATGATGAGGCATTGCAGAAACTCCGCGACGAACTGGTCCGATTGGAAAAGGAAAGCGCGGCACAATCGGCCTTGAAAAACCGCTTGGAAAAGCAAAAATCATGGTTGGAACGCGAGCGCGAACTTGCTGAGGCTGAACAAAATGCCGTGAAAGAAGTGGCTGCTTCTGAAGAAAAGAACCGCGAGCAACAGACCCTTGATGCGCGGAAAACCGTTGCCGAATGGCATCGTACCGAAAAGGAGCGTCAGGCGGTGGCAGCCTTGCACAAATTAGAGCAGCAATCGCAAAGCGACAAGGCTGAAAATCAAGTGCTTGAATCGGTTTTTCAGCGACTTACTTCAGGCGAGTTGCACCGCAAACAGGAAATGGAAACCCATCGCAACGAGGCCGAGCAATTGAGGATTTCGTTGGAAAAGGAACAGCCTTTTGCTCAGATGTACGCTGAAAGTCCTTTGATTATCAGTAAGTTGCAACAACATCTCAAGGCTTCTGACGAGGCAAGGAAGTTGGCTACACAAACCAAGGCTGAGGAGGCGCATTTGCCGCAATACGAAGCGGAATGGAAGATGGGTAAAGACAAGGTGAAAACCATAGGCGAAAATCTCAAAAAACAAGAGGCGGAAATCAAGGCCAAGCAGGAGCGATTAGACAAGATGAATCCGAGGCAACTCCATATTAATCTTCAGCAAATGAATGAGTTGCTGAGTCAGATAAAGGATGCTGAAATCAAGTTGGAGGCCCGAAACAAGGCATCGCAAGAGGCGGAGGCAGTTTTGGCACGAGTCAATGAAACCGAAAAATCTGTAGGAGAGAAAACTGACAAATTAACCGAATTGAATCCGCAAATCGCTGAAATACAGCGTGTTTTTGAGGCCGCGAAAACGCTTTACGACAAGACCAAACTCAGCGTGGGCGATTATGCCAAGACTTTGCGCCACGAATTGCGCGAAGGTGATGTTTGTCCCGTTTGCGGCAACACCGTCACTACGATTGAGCATGACGAGGCTTTTGAAAAAGCCTTGCAACCCTTGCAAGCCGATTTTTCCGAGAAAGAAAAACTTTTCAACGAATTGAAAGACAGGCAGAAAACCATAGAAGCCGAACTTAAGTCGATGCAACAGATGTTGGCTTCGGCCAAAAAGGAGCAACAGCAAAAAGATGGGTTTTTGCAAGCAGCACAGAAGGATTTGGATTTGGTTTGCCGAAAGTTGGCTATCGATTCGAAAATCAGCGATTTGGAGGGGCAAATTGTCGAGATGCAGGCCAAAAAGGAATCCGAAATGGTTCAGTTGAAGCAGCAATTGGCAGATGCCGATGCGCTTCAGACAGAAATTAATGCCTTGCATCAGGCCAAGAATAAGGCTTTGGCATTGGAAAAAGCGGCTAACGAAGCCGTGACAGAGGCGGAAAAGGCATTTTCGGAAATGAAAGCTAAAATTCAGAATTACAATAGTTTGTCGTTGCAAAAGAGTGATGATGCGCAACAAGCCCTGACCGAAGTGACCGAAAAAATTACCTACCCCGACTGGCAGTCAAACTTGCCGCAAACCATCGCCCGCTTGAAGGCCGATGCCCAGCGTTTCAACGGCTGGCAGGAAACAGGAAAACAGTTGCAAGAGGCCATCGAAAAGGCTGAGATTGCGCAAAAGGTGTCGCGCAACTTGTGCGGCCAAATCATGAAATTGTTCCCCGACTGGAAACCGGGCAATGAGGCAAAAGCGTTTGCTCCCCTCGACGAGGCTTGGCAGAAACTGTTCACCGATGCTTCACATTTGCGTGGTCGGTTGACGGATAATGAAAAACAACGAAATGAAAACCAAAAAGTTATTGACCAGTTTCTCGCTTCGCAAACCGCTGTTGGACTTCCTCGTTTGAGGGAATTGGCCTTGTTGTCGCATGAGCAAATCAATGCGATAGAGGGTCAATTGGAGGCCATCGACAAGAATTTGCAATCTGCTCAAGGGGCTTTGGCGCAGGTGAGGCAGCAGCGCGAAAACCACATTTCGGGCAAGCCGGAAATGGAGGCCGAGGCCACTTTGGACAGCCTTTTGGAACAACTGAAATCGGCGGAAAATGCGCTCACCGACCTGACTCGGCAAATGGGCGAACTGAACGGACAAATCAAGGCCAACGAAAGCCGCCGCGAGGACTACAACCGGCAGAAAACCGCCTTTGAGCAGGCGGAAAAGGAGTGGCTGAAATGGGACAACCTTTGTCAGCTTTTCGGCGACAAGGAAGGCAAAACGTTCCGCGTCATCGCACAAAGTTATGTGCTTCGCGAACTCCTTTCGCACGCCAACACCTTCCTCAGCAATTTCTCCGATCGTTACGAGTTGGTGTGCCAAAACAACCTCACCATCCTCGTCCGCGACCTGTATTTTGGCGGCGTGGCGCGTCCCGTCGACTTGGTTTCGGGCGGCGAGAGTTTCATCGTTTCGTTGGCCTTAGCCTTGGGGCTTTCCTCGCTCAATCGCAACAGCCTTTCCGCTGACATCCTTTTCATCGACGAGGGCTTCGGTACCTTGGATCCGACTGTTTTGGAGGTGGTAATGGGCACTTTGGGCAAACTTCAAGCCCTCGGCGACCGCCGCGTGGGGGTCATCAGTCATGTGGAAGCCCTGCGCGAGCGCATCCCTGTCAAGATTCTCGTGGAAAAGGTGGATAATACCACCAGTCGGATTAGGTTGGAGAACTAACCTCTCACCGTCCGATTCAGCCACTGGCAGAAATCTTTGGTTTTTTCAAACTCTGAAAGCACCCAATCCAAAAGATGCGGGTCGGAGAGGCGTTGGTCGGGGAGGTCTTGCACCAAGAGCCAGTCGCGCTGCTTGAAGAGCTCGGCCTGCGGATGGTCTTTGGGATAGCCGTTGGGCACGCGCTTCATGGCGTGGCTGGTGTCGAGGTCGAAACCTTTGGCTTTGGCGATGCTTTCCTCCAAAGGCTCGCCGTTGAACATGATTTCGTCGCGGATGGTCTTCAGCATGGTTGTGTCGGGCATATACATTCCTGTGCAGAGCATATTATGTCCCAGATACTCAGCCTCTTTCGCCTCAATATGGAAGTAGTAGCCGCTCAGCATCGACTTCTTGCCTTCGGGACAGACAAACACGCCGAAGTGGGTCTTGTAGGGTCGTTTGTCGGGCGAGAAGCGCGTGTCGCGGTAGAAGCGATAGGTGCAGTCCTTCAAGGTCAGGCCTTTGCAGTTGTCGTCGAATTTCTGCACGCCGGCGATGATTTGTTCGGCCAAGGCATTGAAGTTGGCCTGAGCCTGCTGATATTCTTTCTTGTGCTCTTGGAACCACGGGCGGTTGTTGTTGTGGAGCACGGCTTCCAAAAATGTTACGATTTCTTCCATCGGGTGAAAATTTCGGCAAAGGTAAAGAATTAATTTGATGCAAACACCGCCCGCTTCGCCATCAAGGTCATACTCAAGCCTCGCGCAACCATAAAAAGCAGAAAAGCCACCCACAAACCGTGATTGCCGAAAGGCGGCATTAATATTAATGAGGTGGGCAAGAACACGCATAATGCTGAAATAATCATCGTGTTGCGGATGGCGCGGGCTGCCGTGGCTCCGATGTAAACGCCGTCCCAAAGGAAGGCCGCAAATGTGATTAATGGAATGAGAGCCAAATAGATGTGGTAAGGCTTGGCTATAGGGATGATTTCGGGCTGGTCGCTGACGAGGCCGATGAACCAATCAGGGAAAAGGGCATAAAGCACCGTGAACGGCAAGGCGATGAGGAAACCCCACAGGAACAGCAGTTTAATGGTTTGGAGGAGTTGTTTTGGGTCGTGCGCACCCGTGAAACGCCCCACCAAAGCCTCGCCCGCGTAGGCGAAACCATCAGTAAAATAGGAGAAGATGTAGAAAAACTGCATCAGAATCATGTTCACGGCAAGCATGTCGTCGCCGAGTTTGGCCGACTGGTTGTTGAAATAAGCGATGCTCAACACCAAAAGGATGCTGCGAATCATGAAGTCGGCGTTCACTTGGAAGAAACGCTTCAATTTGTCGTTTTGCAGCAACAGCACCCTGCGGATGGGAATAAGATG
This sequence comes from uncultured Bacteroidia bacterium, assembly GCA_902780055.1. Lineage (GTDB taxonomy): Bacteria > Bacteroidota > Bacteroidia > Bacteroidales > F082 > Limimorpha. The sequence continues at coordinate 49,582 of CACZDU010000013.1, read as the reverse complement.
ATAACGGAATTTGGCGAAAAGGAAGACAATCGCGGTAATTAATCCGCAATACTGCGCGATGACCGTGCCCAAGGCCACGCCACTCACGCCCATACCCATATAATTGACGAAAACGACGCTCAAAGCGATGTTCACCACATTGGTGAGAATGGCGATAACCATCGGAATAGTAGTGTTTTGCATCCCGATAAACCAGCCGTTGAAGGCATAGAGGCAAAGCACCGCCGGCGCGGCCCAAATGCGTACGCGGAAATAGGTGGCTGTGTAGGCCAAAACCTCTTCACTACCATTGAGCAATTTCATACTGAGCCATTCCACGACATTCTGCATAGAAAGCACCAAAATCGTGGCAATCAGTGCAATGCAGAGCGAACGATAGAGCGAATAGGCGATTTCGGCGCGGTCGTTGGCACCGTAGGCCTGTGCCGTGAAGCCCGTTGTGCCTGCCCGCATGAAACTGAAGATGGAGTACATCACGCTGAAGATGGTGCCACCCAGCCCGATGGCCCCGATGTAGGCGATGCTGTCTTGATGTCCCATTAGCATCATATCGACGAAACCCAGCAGCGGCACAGTGATGTTGCTGATGATGTTGGGGACGGCGAGTTTCAGGATGGAACGGTTGAGGGAGGTTTGGGGCATAAAAGAAATTCGCTTCAAGTAAAGGAATTAATCAATTTGAGTCATCTCTTGGTTTCTCATATCTGGTAGGCTTTCCATTTTTGGGGTATAGCGAGGTCGAAATCAGATAAAGACAAGTGTACAGTATCAGGCATGATACACTGACGAAATCGAGATTCATAACGTTCCAAATTAATCACACGGGACGAACTGATGTTACTCAAGCTATTGGAATGGTGAAACGGTGGAAAATATACAAAAACTTTCGTTCCAGCTACCAAAGCCAGTTCGATGGCAGGGAGCATGTCGCTGTCAGCCGATACTACAATAGCAACATCACAATTATGGTTGTTGGCGTCATTGACGATTTGGGTAGCGATTCTTACATCCGATTCCTTCTCTTCAAAAGTTTGAATCATATAGCCGCAATTGAAGCATTTGATGTTTTTGCGAAGGTATTTACCCAGTAACAACTGGAATTTCGGGTTTTCCTTGTTGGCTTGGAAAAAGGCGTTTTGGCGCAATGCCTTATCAACATTATCCGGCTTTGCGGAAAAGTATTTCACTTTTACAAGTTCTTGGTTTGGCCTCATAAACATTTCAAAGAATTTCACCATGTCAAGCCAATAGTACCGTCTCCATCTATGGTTCTTTTTCAATCCATAGTAGAAATTAAAGCCATCAACATAAACTATAACTCGTTGTTTTTCCATGGGTTTTCAAAAATTAAGCCCACTTGTTTAGAGTGGGCAAGCCTTAGTATTTTCCACCTAAGGGGGATTCGCTGCAAAAATACGAACTTTTTTCCGTTTCGCAAGGGTTTTGACGAAAATTCCCTATCTTTGCCCCGATTTAGACAAAAAAGCAAGTATTAACGAAACAATTTGCCTATGAACAAAACCGCATAATCTTGTTATGCACATCATAGAATAGGAAAAAGCGAAGTAGCTTATCTGGTTGTTCTGAAACTTGGACACTTTCAAGACCATTTCCGGAATATAGCAGCGACGCTCTCGCCGAAAGGCGTGGGTTTAGTTCGTTGTAATTGGAAATGGTAGGTAGTCCAAGACCTCAGAGCAACCAATGAAGGCGAAAAAGTGCCACGCTTTTTTTGTGTGTATATATGACTTTTGGCATGAGAAAAGAAAGTAAATAACAATTTAACAATCAGTAAATTACAAAAAATGAAGAATAAATTACTAATTTTGGCTATGGTTGTAGTTGCTACTGTTGGGCTTTCGAGTTGTGGAGCACAGCAGAAGATGCATATGGCGCAATTCAATTCGATAAAAATTAAAAGAGCTCCGCAACAAAGTTTTTACGATTTAGATCGTGGTGTTGAAGTTAAAGTAATCCCAACTCAGCCTGCAAAAGCTAATACAGGATATACATACCACATGTCAGGGAAGGCTTTTTTCTTAACTCCTACAGTTCAATATGTTCGTTCTATGGGTTTTACGGAAATGTCGCCAAAAACAGATTACATACTCTTTATCTCAATTATACAAGCAGATGTTGATGGCTGGAAAGGAGGTGCGAATGTAGCATTGGAAGTTGGTCTTCAAGATGAAAATGGTAAAGAGATTTTTGTTCAAAAGAATGTTTTTGGTACTGGTAAAGCACTAACAACTTTTGCCCATTTTGGACTTGATGAAGCTTACACCCAAGCCCTCGAGCAAATCAACTGGAACCGCATCGCCTCTTTCCTTCGTACAGAGCAACAGCCCAAAGACGAGCCTCAAAAACAAGTACAAGGCCTGGGTGACACCGCCTTTGAACAAACCATCATCCGCTGGGACGTGCAGTCGCGCCCCCAAGGTGCCGACATCTTCTGGCGCGTGGTCAGCAAGACACCAGATGTGAAAAGCACCAACAACAAGTACCTCATGACAACACCTTACGAAGCCACCAAGGCCTTGGACATCCGTGGCTTAACCTACCAAACCTCTGGCAATGTGCGCATCATCCTGCGCTGCGAGAAGGACGGCTACATGTCGCAAGAGAAGGAATACGACGTGCGCATGGTACTCGACCAAGAGGAAATCTCGGCTTTCTTCAGGTTGGTGAAAGAAGAATGATCTTCCTATTCAGGGAATCTTTCCTCACCGAGGCTGTTTGTAGGGCTGTCACACCGTGGCAGCTGACGATACGAAAGCAGCCGTTTTGACCAGTCAAGGCGGCTGCTGTTTTGTTTTTGTGGAAAATAGGTGTTGGTTTGGAAAACTTGATTATTTTTGCGGACAAATACAAAACTTATGGATATCCAATACCTTGAGAATTTGGTGGCAATGAAGGAGTCATCGACTTTGGAGTGGAAGAAAAGCACGGGACAATTGGAACGCGGAATGGAAAGCGTTTGCGCTTTTCTCAATGGGGATGGCGGAACCGTGGTTTTCGGGGTTGCTGACAATGGTGACATCTTAGGGCAAACAGTTGGCGATTCCACAAAACGCGATATTGCCGAGTGTATCCGTCAGTTTGAGCCTTTCCCGCTGTTGGATGTGGATTATGTCGGGTTGGATGATGCTGACAAACAGGTGATTGTGATTACCGTCAACAACAATTCAGACAAGCCGTATGTGTATCGCGGACGGCCTTATATGCGGGTTGAGAGTACAACTGCCATTATGCCGCAATACCAATATAAAGAATTGTTGGAGCAGAATCCTTTTTCCGGGATTCGTTGGGAGCAAAGGCAAAGCCCGTTTTTGTCTGTAGCGGATTTGGATGAGGAAGAGATTCGCAGGACGGTTCGCAACGGGGTTGAGAAAGGCAGGCTTCCCGAAGTGGCTTTTACGGCTTCTCTTGAACAGGCTTTGGTCAAGATGGAATTATTGGCCGACGGGGAAATCAATAACGCAGCAGCCGTGTTATATATGGATGGCGAAACGATGAATTATCCGCAATGTTTGTTGCGTTTGGCCAGATTTGCCGGTACCGACAAAAAGGTTTTCATTGACAACAAGCAAGTCAGGGGCAATCTTTTCAAAATGCTGGATGAGGCTATGGTGTTCTTTTTCAAGCATTTGTCGCTTTCTGGCGAAGTGAAGGGCTTGATACGGGAAGAACATCTGTCGGTTCCTTATAATGCTTTGCGCGAGTGTGTCATTAATGCGTTGATTCACAGGGAATACAATACCGTTGGAGGCTCGGTGGGCATCGCCATTTTTGACGACAGGATTGAAATCAGCAACATAGGACATTTCCCACCTAATTTTAACCTTGCGGAAACGCGGGCGGTTATGCAATCTATTCCCTATAACCCAATCATTGCCAAGGCGTTGTATTACAGGGGCTTGTTTGAGAATTGGGGGCGCGGTATTGGACTTGTAAAAGAAAAGTGTGTTGAAGCAGGCTTGCCCGAACCCACTTTTGTTTCCGAGCAGGGAGCTGTTGTGGTGACCATCAAATATCAAAAAAAGGCGGATGGCGAATTAAATGGCGAATTAAATGGCGAATTAAATGGCGAATTAAACAACAGCCAAAGGAGAACATTCGAATTTGTCAAGTCGCATTTGGGCTGCACGGCTGCTGAAATTTCGGAGCAACTTGGTGTTCCGTTCAGCACCATTGATAAGCATATCAGGGTGTTGATTGCCAAAGGCTTGATCGAACGGCGAGGGAGCAAAAAAACGGGTGGTTATTATGCACAAAACTTGAACAATAAAATAAACTAATTATGATATTTTACTTCTCTGGCTGTGGCAACAGCAAACACGTGGCGGAAACCATCGCCGCAGGTCTCAACGACAATTTAGTCTTCATTCCCGAAGCGGCTCGCAAAAGCCTTTATGACTATGACATGGCCGAAGGCGAAAGGCTTGGTTTCGTGTTCCCCATTTATTCTTGGGCACCGCCAAGATTGGTGCTTGACTTTGTGAAGAAAATGCAACTCAAAGCCAAGCCGGATTACCTCTATTTCGTCTGCACCTGCGGCGACAATTGCGGCCTCACAGAGAAGGTTTTCCGCAAAGCCGTTGAGGAAAAAGGCTGGCATTTGTCGGCGTGTTTTAGTGTGCAAATGCCTGAAACTTACATCGGTATGCCGAGCTTCGAACTCGATACACCAGAAAACGCCCAACGTAAAATCGACAATGCAAACGACCTCCTAAAGCGAAACATTCCGCGTCTCATTAATAAGGATTGTTTTTCCGAAATAATCGTGGGCAGTTTGGCTTGGCTCAAGACTTATTTGGTGAATCCCGGTTTCAACCGCTCGGCCACCGACGACAGCAAATATCGCGTCACTGAGGCTTGCATCCATTGCGGCAAGTGCGTGAAAACGTGCCCGTTGAAGAACATCACCCTCGAAGACGGTCGCCCGAAATGGCACGGCCACTGCACGATGTGCATGGGCTGCTATCACCATTGCCCAGTGAACGCCATCCAATACGGCAAGACCTCGGCGGGTAAGGGGCAGTATTATTTTGGAAAAAAGGATAAAAAATGATTATGAGACACAAAATCTTGTTGGTAGCCATGTTGCTGCTACCTTTTTATGTGTGCGCGCAAAGCACCAACGACTATACCCAATACGTGAATCCTTTTATCGGGACGCAGACCGACGAGACGGGTGCCTTGAGCGGCAGCACCTTTCCTGGCGCGACGATGCCGCAGGGCATGGTGCAACTCAGTCCCGAGACGGAACAAATGGTCACTTGGGACCCTTGCTCGGGCTATGACTACAACAAAAATGTGATTTACGGCTTCACCCATACCCACCTCAGTGGCACTGGCTGTACCGACCTTATAGACGTGAGCCTGATGCCAATTTGTAACTATGTCACCCCTGAACGACTGAAAAAAGCCGATTTTAGTCAGAAATACGTCCATAAGTTTGAGTCGGCTCGTCCAGGCTATTATCAGGTGTATTTGGGTGATAGCCATGTGAACGTTGAGCTTACAGTTACCGTCAGGACGGGCATTCATCGTTATACTTTCCCCCAAGGGCAACCCCAGACCGTTGTCCTCGACCTTGATAGAGGCACTTTCCGTGGCGAAGCCTACTACTCAAAGCGTCGCACTTACGACATTATCCAAAGTCAAATCCGCATCGTCGATGACCACACCATAGAAGGCTATCGTGTAATCACGGGTTGGGCAAAACTGCGTAAGGTGTATTTTCGCGCAGAGTTTTCCAAACCTTTCAGACAGCACTTGCTGATGAACGGGGAACTGAATGTCGGTAATAGCGATGTGGTGAATGGCAGAACATTGAGAGCAGCACTGAATTTCGACCCTGCCGATGGTCGTGAGTTGATGGTGAAAGTGGCCATCTCCCCCGTGGATAGCGAAGGCGCGCGGAAAAACATGCTGGCGGAAGCCCAAAGCTGGAATTTTGACGACTATGTAAAAGCTGCTCACGACGCTTGGCAGCGCGAACTCAGCCGCATCGACATTGAAGGCACCGACGAGCAGAAAACCATCTTCTACACGGGTCTTTACCACGTTCTGATGCAGCCCAACACGATGAGCGACGTTGACGGTCGCTACATGACTACCAACTTTGAAATCAAGCAAATGCCGAAAGAACAGACTTATCACAGCACGTTCAGCCTTTGGGACACCTTCCGCGCCGCGCATCCGCTTTACACCCTCATCGCGCCCGACATCGCCGCACAGTTTGTGAGAGATATGGTGCTCCACCACCAAACATACGGCTACCTGCCCATCTGGGATCTCTGGGGACAGGACAACTACTGCATGATTGGCAACCACGCCATTCCCGTGCTCGCCGATGCCATCCTTGCCGAAATACCGGGAATCGATGTAGAGGAGGCGTATCAGGCTATGGTCGAGAGCAGTACGAGGAGTCATTTCAACTCACCCTTTGAGGTTTGGGAAAAATATGGTTACATGCCTCAAACTTTGCAAGATGAGAGCGTCAGCATCACCATGGAGCAGGCTTTTGATGACGCTTGCGTGGCATTGGTGGCCAAGAAATTAGGCAAAACCGAAGACTACGAGCGTTTCTATCGTCGCAGCATGTTCTACAAAAACCTCTTTGACCCAGAGACAGGTTTCTTCCGCCCGAAGGACGAAAACGGCAACTGGATGGAAGGCTTTGACCCGCTGTCATACGAGCAGCCTTGTTTCGTGGAGGGCAATGCTTGGCAATATATGTGGTTTGTGCCGCAAGACCCGCAAGGTCTCATCGACCTTTTCGGCGGCAACATAGGTTTCCTGAAGAAACTCGACGAGAACTTCAGCCTCACTGCCACTTCAGGCGAGGTGAACGGCAACGCCAGCGGTTTCATCGGGCAATATGCCCACGGCAACGAGCCGAGTCATCACACCGTGTATCTCTACAACTTCGCTGGCAAGCCTGAGCGCACACAAGAGTTGGTGGAGCAGGTGCGCAGTGAGTTCTATCGCGCCACGCCCTCTGGCTATGCCGGCAACGACGACTGCGGCCAAATGTCGGCTTGGTACATCTTTTCAAGCCTTGGTTTCTATCCCTTTCATGCGGGCAGTGCCGAATATGTCATTGGAACACCTTTGTTCACCAAAGCCACTTTGCATCTTGAAAATGGAAAAGATTTCGTCATCAGCGCACCGAACAAGACACCTGAAAAAATTCACGTTAAAAGCGTGAAATTGAACGGAAAACCGATTAAGGATTACAAACTCACCCATCAGCAAATCATGGAAGGCGGGACGTTGGAGTTCTTGATGAAGTGACCTTAATAGGCAGGTTGGTCTTCGGCGGCCATCGAGACAGATTCCTCTTGGAAATCATACGCTACCACCTTTGGATGATGCAAGGCGAGGAAATGCTCATTGAGCAGCAACTCCACACGCAGCATGGTTTCTTCAATCGTTTTGGGCTGCAACTGACATTCCCACACCACAATGACTTGCCAGCCGTTGTCGTGCAAAACTTGGTAATTCCGCTGGTCGCGCTCTTGGTTTCTTCGGATTTTGTTCACCCAAAATTCGCGGTTCGTCTCTGGAATCTTGCAACACCTTGAACCATCTTCCCTAAACTCTAAACCCTCAACACTAAACTCAACAAAATGCCCGTGCCAAAAGCACCCGTTCACGAAAATCGCCGTCCGATACCGCCGCATCACAATATCCGGCTTGCCCGGCACCGATTTCACGTTGAGGCGATAGCGATAGCCGTGCCGCCACAGCCATTGCCGCACCAAGAGTTCGGGCTTGGTGCCTTTGCCGTGGATGCGCGACATCACATAGTGGCGTTGCTGTGGAGTGAGGCGGTCGGTCATAACGTTACCAAATAAACGGCAAAACCTTGTATTTCACGCGCTGTTTATACTCTTTGTAGCCTTCCAAACCTTGTTCCAAAACGGCTTCTTCGTTGCGGATGCGTTTGGCAATCAATGGGATATAAAGCAGCATAATGGCAAAGGAAATGGGCGAGGCCAACACCAACGGCATCATCAGGAAAAGGATGGTGGTGGCCATGTACATCGGGTGGCGAACAACCCCGTAGAGGCCTGTATCGACGACTTTTTGGTGTTCTTGCACTTCGATGGTGCGTGAGAGGTAGGTGTTTTCGCGCAAGACTTCCGCATAAAGGAGGTAGCAAACCAAGAAAAGGCCAGCGGCCACCCACACGGCCCAATCGGGAAGCACGCACCATTGGAAACGCCAATTCAAACCAGCAACCACAAAAGCCGCGATAAACAGCAAGCCGCTCAGTGCCACGACGGTCTTTTGTTCCTTCTCCTGTTCCTTGGCGTTCAGCCGTTTGCGCAACAACTCTGGATTTTTTGCCATCATCACAAGTCCTGCAATGAACATTGGGACGAACAAAATGCCCATCAGCAGCCAGCCCTGCCAATAGTGGAACGAGCCTGCGGGTAGGAAGATGAGCAGGCCAAGGATGATGACTCCCAAGAGGAATTTGGCTATGGATTGGAGGAGGAGGTTCATGGTAAAAGTGCTTATTAATGACGTTTATCTATCACTTTATCTATCACTTTATCTATCACTCAATGCTGATGGTTATTATCCATTTTCCGTCTTTACGAGCTCCTTCTCTCTGAATAATACCCATATCCATCAGATGCTTCATTTCTTTGTAAATGGTGGTTTTTCCAACATTAGCCATACGAGCGATTTCAGGTTGTGTGATACTGTTTTGCTGCTTTATTAGGTTGATGATGGTTTGTTGTCTTTCCGTCAGTTTTTCTATCACTTTTATCTCTCTCTCGTGCATGTTCACCCAATGTGGGTGGCAAGGAATGTCAATTAAAAAGAATGTGCGGTCTTCATCGGTTTCAATGGAGGCACGCCCCGAACCGTTCTTTTTTAGTTCCTCTTGAATGGTGGGTATTCCTGTGGCTCTACCTTCTGTTAAGTCCAATTCTTTTAGGAATTCTCCCAATCGACGATTGCGATAGCGGCGCGAGCGTAAAGTATTGGCTTCTTGTATTGCTTTCATGCTGATGGAACGGTCAGGACCAGAGTGGCTTAGGATGGAAATGCGGTCAGGCTCTATGGTAATCTCAACAGGTTCCCTTAATTGATAATCACGGTGATACAAGGCGTTTACAACGGCTTCTTCCAATGCTTGGTATGGATAGTTGAAGAACCGTATCGACCGCTCGTTGTCTTTCTGCTTGATGACTTGTTCCTTTATGATATTTGTGCGCAGATAATTCAATGCTTCGCGAATCATATAAGGAACGGGGCCTTTTATGGCGGGAGCCTCAGTTAGGTTGTTGGGATTGTTTTCACGGCCTTCCGGAAAGGTGACAATTTCAACTTGCGAAACGGGGAAGAACTTGCCTGGTTGGTCGCAGAACATCATGGCTGCCACATTTTTGACCATTCGGTTCTCTGTAGGGCCTTCAACTAAGTTCATTTGTTCCAATACACCAAGGAGATTGCCCGCCAAATCCTCATTGACCAAGCGACTGTTGATGTTCACAAGATAATCCCGCAGAAGAGTGGTGGAGATGTCAGTCAGTTTAATTGCAGGATTGCCCCTGTCGTCGAATGGCACTCGATTGGCCATGTCGCGTAATTCGTCCAATTGCTCGCCTTTGGCCTCAATGGATGATGTTCCGTATCGTATGTAATAAGCAAATTGTTTGTGCTTTGACTTGATGTCTTTGGGTACTGCATAAGGACGGTTGAGCCCGCTTGGAACCCAAATGACAAGAATCTGTGTTCCATCAACACCTTCAACGGATAGTCGTGGAGCATAATATGGGTCTATCAGATTGTTGAGATTGACAATCTCTTTTTGAATCTTGTCCAATTGTTCTATGGGGATGCCAGACACAGGACGTTTTGCTACGCCCAATTGTTCTTCCACGCCAACTAAAACATAGCCTCCCCCGATGTTGTCAAAATCGTTGGCGAAAGCGCAGATGCTGTGATAAATTGCCGATGGATTCCACCCTTTTTTGAATTCTATCCTATTGCTTTCCACTTTGTGTTTGTTCAGCAGGTCTTCTATGTTTATGGGGAGTGGCATATTGTTATTTTTCCACAAAAATACAACTATTTCCCTTACATGAATCGCATTGCTGGCATTTTTATGGGAAATTGCAGAATCATTTGTTCTTGTTCAAAATAATCAGCGCGGCAATCACGCCCGGCACCCAGCCGCAAAGCGTGAGCAGAAACACGATGAGCATCGAGCCGCAGCCGCGGTCGAACACCGCCAAGGGCGGGAAAAGGATGGAAAGGAGGACTCGGAGGAAGGACATAGTGGTTTTATTTTTGATTATGAATTACATATTTCATCAGTGTAGCCATAGAAACGCCTTCTGGCTCGGCACTTAAATGGCCTTTTTTGATAATTCTGTCATCGGCCATCTGGGTAAGATTCCATTTTACGCCTTGAAACGTTTCTTCTGGTTCTGTGGCCGCAATATCAAATACCACATAATAAGGCAACGAAGGTGAATAGAGATCAGCATAATGCAGTTTCATTAGAGTTTCTTTTGACATCACCCTTGGCCCTTTGTTTCCTAACCTAAGCAAAAGTTGTTTGTCGCCTTTGTGCAGTAAAAGGTATTTTGCAGAAGAAATCTCTTGTTTCAGGCGCACAGAACCATTTCCAGTGTCGGTTCTCGTATTGTATAGTTGATTGCCAAGTATCCATTTCAGATGGCTCTCATCGCGGAAAGAGCCTAACAACACAAAGGTTTCTTCTGGTATCAAGTTGCGGTCGCTGCCATACGGCTCTGGCATGGATTCGCAAAGCACCGATGGTTTGCTGTTATATATTTCGTATGTGTGATACGATATGCGCTCGCGTTGGGAAGCCCTGTTCAGCATGTGTGCCAAAATATCACGCAAGAAATGTTCAATCTCTTTCGAGTTTTTTTCTATGCTGTTTGGCGACAGGCAAAATGCACCCAATCCAGGCAGTACCTCATGAAAACCTAAAAGTTTCTTGTTTTCCGAGCCAGGATAAAGAATATAGGCTCCGCTTGTCCGACGGATGGCGTCTTTGTAAGCGTGCATTTTCAGCAAATCCACCCGTTTGTAGATGCCTTTTTCTTCTTCCCGCTTTTCTTGGTTCATCAGCACGTCTTCTTCCGAAAGGTCTGCGTCCTCGTCTTCAAAAGTATGTGTTTCGTCTGGCTCTTTTTCGTTGAGCAGGATTCTGTTCAGCTTGTATTTTGCATCAAAATGGATGTGAACAATGAGGTCTTGCTCTTCCGCCTCGGCTTCTTCGATGTTACCTGGCCAAATGGACAAAGTGTAATCGGGACGCATGGCGGTGGTCCAAGAGCCGCTTTTGTCCAACTGGTCGGATGTGCTGAAAGTTCGGTTGTAATACAAGCGCACATTCAAAGTTCGGGAGGCTTCGTGGAACTGACCGCCAATCATTTTCATGTGGCCTTGCTTGAGCTCCAGATTGATGCGGTCTTGGTCGGTTTTGACCAATTTCTTTTCGTCTTCTTCCGTCAGTTCCAAAAGGAAGGTCTGTTTGACGATGTCAAGCAACTTGAAGAACACCCAATACTCGTAAAGTGCCGCCACATTCCGTTTGCCGGCTTGATATACATTGTCGCCACCTTTCCAAGTGATTTGCGCCGCTAATTTCGACATCATCCAGGCTTGCAGCACCTCACGATAACCTTCTTTGCGTTGCAAGGCGGGACTATTCAAGGTCATGGTCTGCAAGTTGGAAACATTAAGGAAGAAACTGCGGCCCAACCATCCCGTCAGTTTGTTTGCCGTCATTTCGGCTTCGGTTTTCAGCCTCGGACTGGCGTTTTTGCATTGCTGGATGGTGCTGCAAAATGAAGAAAACGACTGTAATACAAATTTCACAAAACGGTTTTCCGTCACATCGACGGTGTCTTTCTTGTAGGAAACCGACAATCTTCGCGGAACGCTGTTGATACAGTCGCCGATAGTTGTTCCTTCTCCCAATGGCAACCGGTTCTTGCTGGAGGCAATCTGTCTTATTTCTTGTCGCCCCAGTCTCTTTACGGAACAAATATCTTTCTCTATGGTCGTTCCCGTCCATTTGTGGATGGGGTTGTAAAGAATCTTGTTCAAGGCTTCTTCAAACTCTTCGCTGTCCACCAACGATTTCATGAAAGCAAATTGCTGATAAAGCGTGTTGCTGTTCTCGTTAGGGTCAACTTCAAACCGTTGTGTTACAGGTGCTCCCTGCATCATTACCAAATCCGTGAAGTGGCTGGTGATGTCGTGGAGCATGGTCTTATAGTCGGTTCTGTAGTCCACTTTTACGGAACGCACCTCAAATTCAACTTCGCCGATTTCGTTTTCTGCGGCATCAACGACCTTTATTGTCAAACAACCAACATAAACTCCTGTTTTTATCCAACCTCGTGAGTGTGAGCTTTTTGAGGGTCGAACCAATTCGTGTTCCTTGAAATGGTAATCGCCCTCAAAGGCGTATTCGTATTCCTCGCCCTCCACCAATTGCCATCTCGACTCACCCAAGTCTGCAGCTTGCTCATCATCGAATACCTTTGCATTTTGGGACAGAGGATACACCTGCAGCATTGCTTCGTGCACTACATCAATCGGTATTTCGAGAGGCTTTGGCATATTAAGACATTTTTTGTACTATTGGTTGTTCTGTTACTATTCCTTCTCCTTGGCAAATTACCAGCAAATTAGATTGTAAATTACATAGTATTGGTTATCAGTGTTTTATTATAGAAATAGCAAGTTCTTTTATTCATCTTGGCAAATTACCGGCAAATTAAATTGCAGCCCATACAGGAACATATCGCATATATCTTTTGGCAGTATTGGGATCAATGGGTTTTATTTTTTGTATTGCAACAGCTTCTTTTATGAGTCTTGAAACACTGCCAGCCGATGATTCTTTAAGTCCAAATCTATCTCTCAAAGAAGTGTTTGTTAAAGCATCCCCTTGAATATACATTAGGCAAGAATGAAGATAGCACGACCACAGCTTATCATCGGCGGGGATATTCTTGAACTCCATTTCAGAGAACAATGTAACCTTTGTCGATTCCTCAAAAATCTCAATTCTCGGTGCGGGAAGAAATTGCGATTCGCAAGCAAGGACCATTCTGTCCCATCCGCGCCCCAATTCCTCACACATCTTCATTCTGCGCATTAGGGATGCCAATTTCTCGTTTCTTGATTTTGGTGGATTATCAATAATTCTCATTATGTCCACCAATGGTGTACCAGGATTGGTTACTTCGATTCGGTTGTCAAAAACTTCCACAACCGGACCGGCTCCTGTTATATATAAGTCTTGATGGATTAAACTATTGGCTATAGCCTCTCTCACAGATGGTAAGGGATATATGCTTTTTGTGGTCAGCGCCACTGTAGCAATGTCTTCGTTGCTTGGCAAAAGTGCATTGACATATCTTACAATATTCTCAAAGCATATAGCATATCCCGTTTTGAAAGTTTCTTCTTTTTGGATAAACAATCTGTTTTTGCCTTGGTATTGAACCACTCGCATGGCTTTTCGCCCTAATCTTGGAAAGTTGTTCAAATCTTTAGCAAACAAGATTGCCCCTAAATTCGTAATCCCATATAGACCATTGTCAAGTTTGATAGCAACTCCGTCTTCCATAAGGTAGTGCATCACCTCATTTTCTTCTGTAGGTTGAGGGAGTTTTAACATAGAGAAGTATGCCCCACAATCGATCATTTGTAGTACTTCCGCATACCTTAAATCTTTAATAGGACACACGTCTTCAAATCGACTATTGCGAAGTTTATCCCAAAGTTGAGCCATTAGTTCGGGGTAATCATTCAATTTCTTGGTGTAGCTTCCACTGCGAATGTATTCGTTTTTTTCAAAAGAAACGGGAATGTGCAATGCTTTGTGGATTCTGATGATTTCGATATGATTGCCGTCTATCTCCGTTTCCAAGAATTCAAAATTGGCATTTCTTGACAATTGGTGTCTCAGCCAGTTTTCCAACTCTTCTTGTCCTTTCTTCTGTAGCGCAAGCTGAACAGACGTACCTATAATATTGTGTGTGGTATCGTCAACCCCAAAAATCATATAGGCAAAGTCTCTGTCTTTCAAAGTTGCCGTATTTGCAAGAGCACAGATATCCTCCCCAATCATTTTTGGGTCGTCATTATTATGCTTAAACTCCACCCAGCCAGTTTCTTTGGGCAATTTGCAGAGTTCCTTTACAAGTATGTCATAGTTTCCTTCCATAAGTTCTTAGTTGTACGTATCTCAACTATTTCTTTACGCCTCCGCAAAACTAGTGAATCCGTTGTCAATTACGGCATCATACATCCGTTTGATTTTCTCGGCTGATTCTGGATATTTGAAGCCTTCTTGGAAATTGAGTTTCTCTGTTTCAGTGTCTATCTTAGTAGTATTGCCATCGTTTAGGCAAATATCCCATAAGGCGGTCAATGTAGGCACAAGTTTCTTGCGGGAGCCGTGCAGTTTGGGCAGCAGCTTTTGCAGGATGGCGGTGTCTATTGCAGCATCGTCTTTCAAATCTCCATCAGCAAAGTGCAGGAAACGGGAGATTTCGTTCACGGTGCGATAGCCAAATTCGGCGTTGACTTTTTTCAGCTCCTTGAAGAACGAAAGCAAAACATCCTTGTTCTTCTCGTCTTTCTCAACTTGACTATTGGTTTTGTTTACAAAATCGACGGCCATATCGGCACAAGCAGAATAGGCACTTTCAAGGTTGATGTTTACTTTTTTACCCAAATAGTCCTCCATTTCATCAGCGGCGATTTTGAACTCAATCACATTGGCGCGGTCGAGCACCTTGGGGCTGAACATATAGGTGGTTTCGTCCACGTTGATGGTGCCGATGATGAAGACATTCTTGGGTAATTCAATTTTTTGGGGAACGTTTCCTGCTTCATTGTCCCAAAGTTTGATTTTCTCTCCCGACTCCATGGCGCTGAGGAAATCGGCGAAATAGCGTTCCACCACGCTGAGGTTCATTTCGTCGAGAATCAAGAAATAAGGTTTGTCTAGGTCTTCGTTGGCTCGCATCAAAAGTTGAAGCACTCCGCTTTCGGGCAGTACATATTCCCCGTTTTTTAAGGCATTGGGATAGCCCAACAGCGGCTCCCTGTTGGTCCAATCCGCCCCGATGGAAACAGGGCAGACCTGCTCTTCAATATTCTCGCTCAAGCATTTGGCGAAAGCCAATGCCAGTTGCGTCTTTCCCGAACCCGCCAGACCGCTGAGGATAACGAAAGGCTTGGCCATTAGCGAAAAGGCGAGGCGTTTGATGAGAGTGGGGGAATATATGAGGCCGGTGGAGAGGATAGAGGTGACAACTTGGTCAATCATAAATGAATCATTATGTAGCGAATCCTCGTTTTCTACTTTTGCTTTATTAACCATAATCAGTTGAGAGGAATACATTTTAGAATTGCCTTTTTTCTCAAAATCAATAAAGAATCTTTGTTTACTATTTTGATATATTGCCATCGCAAAATCGTTTATGCGAAGATTCTTCTTTTCTTCGGTTTCATGCCCAACCCATTGATTGCTGATATAGTATTCTTTTCCATCAATCAAAAATGTTTTCTCTGTTATCCATCTTGTTAAATCTTTACCTGTTAAAGATGGGTAAATATCAACAGATAAAAACAAACGTGGTATCCTTATGCTATCAAACACATAAATCATGTAATCTAACTTTCCTGAATTGTCAGGAATTATATGTTTTATGAAAGATTGGAAAACATCTTGATAATGCTTTTCCAAATACGACAATACTTTAAAAGGAAAATCGCAGTAATACTGAGATTCAACCAAAATTGTTGTTTCGTATTTGGTTTTCATTTCTTTTGCTACAGATTCAACTATAGCCATAAGGTCGTTGTTTTCAGCCATATTATAAATGTTTAATCAATCTGTTTAGTTTTTACCAATGTGGTGGGCGTTAGTGAAAGCAGCCAATACCTGCGAGCAAATCTATGAATGTATATTTTTTCTTTGGCATAGAGGTTATAAATTATAATAAAAAACAAGATTCCCCTTTTTGCATAAGACTTTCATATCTGACTCGGAACATGAGACCTCTAAATTGTATTCTATATCGGCAGTATTGATATAGGGCAATTCTGTTATTTCGACGCCTCCGTTCCAATAATTCGTGTTTTTTTCAATAATTATCGTTCGAGATAAGTCATCAGGAATAAAAATCAGTCCATCAGAATCATATATTATTGAATCTGCAGTTTTATTACTGAAAGCAATGCAACCAGTTAGTTTTTTCATCGGAACAAGCGTTTCCCCAACAAAAGTATCACGATGCTTTTTTATTATCATTTGACGAATAATCCAATTCCATAACGTTGTTATTTCAACATTGGTATTTTGAACATTAAGATTAATGATGTTTCCGTCTTCATATTGCAGTTGTTTTATGCTCAAAAAAGATGGAATAGTTATGCCTTTGTTTTTTAATGTGTTTTCAATAGTGCCTTTTGAATTCTCAAAAGCATCTTTGTATTGTTTATCATTTGAAAGAATAACGCCAAAATCTAATCTCTCTAATGGTTTCGGAAACATACAAGAAACCATTACTAAAGTGTCTTCTCGTGAAATGTTGGTTGACAAGCAAATGTCTTTGGTTGGTTCTATCAATTTTTCATGTAAAACGTGATCATCAAAATCAATATTCAACCGCTCCTTGATTCTATTAATATCTTCTTCTACTTTGTTTGTGACTGTGGTTTTATAATCCTCGTATGTTTTCCCGTCTAACACCCATTCTTTCACAGAAGAAATGTCTTCTTTTGTTTGAGGGAAAGTACCTCTAACGCATTTATAAAATTCATTCCTTTTCCTAACTTCAACAAACTCAAATTCCACATAGTGTGAAGAACGAAGAATAACGAACGGACATGTTGATAGGTACTCAAGGCTTTTATTGAGTTGTCCGTTATTTTGTTCAACATAATCAACCAATATATTTGTATCTAAATATATATGTATTTTATACCGATCATCTACAAAAGCTGTCATAATTCTTCTATTTGAGTTTTTCAGAAAGGTATTTCATAACAAACGCCTGGTCTATGGTTTGGCCTTCATTCAGTTCTTCCGCTGCACGTTGCAATAATAAGTAACAACTTTGAATAATAAACCGAGGAGACCCTTGCAGTGTTTGTTCTTTAGTATTCAATAAAGACTTAACTGCTGAATTATCAAATGGATACAAGGATAATGGTGTAGTTGGGTCAACTCTTGCTATTGCAAGATAATGCTGAATCATTGCGACGCATGAAGATTCATCTAACGGTTTTAAATCGATAATTCTATCTCCCATACGGCTTGCCAACGGCGGTGACATTTTTTCAATTTTTCTGTACGCGTCACCATTCATGGCAAATACTGCACACCAGTTTTTCTCTTTATCAATAAGAGAACGTAAATTCCGCAAATAGTTATCCAAATCAGCATCTTTCAATCGTCCGATGGCGATTTCTTCAAATTCGTCAGCTAAAATAATAAAGTCGGTTGCGCCCAAATACTGTTTCGTAATTTCTACTATTGCTTTCAAAAGATATACCTCTCTTTTATCTATGTTCTTTATGTTTCCTGTAATTAGTTGATCCCAAGATTTTGTGACGCTTGTATTATCAGTTACAATATCATAAAAGTATTCAGCAATTGATGAAATTTCATATTTCTCAGCAAAGCACTTGACCAAATAGTTTTTGAATATCTGAATTGCCACTTTTTGTTCTGGTGTATGCAACCCATTTAACATCTTGTCTAACAAATATTTGTAACTTATACTTACTTGATCCCAGGTTAAAGGACCATCATCTGTATTACTTGTATCCTCGTCCAAAGGGAATAAAGTTGGTGTATTAGATGCTTTGAGATTATTGATACTTTCAAGAAAAATGTCTTTTCTGAGTCTGTTATCATTCTCTTTATCTTCTTGTTCTAAATATTGTCTAAAGATGTCCCACAAATATCGGCGGAAATTTTCTATTCCAATTTGAGACAATATATTTCCTATTAACTCAGATAACTTGACACCAGGATTATCAATGTAAACAACATATGGTCTAAATTTCTCATTGCCGAGTTGGGAAAAGAGATATTTTATGTACATCAACGTTTGGGTTTTCCCCATACCATAATCGCCTCTTACTATTAAACTGAGGTATTTGTTTTCCGATCCTTGACCACTATTTGACAAGGCATCCTTCATATATCGGATAATTTTCTCGGTGATTTCGTTGGATGTGGGTACCAATTCTCCTACAACAGCATCTGAATCTGAGATATTAGCAATACCAGATTTAGGAAATGGATTTAGTGTCAGGGAAAACTTTTTTCTCAGATTCCCTTCAATGTCCTCCACTGTTTTTATCTTATCTAAAATATTATCCATAACTATAATTTTATGATGTGTGACATATAAACATTTTCAACATAAGGAAGTAAGGCTTTTGTGTTACCATCTACTAACATCTCAGAAGTTCTTTGTAATCTATACTCTTTACTTCTTTGGTTTGTTTCAATTACAAGTTTCTCTTTGATACTATCAATTGAATATTTGTATTTGATAATAAGGTCTCTTTCAAGTTCAGGAATATATATGTATTTAGAATTTAAAACATTAGATACATAATCTAGTATGGAAAAGTTCTCAGGAACAGGTACAGACAAATTTAGTAAATAGGCATTTTTTAGTTCATCATTTAGTGTAGAGATGTCAAATGATGCTAACGAACCTTTGTTCAGAACATATAAAGTTGTTCCCCATTTTGTATAGACATCCCAAAATCTCATCATATCCTGATGATCATTTTCAATGTAAAAAACAGCGTTCTTGTCTGCACAAACAAAACGATTATAAAAGCGACAATTATCCATATAGGCATAAATAATCATAGAGTTCTCTCTGTTCGAAAAGTCTCCAAACAAGTTGTGAAATTCTCGAAATCTAAAGTAGTTTGCATAAATTTTGACAAATACACTTTTATCACGAGGGGTTAAAGGTTCGTTTATTCTAGATTCAAATAAGCTGTCACTTGTGGGATTGTTGTTCGTATCTATTAAATCAAAATTTTTCAAAGCATTAACGAATTCCAAAAGGTATCTTTCATTCCACTCTTTTCCGTTTTCAGTTTGCACATTATCTGTTTTACATATTTTCAAAAGTTTAGGGATGCTGATACCGCCATATTTATACAACAACAAATAGATATCTTTCAAATTCCTCAAATAGTACACATAAGAGTAACTCCAACCTTTCCCCTCTCTTTCGTCTTGGGGTATTATCGGAATCATTTCCATTTTATCAATGTCAAAAGGCAATCTCATATTAGTTCAATTCAAGAATGTTTTCAGACAATTCGATATTGTGTCTGTTTGATAAGGATTTCCATTTTGTGCCTCTTGTGCGTATTTTATAAATAGCATATTCATTAAAACCTGCAGAAATGGCAATGTCTCCAAGAATTTGTGTCGTTGGAATATATACTCCATAAGGAGCAGAATCACCAAGTATCAGATATGATTTTGAAACAGGTTTCAACACTCGTCTCATCTCAAGCAATACATTGTACATATCGCTAAAGTAATGCATCATTAAGATATGAAAACTCTTTTTACCAGACCTGTTTTTAGCATTGGCCTTTATTGCTTCAAACATTTCCAACAGCTTAGGCATTAGTTTTTCATTGTTGACAGCAAAAGGCGTGTGCATGAAATAGTCCATGTCAAAATCAGCATCCTTATAGTGAGTGGTAGCCCCGGTTACTAAATACGTACGAACTTTTGAGGTGATATCATGCCAAGAGTTTGTGATTCCCCAAAAATGCGATAGCACTTTTGAGACTTCTCCATAATCCAAATTGTTTAGATATGGTGGAGATGTGATACAAATTGAGCAAGAATTGTCTTCTATTTGATTATTAGTTTGCCTAGAATCGTGGAGAAACACCCGAGAAGGATGATAATCTCTTGGCTGACAATCAATGTCGTTTATCATCTTTAAACATGTCGTAGTGAATTTTTCAAGAGGATGACCATTATCTTTGAGCATTTTATTCCTTGATATATATGGTACGGCAATTGGATGAATAGATGTCTTATGCAAAACATTACTTAATGCCAATTTGAAAAACAGCTTGTACGACTCTTCATCAAGTGATGTAATATAATTGCGAATTATGCATAAGGTTTTTAAATTGTAATTGTCATACAGCTCAATAAGTAAGGGGTTTTCTTCTGAAAGATCATATGAATCAAATTCTTTGATAACAGTATCCTCAATTCGAGAAATGTGATAGTCAACAATATCCTTTCTGATTGTCCAATCGAGTTTCGCTCTACATATATCATACATTAGTTTTTGTCCTTCGTTTCCGACTGAGAATAAACCTCGTTTTTGTGAAGAAACTAATGTCGTTCCACAACCCGCGAAAGGTTCATATATAACGGTGTCTTTAGGCAAATCTTTTAAAACATAGTCCACAAACTTATATGAAAAACCCGCAGTAAACCTATACCAGTTATGTATTGGGCTTTTCATATTATCTTTTGCGCAACCTATGTTTTCCAACTGCAAATCCATTTTCATTAACAAGTTTATTGTTCATTTGTCACTCTTTCTCCACCAAATTCCTCTCCAAAAACCCCTTCAACGCCACCAAATACTCCGCATCCAAATTCCAGTGTTGGGCGTTCTCGTAGTCGCGGTTAGGTTCTTTGATCAATTCCTTTTGGCTCTTCGACTCTCCCAACAAGGCTTCGAGATAACCATAGATTTTGGTTTTCTTGGCTGGCGTGGTCAAGGGCGGGGGCGTTTTGCCTGGAATGTCCAATTTCACCAGTTCCTTTTCGTAGCTTTCCCAACATTTAAAAATTGGCTTGTTGTTCGGATTGATGATGTTTTCCAACAGGTCTTCCAATGCACCCGCATCTTTGTCGTTGGGAAGCAAAAACAACTCAAACTCCAAACCTTTGTCTTGTTTCCATTTGAGTATGTCGGAACGACGGGCATCAATGTCTTTGTCAGCATCAATGATGACGATATTTGTGCCGCCATTGTCAGTCATGGTTTTCATTCGTTGTTGCCAAGCGGTTCCTTTGAGATTGGTCCAACCATCCAGCTTCACGATGTTATTCTCAGGAACCTCAACTCCCAACACATGATGAATGTATTGCTTGAAGAATACCACATCAGCAATGCCCTCTACATATATGGTGAACAAGCCTTTCATAACACAACGCTTCTGATTTCAATGTCATTATTACACGCTTCTGCAAGTCCTTCGTAGGTATATTTATAGGCTTGATGTCCTTTCTGTTTGGTGTTTTCAATCGTATAGAGCCGCAACGCATCCTGATACTCCGAATGTTCTTCAAGCATCTCGTTCAAGCGGTAAAGTGTTTCCTTGCTGTGGGTGGTCACAAACACCTGCTTGTTGGTGCTGATGGCCAAGGCGAAAATGGCCTCCCAAAGTTTCTTGTAGGCGGAATAATGCAAGCCATTGTCGATTTCGTCTATCAAGATGATGTTGTTCATTGGATTGGCCGAGGCAGCCACGATGTTCAGATAGCGGCGCATACCATCGCCCATCATGTTTACCATCATCAACTGGTCTATACCATCCAGACCGATATATGCCACATTGTTCAAAATTTCCCATGTGGTGATATGGCTGTCAAAATTCGACAGGTATTTCGTTATGACCTCCTTTTTCTTTCGTTTGGCAAGTTCAACCAAATCGTTAGTTGGGACTCCCAAAGCAATGTCAGCTGGTAAAAACGCCACTGTGTTCTTTTCCAGATACCCCTCAGCAATCTTTTTGCCAGTGACTTGATTCATCTGATTAAAAGTAACACTGCTTTCATAACTGCTTTTCTTTTGATTGACTTCAACTTCAAACAGCAATTTCAAAGTGTTAAAGAAGGTCTTCGTTTCAGAGGTGGGAATATGTCCTTGGGGTAGATCAACTTGCGCCTTTTCGTCAAAGGTGTATGTCATTTCCAATGCCAAATGACGCATCGACCCATCAAACATTTCAGAGGAAATCATGGGACTTACCTTTAGATTGCCATTGTGGAACATATATTCCAAATCCGCAAAATTGCTATAGCCTCGCGATCTAATATTATTGATACTTTGAGGCAGGTCGGGGTTTGACATTCCCATCAGCAATAAAAAACTTTCCAACACGGAGCTTTTTCCCGAACTGTTTTGCCCAAGAAAAACATTCACACGCGACAAGTCGTCAATCGTCAAATGCTCAATCCCTCTAAAGTTGTTGATTTCCAAATTCTTGAATCCGTCCATAATAGGATATTTGATGTTTAACCTGCAAATATACGGATTTTCAATTAATCAACTTGAATATCCACTTACTTTTCTTTTAAAAGGAAATGAAATATCTCCTTCAACCGCCCATAATCCGAAAGCAGATTCCAAAGCCCATCCTCGCTGAGCACCCCGCGCTTCAGGTCTTTCGGCAGTTTGCCGGCTTCGTCGGCTTCAAAGTCCTTGCGCCATTGGGCAGAGGTGTAGTAAGCCTCTAATTCGGCGATGGCGGGTTGGAGGGCGGCGAAGTCCTCAAGGGCGGTTTCGAGGCGGCGGACGACCACCTCGCTCTTGTCGAAGAGGGCTTCCATGTGGGTGATGCGGTCGATGCGGGTCATAGTTTGCGGTTTTGTTGACTTGTTGGTGAGGCAAAAATAGTGAATTTTGCGAAAATTGCAGCCTAAGTGTGCCACATTCAAATTAATTCCGTACTTTTGCAGCCCGTTTTTAGGCAGATATGGAAAAGAAGAACGAATTCCTGATTCCGGTTAGTGGCCTCGCCTTGGGGAGCCATTCCTACCAGTATGAAATCAACGACGGTTTCTTTGCTGGCATGGATTACTCTGAGGTTCAGCAAGGTAGGGTGACAGTGAAGTTGGATATTGACCGACAGGAAACCATGCTGACCCTGCATTTCGACCTCTCGGGAACGGTGCGCGTGCCTTGCGACCGCTGCGCCGACGAGTTCGACTTGCCGATTGAGAGCCAGCAGCAGTTCTTCATCAAGTTGGGAACGGAGAACGCCGAAGAGTCGGACGATGTGGCTGTCGTTTCGCCCGATTTGAACGAGTACGACATCCGCCCGTTGGTGTACGAGTACATCATCCTTGCCATCCCGATGCACCGCGTGCATCCCGAAGGCCAATGCAACCCCGCTGTGATAGCCATGCTCAACCGCGAGGAAATGCCCGCCGAGGAGGAGGAAACCGACACCATCGACCCGCGCTGGGCCGCTTTGAAAGACATTGATTTGAACGATAAATAAACAATTGGTAATTAACTAGTTAAAATAAAAAAGAAATGGCACATCCTAAAAGAAGACAGTCTCACACCAGAGGCGCGAAGAGAAGAACACATTACAAGGCAGAAACCCCTAACGTGACCATCGACCCGACCACCGGCACCATGCATGTGATGCACCGTGCTTACTATGTGGACGGCGACCTGTATTATAGAGGTCAGTTGGTCATGGCCGCCAAGCAGTGATTGCTGGCGCATGAACACGGCTCCAACGTGGACGAAATAGGGCGTTTTGTACCCTGATGGGATAAAAAATTGGAAAAATTTCCAAAAAAATGTCCAAAAGTGTGCCGTGAACGAAAATAATGCTTATCTTTGCATCACTTTTCGATGCTGAAGCATTGAGAAAAAATAAAGTCGGATTTTTTTCATAATCTTTATATTGTTTTTCCCCTCCTTTTTCCCCATCAGGAGGGGTTTTTTTGTTGAGTATGGCGGAGTGAATTTGAGCCGAAATGTTTTCAAAACCCTCCAGCATAATAACTGCGGGCAATGTAGGGCGAAGGCTCATAATAGGCGCTGCCGTTGTAATTGTCGATGGTCTCGCAAATGGGGTTGTTGTAAACACGAAGGATACCGTCAGCATAGCATAGCTCCTTTCAAACTGGATGGATGAAAGTTCATAGCCGCAAAGATAGTCTTTTTTCCACACTTCCCGATATTTTCACTATATTTGCCGCATATTTCAAGGCCATGCAACTCTCGGAAGACCAAAAGAACTTCCTAAAATGCAGCCTCGCCCAACCCCAAATGACCTTCGAGGAAACTTGAAGGTCTTTTTTCCAAATTTTGCGATTTTCGGCAGTTTTCGGAGAATAAATTTTGCGATTTTCGGCGTTTTTAGGCAAAAACATTTTGCGATTTTCGGCAAAAGAGTGTATTTTTGCAGCGTAAAAAGCAAGAAATCATGGCAACAAACACCTTTAGGCGAAAGATTTATGACCGATTGCTCAAATGGAAGAAAGAACGCTCTGGAGAGTCAGCCATCCTTGTGCAAGGGGCAAGGCGCGTGGGCAAGTCAACGATTGTTGAGCAATTTGCCAAACAGGAATACCAGTCTTATATCTTGATTGACTTCTCCAAGTGCACAAAAGAAGTTTTCCATCTTTTTGACGACATTTCGGACCTTAACCATCTGTTTGTGAGGCTGCAACTGGCCTACGGGGTCAGTCTGCATGAGCGCAATTCTGTTATCGTTTTTGATGAGGTGCAGAAACAGCCTTTGGCAAGACAGGCCATTAAGCATTTGGTGGCCGACGGTCGCTACGATTACATCGAAACGGGTTCGCTGATTTCGATCAGGAAAAACGTGAAGGACATCATCATTCCCAGCGAGGAAACGCGAATCAACATGTACCCCATGGATTACGAGGAGTTTCGCTGGGCATTGGACGACACGGACACCATACCCTTGTTGCGCTCAATCAGTGAAAAGCCTGTTCCTTTGGGCGATGCGGCCCATAGGAAGCTGTTGCGCGATTTCAGGCTTTATATGCTGGTGGGCGGGATGCCGCAAGCCGTCAATAAGTATCTTGAAACGAACAATTTGGCGGAGGTCGATAATACAAAACGGGAGATTCTTGACCTTTATGACGGCGATTTCATGAAGATTGATGATTCAGGCAAACTCTCCATGCTGTTCAATGCGATTCCCGCCGAACTGAACAAGAACGCTTCACGTTATCAGGTTTCCAGCGTCATCGAAAACGGCAAGGCCGACCGCTTGACGGAATACATCGCCAACTTGAGGGAGTCGATGACTGTGAACATGGCCTACCACGTCAGCGACCCCAATGCTGGAACATCGTTCTACAAAGACCTTGACCGCTACAAGATGTTTCTTGCCGACACGGGACTTTTCGTCACCCTCGCCTTTCGCGACAAGGATTTCACCGAGAATGTCATCTACCAAAAGCTTTGGAACGACAAACTGAGCACAAATCTTGGCTATCTGTATGAAAATGTGGTGGCTCAAATGTTGAGAGCGGCAGGGAATGAGCTTTTCTATCACACATTTCCGACAGAAAAGGGCAATCGAAACTATGAAATCGACTTTCTGTTGGCACGGAAAAACAAGGTGTGTCCTATCGAGGTGAAGTCGTCGGGCTACAGCACCCATGCCTCGCTCGATGCTTTCTGCAACAAATATCCTGACCGAATCCTCAACAAATACTTGATATTTTCCAAGGACATCAAGAAAGACAAAGGGGTGCAGTATCTTCCGTTTTATATGACGATGTTCTTGTAATCAAGAATTCACTATCTTTGCCGCAAATTTCAAGGCTATGCAACTCTCGGAACAACAGAAAACCATCGTGAAGGCTGCGCCATTCGGACTGATTGGCATGTTGGGTGTTCCCTTGTTTAATGCACTCATCGGACGGCAAACCTGGATGGATACGCTTTGGGATTCTTTAATAAGCTTAGGTGTTTGGGCTGTCTTGCTCAGGCTGTTTTTGCTTGGGTCGAAGGTGCCGAAAAAGAAAAATAGTTAGGAATGAATGAATTAGATAATGCAATAATGGAAGTTGAGACGGGCTATACTATAAAATGCACCGACTTCAATGATTATTTGACTAAAATGCACGACTGATGTTTTGTAGAAACAATCAAATCTAAATAACAATGAAAAAACTATTCTCATTAATCGCAGCCGTAGTGCTGACAATGACAGTGGCCCGCGCCGATGAAGGCATGTGGCTGCCTTATTCGCTGAATGGCCAGAACTTGGCCGAAATGCAGGCTATGGGCTGCAAGCTCACGGCGGAACAAATCTTTAGTTTCAACCAGCCGAGCATCAAGGACGCCATCGTGCAATTCGGTGGCGGCTGCACGGGCGAAATCATCTCCCCTGAAGGCCTGCTGCTCACCAATCACCACTGTGGTCTGAGTTTCGTCCAAAAACTCTCGTCGATTGAGCACGACTACCTCACCAACGGCTTCTGGGCCAAGAGCAAAAGCGAGGAGCTGCCCAACGCAGGCCTGTCCGTCTTATTTTTAAATAAGGTGGAAGACGTGACGGAAGCTGTGCTGAAAGGCGTTACTGCCGAAACATCCGAGGCCGAGCGTGAAGAACTCATCGCCAAGAACGCCCGCCAACTTGAGAAAGACCGCAAAGGCGACCGCAAGGTGAGCATCGAGATTGTGCCTTTCTACAGCGGCAACCAGTACATCCTATTCGAGTACGATGAGTACAAGGACGTGCGCCTCGTGTGCTGTCCGCCATGGGGCATCGGCAAATATGGCGCCGACACCGACAACTGGACTTGGCCGCGCCACAAGGGCGACTTCAACATCTTCCGCGTCTATACCGCCCCTGATGGTAGTCCCGCTGAGTACAGTGCCGACAATATCCCGATGAAGTCTAAATGGTTCCTGCCCATCAACTTAGGTGGCGTGAAGCCTGGCGATTACGCCATGATTCTCGGCTATCCCGGCTCGACTGACCGTTACTCGACCTCCTACACCGTGAAGAATGTCATTGAGGAGGAAGGTCCGGCCATCATCGACTGCCGCACGACCAAGCTCGACAACTACCGCAAGCACATGGACGCCGACCAAGAGGTGTTCATCATGTACGCCTCCAAGCAGGCCAGCGTGTCGAACTATTGGAAATATTACATCGGACAGGTGAAGCAGCTCAAGCGCAACCACGTTTATGAACGCCGTCAAGCCCAAGAGGAAGACTTCGCGAGATGGGTCGGTGCCGACCCGAAGCGCAAGGCCGAATATGGCGACATCTTCAAGGGCATAAAGCAGAAATGGCAGATTTTGGACGAAATCCAAAAGTCCTTCGTCTATCACCGCGAGGCGGGTTGGAACGGCGGCGAGGCCATCTCGTTCAGCCGCAGGTTCATGCGTATCAACAAAATGTTTGAGGACAAGGCCGACAAAGCCGACATCAAGGCCGCTGCCGAAAAGATGCAGCCTAATGTGGATGCTTTCTTCAAGGATTACAGTATGCCTCTTGACCAAGATGTGACCGCCGCATTGCTTGGGCTGTTCTACAAGAACATTCCCGCCGACCTTCGCCCGAGTGAAATCACCCGAATCGGCGACGCAAACAACGGCGATTTCAGTACCTATGTTGCTAAAGCCTTTGAGAAATCCATTTTCACCGACAAGGCTCGTGTGGAAAAATGGATCAGCAAACCCAAAGCCCTTGACAAAGACCCGATTTTTGCCCTCGCTATGAACATCATCGACTCTTATCAGGCATTGTATGCCCGCTATGAGGAAGCCCAAAACCTTGGCAACAAGGGCGAGCGCCTCTACATGAAGGGCTTGATGGAAATGCAGAGCGACCGCAACTTCTATCCTGATGCCAACTTCACCATGCGCCTCACCTACGGCACCGTGGAGCCTTACAAGGCCGCCGATGCCGTCAATTACAACTACTACACCACCATGGACGGCGTGATGGCCAAATACGTGCCCGGCAATTGGGAGTTCGACATCCCGCAGGATGTGCGCGATCTCGTAGCCAAGAAGGACTTTGGCCGTTATGCCAATGAAAAGGGTGAGTTGGTCGTCAACTTCATCACCACCAACGACATCACGGGCGGCAACTCGGGCAGTCCCGTCATCGACGGCGAGGGCAACCTCATCGGTTTGGCCTTCGACGGCAACTGGGAAGCCATGAGTGGCGACCTCAGCTTCGAGCAAAAGGTGCAGCGCACCATTTGCATGGATGCCCGCTACCTGCTGTGGTGCATCGAGAAAGTCGGCAAGTGCGACAATATCATCAAGGAGTTGGTGATTAAATGAGATGATTGACGGAAGACGAAAGACTGAGGACTGAGGACGGAAGACTGAGGACGGAAGACGGTTTTCAAGTCCCAAGTCTTAAGTTCTAAGTCCCTAGTCCCAAGTCCTAAGTCCTAAGTCCCATTATGAGCAGAGGTTTCATAAAAGAAGGCGATCAAGAAGAAATTCCAAGGGTGCCGATGAGGGCGTATCTGCCGCAAGGCGTGCCCAACTATGTCACGAAAGAAGGGCTTGAAGCACTCAAAGAGGAGCTGAAAGCCCTTCAGTTTGAGCGCATCAAGGCAGGCGACGACTACATCACGGCCAATTTCATCGACGCAACGATAAAGCTGCTCGTTGACCGAATTAATAACGCTGTTGAAGTCGACCTGTCCAAGTCCAAAAAAGACACGGTGAGCTTCGGGGCGTGGGTGCGCTACAACGGTCGCGTGGTGCGGATTGTGGGCGTGGATGAAGCCGATGTGAACAAAGGCCTCATCTCCTTTATCTCACCCATTGCCAAGGCATTGATTGGAAAGAAGGTAGGAGATGTCATAGAATTGAAAGGCTCAGATAGGATAAAGGTGGAGGAAGTGTCGTTTGAGCCGATGGAACTTACTCAGATTGTCAATGACCAGCCCGTCAAAACCACGACTACAACGGAAAGTCGCCCCCGAAAAATCATCGAAGAGAAACCCGCAACGGTTGAGCAGACACAGCCGCTTTTAGAGGTCAAAGATGTTGATTTGTCAGCCAAAGCGGATGAAACTCGCCGTTTTGAGCCTGAAGTGAATGACATCGAGTTTTTGCCTATCGTCAATGAGCGGGGCAACATAGTGGGACGGGCGATGTATGTGGAGTTGCACAAAGGTAGTAAGATGCTGCATCCTGCTGTGCATCTGCATGTTATCAATGGCAAAGGAGAAACCACGAGGCTTTACTGGTGGCATGTGGAGTTCGGTGAGACCCCAGAGAAAACGCTCAAACGTAAGATGGTTGAAACCTTGGGACTTTCGGGAGAAAATCCAAAACTGAAGCGGCAATATATCAGAGAGGCCAAGACCGAAAGGGAGTTGGTTTACGTTTTTACGGTTGTTTCTGAAAAGGATTTGCCTATTACTCCTAAAGGGAAAGAGTATATAGGTATTTTTGAAAAGGATTAATCGTTAGTATTACAAGCCCGACATTGCATATCGGGGTGTGATAGGGTCGCCCTTTCAGGGCTTTGCTCTTCACACGCTTTGCGTCACTGCGATGCACGAAGCAGTCCAGATGGACAAACAAAAAAGCCGGGAAAGCAATTGCTCCCCCGACTTTTCATTGGGTCAACCTCCTATCAAGGTATTAGCGTTAGGGAATATTCGCCGTGTTTGGCGGCAAGCAGTCCAAATTGTTCGCTGTAGTACCAGGCATAGGATATCATGGCGGTGTCTGCCATATAGGGCCCTTGGTCGATATGCACATTCTCGTATGTGGTTTCACCAATCGTGAATGTGGTGGTGGGAAGGTCGTTCAAAGAAAGGGTGCGGCCAAAACTATGCCAAATGACTGTGACCACCTTGTCGGGTGCTACGCTGAATCGAAGCAAATAACTGTTTTGGGGTCGGCCTTGCATCACTACCTGACGCATGTAGAAGTAGGGCTGAGGATAGTATTTCATCTTTGCTTCCGGGAAATATATTTGGTCGTAGTACTCGGTTACAAAAGTGGTGTCGTGTACAACGGTGAAGCAAAGAGTGTCGCCGTTTTCGTTTAGGAACTTGGCAGTTTGCCCCATCTGATAAGGGACGACTGCCGCTTCTTCATCGGAAAGTATGCGGTAGATGCGCGGCTCTTTCACGCAAGAGGCCATCACGGCCACGAGGGCGATGCATAATATCAAATGTCTTTTCATGATGATTACTCCTTATCCATTAATCCGTAACGAAACCCGATGCTGAACAAGCCTTCCATTCCGAGGCCGAATTGCAGAAAGCCCGCGTATTGCTTGGTGCCAACCTCTATGCCGATGGGAACAAACTGGTAGGCGTAGTCGATCCTGTCGGAAAACTTGTTGGAAGGCATATTGATTTGATACAAGTTGGGTTGGTATTCCTTAAGGCGGTAGCCCCAAGCCATGATGCCTTGCCCGACTTTGCTGTAGAGGTTCACATACTTGGTGTTGAGCCAGTTGATTTTGAGGTGAAACATGAGCGTGTGGCTTGATTCGCCAAGGCGGCAGATAAGGCCTTCTTTGGTGCTGGGTTTTTCATAATAGGTGTAGTCGCGCGGGTCGAGGCAATAGGTGGCTCCGATGCCGATGACTTTGGTGAGGCGGCGCGTGTAGGTAGCATAAATGGCACCAATATGTTCCTCCAATGGATAATAGTGTTGGCCTGGGTTATAACGGAAACTGCTTGAAGGTTTCACGCCATAGCCGAAGCTGAACTCGTTCTTGTTGCTTCGAATGGTGTCGCGCTGTGCGAAGGCAGGCACCGCAAAGGCAATGAGCAAACCGAGAAGAAATAATTGGTTTTTCATAAAAAATGGAACATTATAGGTTTATCTACCGAAATGAAAATTATACGCATAATGCAGAAACAGTGCAGGTTGCAGACGGTTATTGTGGGATGTATGACCATCACTAAAATCTATTGTCCTATTTTTCATATTGACGAGTTGTCCACCAATGCCAAGGTCGGAGTGACCAATGGAATAGCCAACGATGAATTGGGAGTAAAACCCTTCCATTGAAAAACTCTGAGAATAAATTACAGGCATCATCAAATCATATCTTTTAAGGCTAAACGCATAGCCAGCTCGGATTTCGGCGTACGGCCTTGTCTTTCCTGTGCCAAAGCTGTATTTCGCATCAGCAAAAACGGGCAGGTATTGGAAACACTCATGAAGGCAATAGTTGGCTCCAAGGCCAATCCCCAAATGCTCACCCACATGGTAGCGGAAAACTGGCCCAATCGAGCCAAAAAGGTCAATCGAATTAAATGTACCCTGAAAAGGATAGCAGAACAAAATGCCGGCATTGGCTTCGGCTTGAAGCACGAATTGGCCCTTTTCTTGAGCATAGAGGCCACCTAATGTAAGTAACAATCCAAACAAAAAGATGTTTCTTTTCATAATTATTTGAATTTTAAATTTTTGAATCTTGAATTTTAAATCCTCTATTAAGGCTTGTGCGCCACGATGCGGAAGTTGTTGAACCATCCCTCGGCCTTTTCGATGCCGTTGCTGATGACGAGGTGATAGCGGCTCAAGGGTTGATCGCCCATGTAGTAGCGCACTTCTGCGTTAGGGTAAGTCGGTTGTTCTTGGCTGAAAATGACAGAATTTTGCGCGTTGCGAATCGTCACCGTGCAAACGCCCATGTAGTCGTGGAAATACACATAAACGGTCTTGCCAAGATAGCCCGCTTCAATATTAGGACTCCTCATATCGCCATTGCTCAACGAACCTTTGATGTCGATTTTGTCTTTGTCGTCGATGAAATTGTTCGGACTGGGTTCCTTGCGGCAAGAAGCCGTTATCAAAGTGACAAACAAGACTGCGACTAATGATAAATATTTGGTTTTCATGTTTTTTGTGGTTTATGGTATTCTCGTCAATGAAAAATCGCCTTTCTCGAAATAGAGCAGTCCGAATTCCTCATTGTAGTACCAATCGTAGAGCAGTTCGCCGGTGAAATGGCTGTATAGAATTTCGTGGTGAACATGCTCGTAGTCGATGCTATTGATAGTATAGGAGCTGACGGACGGCAGATACATGTCCAAATTGAGTTCGCCTTCGTTGGATATGAAGTAGAATGAGAACTCCTTTCCAGGCTTCACGGTGAAACACATGTGGTTTGCGTATGATTGCTCATAGAGTATTACCGTGCGGGCATAGCACTCCGTCGAATGAGGTGCCGGGTGCATTACGTCTCCACCATGGATGGCGTTGATGTATTGCTCTCCATTGTAGGGATAGATTTCGTCGCGGGTAACTTCATAGGTCACCGTGTCGCCATCTTGGTTGAGGAATTTCACGGTTTGCCCGTCCCGATAAGGGATGGCTGCCGCGTCTTCTTCGGATAGTTTCAAGTAGATGTCTGCATGTTTGACGCATGAACTCATCAAAAGGAGCATCATGCCAATTGTCCATATCTTTTTCATTGTGCTCTGTTTTTAAGTTTGTATCTAATTCCTATGCTTAAGTTGCCTTCCATTCCGATGCCGCATTGCAAAAAGCCAGCGATGCGCTCGTTGCCAACCTCAATGCCAGCGGCAGCTTGCCATGCGAAACTGAAATGCTTGGCAGGGATTTCCACACCAAATAGTTCAGGCTGGTGTTCTTTTAGTTTGTATCCCCAAATGCATACGCCAGCATCAAACTTGGTATAAAGAACGAAGTGTTTTTTGTTGATGCAATTAAGTTTCAAGTGTCCCATGACGGAATGGCACGACTCGTTGAGCGAACAAACCAAAGGGTTGTTGGTGAGGATGCCGTTATAGGTGTAGTCGATGATTCTCGGGTCGAAGCAATAAGTGCCGCCCACGCCGACTACCTGATTGAAAAAATGGGTGTAAGCGCCATAAAAAGCCCCCACTTTATCTAAATGATGGCGAAAGCAAGAGCTTTCCAAATCGAACTCATCCCCGCTCACGGGATGGAAGCCATAGCCAATGCTGAACTCATCGCTAATGTAACATTCCTTTTCTTGTTGCGCCATGGCTGGCAGACATAAGGCCAGAGCCAAAGCAATTACAATTGGTGTTTTCATAATTTATTGAA
This sequence comes from uncultured Bacteroidia bacterium, assembly GCA_902780055.1. Lineage (GTDB taxonomy): Bacteria > Bacteroidota > Bacteroidia > Bacteroidales > F082 > Limimorpha. Next base: position 16,685 of record CACZDU010000013.1, on the reverse strand, counting down.
TTTTAAATATTTAAATCTTAAATTTTGAATCTTGAATCTTTTAATCGCTTTCAATGGGCACAGGGGTGCGATTGGGCGTTTCCGCGTTCTCGAAATGGAACCACGCCGAGGCTTCTTCGCTACCGTTGGTGATGTAGAGCCGATAGTCGCCAGTGGGTTCGTTCTCCATGAAGATACGTAACGTGGCTGGATACTGTTTCTGCACGTTTCTGGCATACAGCACGTCTTCGTTCTCGGCGGAAAGGGTGATGAGACATGGCTCAACGGCCTCGTTGAAATAGACATAAACCGTCTTGTCCACCAATTCCGCATAGATATTGACGTATCGCATCTCGGGTTTCATCAGCGCACCTTTCAGGTCGATTTTGTCCTTGTCTTCGCCGGAAACATAATCCATCGTGGGTTTACGTTGTTCGAAAGGATTGAACTTTTTACACGAACTAGTCATCAAGACGGTGACGATAATAATAGCTAATGTTAAATATCTGTATCTCATGGTCTTATTCATTTTCTTTCATTTTGTTGTTGAGGCTTGCCCTCACTTTGTCGACATTATAGACGCTGCAACCGAGCACATCGGCATACTCTTGGCGCGAAAGTTTGAAGTGCGAGAGCAGGCAATAGCGGAATTCCAAATCGGTCAAGTCGGGGTATTGCTTATGCACAAAGGAGATGAAACCCGGATGCACACCCTCGAAAGCGGCCTCAAAACCCGACCAATGGTCTTCGCCTTCAAAGAGCGAATGTTCCAAATCCTTGAAAGCCATCGCATTGCTTCTGTCACGCGACAACACTTCGAAACAGCGGATGATGTTGCATTTCTGCAAGTATTCATCTTTCAGCTTGTCGCCAAATTCTGCCTGTAATTCGCTTTGCTGCGCGTTTTGTTTCTGTAGTTTGTCGTATTGTGCTTGCATTTCGTAATGCGCTTGCTGTTGTTGCGCGTTACGTTTTTTCAGTTCCAGCAAATTCGCATTAATTTCAGCCTCGATGCGTTTCTTTTTCAATGCGTTGAGAATCAATACGGTGACCAAAACCAAAGCGACAATCAAGACAATGGTAAGCACGATGATAAGTCTTTGCCGTGAAAGCATTTGGCGGTTGTGCCGATTGGCCTGCGCCTCAAAGTCGTATTTCTTCTGGATTTCGAGGACGGAGCTTTGGGTTTGGTCGGAAAGCAAGTCTAAAGCCACTTGTTCGTGCTGTTTCTCAAACTGATAGGCACTTTCATAGTCGCCCACGGCGAGCGCGTCTTTTATCAAGAAGCCATAAACGGCGGCTTGCGTTTCGGGCCGACATTCCACTTCCTCTATTGCGCTGAGCATCCGTGTTTTGTAGTATTCCAACGAGTCGCGCTCGTCCAAGGCCAAATACACTTTGGCGAGGTTGAGCAAGGCGATGGGGCGGCGTTTTTCGTCCACCAAGGGCAAGGTCTTGCGCAGGCAGTCCAAGGCGGCATCGTTTTGGTCAAGAAGTTGATAGGCAACGGAATAGTTGTTCCAAACCGAGGCTTCGGTGACTTTGTCCCCAGCGGTTTGCGCCAAATTCAAGGCTTGTTCGAGATAGACGAATGCGCTGTCATATTCATCAACAACGATATTCATCATGGCCACGGCGTTGAGGCACTTGGCCTTGCGCGAAAGGCTGTCGCCCCACAGTTCGGCGGCGGCCTTGTAGTTCGAGATGGCCTCGGCCTCGTGTCCGCTGTTGTTGAGCAGGTCACCTATATAATATTGCGCGAAGGCCGCACTCACCGAGTCGCCGGCCATCCGCCCATACTCATCTGTCTTTTTGTAACAGTTCATCGCTGCCTCATATTCCTTTTTGGCTTGGCGCACGCAGCCACTGTAAAGCGCGGCGGGCGCGGCGTTTCCGTAGTCCTTTTGGCGCACGAAGTAGTCGTAAGCCTCAAAGATTTGGTCGTCTTGGCTGATGTCCTCGTAGGCCTTGTATTTGGCACGCACCTCCGCTACCACGGCTTGCATCCGTTCCGTCTTGCTCCGAGTGTCGCAAGCGGCAAGGAGCGAAAGCGCCGCGAGGAGGAGCAAAAAACCTGTTTTTATTTTCACCGATTCACAATTCATTGCGTGTTACGTTTTTCGGTGCAAATGTATTACAAAATTTCGATGAAAAATACAACCGAATCGGCCATTACAAACTTTTGTAAAAATCCGATATTGAAAATCAATGAGTTATGGTTTTTGATTACAACTTTTTATTGCCTCTATGCCTTACATATCCTCCATCGAAAGACCTTTGTAAGCGACCTCGAATCCATACACTTCGTTGGTAGCCGAAAGGAAATGTTGCGCCTTTTCTTTCAATTCGCCCAAATTGATGCGGTCGGCGGTGCGCTTGACTTCAACGAAATCAATGCGACGCTCCATTTCGTTCACTGCCACAATGTCAATTTCATCCTCGCCTTTGCGGTTCCAATAGCCCCCGATGCGGGTATATGTGCCTTCCTCAATAAACCGGTTGTGGAAATAGCGTTCGAGCATCAGCCCTGAGAACGTGGGATAATCGCGCCGGATGATTTCTTTCAACTGTTCGACATTCCCCGATGCGATGAAATTCTGATATTTATGGACAAAGCGGAACCAAAACGCCAAAAAATTATCCGTGATGAAATATCGTATCTGGCGCGAGGAAGGCTTGGCGTAGATGGGTCGTTTCTGTGCCAAAATAAAGAAGTCGTTTTCCAATCGGGAGAGGTAGCCGCCAACGTCTTTCCCGCCAAGATAGGCCTCAATCTCGCTCCTTGAGGTCAGGCCTCGTGCCACACATTCGAGGATGGAGAAATAAATGGTGTAGTCTTTGCCGAATTCTTCCACAAGGAGATTCTTTCCTTCATTGAGAAAAGGAGCGTCGTCGCGGGCAATCAAATTCAGCATTTTCGTGAATGTCAGAGTGTTGTATTTGACAAAAAGCTCCACATACCAAGCCACGCCACCAGTAAAGGTATAGAGCGCAAGCAGGTCTTCATTCGTGTAGTCAGGTTGATGGTCGGCAAGGATTTGTTTCAGCGTTGCCGTTCCGAAAGGTTTCAAGCGAAGGATGCGTCCCGCACGGCTGAACAAAGGCTCCTTGCGGTCTTCAAAGATTTTGTGCATGAGCGAATGTACCGAGCCGCTGATGAGCAAGTTCATCCGGCTGTCGTCCTTGTGAAGGTCCCAATAATGCTGCATCTCGCCAAAAACTGCCGCATTGACACGGTCAAACTCCTGAAACTCATCAATAACCAAATTGAAAGTCAGCCGTTTGGAGAGCAGCATCAAATACTCAAACATTTTGCCGAATGAAGTGAAACTGCCACAAGCCTCGCCAAGTTGTTTCCTGATTTCGTCGGCGAACTCATTGCAGAGCATGGCTTCCGCTTTGCGCGTCACGAAAAAATACAAGGTGGGCAGCCCCGAGCAACTCTTCATCAGCAATGCTGTTTTTCCGATGCGCCGCCTACCCGTCAATACGGTCATCTGCCCTCCGTTTTCTGACATTTTTTTTATCTCAGCCAAAGATTCCAGTTCTTTTTCTCTGTTGTAAAATTCCATATTTCAATGTTTTAAAACATATAAATACATTAACGAAATGGCCATTACCGTAATGTACATTCCGTTGCAAAGATAATTAATCTCTGACAATTGACTGTGGTTTGATCATTTTTTACTTCGATGGATTTGCAAATCCAATGGAACCAAAGTCTAACCCAAAATGTTGCGTTTGCAACTTGAATTCGGTGTTGTAAATGGTAGAATAAACAGCAATTTCTCAGAGTTTATTGCAGAATGGAAGCAAAACAACCTTCATGCGAAAAATATTGTGTACTTTTGCGGCCTATCGCAAAAACAAAAGCAAAATGAACAAGAAACTCTATCGTTCGATGGCCGACAAGAAACTCTGCGGCGTGTGCGGCGGTATCGCCGAATACTTCGATTTGGATCCCACGCTTATCAGGTTGTTGTGGGTTGTGATGACGCTTTTCACAGCTGCTTTCCCTGGCGTATTGGCCTACATCATCTGCGCCATCATTGTGCCACAGCAGGGGCAGTTGCCGAATCCGTAATCAATCCTCCTCATTTGGTTGGTTGTCAAAGAAATGCTCCCGCTCCAATTCGGCGAGCACGGCTTTGATTTCGCCATAATTATAGGTTTCGCCAAGCACTTCACGCGCCATGCTGATTTGCGGGTCGAAAGTGGATTCAAAGTATTCTAAAATCTCGTTATACTTCTCTTTCTCAACGAATTGTGATGCTTCAAGAACGCCTTGCTCCACAAAGCGCACCAAATGGCTGTAAATCGTGCTTTCGGCGAGTTTTCTTTCCTTGGCAATGGCCTTGACCGACATTCCGCTGTCGAACATCTCCTTGGTGATGTGGTAGGTTTCGCCTATCGGCTTCTTGGCCTTTTTCTTGGGTTCTTCGGGCATTTCGCCAAGGTCGGCGGTTTCCGGGTTTTCACCCAAGAAACGCAACACAATGTCAAGGATTTCCGCACCGAAAGCCTTCACTCGCTTGGGTCCCATGCCCTCGATTTCCTTCAAGGCGGGCAAAGTGACGGGCTTCTCTTGCGCAATGAGTTTCAGCGGCTTGTTGGGAATAATGGTGTATAGCTCAGCTTCAAGTTCGTCAGCCTTGCGCGAGCGCCATGCGCGAAGTTGGGCATACAACGGACTCTTGTCCATCACGTCATCCTTGATTTCCACTTTCTTCTTCTCGCTCTTTTCCGCCTCAATCGCCTTCACCGACTTGGTCTTTTGGTATTCCTTGACGCTGAAACCGTTCTTGCAGGCATCAAGGCAGCAGGCTTTCAGGTAAATGTCCTCTTTCAGTTGCTTCAAGGCATCCGTAAGTTGCTCGTTGACGGCTTGGTTGTCGGTCTTGAAAGGCAAGTCAAACAAGCCTTGGGCAATGGCTTTGAGGTGCTCGTCGAAATAAGCCACACCTTTTATTAATCTGTCCTGCAAGGCCGGGTTTTGCTCGCACGATGGCACTTCGACATGAAGCCTCTGGATTTGGCTTTCAAACTTGTTCCCGACCTGGCACAATTCCTCATGAATCCTATTGCGCCGCTGTGCGAGGTCTTGGATTAAGGCGGTTTCAAACAATGTGTCGTTGCCGTAAATCACCTTAACGAGTTTTACGAAATCATTGTAAATGCCGTCAAAATCAATCAGTTCGAGCATGGTTTCCAATTCATAATCGTGGCGCAACAGGTCGATTTTCTCTTGCGTGGGTTCCTTTTCGGGAAGGGTTTCAACGAACTGGTCAACCGAATAGTCGTTGACCAAAGCGTTGGAAGTGATGAAGGTTTTCAAGACGATGCCTTCGAGCGAGGTGCAACGGCTGAGGGCGACGTAAACTTGCCCGTGCGCGAAAGCCTGTCCCGCATCGACGATGACCTTGTTGAAAGTCAGGCCTTGGCTTTTATGTATGGTGACAGCCCACGCCAAACGCAACGGAATCTGGGTGAAACTGCCGATTTCCTTCTCCTCAATTTCTTGATTTTCAGGATTGATGGCGTATTCCATGTTCTGCCAAGTCAGTTTCGGCACGGTGAGCTGCTCGCCGCCGCTTTCTACGGTGACGGTGGCTTCCTTTTCGTCGAAGCCTACAATTCGACCGATTTTGCCGTTGTAGAAGGCCTTTTCGGGGTTCGGGTCGTTCTTCACGAACATCACCTGCGCCCCGATTTTCAGCGTCAGTTCCTCCTTGGTCGGGTAGGTGTTTTCGGGGAAAGTGCCTTTCACTTCCGCCCTGAAAACCACAGGCTTCTCCTTGATGGCCGCCAATTTCGACTCGTTGATTTGGTCGGCTTGGTAGTTGTGGGTGGTCAGGGTAATGTAGCCTTCATCGTCTTTGGGGACAAAATTAGGCTTGAAGCGCGTGTTGAGCAGGCGCACACATTCCGCATCCATGCGGTTGTTGCGCACCTTGTTCAATAAGGTGATGAAATCCGCGTCGTGCTGGCGGTAGATATGCTCCAATTCCACGCAAATGTAAGGTGCATTTTTCAGCACTTGGCTGCCGAAGAAATACGGCGTTTCATAATACGGCGAAAGCACTTCCCATTCCTCTTGTTTCGCAACGGGCGCAAGTTGGTGAACATCGCCAATCATCAGAAGCTGCACACCGCCGAAGGGTTTCGATGAGCGGCGCACACGGCGCAACACGGCATCGATGGCATCCAAAACGTCGGCACGCACCATGCTGATTTCGTCGATGATGAGCAGGTCGAGGCTGCGCATGAGGTTGATTTTCTTTTTGTTGAGTTTCTGGAGCTGCGCTGCCTTTGACTTGGCCGACATTTTGCCCCAAGCCATCGTGTTTGGGGCGTTTTCGGGAATTTGTGGCCCGAAAGGCAGTTGGAAAAACGAGTGAATCGTCTGTCCGCCCGCGTTGATGGCCGCCACGCCCGTAGGTGCCACCACGACCATGCGCTTGTAGGTCTTCAGCGGCAGGTTTTTCAGGAAAGTGGTCTTGCCGGTGCCCGCCTTTCCTGTGAGGAAAATGTGCGAGTCGGTGTAGAGTACCAGTTCCTCGACGAATTCAAGTTTCTGGTTCACAAAGGTTTGTTGCGCCATGCTTTGGATTGCGTTCATTTGGCTAAAGTAGGAATAATTTTTCATTTTTGTGGTGGGGTTTGGGATTTTTTGTAATTTTGCGGGCATAAACCGCACACATTCCAAATTTAACACAAGAGGTAATTAGAGTGCGGTGGACTTCAACCGACGGACGGGAAATGCCGGATAGCAAGCCCCTCAGTAACTCCGTCGGTTTTTTATGTGCTTATCGCAGTAATACAATATTGTATCTTCATTTCAGTTTTCTTTTTCACGCCAACGGTAAGTTTTGCCGTTCCTATGCCAACCAAAGGACATTCCATAATAATCATTTCTGAAAATTCGCTTTGGTTTTTGATTCCTGCCTTTGCTGGCGTTGGCTCACCAACTTGATAGGCGTTTTTCAGAATCAAATCAAGTTGCAACACGGCTAATGTCGATAGATATGACTTGGCTGCATGACGCATGGTCTCAGTGATTGACAAATACCGAACATTAATAACATCTTTCAAATCAGAGTTATAAGCCGCTTTTGTTGGATTCGCTTCATACCAACTTCTGTACACATCTGAAATAATGGCTTCCCTTGCTTTAATGTCTTCTTTGGTGTTCCCCATTGGGACATCAACGGTCTTGTTTTCTCGTGTGTTCATAGTAATTTGTTTAGTTTTTCTGCTGCAAAAATGCAAAACCCACCAAAACAAAGCCGTTGATTAAACGTTTGTAGTCGACAGCAGTCGTTTGTTGTCGTTTGTTGTCGGATATTTTGTTGTAATTTAATGATTTATCAAAATGTTTTTGGAATTGCATTTTATTTCCTACTTTTGTGGCGTTTTTCAACATTGACAATCACAAAATCTCAACAATATGAAAAAAACATTCTCAGCAATCGTGGCGTTGGCTCTCGTTTTCTGCTTCGGGAAGGCCAATGCCTGCACCAATTTCCTCATCACCAAGGGCGCCTCGACTGACGGCTCCTGCATGATTTCCTACGCTGCCGACAGCCATGTGCTCTACGGCGAACTCTACCATTATCCCGCCAAAGATTGGCCCGCTGGCGCCATGCTCGACGTGTACGATTGGGATGGCGGCATGTATCGTGGCCAGATCCCGCAAATCGCGCACACTTACAATGTGGTCGGCAACATGAACGAATGGCAATTGGCCATCGGCGAAACGACTTACGGCGGCCTTGAATGCCTCTGGGAAGGCCCCGGCATCATCGACTACGGCAGCCTGATTTACATCACCTTACAGCGTGCCAAGACCGCCCGCGAAGCCATCAAGTGCATGGGCGAATTAGTGGCCAATTATGGCTATGTGAGCGAGGGCGAATCGTTCTCGATTTGCGACACCGAAGAGGTGTGGATCCTCGAAATGATTGGCAAGGGCAAGCAAAACAAAGGTGCCGTGTGGGTGGCCCGCCGCATCCCCGACGGCTATGTGAGCGGACACGCCAACCAAGCCCGCATCACCACTTTCCCCTTGGCGAAGAAAAACAAGACCAGCATCACTTTCAAGCAAATCGACAAGCTGTTTAAGGACACGAACATCGACTGCGTTTATGCCGACGATGTCATCAGCTTTGCCAAGGAGATGAATCTTTACGACGGTCCGGACGAGAAGTTCTCGTTCTCAGATGTTTACAACCCCGTCGACTTCAGCGGTGCCCGCTTCTGCGATCTCCGTGTGTGGGCCATGTTTAATAAGGTGACCGACAACATGAAGGACTATTGGGGCTATGCCACGGGTCGCGACATCAAGCGTGTGCAGCCTTACAAAGTCGGCATGTGCCAAACGCCCGACAATTTCCCCACCAACCGTATGCCCCTTTGGGTGTTGCCCAACAAGAAAGTCAGCGTGCTTGACATGATGGACTTCATGCGCGACCACCTCGAAGGCACTGAACTCGATATGTCGCAAGATGTGGGCGCAGGCCCGTTCCACTGCCCTTACCGTTGGCGTCCGATGCAGTTTGAAGTGAAAGGCCAGACATACGTTCACGAGCGCACTACTGCCACTCAGCAGACTGGTTTCTCGTTTGTGGCCCAAAGCCGTGGCAACCAGCAATATGGTATCATTTGGTTTGGTGTCGACGACACTGACAACTGCGTTTACTGCCCGATGTACACCTGCATGACCGAAATCCCCGAGTGCTTCCGCGAAGGCAACGGCTCGATGACTGAATGGTCGGAAACCTCTGCTTTCTGGACCTTCAACCAAATGAGCAACTGGGCCTACACGAAGTACAATTACATCCACCCCGAAATCCGTCAGCGTCAGCGCGATATGGAAACGAAATGGGTGGAAAAGGTCGTTCCCGAGTTGGACAAGCGCGTGTTCGCCATGAAGGGCAAGGAAGCCCAAGTGAAGGAACTCACCAACTTCTCCTGCAATTCGGCCAACGAAATGACCGCCATGTGGAAGCGTTTCTACCACGAATTGTTTATGAAGTACATGGACGGCAACTTGAACACTCCCGGCGAGCCGGTGAAGGGACAAAAATACGTGCCCATCAACAGCAAACACCCCAAGTATAGCGATGAGTATTACCAAATCCTCATCGAGAAGACGGGGGATAAGTATAAGGCTTATTGATTTCTCCTTTTCCGCTTTCCATCGTCTAACAATGGTGCGTAAAGCGTTTTTGAAATTAATCCCGATGCCTCTTGACACGCATCGGGATTTTTTTTATCTTTGCGGGCGATAATTGATAATAAAAACACCAAACTAAACATAAGCCATGCGTTACTACGATCCCCGATACGACATCACTTTCAAGAAAGTGTTCAACAACCCCGACTTGCTCATCAGTTTCCTCAACGCTTTGTTGCCATTGAAGGATGACGAACAAGTGGAGAGCATAGAATACCTTTCACCCGAGATGCTGCCCGAAATCCCCGACGGCAAGTTTTCCATCGTCGATGTGTGCTGCAAGGACAAGGAAGGCCGCCAGTTCATTGTGGAGATGCAGATGGTATGGAGCGAGGAGTTCAAGACCCGCGTGTTGTTCAATGCTTCTAAGGCGTATGTGAACCAGTTGGAGAAAGGGGAGGACTACAAGTTGTTGCGCCCCGTGTATTCATTGAACCTCGTGAACGGCATTTTCGAAAAAGACCTGCCCAAAAACGAATATTACCATTTCTACCAGTTAGTACACGAGAAGCATACCGACAAGGTGATAGAAGGTCTGCACATCTTGTTTGTGGAGTTGCCCAAGTTCAACCCTGCCGACTGGAATGAGAAGAAGAAAATGAAACGCCTGTGGCTGCGTTTCCTGACGGAGATTAACGAAACGACAAAGGAAGTGCCTGCCGAGTTGAAGGAAAACCCGTATATCGAGAAAGCAATCTCATTGATGGAAGTTTCGGCGATGACCGAACAGGAGCGTTATGTTTATGAGAGGAACCTCGATTCCATCAGCATGGAAAAGACCATCATAAGGGAAGCCATAGAGAAAGGCATGGCCCAAGGCATGGCCCAAGGTATGGCGCAAGGCATGGCCCAAGGTATGGCGCAAGGTATGGCGCAAGGTATGGCGCAGGGCATGGCACAGGGCAGAGCGGAAGGCGAAGCCAAAGCAAATCTCGAAACCGCCCGAAAAATGAAATCCGATGGTTTGCCCGTTGACCTTATTATCAAATATACCGGCCTCGCCAAAGAAGAAATCGACAAACTATAATCCAATCCGTGAAAATCCGTGCAATACGTAGTTAAACCCTGAAAGTTTGAAATCCGAAATCCTATAACCCAACTCGCCCCAACGCCAAAAAACGACAAAGAAGCTTTTTTTTCAAATTAATCCCGATGAACCTTGTAAAATATCGGGATTTTTTTGTATCTTTGCGGGCGGTATATTCAAACACTTGAATACGATGGAAAAACAAAACCCCATAGAGGAAGCCCAGCGGTATGTAGACAACGCGAGACAGACGTTGAAAGACAACGGAGAGTACGACAGGGCGTTGAAACGCTATGGTGACCGAAAATATGTGAAGTCGGCAGGACATTTTTTGTGGACGGGTATGTTGGTCCTGCTGGATGCGCTGTTTCCTGTTAAGACCAAACAACGGCCGCATCCTGACATCAAGGATTACAAGGATGCGGTGGCACAACGCGACCGTAAATTGTTGGCCTTGGTGAGTGATGGTTATGCCACCATGCACATTGCTATGGGCTACGACGGCAACCAACAGAAAGCTGTGTGTGATGCAGGCTTCCGCCTCGCCGATGAAATCATAAAGATTTGCTCGAAGATGTTGCCGAAACAGCAGAACCCTTAAACCTTGAAATGCAAAACATTCAACGTAGTTAATCATAAATCTCAAACAATTAAATAACCAACAATTAAAAACAACAAAACAAAAATCAAACAACAAACAACAAGCCATGTGCAGTTACTACATAACACTTAGCGACACCTTGGTGGAAAAAGTGAGACCTTCCTTTGCCGACGACAACGCATTGCAGCTTTGGCTCCAGCAGCAAGTGGAGGAAATCTTGCTCAATCTTTCTTTACGGCAAGAGACAAAGATTCGCGCGAGGAAAGCTGTGGCAGCCATGCGCCAACAAAGCGAAAACAATGGCAACTCTCAATTGACGCTTGGCGAGATTAATGCCGAGATACGCCAAGCAAGGCAAAAACAAACAGAAGAGCAGGCTATTCCTGATGCCGTGCTCCGTCTGCTTGGCGCAGGCTTACCTTTGGACGATGACGACCTGAATGGGCGCAAAGCCTATTATCAACACCTTGAAGAGAAATACCAATGACTAAGCTTTTTCTTGATACAAACGTCTCTCAATTTAAGGACTTCGAGGATGCCATGCAATATCATTCAGCAATGCAAGCTGGTACCGAGGCTGTCATTACTATAAACGGCAAAGATTTCACCAACTCGAAACTCCCTGTTATGACCGCTGGTGAGTATCTTACCATGATAAGCCCAATAAACTAAAGAGGAATCTTAAATCTTTGAATTATAAACCTTGAATCATAAATCTCAAACAATTAAATAATTAACCATTTAAAACAACAAAAAAATGAGAAAAAAATTTACAATCCTAACCGCAGCCCTCGCTCTCCTCGCGATGCTCGCCGTACCGAAGGGGGGATGGGGACAAACAAGATCGGAAACGACAAGCACTTACGTTTTCAATACAAAGAGTTGGGGTGCTACACTTAATGGAAGTACTGCCAACTGGACTTCTGGAAAAGATGGTAATCAGTATACTGCAAACCAAGGCGTTCAGATAACTACTGGTGTTACGGGCGCAAATGCGACTTCTCCTATCTCTTTTGATAATGTTTCAGAAATTGTTGTGACTTATTGTACAAATGCAAACAAAGGTGCTGGTACAATAAAAGTACAAGTTGGTGATGGTGCCGTACAAACTTTTACTGTAACGGCTCCAAGTTCTGGTGGAACTACCTTGAAAACAACAACTTTTAGTTATGACCCCAATGAATCTGGTATTGTGAAAATTACTGTTGACTGCACAACTAACTCTATTTACATCTACTCGGTTGCTATCACTACTGTTTCTGGCGGCACTCCCACCCCTACCTGCACCGTTGCCCCAACTTCTTGGGCTGTCGGCAATGTACAAGCCGGCTCATCTGCTCAAACAAAACAGTTTACGGTTACTACAGCCAACTTAACGGATGATTTGAGTGTCGAAATTTTGGATGGCACCTATTATTCTGTGGATGTAGACGAGATTTCGTCAACCGCAACTTCAACAATTGTAACTGTTACATTAAACCCAACAATTGTTGGTTCTATGGATGATTACCTTATCATTTCAGGTTCAGACTTTGACGACGACATCGAAGTTGAGTTGACGGCTAATGGTCTCTGCAACACACCTGCAAACGCTCTTGCATACACCACCCCCGTGAGCCTCACGCTTTCAGATGGTGATGTTGAATACACGCTGACTCCAACAGCTAACACTGGCAACGGCGGATCTATTACGTATGCTTTAACCACCAATCCTGGAGGCAACGCAGAAATCCTAAATGGCAATACATTCTACGCCATCGAAATCGGCACTTATGTCGTTACTGCAACCCAAGCCCTCAATGGCACTACCTGCGGAGGCACTGCAGACATCACCATCAATGTGTTTGGCCCCGACAAAACCATCACTTTCAATGGTGGTTCGGGAACTCCTTCTTCGGCTTCAATTACGGCTGCACAAGGCTCCACCATCCAATTGCCCAACGCATTTCCTTCTTCGGCTTGCGCCGATGATGGCTGGACTTTCGCTGGCTGGACTGACGCTGCTGTCACCGAAACCGAAACCGCTCCTACTTTTTTATTGGCTGCCGGTGAGGATTATGTTGTTACGACAACTGAAATTTTGTATGCTGTGTATCAATTGACGGAAGGAGAGGGTGCTTTTAACAATATTACTACAACTGGCGGTAATTTCAAAATCTATGCGATTGTTGACGATGATAATTTTTATGCTGTGGGAACAGGTTCAAAGATTGAAAGTACCACTACAGAAAGTGATGCCACAGAGTACACCTTTGAAAAACCTCAAGGCTATGGTGAAGGAGAGTTTGCGATAAAAACGGGTTCAGACTATATCACTTATAAGAGTAGTACTGATTTGGCTACATCAAGCAGCCCTTATAAGTGGACAATAACTGAAGGAACATATGGTTCATGGCGTGTTACTTCAGAAACTCCAGGTAGAGCCCTTATTTATCGTGCTGGTAGCACCGAACGATTTGGTGGATATTCAACAGGTAATGTGAATGGTACAGAATATTTCGACTTGGAAATCGGCGGCGCGGGCACAACCACCTACAATAGCAATCCTTCATGCCTTGAACAGGTTGCCACCCCGACATTCGCAGTAACTGGCACCCTTATTGAGGAAAATATCTATAATGGAGCAATAAGTGTGGCTATCAACTGCGATACTGAAGATGCCAATATTTCCTACAAAACTGCTGAGGACGGCGAATGGGTGGCCTACAGCGCAGCCATCCCCATAAGCACAACCACCACCATCTGGGCCAAGGCTACCAAGAGTGGAATGAGCGATAGCGAAGATGCTTCGGCTACTTATACCATCCAATACACTTTGACTTTAGTCGGAAATGAAGATGTTGCAACCTTATTGTTTGATGGCGATGAAGTTTCAATTGAAGTCGATGAAGAAGGTACAGCTACGATAGAGGCAGGGACAGAAGTTCGCGTCAGCATTGATTTGATTGCAAATTGCAAGGTTTTCTCTGACTTGACTGTCACCAATGTTGATGAAATAACGGAGATTGAGCCTAATGTGTATTACTCATTCAGTATGCCTGCTGGCAACGCGACGCTTTCAGTTACTACCGCTACAACAACGGACCGTGCTTTGACCGTCGCAGGTTTGAATCATGTCACTTCCGGCAATCTTTTAGTAGGCCCGGAAAGTGAAATCATTGATCTTATGGTGGATTTGACAAACAATCAGGCAACAATCTGTGAGCAGATGTATGTTACGATTAGTGACCTGACTATTGCAAGTGGCTATGAATTGCAGTCTGTAACCCTCAATGATGGCACCACTACTGTGGAAGTGACCAAAACTAATAACTTGTATATTTTCACCATGCCATCAAACAATGCCACGCTGACCTTTAACACTAACATGGTTACCACGGTAACTGATGAATTGACTTATTCGTTTATTGGTGTTACGGGAACGAGTTATGTTGATTGGAGTGGCAAAAAGAGCAATTCTACTGCTGTTTATGCAGGCAAAACTGCGGGAGGCAATACATCCATTCAATTAAACAATACCAATCCACAAGGCATTGTCACTACTACTTCAGGAGGTAAGGTGAAGAAAATCACCATTACATGGAATACTGAGACTTCTGCAGGTCGGACAATGGATGTATATGGCAAGAACTCACCTTATGAAAGCGGAGCGGATTTGTATAATAATAGTAGTCAAGGCACCAAACTTGGCACTATTGTCAAAGGCACCAGTACCGAATTGACCGTTGATGGCGATTATACCTATATCGGACTTCGTTCCAATAAGAATGCCATGTATATAAATAAAATTGAAATCGAATGGGATGTTAACTATTCTGCCACAATGGATGTTACCGCTTACAACCAAGGAGCGGGAACTGGCTGGAATTTCATCGCTTCGCCTTTCAGTGCAAACAACAGCCTTGTGGCAACTGATGAAGATAATCTTCCCGTTGCAATGGATGATGATGCTACCGACTTGTACTACTATGATGAGCCAAGCCACACATGGATGAATTACAAGAATAATCATGCCTCCGACTTCACATTCGCCAACGGCACGGGTTACCTCTATGCCAACAGCCAAGATGTTACTCTGACCTTTGCTGGAACTTCGCTGGCTAACGATAATACGGCGATTGACCTTTCTTATACCACTGGTGCCGCGCTTGCTGGTTGGAACTTGGTTGGCAACCCGTACAACTGCAATGCCAAACTTAATATGGATTGCTACACCATTACAGGAATGGCCATCAATACAGAAGCCCATACCGCCAATGATTATATCGTTGCTCCTTGCAAGGGTGTCATGGTGAAAGCCACCGGAGAAAACCAATCCGTTACCTTCACGAAGGCAACCGCCGGCGAAACCCCGCAGCCCAACCAATTGCAACTGACCGTGGCGCAACAAGTGGTCACTCGCAGCGGCATGAACAGCCAGATGAACGACAACGCCATCATCAACTTCAACGCGGGCAGCCAACTGGAGAAGTTCGCCTTTAACGCCGATGCAGCCAAACTCTACATCCCGCAAAACGGCAAGGACTACGCCATCGTGAGCGCCGAAGGCCAAGGCGAAATGCCTGTCAACTTCCGCGCCAACACCGATGGACAATACACCCTCACCGTCAACCCCGAAGGCGTGGAGATGAACTACCTCCACCTCATCGACAACATGACCGGCGCCGACGTTGACCTGTTGGCCACACCGAACTACACCTTCAACGCCACCACCCGCGACTATGAGAGTCGCTTCCGCTTGGTGTTTGCCGCCAACAACGAGAACGGCGTTTCGGCAGGCTCAACGACCTTCGCCTACTTCAGCAATGGCAACCTCGTCGTCAACAACGAAGGCAATGCCACGCTGCAAGTGGTTGACGTGATGGGCCGCATCGTGAAGAGCGAAAGCATCAACGGCAGCGCCAGCATCAATGTGAACGCCGCTCCGGGAGTCTACACACTTCGCCTTGTGAACGGTAATGATGTGAAAACGCAGAAGGTAGTGGTGAGATGATAGACTTTGGCTGTTGGCCATTGGCTCGGCAACCACTAAGCCAACGGCCAACAGCCAATGGCTAATGGCCAACGATTAAACAATTAAACGATCAACAATTAAACAACCATAAAACGATGAAAAAACTTATAATGACACTCGCAATCGCCCTGATGATGGGGACGACCGTATTCGCCCAGCAAGGCGGCGGCGCATTGAGAAGAAGCAAGGAGTATCGCGATTACCTGAACGCCGGCAAGATGAACTACCAAGCCGGTGGTTTGCGCACCACCAGCAACACACCCTTGTTGCCCAACAGCTTCGGCAATCCTGGTGACTTTGACGGCACCGATGCGCCCTTGGGCAGCGGCATAGCCGTACTCATTGGCTTGGGCGCAGCCTACGCCATTGGCAAGAAGCGCAAGGAGGACTGATGTCCTGACGCTTGAAACGGAAAGCGGCACCCCGACCGGGATGCCGCTTTTTGAGGTTTAGGGAGAAATCACTGCTCGATAATCCAGTCGGAAACGGTCTTGGTTTCCTTTGAGAAGGCGAGGCCAATCTTGACGACGGGCTTGCCCTCGGCTTGGTAAGGGATGGCGTAGTCCTTCGAGTTGATTTGGTCGAGAGCCTCTTGCGCTGTGCCGCGCATCTTCAGTTCCATCACATAGACGGCATCGGGCATGAAAACGACCACATCGGTACGGCCACGCGCCACTTTTACCTGAGTGTAGGTACGGTAGTTGAAGATGGAGAAGACGACGTATGTCAGCACCTCGTAATAGGCCTCGTATTTGGCGATGTCGTCAAGTTCCTTTTCGCCGAAGTCGAGGTAAGGAATCGAGGCGAAGAAGGCTTGCATCAGTTTCAA
>CACZDU010000012.1:0-66812 GCA_902780055.1 uncultured Bacteroidia bacterium | reverse complement strand
AACAGGGTGTTGTTTCCAGTCCTTTTCCAACTCGGCGATGGCCAAGCCTTCAAACAAGTCCTTGCGGCCTTGGAAGTAGTATTTCAATGTGCTGCAAAGTAGGCTCTTGCCGAATCTTCGTGGACGGCTGAGGAAGACGAATTGCGATTCGTGCGACAGTTTATAGATAAGGTCAGTCTTATCGATATAAATGCGTCCATCTTGGCGGATGCGTTCAAAATCGGCGATGCCAGCGGTGTAGAGTCTCATGGGTAGCATGGCGGAAAGAGGTTTTACGCTGCAAAGGTAATTATTTTCTTTCCTTTCCTGATGCCCAAATGGAAAAAATCATGTAAACTTGTGGCTCAATCCCCCACATGCAGTTTCTGCATCCCCGACTTTTCTAATTTGGACTCGGCGTATGCGCGGTCAACGATCAATTCCTTGACGTTGATGTCGGAAGGCATCTCAAACATGGCATCGTTGAGGATGGCTTCCATGATGGAACGCAGTCCGCGTGCGCCCACCTTGAACTCAATGGCTTTCTCCACCACGAAATCAAGCACTTCGTCTTTGATGATCAAGTCGATGTGATCCATGGCAAACAATTTCGTGAATTGTTTCACCAAAGCGTTCTTCGGCTCGGTGAGGATGCGCTTCAGCGCGGCCTCGTCCAAAGGATTGAGGTGCGTGATGATGGGCAAACGGCCAACGATTTCAGGAATCAGGCCGAACTTTTTCAGGTCGGCAGGGGAGAGGTACTGGAGCATGTTGTTCTTGTCCAGGACCTCATTGCCGCCTGCGCCGTAGCCGATGACATTGGTGCGCTTGCGGGCGGCTATCAGTCGCTCGATGCCGTCGAAGGCACCGCCGGCGATGAAAAGGATGTCTTTCGTGTTGATGGCCACCATAGGCTGCTCTGGGTGTTTGCGCCCACCCTTGGGCGGCACATTCACCACGGAGCCTTCCAAGAGTTTCAGCATGGCTTGTTGCACACCCTCGCCGCTCACGTCGCGGGTGATGCTGGGGTTGTCGCTCTTGCGGGCAATCTTGTCGATTTCGTCGATGAAGACAATGCCACGCTCGGCGGCCTGCACATCATAGTCGGCGGCTTGCAAAAGCCTGACGAGGATGTTCTCCACGTCCTCACCCACATAGCCTGCCTCGGTCAAGACCGTGGCATCGGCGATGGCGAAAGGCACATTGAGCATCTTGGCGATGGTGCGGGCCAAAAGGGTTTTGCCTGTACCAGTTTCGCCCACGAGGATGATGTTCGACTTTTCGATTTCCACCTCATCAGCAGTCACTTTTTGGCTGATGCGCTTGTAATGGTTGTAGACGGCAACGGCCAATGTGCGCTTGGCTTCGTCTTGACCGATGACATATTGGTCGAGAAAAGCCTTGATTTCAGCGGGCTTTTTCAGTGAATAGCCCTTGGAATCAAACTTTTGTCCGCTGCCAAATTGTTCCTTAACGATGGTATGAGCCTGCTCAGCGCAACTGTCGCAGATTTGGGCATCAATGCCTTGTATCATCAGCCGAACCTCGTTGTCCTTTCTTCCACAAAAGGCGCAAACGTCTGATTTCTTGGCCATTGCTTAAGCCTTTTTGTTCTTGATGAGCACCTCGTCAATCATGCCGTAGGCCTTGGCTTCCTCTGCGGTCATCCAATAGTCGCGGTCGCTGTCGGCCCAGACTTTGTCGTAGGTTTGGCCTGAGTGCTTGGCGATGATTTCGTAGAGTTCCTTTTTCAGTTTCTGGATTTCGCGTGCGGTGATTTCAATCTCCGTAGCCTGACCTTCCACGCCGCCCATAGGCTGGTGGATCATGATGCGTGCATGGGGCAGGGCGGAACGCTTTCCGGCAGCTCCGGCACACATCAGCACTGCGGCCATCGAAGCGGCCATGCCAGTGCAAATGGTGGCCACATCGGGGTTGATGAATTGCATGGTGTCGTAGATGCCCAAACCGGCGTAAACGCTGCCGCCAGGCGAATTGAGGTAGAGGTTGATGTCGCGCTTGGCGTCGGTCGACTCAAGGAAAAGCAACTGGGCTTGTATGACGTTGGCCACATAGTCGTCGATGGCGGTGCCGAGGAAGATGATGCGGTCCATCATCAGGCGGCTGAACACGTCCATCTGGGCCACATTGAGTTGGCGTTCCTCGATGACGGTCGGCGAAATGTAGCCCTGACTGCGCACTTTCGCCATGTATTGCTCAAGGCTCAGGGTGTTCATTCCCAAGTGCTTGGTGGCGTATTTTTGGAATTCGGTGATCATTTGCGTTCCTCCTCAAGTTTCTTCATAAAGTCGGCGGAGGTGGTTTCGGCAAAATTGATGTTCATCTTGCCCTTCAGGAACTGCGTCATTTTCACGTCGGCCAATTGGTTCTTCAGTTGGTTCACTTGCTGTTCGTTCTTGAGGTAATTGGCGGCAATCTTGTCCAAGTTGGCTTTCATGTCGTCTTCCAAAGTGGCATAGTCGATGCCGGGGAAGATTTGCTTTAGCACAAACTGCTTCAGTTCCTCGTCGGTGATGATGAGTTCGGGGTTGGCCTTCACGATGGCGTCTTCGATGAGTTGCCAACGCAGACCTTTGGCATAGTCTTTTTCGTAGTTCTTTTCCACGTCCTCAGCCTTCACTTCGCCACGGCTGTTTTCCACAATCCAGCGTTTCATGAAAGCGTCGGGCAGGTCGAAATGCACGGCGGCCACCAATTCGTCAATCATTTTGTTGAAGAGAATCGGGTCGGTTTCGGCCTCGTGCTGCTTCTCCATTTCGGCTTTGACGGCCTTCTTGAAGGCATCGAGGTCCTTGATTTCCTCTTTGGGGAAGATTTTCTTGAAGAAGTCCTCGTTCAGTTCGGGCTTCTCGTTATGGAGCGAGTCGTCGATGATGATGTTGAAGTCGGAAGCGGCGGGTGCGCCTTCGCCCAGCACCTTGGCGGCGGCCTCTTCAGAGCCGAGAGCCTTGGCGAAGTTGAAGATAAACTCCGAACCTACTTCCTTGCCAATCAATTGCTTGCGGCTTTCTTCGTCCTTGATTTGGTCCATGTGGACATAAAGTCCGTCCTTTTGGAAACCGCCTTCCACTTCCTTGCCGTCCTTGGCTTCGCGCACCTTCATTTCGAGGCGGTCGTTCTCGCCAACGTTGTCAGGATGCGAGGTGTCAGGGTTGCGTTCCACGAGGTCATCAATCACCTTGTCAACTTCCTCGTCGGTGGGGATGATATGGTAGAAGTCGACCATCGTGTTCGTGTAGTCGATGTTGATTTCGGGACGGATGGCGGCCTCAAAGTAGAAGTCGATGTCGTCTTGGTTTTCGAGGTCGGCGGGCTGTTGCTGTTCGGTGTCGCTGAGCGGATAGCCGAGCAGGTCGAGTTTGTTGTCGGCGATATGCTTGTTGAGGCTGTCGGAAACAACCGTGTTCAGGGCTTCCATTTTCGCGCCGGCGCCATACATCTTCTTGATCATGCCCATCGGCACCATGCCGGGACGGAAACCGGGCACGTTGGCACGCTGTTTCATTTGTTTCAAGGTCTTTTCGACGGTTTCTTGATAGTCTGCTTTTTCTACGCTGATTTTGATGGAGATGAGGTTTTCTCCTTTTGTACTTTGTGTGATATTCATTTCTAACTTGTTGATTATATATACTTTGTGCGGATGAAGGGACTCGAACCCTTACTTCTCTCGAAACCAGATCCTAAGTCTGGCGCGTCTACCAATTCCGCCACACCCGCGATTTTGAGGGCGCAAAGATACAACTTTTTTTTGAATGTTGTCATTAATTCTTCACGTCTAAAGCCTCGCGAAGTGCGTTTCCAATCAGCATGAAAGCCAGCACGAGGAGCATGATGGCGATGCCCGGCAAGATGGCCAAATAAGCCGCGTCGAGGATGATGAAGGCATAGTTTTCCTTGATCATGCTGCCCCATGAGGGCATGGGCGGCTGCACCCCGATACCGAGGAAACTCAAGCCCGCTTCGAGCAAAATGGCCGAGGCGAAATTGGCCGCCGAAACCACGATGATGGGGTTGAGGATGTTGGGCAAAATATGCTTGAAGATGATGCGCAAATCCTTGAAACCTAACGCCCTGCCTGCCTCAACAAAGGTTGTTTCGCGGATGGAGAGGATTTGTCCGCGCACGATACGCGCCACCTCCACCCACATCGTCAGGCCGACCGCGATAAACACTTGCGCGATGCCCTTGCCCAAGGCGAAAGTGATGGCGATGACCAACAATAGGGTAGGGATGGACCAAACCACATTGATGAACCAAACGACGGCATCATCGACTTTGCCACGGAAAAAACCGCCCAAACTTCCCACCAAAATGCCAATCATCAGACTGAGCAGCACGGCTATGAAGCCCACCGTCAGGCTGATGCGGCTGCCCAACACCAAACGGCTGAGGAAATCGCGCCCAAACTGGTCGGTGCCGAGGAGGAACTTGCGGTGCTTCACGCAATGCGTTCTTATATAGGTGTCGGCTTCCTCCGCAGAAGTAAAAACCAAGGCCCCTGAGCCTATCGAAGGGCCGAACCCAACAAGTCCCTCGTTATCAATAATTTCCGTTCTAACATTCAGGCTTGCTTCCGATTGATAGAGATAAACTATGGTTTGGCTTGCATCCACGCGGAGGCTGTCGAAAGGCAAATAAATGCAGTCGTCGGGCCGACCATTGAAGAGAAACTGGAAAAAAGGCGTTTTTGCGGGCGGTGTTTCCTTCGAAATCATCAGCATATCCACCTCGAAGCCCGGTTTTTTTGTGCTGATTTCAAGAATTTGCCGGTTGGCGTTGGGCGTCTTGTCGGGGATGATGGTGTAGGCGAACAAGGCCAAAATCGCCCAAATGAGCACGAAGCCGCACGATGCCATTCCGAGCCGATTGCTTCGGAAACGCTTCCAAGCCAACGCTTTAGGTGATTGGTTCTGTTTCGTTTTATCGTCCATCTTCTACCTGCTGTTTGCGCCGTCAAAAATACGGATTTCGTCCCTGATATGGAGCCGAAAAAGAAAAAATTGAAATTTTTGCCGAAAAAGCATGGCTGTTTCAGAAAAAAGTCCTATTTTTGCAGCCGATTTCCGAGAAACGGAACAGATGGTGGGTGTAGCTCAGCTGGTTAGAGTACCGGATTGTGGTTCCGAGGGTCGTGGGTTCGAATCCCATCTCCCACCCAAAGCGAAAGAGGTTCATTGAGCCTCTTTTTTTGTTGGATTTTTGCTCGGTTTCTGGAAAATATGTAGTTTTGCAGGGTAAAAAACATCAAACCATGACTGGACAGCGATACATCAGCCCATATACCGACTTCGGTTTCAAGTACATCTTCGGCAGCGAACTGAACAAGGAATTCTTGATTTCGTTCCTGAACGCCCTTTTCGAAGGCAGGCACAACATTACGGACATCACTTATCAAAATTCAGAACATCTTGACGAGGTGGTTTATTCGCGTCGAGCCATTTTCGACGTGTATTGCACAACAGATAAGGGCGACCACATCATTGTGGAGATGCAAAATGTGGATCAAGATTATTTCGCTGACCGAATGGTGTATTATTCCACATTCCCCATTCGCGAGCAAGCCAAGCGCGGTGATTGGGACTACAAATTGAATCCCGTCTACACAATTGGCATCCTGAACTTCATCTTCGACAAGAGCAGCGAGGATGTCCATCATGAGGCCAAACTGATGAACGTGGCGACCAAGGAAGTGTTTTACGACAAGTTGTCTTTCATCACGATTGAGTTGCCTAAGTTCAACAAGAAAGAAGACGAGTTGGTGACGCTTTACGACAAGTGGTTGTTTGTGTTGCGCAACCTTTCACGGTTGATGGAACGCCCAGCTGCCTTGCAGGAACGAGTTTTTGCTTCACTCTTCCGCCATGCAGAGATAGACAAGATGCAACCCAATGAGCGCAGGCAGTACGAAAAATCCTTGTTTGACTACAACGACATTAATAATAGTAATGTGAAACATTTCCGTGAGGGCAAAGAAGAAGGCTTGAAGGAAGGCGAAAGAAAAAAATCTTTGGAAATTGCCATCAAGTTGAAGGCTGCTGGTGTGGATGAAGCCGTCATTGTTGCCACTACTGGGCTGGCGAAGGAAGAAATAAGCCGTCTTTAGAAAGACCTGTTTCACCTGATTGTAATATGTGTGACTTTTGATTCAAAGCAAGAGTTTTTTGTTTTTCACATGCTGCCGATGCCTAAAAATTGTGTACTTTTGCGGCTCAATTCTAAAGGATAATGGCAAGGATAATGGCTATCGACTTGGGCAGAAAACGCAGCGGCATCGCCGTTACAGACCCGTTGCAGATTATTGCGAATGGGCTGACCACTGTGGAGTCGCACAAACTCGTCGATTTCGTGATGGATTATGTGAAGAAGGAAGAAGTCGAGCAAATCGTCATCGGCGAGCCGAAGGACATGAAAAACAACCCTTCCGACTGCTCGAAATACATCGAGCCTATCGTCAACCGCCTGAAAAAACTGTTGCCCGACATGAAAATCGTGCGCTACGACGAGCGTTTCACCTCCGTGATGGCACACCAAACCATGATTGACGCAGGTTTGAGCAAGTCGCGCCGCCAAGACAAGGAACTCGTCGACACCATCGCCGCCACCATCATCCTGCAATCGTATATGGAGTCCCTCAACTCTAAACTCTCAACTTTAAACCCTAAACTATGATATTACCAATAGTAGCATACGGCCACCCCACACTGAAAGCCATCGCCCAGCCCATCACTCCCGATTATCCCGAGTTGGACAAACTGTTGGCCGACATGTGGGAGACCTTGGCCCATTCCGAAGGCGTCGGCCTTGCCGCGCCACAAGTCAACAAGTCAATCCGACTGTTCATCGTCGACGGCAACCCGTTCTATCCCGATTATCCAGCCGCCAAAGACTTCAAACAGGCTTTCATCAATGCCGAACTCCTTGAAACTTTCGGCGACGAGGTGCCTTTCAGGGAAGGCTGCCTCAGCCTGCCTAACATTTATGAAGAGGTGATGCGTCCCGACAAAATCCGCATCAAATACCTCGACGAGAACTTCCAAGAGCACGAGGAAGTTTTTGAAGGCATCCGCGCCCGCATCATCCAGCATGAGTATGAGCATTTGCAGGGTCATGTCTATGTAGATCGCATCGCGCCGCTGCGCAAAACCCTGTTGCAAGGCAAGTTGAAGGCCATCATGGACGGTCGCTGCGATGTGGATTACCGCATGATTTTCCCGCACAAAAAGAAACACAGATAAATTTTGAAATTATGAAAAACACACTGAAAATGATGATGTTCGCCCTGTTGGCTTTCGGCATGATGGCCTGCGGCGAGAAGAAACTGACCCAAGAAGACCTGAAAAAGGCAGAGGCAGACTTGTTCAACGAGGACAAATCAATGAACTTGGAAACAGCCCCCAAAGTGGCTGAAAAATACTGCAAGTTTGTGGAGCAAAGTCCCGACGACCCAACGGCAGCGAAATGGCTCTATCACGCCTTGGAAATCAATGTGATGCTGAAGAATGTCGACAAAAGTGAAGAGCTTTGCAAGCAGTTGACGGAGCATTATTCTGATTCGGATTGGGCACCGATGAGCCTGCTTCTGATGGGAAATTTCATTTATAACGACCATCTGAACGACACTGCCCGCGCTCATGTGGCCTTCCAGAGGCTCATTGACGAATATCCTGAAAGCGAATGGGTCGACGATGCGCAGAAATCCATTAACTATTTGGGACTTACGCCCGATGAAATCATGACGCTGATGATGATTGACCAGATGGAAGAAGATGAAACTTTTGATTGATGACAATTGATGAAAAATGCGCCCAAGGGCTTCAGGCTTTTGGGCGCATTTTTTTGAGGCTTCAGCTGGCATACGATGTACAACTGGTTGAACGCAAGTCTCTCATCGTCTTTGACGAGGTTCGGTTTCAACCTCTTGACCGTCAAGCGATTAAGTCATTTGTGGAAGACCATCGTTACGATTACATAGAAACAGGCTCCCTGATTTCCATCCGCAAAAACACGGAGAACATACTCATCCCCAGCGAGGAGGAACGCATCAGCATGTATCCGATGGATTACGAAGAGTTCCGTTGGGCCATGGGCGACACGGCGACTATCCCATTGCTTCGGAGCGTTTGGGAACACCCTCAGCCGCTGAAAGAAGTCCATCGCAAACTCATGCGCGACTTCAGGCTCTATATGCTTGTTGGAGGTATGCCCCAGGCTGTGGATGCCTATTTGGAGTCCAACAATTTCGAGGTGGTAGACCGTGCCAAACGGCTTATTTTGGACCTGTATGATGAGGATTTCGGAAAAATTGACCCGTCTGGAAGAGCCGCACGAATTTTCGCCGCCATTCCGACACAACTCAATAGCAATGCTTCCCGTTATCAGATTTCCAGTGTTATCCCTAAAGCAAGAAACGAAGACTATATCGAGCTGATTTCAGAGATGGAAAAGTCCAAGACTGTGAATATCTCCCACCACTGCGACGACCCGAATGTTGGCCTCGGAAGCACGGAGGATTTGGAACAATACAAAATGTTTGTCGGCGACACTGGCCTTTTTGTCACACTGGCGTTTCGCGACAAGGCGTTTATGGAAAATGTCATTTATGAGCGGCTCCTCAGTGACAAACTCGCCACCAACCTTGGCTATTTATATGAGAACATCGTGGCCCAGATGCTCACAGCTTCAGGCAACAAACTTTTCTATCATTCTTGGCCTACGGAAAGCAAGAAACACAATTATGAGGTTGATTTTCTTTTGTCTCGCGGAACCAAAATCTTGCCGATTGAGGTGAAATCATCTTTCTACAAGACCCACGTTTCATTGGATGCTTTTTGCAAGAAATTCTCGTCGCGCATCACCAACGAGCGTTACCTCATTTATCCGAAAGACTATGCCCACGAGGAATCGACGAAATATCTGCCTGCTTATTTGGCGTATTTTCTGTAGCATTACATCGTCTGTAACGACATAAAAATCATTCGAATGGTTGTTTTCGTCCAAAAGCAGGTCAAAAAACACACATTTGGACAAAATTTGCTCGATTTTTGTCCAAATGTGGGTAAAAAAGTATGGATTTGGACAAAACTTGCTTTTCAATCACTTCATTGTTGCATTTTCGCCATCACTTTCAGCATCTGTTCGCCCAAGCCGATGGTGTAGCCTTGCTTCACGAAAACCACTTCGCTGTTGGCGTTGGCAATGATGAAGATGGGACGGCTGTCGCTGTTCAGATTCAGGCTTTCGACGAGGTCGTCGCGGATGGTGCCGTCGTCTAAGCCGTAGGTGATGCCGTCGGGCAACTCACTGAAATTCTTCAACTTGAACTTGTCGTAGTCGGCTTTGTCGCTGAAGATGAAGATGAGCGGCAAGTTGCTGGCTTCAAACTCCTTGCGGAAGGCGGCGATGTCTTGCATGGCGTGGGTGGTCGGCTCGCTGCCTTGGTCTAAAAGGCCGAGGATGTAGTAACTGTCCTTGATGAGTTGTTTCGGGTTGTATTCCTCGCCGCTTTCAGGGTCGGTGAAGCGGTTGTTGGAATAGAAACTCCCGATGACGCTCAAATCGGCATTTGGCTCGCGCAATACAAGGTTCACTTTGGTGGTCTCGCCCGCCTTGATGGTGAAGAACTCGCTGTGAGTCAGGGCGGTGCCGTCGTCCAAGCGGGTGCCTGCCGTGAGGATGTAATAGCCTTCGTCCAAGGGCGTGGGACGCTCGAAGGTGGAGAGCGTCATGCCGTCGTCGATGCCGGGGTCTTTGGCATCGTAGGCCAAGAGGCGGAAACTCTTGCCGTCAAACTTCTTGATGCTGAAATGCGTGTAGTATTTCGGGTCGGCGACGGCGGCGATGGGCCGGTATTGGATGTCCAAATAACCGATGGCAGTGCTGGCGGGTTCGGCGGCCTCAAAATCAACGTTATTCCATTGTTTGTCAAAGTATTGCACATTTCCGTTTACGGGGTTGATTTGTGCCGCGATGCCCAAACTCCTCGCCATGCTGACGAAGAAGATGTTGCGCGAATGGCGGTCGGCCTTGCGGGCTTTCAGCACGCCCAAGGGCGAGATGGGATAACGTTGCGGATTCAGGTTGTCGCCGGTTTGGATGTTTTTCTTCACCCAATCGACCAACAGTGCGGGGGCGTCGTGAAATTGTTGCCTTTCCGTTTCGGGGAAAAACTCGGTGAGGGTTTTGCGGTAAGGTACGAGCATTTCGTTGCTCACACGCGGACTGAGGATGTATTGTGCGTAAAGGTCGGTCGGCATGGAAACGATGGACGAGGTGAGGTCGGGCGTGTGGTCGAAATGGTCTTTCAGCACTTCAAGGCTGATGTCCCGCAAATCTTTGTCTGAAATGTTGGAAAGCAACTCTACCGCCTTGATTTCCTGATTCTTGCCTTGGGCGTACTTCACGAAGTCGGCGATGGTTTGGTAGTTGCCCCAAGTCTTTTCGTAGATGCGGCACAGGGTTTTGTTGCCCGTGTTCATAATCAGTTCTTGCTGGGCTTTCTTGCAGTCGGCGATGTAGGCGTTGCGCAACGAGTCCTCGTAGGCGAAACGGCGGTCGTTCTCGGCACGCATTTCAGCCGTCACTTCGGGCAAGACGCAGGTCGAGGCGGGCGGCACCATGTCAAACTCAAAACTGTCCATCGTGCCTTGCTCGTGGTCAAGGGTGATGGTAACACTCTTATTTTCACCCGATTTGAAGACTTGGTAGCCAAACTTACCGTCTTTGGCAGCGTAGGCCATCATGCAGCCCAAGCCAGCGGTGAGCCAAGTCTGCCCGTTTTCGTCAGTCGTCTTGGTGACCACGGTGCAAAACTCGGCATAGTTGTAAATCTTGAACTCCACGGGCAGGTTGGCTTGAGGCGTTCCGTTCTCGTCCACGACGGTGAAAGTCGTCTTGGCGGTCTTGCCATAATTATCCACCACGTTGATTTCCGTGTAGTTGTCGCCGCGACTGATGACTTCCTCTGGACCATCGTAATCGCCGAAAACGCGGGTATGTAACAATAATGTGCGCGAAGCCGGTTCGTTGAACCAGCCCAAATCCAGCACCGGCTCAGGCTCGCAGGCACCGAGGAAATGCCATTGGCCATCGACGTAAGCCTCCACCCAAGCGTGGTTGTCGTCGCAATGTGCCCAGCGTGGCGTATAGACTTGTCGTGCGGGGATGCCCACGGTGCGCAAGGCCGTCACCAACAGCGTCGATTCCTCGCCGCAGCGCCCCCACGAGGTCTTGATGGTGGCCATCGGGGCGGAGGTGCGGCTGTCGCTGCCTTTGTAGTTCACATGCTCGTGGCACCAATGGTTCACTTCGAGAACAGCATCGTAGAGTGACAAATCCTTCACTCGGCCTTTTAGTTCCTCGTAATAGGTGGCGCGAAAGCGGTCGAGGTTCTCGTTATTGACGCGCACGGGCACCACGAAATGCTTGAACTCACGCTCAGGGATGCTCGCACCCCAAGGCATTTCCGCTTTGGCGCGGAAGGCATAGTGGATGCACTCGCGGTAATAGTCTTCCGAATAGTCCACGCTGTCGCCGAGGGGCATGTAAATGTAAAGGAAGTCGAGGGCTTCTTTTTCGGTGAATTGATGGTTTTGTTTTGTTTCTTCATTTCCCTTGCAGGCTGAAAACAGCAGGGCGGAGAAAGCGACAATAATTAATAAGGTGTTGCGCATGATGTTTTGTTTTTATTCTTTGACAATGATCCAGTCCGAAACGGTTTTGGTTTCTTGCGAAAAAGCGATGCCGATTTTGACGACAGGTTTCCCCTCATTCTGATAAGGAATTGCGTAGTTTTTCGAGTCGATTTGCTCGAGAGCCTCTTGTGCCGTGCCGTGCATTTTCAGTTCCATGACGTAAATGGCATCATTCATAAACACAACGACATCGGTTTTGCCTCGTGCCACTTTCACCTGAGTAAAGGTGCGGCAGTTGAAAATGGAAAAGACAATGTAGGTAAGCACTTCGTAGTAGGCTTCGTATTTGGAGATGTCGTCCAGCTCCTTCTCGCCGAACTCCAAATAGGGGATGGAGGCGAAGAAAGACTGCATGGCTTTCATGGCTCCTTCTATGTCGTGGTGAATCAGGCAGGCGTAGAAACTGCCTGCAAAACCTTGCGCGTTGGCATTGTTGATGCCCATCATCGATGAGAGGAAATTGTCCAAGAAGCCCACTTTCACCTCTGAGTTGGGGAAGTCGAGCGTATAGTTTCTGCTGTAGAAGTCGTAGCCCTTGATGGTAAGGTAGCCGCTTTGGTAGAGCAGGGGCAGGGCAGAGGTCATGGCCTCAGTAGGCACGTCGAACTGGGAGGAAGGCACTTGCAGTTTCTCCAATTCCAAAAGGTTGGTGTTGAAGTGCTTCATCGACTCGAACAGGAAAGAGGGCGTGCCGCTGCCAAACCAGAAATAATCCAACAACTTCGAGCGGAACACGTTCATCAGGCTGAAAGGATTGAAGACATCGGGCGACTTGTTGCTGAAATGATAGCCGTCATAATTCAGTTTCAGCCTGTCAATCATGGCTTCTTTTGAACACCCGCATTCATCAGCCAAAATCTGGATGTCCGCGTCGAAGATGGTCAGAAGTTCGTCCATGGTGATGCCGCAAAGTGACGCATACATTGGCTCCATCGATATGTTGCTCAAGTTGTTCAAGGTGGAGAAGATGCTCAATTGGCTGAACTTGGTGATGCCAGTGATGAAGACAAATTGCTCGTCGGCATCGCAAGCCTTGACGACTTGGTAAAACTCTTGCATAATGCGGCGCACATCCCCAAGAATGTCAGGCTTGTGCAGATGGTCCAGCAATGGTGCGTCGTATTCGTCGAGAATGACTACGGTTTTCGTTCCGGTTTGCCGATGGGCGCGTTGAATCAGTCCCGCAAAGCGCATTCCTGGGGTTCTTTCTTCCTCGACACGGCCGTATATTTCTTCGTATCGGCGCAATTGAAACTCCAAGGCACTGATGATTCCTGCTGCGTCCGTTTGGTTTTTGCATAGGCTGATGTCGAAATGCAACACGGGATGTTGTTTCCAGTCCTTCTCCAACTCGGCGATGGCGAGGCCTTCAAACAGGTCTTTGCGGCCTTGGAAGTAATACTTCAAGGTGCTGCAAAGCAGGCTCTTGCCGAACCTTCGCGGGCGGCTGAGGAAAACGAATTGCGATTCTTTCGTCATTCTGTAAATAAGGTCTGTCTTATCCACATAAATGCGCCCGTCTTGGCGGATGCGTTCAAAGTCGGCGATGCCGGCGGTGTAGAGTCTCATGGGTAGCATATCATGAATGTGTTTTTACGCTTGCAAAATTAGAAATTTTCTGACATCCAACTTCCTTTTTTGCCTCTCAATGTAAAAATGTTGGCTAAAGATAGTAGGCCTACCACCTTTTAGCCAACATTTTGTCTGGATTGCATCGTCGTACCTCATCGCAATGACGCGAATCGACAACAAGTCCCGCGTCAATCAAACCATAAACTCTTCCAAAGTGGAATGCAGAATCTCGTGCAACTCCTCTTTGTGCTCGGGCGTGGTCTGCGTAAACAGGAATCCCCAAATGCTCATGGCGGGGTTCATGATGTCGCGGGTTTCGAGTACGCCGTGGAAGTGCCGCTTGATGCGCTCGAAGTCGAGGGCGCGGTTGGTGTCGTAGGGCTTGTCCAATACGATGAAACTGAACACGTCGTTTTCGATGCCGTTCCACATGGTGGCGTAATCGGGGCGGGTGCCTTCAAAATAGGCCTGCACGGGCAATAGGTGGCAGGTGTGGCGCGTCAGGTCGTTGAGGCACATGCCAGCGAAACGCAGCGGGTTCACCTCAATCGGGATGGCGCAGCCCGTGTGCTTGTCCACGCGGAACTCAACGTGCATCGGGAAATTCTTCAATCCGAGCACACTGTTCAAATCGATGCAGAACTGGTTGAAAGCCGGATAGTTGGCCTCAAAAATCTGCTTGCTCATGCAATAGAGGCGGTCGCTGACGTCGGTCTCGTTCTTGAAGATATGGTGGAAGATGTTGATGATGTTGGGCTTGCCCTCGGCATCGTAATAGGCATCCACGGCATATTCCTCGCCTTCGATAAACTGCTCAAGCACAAACATTTCGCTGCGAACGACGGTGTCGGGGAACACGGCGCATTGCTTGGCAAAGTTGCGGTCGATGTCGTCCAAAGCGGCCTGCCATTCTTCCTTGCTGCGGACGATATACACGCCCACGCTGAGGAAGCCCACGGCGGGTTTCAACACAAGCGGCAAAGGCAACTCATCAGGATTGAGGCTGCGCAAGGCCTTCATCTCCACCTCTTTATAATAGAAGTCGGGATAAATCTGCTGGCAAATGCGGCGGAACTCAGCCTTGTCTTTCAAAATCTTGACTTTCTTCACCAACTCGGATTCGGGCAGTTGGGCATAAAGCCACACCAAGGCGTTTTCCGAAACGGCATAGAGTTGGCCATATTGCTGGTATTTCTCAACGAACTGCTTGTCGTCCAATAAATTAAGGCGATGCCCTTCATCGGTGAGTTTTGCCGCCATTTCGTTGTGCAGAACGGGAATCTGTTTTTCTTCCAAATACGCCACCAAAGGGGCGGAAACGTAAGGTTTTTCTAAAATGATCATCTCCAAATATTTTGTGTTCGGTCGGGTCCGTAGGAAACAAATCTAATTGGCACGCCGACATAGTCTTCAATGAATTTGATATAATCCTCCAATTTCTGCGGAATCTTGCCCTCGATTTTCTGTTGCCAGCCTGGGATTTCGGTATAGATAGGTTCCATCGTTTCAGTGCAAGCCGCGAAAGGCAAGTGCTTGGTTTCCTGATCGTTGTAACGGTATGCAGTGGCGACTTTCAAGGTCGCGAAGTCGTCCATTACGTCAGATTTCATCATCATCAGGTCGGTGACGCCACTGAGCATGACGGCATATTTCAGCGCGGGCAGGTCGAGCCAGCCGCAACGGCGCGGACGACCTGTGGTGGCACCAAATTCGTGTCCGTTTTGGCGGAGTGTTTCGCCCGTTTCGTCAAATAGTTCGGTGGGGAAGGGGCCAGTGCCTACGCGGGTACAATAGGCCTTGAAAATGCCGTACACCTTGCCGACTCTACTTGGGGCAACACCCAATCCAGAGCAAACGCCCGCCGCAATCACATTCGATGAGGTGACGAAAGGATAACTGCCGAAATCCACATCAAGCATCGAGCCTTGGGCACCTTCGGCGAGGACTTTCTTGCCTGCGTCAAGGGCTTCGTTGAGGTAGTATTCGCCATCAACAAACTGGTATTGCTTCAGATATTCGATGCCCTCGAACCAGAGTTTTTCGTATTCGGCGAAGTCGAGGCCGTCGAGTTGGAAGCCTTTCATTTCGAAGCCCAATCCAGCAATTTGCTGTAAGTGCGTCTTTTTCAAGTTTTCGTATTTCTCGCGGAAGTCGGGTGAAGCAATGTCGCCGATGCGCAAACCCTTGCGCGCGGTTTTGTCGGTATAAGTCGGGCCAATGCCTTTCAGTGTGGTGCCGACTTTCATCTTGCCCAAAGCCTTCTCGTTGGCGGCATCCATAGCGCGGTGGGTCGGCAGAATCAAGTGGGCACGGTTGGCGATTTTCAGGGTTTGGCGCAGGTCGAAGCCAGCCTCGCGCAAACCTTCAATCTCACCTTTTAATATATGTGGCTCGATGATGACTCCGTTGCCGATAAGGTTGATGCAACCTGGCGTGAGCACACCCGAAGGAATGTTGTGCAACACGAACTTCTTGCCTTCGAATTCGATGGTATGTCCGGCGTTGGGGCCGCCTTGGAATCGTGCCACGATGTCATAGTTCGGGGTGAGGGCATCGACCACCTTGCCTTTGCCTTCGTCGCCCCATTGCAAACCGAGGAGAATATCTAATTTGTTCATATATTGGAATTTCAAGATTTCAAATTTCAAGATTTTCGGCTGCCACAATGTGACAGCCCTACAACTTCACTCTATCAACTCTTTTCCTTTCAACTATAACCTAACCACATCTCTAAACTCTAAACTCTAAACTCTAAACTCTCAACTTTTCTTATGTCCATAAAATATCAGCGAATGATGCGTAATCTCAACGCCGAGTTGCTCCTCAATCGACCGCTGGATTTCCAGCAGGCGCGGGTCGCAGAATTCCATCACGCTTTCTGTCTCAATATCAATGAAATGGTCGTGTTGGCGGAACTTGTAGGAACGCTCGTATTGTGCGCAGTTGTGCCCAAACTGGTGCTTGATGACCAAGCCGCAGTCCAACAGCAGGTCGATAGTATTATATAAGGTGGCCCGGCTGACGCGATACTTGTTGTCCTTCATGCGGTTATACAGCGAGTCGATGTCGAAGTGGCCGTTGGTGGAGTAGATTTCCTTCAGAATGGCAAAGCGTTCCGGGGTCTTGCGCAACTTCCGCCGTTGCAGGTAGTCGATGAATATCTTCTTGACGGCTAAATAGGTATTGTCAAATGAGTCTTTCATTTTTCAAGTCGTGATGTTGCCGCAAAAGTAGGAATATTTTTCAGACCAATTCTAAATAATCAGCATTATTTTGTCTCAATTGCTGTTTTTCCTGACCACTTTTTGGATTTCCTTGAGGTGATTCAATTTGCTGATGAGGTCGTCAAGTTCGTTGGTGCTGTGGACGTAGATGGAAATGGTGGCCTCAACGAGGTCGTTCTTGGCCTCCATGTGGAGCATGTGCAGGTTGAGTTTCATCTCGTTGGAGAGTAGGTTGGTCATGCGGTTGAGCAATCCGGCTGAGTCCAAAGCGGTGATTTTCAGGTCGGCAAGGAAGGCGATTTCGCTCTTGGGCTGCCATTTGGCCTTCACGATGTTGTTGCCGTAACGCGACGAGAGTTGGATGGCCTTCGGGCAGTTGCTGCGGTGGATTTGCAACGGCTCGCCAGGGAAACTGAAGGCGATGACATCGTCGCCCGGGATGGGGTTGCAGCAGGTGGAAACATTGAAGTCGAACTCGCCCGAGGAAGTGATGGACGGCGTTTCGTCCTTGTCGCGGCTGCTGCTGTTGCCCAAAAGTCCAAAGGTGATGTAACGTACGAAACTGCTGCTGCCCGATTGTGGTTTCAGTACGGTTCTGATGGCACGCTCGTCGATTTTGCCGGTGGCCACCTGATAGTAAAAGTCGATGGAACTGGTGAGATGCTCGGCGGCCATCACTGTATTGCGGTTGGCTTTGGAAGGTTCCAAGTCGAGTTTCCTCATGATTTCCTCGAACTTCGTTTCGCCCTCCTCGCGGAAGGTGCGACGGTATTCCTTGATGCCGTTTTTGAGCCTCGATTTGGCTGTGGCCGTGGCCAAAAACTCAAACCATTTCTCTTGCGGATGTTGTGCCTCAGAGGTGATGACCTCCACTTGGTCGCCGTTTTTGAGTTTGCAGTCGAGTTGGGTCAGATGGCTGTTCACGTTGGCCGCAATGCTGTGGTCGCCAATCTCGGAGTGGATGTTGTAGGCGAAATCGAGCACGGTGGAGCCTTTGGGCAGCAATATCATCTTGCCCTGCGGGGTGAACACATGGATTTCGTCGGAGAAGAGGTCGAGCTTGAAATTGTCGACGAACTCGATGGCGTTGTTCGACTCGGTGTTGATGAGGTCTTGTGCCTTCTTGAGCCAGATGTCGAAACCGCTTTCCGTCATGTTGTCGGCCTTGTATTTCCAATAGGCGGCAAAGCCTTTTTCGGCGATTTCCTCCATGCGCTGGCTGCGAATTTGCACCTCCATCCAATTGCCGGTCTGACCCATCACCACGGCGTGAAGGCTCTCGTAGCCGTTGGTCTTGGGGAACGAAATCCAGTCTTTCAGTTTGGCGGTGTTTGGGCGGTAGAAACCAGTCAGGATGGCATAAATTTTCCAACATTCGAGGCGTTCTTGGTCGACCGGGCAGTCGGTGATGAAACGCACAACGAAGGAGCCGTAGAGTTCCTCAAACGAGAGTTCCTTTTCCATCATACGCTTCCAAATCGAGTTGACCGAGCGTTCCTTGATTTCGGCACGCACCTTGATACCTGACTTTTCGAGTTCGGCCATGACGGGGGCGATGAAGTCGCGCGTTTCGCCCATGCGACGCTCGCGCACATCATCCACACGCTTGCGAATGTTGTTGTAAATGGTTGGATTGGTGTATTTTAGAGATAAGTCCTCCAACTCAATGCGGATGGCATGGAGGCCAAGCCGGTAGGCCAAAGGAGCATAAATATAGGATGTTTCGGAGGCGATTTTCAGTTGCTTGTGCTTGGGCATCGAGTCCAAGGTGCGCATATTGTGGAGCCTGTCGCTGAGTTTGATGAGCACCACGCGCACATCGTAGGTCAGCGAAGTGATGATTTTCTTGAAGTTTTCGGCCTGCATACTCTCCGCGCCCTCCATTTTGTCGAACTTAGTGAGGCCATCCACCACTCGCGACACCTTTTCGCCAAACATTTCCTTGATGTCGTCTATAGTGTAAGGCGTGTCTTCCACCACATCATGCAGCAGGGCACAGATGATGGAGGTGCGGCCCAATCCGATGTCGTGCGCGGCAATGGTGGCCACCTCGATGGGGTGGTAGATGTAAGGCTCGCCTGAGCGTCGACGCTGGTCTTTGTGCGCATTGACGGCAAAGTAGAAAGCCTTGTCGACGGCTTCGAGGTCTTGCGCTTCCTTGCGGGTTTGCCAAACATCGATAAGGTGCTGGTGCCGCCGTTCGATTTCTTCTTTTTCTTCCTTTGAATAGGTGTCGGGTAAAATAGACTCCATAGTCAATCGTCTTTTTCAGTCTGCAAAATTAGCGATAATCCTTTGTACTGTCGGCATCTTGTGTGGATTTTTTTGCGGTTTTGTGACGATTTTTGGAAAAACGCTTTTGAAGGTGTTTGGTTTTGGGGAAAACTTGTATTTTTGTGTCCAAAGTTTTATATGAAGTTTAACCATCAAAACAATAATGCTATGAAAAAGAATGTTACCAAAACGATGACCGTGGTTTCGCTGATGGCGGTCTTGATGCTTGCGGCTGGCTGCAAGAAGCCTGCTGCTACAAAGGTTCCGATGGTGAACATGTTGGAAAACTTGGCTGCAATAGGATTCAACAATGCGGTGTTGTATGCCGAAGTGACCGACAACGGCGGCAGCACTGTCACTGAGCGGGGGTTCTGTTATGGCAGGGATGGCAGCCGAATGGATACGCTATTCTGCGATGCTGCCTCGAATTCCTTTTCCGTGGAGTTGACCAACCTTTGGCCTATGACCGCCTACACTTGTCGGGCTTTCGCTACCAACGAGGCTGGGCGTGGCTTTAGCGCGGAGTTCCACTTCAACACGGAGAGCGACTCCGTTCCGATGCCGTTGACCTACGATGTAAGGGAGGTTACTTATATGTCGGCCATAGCCAGCGGACAGGTGTATGGCTGTGCAAGCCAGACGGTGCTGGAATGTGGAATTTGCTTCGGCACGAATGAAATGCCCACGATTGACGATGCCAGAGTTGCTGCGGAATCGGTGGAAGGGCCTTTCGAGTGCAAGTTGGAAGGACTGCAGCCTGAAACGAGATACTATTACCGCACCTATGCCTTGTGTACGAAAGGCGTGTACTATGGCGGGCAGCGCGATTTCTGCTCCGAGGCATCTCCGATGGAAGTGCGCACCATTGGCTTTTCTGACGTGACGGCCTCGCGTTGCAAGGCTGAAGGAGAGGTGGTTTATGATGGCGGTTTAGAGTTATTGGAATGTGGCTTCTGCTGGGGAACGGAGCATTTGCCCACCGTCGAGGGGTTGCACATCAAAGCGATTGCGAGCATGGGATTCAGTTGTTATTTCTCGGGCTTGGAGCGTGGCCAGACGAATTATGTGCGTGCTTATGCCATTAATGAAAAAGGTGTGACCTATGGCAACGAATTGGAGTTGGTTCCCGACGATTTGTCCACTTCTTGGTCCGAAGGCACATTGCCCGGATTGTTTTCCGTCAGTCCCGACCGTCAGGTGCGTTTTTCACAGGGCAACTTGCAATACTATCCCGACGAAAACATCTGGCGTTTTGCCGAACACCAATGGGATTTTGTGGGAGGACAGTTGGGCGACCCGCAACTTGGTTCGGTGAATGTCGGTACGGTGTACGCAAACGGGGTTATGTGCGACAACACTCAGATGTGGAAATACTACGAAGGCTGGATGGACCTTTTCGGCTGGGGTACCAGCGGATGGAACAACGGTAACGAGTATTACCGACCCTACAACCGTGCGGCTTGTGAATATCATTGTGCATCATACGGCCCATATGGCAACTTCAACCTGACGGGCGACTATGCCGAAGCGGATTGGGGCATCCACAACACCATTAGCAATGGAGGCTCACGGCAGTGGCACACACCCTCTCGCGAAGAGTTCGTTTATCTGATTTCGGAAAGGGAAACGCCTTCGGGTATTCGTTTCGCAAAGGCTGTCGTGACGGGCGTTAGTGGCATGATTTTGTTGCCCGATGATTGGGACGCTTCCATTTATCCTCTCAATGCTGTCAATGAGCATGGCTTGTTTGCTGTGAATAGGATTACAGGCGACGAATGGTTAGAGGTGCTTGAGCCTGCTGGGGCCGTGTTTTTCCCTGCTGGAGGCGAGCGCTGTCAGGATCCACTAAGCAATGACATTATTTATGATAATGTGATGTATAATGCTGATATGTCACTCATCAATGGTTCGTATTGGACCACGACGCAAAGTGGTGTTTGTATAGCCTATGCGTTGGTGATATGCAATTACGAATTGGGCGAACCCTATTTCGAGGCTGGATGTATTGGTGTTGAAGCGTTCAGGCATTGCGGTAGGTCCGTCCGACTGATTTCTGATGTGAGGTAGCCGTGTCACTTCTTTTTCTGAATATGAGGGCGCAAAGGAAATTTTTCGTACTTTTGCACCCACAATGAAAAACATCAGAAATTTTTGCATCATAGCCCACATCGACCACGGCAAATCGACCCTGGCTGATAGGCTTTTGGAATTGACACACACCCTGAACGACAAGGAATTGGTCGATCAGGTTTTGGACGACATGGACCTTGAGCGCGAGCGTGGCATCACCATCAAGAGCCACGCCATCCAAATGAAATACCCATACAAGGGTGAAACTTATACATTGAACCTTATTGACACTCCCGGCCATGTGGACTTCTCTTACGAGGTGTCGCGAAGCATCGCCGCCTGCGAAGGTGCCTTGCTTGTGGTGGATGCCACGCAAGGTATTCAGGCACAAACGATTGCCAACCTTTATTCCGCCCTTGAGCACGATTTGGAAATCATCCCTGTGATGAACAAAATCGACATGGACAGCGCGATGGTGGACATCGTGGAAGACCAGATGGTGGACTTGCTTGGCTGCGACCCGAGCGAGATTTTGAAAGTGAGTGCAAGGACGGGCGAAGGCGTTCCCGCCGTTTTGGATGCCATCGTTGAGCGTATCCCTTGCCCCAAAGGCGACCCCAACGCACCGCTCCAAGCCCTGATTTTCGACTCGGTCTTCAATTCTTTCCGGGGCATCATCGCCTATTTCCGCGTGATGAACGGCACGATGCACACCAACGACCTCGTGAAGTTTTTCGCCACAGGCAAGGAATACCACGCCGACGAAATCGGAGTGCTGCAACTGAAACAAGTGCCTAAGAATGAGCTTTCTGCGGGTGATGTAGGATACATCATCTCTGGCATCAAGACCTCAAAGGAGGTCAAGGTGGGCGATACGATTACGCATGTTGAAAGGCCTTGCGCCGAGCCAGTGGCAGGCTTCGAGAACGTGAAACCCATGCTGTTTGCGGGTATCTATCCCGTGGATGCCGATGATTATGAGGAACTTAGGGCTTCGTTGGAGAAACTGCAACTCAACGATGCAAGCTTGGTTTGGGAACCTGAGTCGTCGGCTGCACTGGGCTTCGGCTTCCGCTGCGGTTTCTTGGGTCTGCTCCACATGGAAATCGTGCAGGAGCGTCTCGACCGAGAGTTTGACATGGATGTTATCACTACGGTGCCGAATGTGTCGTTCAAGTGTTACAAAACTGATGGCGAGATGATTGAGGTACACAATCCCAGCGGTCTGCCCGAGGTGACGAAGATTGACCACATTGAGGAGCCATACATCATCGCGCAAATCATCTCGAAAAACGACTTCACCGGCCCGATTATGACGCTCTGCATCGATAGGCGCGGCACTTTGAAAAACCAGGTCTATCTCTCCACCGACCGTGTGGAGCTGACCTTTCAAATGCCGCTCTCGGAAATCGTTTTCGACTTCTACGACAAACTGAAATCCATCTCGAAGGGCTATGCTTCGTTCGATTACCATATTGCTGGTTATCAGGACGCTGACTTGGTGAAATTAGACATCATGCTCAACGGCGAGTCCGTCGATGCCCTCTCGACTTTGATACACCGCGCCCATGCCTACGACTTCGGTCGGCGCATGTGTGAGAAACTGAAGGAACTGATACCTCGTCACCAGTTCGACATCGCCATCCAGGCGGCCATCGGAGCGAAGATCATTGCCCGAGAGACGGTGCGCCAAGTGCGCAAGGACGTGACGGCGAAGTGCTATGGCGGCGACGTGTCGCGTAAGCGCAAACTGCTTGAAAAACAGAAGGCTGGAAAGAAACGAATGAGGCAGGTCGGCAATGTCGAAGTGCCGCAGTCGGCGTTCTTGGCCGTGCTGAAACTGGATTAATATGACCGACCTCCAATATCAAATAGCATTGACCCTATTGCCCGGCATCGGCGACATCAGCGGGAAGAAATTCGTGCATTATTGCGGTAGTGCGGAGGCCATTTTCAAGGAGACGCGAAAATCGTTAGAGAAGATTTCGGGGATGCGCGAGGCTTCCATCGAGGCCATCTGCAACCCAAAACCTTACCTGAAACGCGCCGAAGAGGAGATAGCCTT
Source organism: uncultured Bacteroidia bacterium (assembly GCA_902780055.1). Lineage (GTDB taxonomy): Bacteria > Bacteroidota > Bacteroidia > Bacteroidales > F082 > Limimorpha. The sequence goes on along the minus strand of CACZDU010000012.1, from coordinate 43,917 downwards.
CATCGAGAAAAACGACATTCGACCCTTGTTTTTCCTTGATTCCGACTATCCGCGCCGCCTGCTGCAATGCGACGACGGCCCGATGATGTTATATTATAAAGGTGCGGCCAACCTCAACGCTAACCGTGTGGTGGCCATCGTTGGGACGCGCAACATCACCGACTACGGCAAGGAAAACTGCAACCAGTTGGTGGAGGATTTGAAAGATGACAATGTTATGATTGTAAGCGGATTGGCCTACGGTGTGGATACTTGCGCCCACAAAGCCTCAGTGAAAAACAACATCCCGACGGTAGGGGTGATGGGCTGTGGAATGCAGCAAGTCTATCCTTCGCCGAACAAGAAATTAGCCAATGATATGATTGAGCAAGGCGGCGGTGTCCTCACCGAGTGCCTGAGTGGCACACAGCCCGACCGCGAGAATTTCCCGCGCCGCAACCGCATCATTGCGGGCATGGCGGATGCCGTAATTGTCATTGAATCAGCGTTGAAAGGCGGCTCACTGATTACCGCCGATATTGCCAATTCCTACAACCGCGACGTGTTTGCCTATCCTGGTCGCGTGATGGACATTTACAGCCAAGGCTGCAATTATCTTATCCGCACCAACCGTGCCCATTTGATGGAGAGTGTTTTGAATTTGCACTATGCAATGCGTTGGGATTCAGAGCAAAAGGTTGAGAAACAAACCGCATTGTTCCGCGAGTTCACCGAGGAGGAAAAAATTATTATGGACTGTTTCGGCGCGAATGCCGTCATCAGTTTGGATGAAATCATTGTGAAGTCGGAGTTGCCGACCACGAAAATTGCAGCTATACTTTTGAATTTGGAATTCGACGGCGTGCTGATGGCATTGCCTGGAAAACGTTACCAGAAATGTTAGGAAAAGTCATTAAATCGACGGGCAGTTGGTACATCGTCTTGGACGGTGAAGGTCGGCAATGGGAGTGCCGCCTGCGCGGGAAAATCCGCTTGGATGGCTTGCGTTCTACCAATCCCGTGGCCGTCGGCGACAACGTGCATTTTGAGCAGGAACCAGGCAAGGAAACGGGTGTTATCAACAAGATTGAAACCCGCGACAATCTCATTGTGCGTCAGTCCGTTAATCTCAGCAAAGCCTCACACATCATCGCCGCCAACGTGGATTTGGCCATCGTGGTAGCTACTATTGCCCAGCCGCGCACTTCCACGGGTTTCATCGACCGCTTTTTGGTGACCGCTGAGGCCTACCACATTCCCGCTGCCGTCATTTTTAACAAGTGCGACCTTTACACCGACGAGCAGATAGGGGAGATGTGCGTCTTGATGGAATATTACCAAAGCTTGGGTTACACTTCGTTTGGCGTTTCGGCCAAAACGGGCTTTCAAATTGAGGAACTTAAAGCATTGATGCAAGGGAAGATATGCCTGTTTTCAGGACATTCAGGCGTGGGGAAGTCGGCTCTCGTAAACGCCTTAGACCCGTCGTTGAATGTCCGCATCGGTGCAATTTCCGACTACCACGAAAAAGGCAAGCACACCACAACTTTCGCCGAGATGCACCATTTGGATTTTGGCGCGTGGATTGTTGATACGCCCGGTATCAAGGAATTTGTGCTGTACGACCTTGAAAAAGAGACCCTTGCGCAGCGTTTCCCCGAGATGCGCGACCTGATGAGTGAGTGCCGTTTTGCCAACTGTACCCACACCCATGAACCCGGTTGCGCGGTGAAAGCAGCGGTCGAGAACGGCGACATTGCCGACTGGCGCTATGTGAATTACCTTCGCATGATGACCGACGAAAGCCATGAATCTGTGAAGGAAGAAGGATAACTATACGGTAGGAATAGGCGAACACGCCAACAACGGGGAAGCTCCGTTGTCCCTACCAGACGAAAATATTAAAACTATGACCATCGCCCTATTTGGAAAAACCATCGCCCCAGAAAACGGGGAATATATGCGGCAATTGTTTGCGGAATTGGCCAAGAACCAAGTTGAAATCGTTGTTTACCAGCCTTTTGCTGAATTGGTTAAGGTTTTCGTTCCCGAAGGCGTGAACTACAGCGTATTCAATTCCAATGCCGACTTGAACGCCGACCTGCTCTTTTCCATCGGGGGCGACGGCACCATTTTGGACACCGTTCCCTTCGTCCTCGATTCGGGCATTCCTGTTGCGGGCATCAACATGGGGCGTTTGGGTTTCCTTTCGAGCATTTCGAAAAACGAGATTGTCAATGCGGTAAACAGCGTCCTTACAGGCGATTACACCGTTGAACAGCGCAGCCTTTTGGAGCTTGTTTCGCCCGAAAAGGTCTTTGACGATGTAAAATACGCTTTAAACGAGTTGAATGTCATCCGCAATCCAGAACATAGTCTGTTGGCTATCAAGGTGTTTGTCGATGATGTTTACCTCAACACCTATTGGGGCGACGGCATCCTTTTGGCTACCCCGACGGGTTCCACGGCCTACTCATTGAGTGCGGGCGGTCCCATCATTGCCCCGAATGCGAAAAACTTCGTCATCACGCCCATCGCCACGCACAATTTGACCGTGCGCCCCGTGGTCATCCCTGACGATAGCACCATCCGTATTCAGGTGGAAGGAAGGGAGAAAAGTTTTGTGTTTAGCATGGACTCAAGAAATTGTACCTTAGACACTTCCGTGCAGTTGGAGGTGCGCAAGGCTGGCTTCTGCCTCAACCTCCTCAGGATGCGTGGCGAGGACTTTTTTGGCACCATCCGCAACAAATTGATGTGGGGCAAAGACAATAGAAATTGATTTCTGTCGTTTTCATTGGAAAATTTCCTAATTTTGCAGTCTTGAATTATGTATAGAAAAATTCGTATTTTATTGGTTTTGAGTTGCTTGGCTGTTTTTGTCCAAGCCAATGCCCAATTTGACGACCCCAAAACACTCGAAGTGGGGCCTCATGTCGGGTTGAGTTACTATATGGGCGACCTCAATCCTATGCTGCCTTTCGCGCAGGCGCAGTTGCAATACGGCGGCATCGTCCGCTTCAATTACAACAACCGCTGGACATTCCGTTTCGACTATAGCCGCGCCACGGTGACGGCTTCCGACGAAGTCATCAAATGGCGACCCGAGCGCGGACTGAATTTCACCTCGATCATCAACGACTTCAGCCTCATGGCCGAGTTCAACTTCCTCGAATACTATACCGGCAACCCGAAAAAGAATGTGTCGCCATACATTTTCGGCGGCATTTCGGTGTTTCAATACACGGCCTTCGCTGATGTGAACGGCACAATGGTTGATTTGAGCGACCAAAAGACGGAATATTATGACCCCAACGAGAAATGGTATAAAAGGATGTTTGGCAAGACCAGTCCTGTCGGCGTTTCCATTCCTTTCGGCATGGGCGTGAAGTTCTCGATTTCGCGCCACATGGCGGGCACGGTGGAGTGGAGGATGCAGAAGACTTTCACCGATTATTTGGACGATGTTGCGACGGTGTATCCCGAGGAACACGCCTTCTATACCGACGAAAACGGTGCGAATTACGATTTGTCTGACCCCACGGGCAACTATATCTCAGGCCAACAGCGAGGCAATTCTTCCTTCAACGATTGGTTTGGCATGGCGCGTGTGTCACTAACTTGGAAGTTTAACCTGCCCGATGGAAGGGGCTGTAACCTAAGCAAATTCTGACGACTATGGAACTGAAAGACCAACTGATGCAACAAATTGACCGTGAGCGGCTTCCGCAGCATATTGCCATCATCATGGACGGCAACGGACGCTGGGCCAAGGAACGCGGCAAGCAACGCCTTTTCGGGCACCAAAGTGCGATTCAATCGGTGCGCGAAGTGAGTGAGGCCTCGGCGGAAATCGGGGTGCCTTACCTGACTTTGTACGCCTTCTCCACCGAGAATTGGAACCGTCCTTTCGCGGAGGTCACAGGGCTGATGTCGTTGTTGGCCACGACCATCAGGAACGAGGTCAGTACGATGAACAAGAACAGCATCAAACTGAACGCCATCGGCGACCTGAAAAGCCTGCCCAAGTCGAACTACGACCAATTGATGCAAGCCATTGACGACACGAGCCACAACACCCGCATGGTGCTCACCCTCGCTTTGAGTTATTCGGGCCGTTGGGACCTGAAACAAGCCACGCAGCGCATGGCCGAGGATGCCGCTTCGGGGAAAATCAAGCCGCAGGAGATTGACGACAAGATGATTTCGTCTTACCTCTCCACGGCCAATATGCCTGACCCTGAGTTGCTTATCCGCACCAGTGGCGAGGAACGCATCAGCAATTTCCTGCTGTGGCAGTTGGCTTATTCCGAATTGTATTTCACTCCAAAATATTGGCCCGACTTCCGCAAGGCCGACCTCTACGAAGCGATTTTGAATTACCAGCACCGCGAGCGCAGGTTCGGGAAAACCAGCGAGCAAGTCGCCACTAAATGATTGAAAGATAGAACTATGCGATATAGATTTTTACCCATAATGCTGTTTTTTGTGGCTCTTTTGGGCTTCGGGAGCAGCACTTTTGCCCAAATCCAAATTGGCGACGACCTCTCGGAAATCGACTATGCCCGACCGCAGAAGTACGAAATCGGCGGCATCGTTGTGGAGGGCGCGAAGTACGTTGATGCTTCCATGCTCAGTTTGATTGCCAACTTGAGAGTGGGCGAGACTATCTCCATTCCGGGCGATGAGATTTCGTCGGGCATCAAGAAGATTTGGGAGCAGGGCTTGTTTGAGGATGTGGCCATCAATGCCACTGACTTTGTGGGAAATAAGGTGTTTCTGCAAATCGCCATCAAGGAAAAGCCGCGTGTGTCGAAGTTCTCTTTCAAGGGCATCAAGAAAAGCGAGGCCGACGACATTCGCAACAAAATCAACCTTTCGCGAGGCGACATTGCCACCGACCACCTTTTGACCAAGACCACCCGCATCATCGAGGATTTCTATTACGACAAGGGCTATCTCAATGTGGACATCGACATTGAACAAAAGGCCGACACCGCCCGCGAGAACTATGTCGACATGGTCATCAACATCGACAAGGGAAAGAAAGTGAAGATTGGGAAAATCAATGTGAATGGCAACGAGAACTTTACGGATGGATTGGTGCTTTCGTCAATGAAGGAAACCAAGGAACGCGGCCATTTCGATCCGCTTGACCCCATCGGTCCGCTGATTGTGAACACTGTTGCCGATTTGGTCACTTTGCATCCTATGCGGGCCATCAATGGCATCGAGGAATATTTCTACGACAATTACCGTCCGCGTATCTTCAAGGCCTCGAAATATTTGGAAAAGAACTTTGAGGACGACAAGAAACTCATCATTGCGAAATACAACGCCAAGGGTTACCGCGATGCGCGTATCGTGCGCGATTCGGTCTATCGCATGGACGACGGAAACCTCGGCATCGACCTCTTCGTTGACGAAGGCAACAAATACCACTATCGCAGCATCAAATGGACGGGCAACACGAAATACAGCGCCGAAACCCTCAATTCCATCCTTGGCATCAAGCCGGGCGATGTATATAATAAGGAGTTGCTCGACAAGAACCTGAACTACAGCGAGACCAATCTGGACATCAGTTCGCTATATATGGACGATGGCTATCTTTTCTTCCGCGTCGACCCCGTTGAGGTGTCGGTTGAGAACGATTCCATCGACCTCGAAATCCGCCTCAACGAGGGCAAGCAGGCCCGCATCAGCAATGTGACGCTGGCTGGCAACACCAAGACCTACGACCATGTTGTGCTACGCGAACTCTACACACGTCCCGGGCAGTTGTACAGCCGCAGCGATGTGGTGCGCTCCGTCCGCGAATTGGCTACGCTGGGTTTCTTCAACCAAGAGAACATCAACCCCAACATACAGCCCAACTTCTCCGACAACACCGTCGACATCGATTACACGGTTGAGGAGGCTGCCGCCGACCAAATCCGTTTCTCGGCCGGTTATGCTGCTAGAATGTTGATGCTTGAAGCAGGGTTACAGTTTTCCAATTTCTCCATGCGCAACCTTTTCAACAAGAAGGCATGGCGACCTATTCCCGTTGGCGACGGACAGAAACTCGGCCTGAGCGTGAGCACTCTTGGAACGCAATACATCACTTATAGCATTTCGTTTACCGAACCATGGCTCGGTGGCCGCAGGCCCAATGCGTTCAGTGTCTCGTTCTACCAATCGTTTTATGCCAAGCCAGTGGAAAAGACTTCCGAAAACTACGGCTATTTCAACATGACGGGCGGCACCATCGGTTTGGGTCGTCGCTTGACTTGGCCTGACGACTATTTTTCCGTATATCATGGCCTCAACGTGAAGCGTTACAATTTGAACAACTACCAGACATCCTTCCTGAACGTTGGCGACGGCAAATACAACCTCATCAGTTATAGTTTCGTGCTTTCGCGCAACTCCGTGAGCCAGCCCATCTATCCGCGCAACGGTTCCGAGTTCCAATTTGGCCTCGAAATCACGCCGCCCTATTCGCTGTTGACTAACATGAATTATGCTGACCTCCCCGATAACGAGAAGTACAAGTGGATTGAGATGCATAGATGGACTTTCAAGGCAGCGTGGTTCACCGAACTCTATGACAAACTCGTGCTTATGACCCGAGTTCGTTTCGGCTATTTGGGCCATTTCAACAGTCAAATCGGTCCCACGCCGTTCCACCGTTTCTTCCTTGGTGGCGATGGTTTGTCCAACTATTCCGTCGACAGTCGCGAACTGGTCGGTATGCGTGGCTATGCCAACAACTCACTCACGCCGGGCTTCTACAACAGTTCCAACTCGGGCGGAAACGGCGGCGACATGTTGACGAAATACACGCTTGAGTTGCGCTATCCGCTCTCGCTCAATCCGCAGGCCACCATCTATGCTCTCACCTTCCTTGAGGCCGGTAATTGCTGGCTTGGGTTCAAGGATTTCAATCCTTTCGATGTGAAACGCTCGGCAGGTGTGGGTGTGCGCATCTATCTGCCCATGTTCGGCTTGCTCGGCCTCGACTGGGGCTACGGCTTCGACGAAGTGTATGGCCTTTCGGGCAGCAATGGCAGCCAGTTCCATTTCTCCATTGGAGGATCGATTGATTAGGTAGGAAGTAGGAGGTAGGAAGTAGGAATTAGTCCCGTAGGGACGACAGAACAATAGGCAGGCGGTGTAACCCCCTGCAACTTAAAATAATGGAATGATTGTTTTTTTTGGAACGATTATTGATAAAGAAAAACAGAACAATAATATCAGATAAAATGAAAGCATTTAAAACCTTGGTTTTGACCGCCGCGATGGTTTGTGGCGGCATTTTGACCGCCAATGCGCAGATTGTTGGCGGCGGACAGAAAATCGTGTATGTCGATTCGGAGTACATCATGGAAAACATCCCGGAATACGGCGACGCGCAGGAAGAACTCAATGCACTCTCCACGAAATGGCAAAAGGAAGTGAAGGCCGTTTACGACAAGGTGTCGGAGATGTACAGCAAGTACCAGACCGAAATGCTCCTCCTTTCCGAAGACCAGAAACGCGCCCGCGAGCAGGCTATCGTCGATAAGGAGCAGGAAGCCAAGAACTTGCAGATGCAATACTTCGGCTCTGAAGGCCAACTTTACCAGAAACGCACTGAACTGATTCAGCCCATCCAAGAGAAGGTTTACACTGCTATGAAAGAAGTGGCTCAAACCAAAAACTACGCTTTTGTCCTCGACTTAGCCTCGGGCACTTCGGTGCTTTACGCCTCCGATAAGAACGACATCAGCGACGACGTGCTCGACCAACTCGGCAATGTGATGCAGACCGTGCGTCGCGAAGACCGTCGCAAGGCTGCCGCTACTACGGGAAGCAATGCAGGCAATTCGGTGGGTGGAACCAAAGGTGGTGCTGTATCGCCAAAGAAATAATGGATAATTGGGCGGTTGAACGCGAAAAATTCCTATCTTTGCCGCTCAAATGTCAAGTAAAATAGGGTTAATTTATTAAAAATCAATAAAATGAAAAGAGTATTCAAAGTATTGTTTTTGGGTGTGGCACTCTTTGTGATGAGTGGAGTGGCCAATGCTCAAGTAAAGATTGCGCACGTCAACACGGCTGAAATCCTCGATGCTATGCCTGACAAGGCTAAGGCCGAGAAGGATTTGGAGAAGTATTATGGTGAACTTCAGAGCCAATTGGAGACAATGGCCAAGGAGTATCAGACCAAGATGCAGGATTATGAGGCCAACCAAGCCACCATGTCGAACCTTGTGAAGCAGTCGAAGGAGAAGGAAATCATCGACCTGCAAACGCGCATCCAACAGTTTCAGGCCAATGCCGAAAACGAGTTTGAGTCGAAGCGTGCCGAATTGCTGAAACCCATCCTCGACAAGATTCAGACTGCCATCAACAGTGTGGGCAAGGAAAAGGGCTATACCTACGTCCTCGACCTCGCCACGGGTGCTGCCGTCTTTGTTGCCGACGACGCCATTAACGCCACCAACGACGTGAAAGCCAAATTGGGCATCAAGTAAAAAGAGTGGAATTTGTATCAAGGATAGCGCAAAATGCGCAGAGCAGCCGACCTCATTCGGGGTCGGCTGCTTATTTGTGTAGAAATATTTAAAGTTTGGATTGTCGTTGGTTGCTTTTTGTTGTCATTTGATGCTCTCGCGCTTGACTTTGGCGAATCGTAATAACTTCAAGATTCCCAATGGCTTGTGGTCGTCTTTCTTGGCCAAGTTGAGGTAAATCCCGAACTTTTTCGCAATCGGGATTTTGAAGGTTTCGACGAACTCGATAAGCGTTCCGTCAGGGTCTTCCACGTAGGTGAAATGGCCATTGGCATCGCCCATGCCGAAGTCGGCGCCGCTGTCGCACACGAAAGGATGTCCCATCGCCTCGGCTTGCGCTTTCACCGCATCCATATTGCGCACGTCGAAACAGAGGTGGATGAAGCCCGGGTCACCCCAATAGCGACCTTCGTAAAGTTTCTTGCCCGGCTCGTCAACGGCTTGGATGAGTTCGAGATGCGAAGTGCCCATAATCTTGCACAACGGTCCTTCGATGGGTTTGGAGCGTTCGAGGACGACGCGGCGCAACTTCTTTTCACCTCCGGGCAGACTTTCAAAATCATCGAAAACGTCCGTTTGGTCAAAGACAATTTTGTCGTAGTCAAGAAGTTGCGTGTAGAAGGGAAGCGACTTGTCCATATCGCTCACGCCTATGATGACGCCATTGGCACCGCCGGTCGGTAAGTCCTCATCGACGAAGACATAATTGTCCTGCTCGATTTGGAAGAGGTTGCCGTAAGGGTCTTTCATCAAGAAATGCCACTGTCCCCAAGGGGAAACGGTGAGTTTGCTGATGATGTCCGCTCCGTTATTAATAAAGGTGCTGTAGGCCTCATCAATGTCGGGGCATTTTACTTTGGCGATGAGGATGCCCAAATCACCGAGTTTGACGGGTTCTTTCAGGTAGTTGAGAGGGCGGCCTTTGGGCTGCCAGATTTCGAAGCCTCCGCCGCCACGGATGTTGACCGCGATACCCGATCGACGTGGTTGGGGCTTGCCGCCGGTGTAGGGCAACATTCGTTCTGCAACGCCCTCGTCATCAACGATTTTGATTTCGAAGCCGAAGTTGTCATAGTACCATTTCCAGGCCTCAACGAAGTCGTTCACGCCGATGCCCACTTGCTGTATGCCGCAGATAACTTTTGATTTCATTGTATGTGTTATTTCAAGATTTCAGATTTCTAATTTCAAGATTTGCCTTTAGCGGTAAGTTTTCAGCCTTGGTTCGGCCATGCTTATAGCTGACTGCTTATGGCTTACAGCTTTACGTTGCTGATATTTTTCTCGATAGTTTATAATACAAAGGTAAGCAATATTTATGGATATACGCCATTAATAGTTCAGTGCGACCGATTAACTTCCTGTGTTTCTGTCGTTTGATGGCGCGGACGGCGATTTTGCCGCATTTGTCCACATCGAGGCCGTTGGCTTGGCCCGCGTCCATCTTGGCGTGGGCGGTGCCGTCGCCGTGGAGTGCGCTCTTGCTGATTTGCGTGTTGATGCGTCCGGGAATGAGGAAAGTGACTCCGATGTTGTCATATTCCAATTCCAAGGATTCGTAAAACCCGAACAAGGCGTGCTTGGCGGCGCAATAGGCTGAGCGTAGCGGGAAGCCGAAAAGCCCTGATAGGGAAGTGGTTACACTGAACTGGACGTGTTCTTTTGCCATAATCATCTCCTTGAACTTCTTGACGAGATACACCCCGCTAAGGAAGTCGATTTTCAGGATTTTTTCGTCCACGCTGATGTCGGTATCCAAGGCTTTTTCGCGTTGCGAGATGCCTGCGTTGAGCACGAAGAGGTCGATGCTCAAGTGGTTGGAAATCACGAATTCGTAAAGCCGGTCGATGGAGGCATAGTCGTCTAATTGTGTTTCGGCGGCGTAGGCGTGCACGCTGTATTTTTCACATTCGGCTTTGGCGGCTTCCAAGTCGTTGATGCCCAGTCCGGTTAGGACGAGGTTGCAGCCCTCTTGCGCCAAGTGGAGCGCTATGCTGCGCCCGATGCCTGTGCCGCCGCCGGTAATGAGTGCCGTTTTGTTTTTGAGGTTTAGCATATTCTATGTTTTTGTTCTGCTTGCCGGGGTGCTGCCACGGGTCGCGACCCGTGGTTACGGGATGTTTCGCCCTCTGGGCGAGGCACGGTCGGGCACCTCACGCTTGCAGGCGGCAAAATTAAAAATAATTCCTTCACGTTGGGATAATCAATATATTTACTAATTTTGTGGCTTCGTAATTTGTAGGGAGACGCAAGGCATTATGCCTCTACAACAATTCAACAATTCAACAATCAACAATTCAACAATACAATATGGACATTTTCGAAAGAATATCAAAGGATTCCGGTGGCCCGATTGGGCAGTACCGTGAACGCGCCGACGGCTATTTCGCATTTCCGCGCTTGGAAGGCGAGATGGGGCCGCGCATGACCTTCAACGGCAGGGAAGTGCTCTGCTGGAGCTTGAACAACTATTTGGGCTTGGCCAACCACCCCGAAATTCGCCGCGTGGATGCCGAAGCCGCCGCCAAATACGGCCTCGCTGCCCCGATGGGTGCCCGCATGATGACGGGCCATACCCGTATGCACGAGCATTTCGAAAAGGAACTGGCTGATTTCGAGAAGAAAGAAGCCGCCTATCTCTTTAATTTTGGCTATCAGGGCATTGTGTCAACCATCGACACTTTGGTCAATCCTCACGACGTGATTGTTTACGACAACGAGGCCCACGCCTGCCTGCTCGATGGCATCCGTCTTCACATCGGCAACAAGTACAAATACCGCCACAACAATATGGAAGATCTTGAGAAGAAATTGAAGGTCGCCACGGAGGTAGTGGCAAAAACGGGCGGTGGTATCCTTGTCATCACAGAGGGCGTGTATGGTATGACAGGTGCGCTTGGCGACCTCGCCGGCATCGTGGCCCTGAAGAAGAAATACAGCTTCCGCATACTCATCGACGATGCCCACGGCTTCGGCGTGATGGGTCCCAACGGTCGCGGCACGTCGGAGCATTTCGGCGTGATGGACGACATCGACATTTACATAGGTGCTTACGCCAAGGCTATGGCCATCATTGGCGGCTTCGTGGCTGGACCGAAGTATGTGATTGAGTTTTTGCGTTATAATATGCGCTCCCAGATGTATGCCAAGAGTTTGCCTTTGGCCATCGTGGAAGGTTGCGAGAAGCGTTTGGAAATCATCCGCAGCGCCGAGGGCGACGCTTTGCGCGCCCAGCTTTGGCAGGTGACCCGTGCCTTGCAAAACGGTTTCCGAAACATGGGCTTCGACATCGGGCCTGCCGAGGCTTGCGTCACGCCGGTGCATGTGCAGGGCGACGTGGTCCAGGCCACCAACATCGCCATGGACCTGCGCGAGAACTACAAGATTTTCTGCTCCGTGGTCACCTATCCCGTCATCCCCAAGGGCATGATCATCTTCCGCATCATCCCGACGGCAGCCCACTCGATGGACGACGTGAACTATACACTGAACGCTTTCAAGGAAGTGAAGGAAAAGCTCGGCAAAGGCTTCTACGACGGCAACGAAGTGCCGAACATGAGGATCGAGTAAACGTTTTTCAAAATCGATTAGAAAAGGCTTCCCGTCAAGGGAGGCTTTTTTTTATTCCCCAATAAAAGTGTAGTAAGTTGCCGAATATTCCCCAATAAAAGTGTGGTAGGTTGCCGAATATTCCCAAATAAAAGTGTAGTAAATTATCGAATATTCCCCAATAAAAGTGTAGTGATTTGTTGAATATTCCCAAAAAAAAGTGTAGTAAGTTATCGAATATTCCCCAAGAAAAGTGTGGTAATTTGTCGAATATTCCCCAATAAAAGTGTGGTGATTTATCGAATATTCCCCAAGAAAAGTGTAGTGATTTGCCGAATATTTCCCAAGAAAAGTGTAGCGATTTGTCGAATATTCCACAATAAAAGTGTAGCGATTTGCCGAATATTCCCCAATAAAAGTGTAGCGATTTGTCGAATATTCCCCAAGAAAAGTGTTGTAATTTGTCGAATATTCCCTAATAAAAGTGTAGTAAGTTGCCGAATATTCCACAATAAAAGTGTAGCGATTTGCCGAATATTCCCCAATAAAAGTGTAGTGATTTGTCGAATATTCCCAAAGAAAAGTGTAGTAAGTTGCCGAATATTCCACAATAAAAGTGTAGCGATTTGCCGAATATTCCCCAATAAAAGTGTAGTGATTTGTCGAATATTCCCAAATAAAAGTGTAGTAATTTGCCGAATATTCCCCAAGAAAAGTGTAGTAAGTTGCCGAATATTCCACAATAAAAGTGTAGCGATTTGTCGAATATTCCCCAAGAAAAGTGTGGGTATTTTGAAAATATTCCCAAAAATAATTGTTCAAATCTGTTGTATGTGTCTAAAATTTAGTATTTTTGCCACAAAATTCAAAATCAATGGAAAATGAATCGTAGAATTATCAATGATTTGGTGAGGTGGAAAAATTCACAAGGCAGAAAACCCCTAGTTTTGGAGGGTGCCAGACAGGTGGGAAAAACCTTTATTCTAAAGGAGTTCGGAATGGCGGAGTATGAGAACCTTATTTATCTCAACTGCGACAACAACGATTTTATGAAGGAGCTTTTCTTGCAGGATTTTGACATGGAAAGAATCTTGCGCGCTATCGAGGCTTTTACCAACCAAAGCATCAATGCGGGGAAAACGCTCCTATTTATAGATGAGATTCAGGAGGCCCCGCGAGCCTTGACCTCGTTGAAGTATTTCTGCGAGAACGCCAGCGACCAGCATGTGGTGGTGGCGGGTTCGTTGTTGGGCATCAGTTGTCGCACGGGCGAATCCTATCCCGTCGGGAAGGTCGATATTTTGAGCCTTTACCCCATGTCGTTTGAGGAGTTTCTTTGGGCGATGGGCGAGGAACAGCTCTGTGAGGTGTTGAACGCCAAGCAGTGGGACATTTTGCGCACTTTGGACACCAAACTTCAAGACTTGCTCCGCCAATATTTCTATGTGGGCGGGATGCCGGAGGCGGTGCTGAGTTACATCACCGACCGCGATGTGCCCAAGGTGCGCCGAATCCAGAAGTCGATATTGAAGACCTATGAGCGCGACTTCGCCAAACACGCCGGCGGCGAAACGCAACGCATCCGTTTGGTTTGGAGCTCCATACCGGGTCAATTGGCCAAGGAAAACAAGAAATTCGTATATGGCGCGGTCAGGAAGGGGGCGCGGGCCAAGGACTTCGAGATGGCCATTCAATGGCTCGTCGATGCGGGTTTGGTGCTGAAGCTGCGCCGTTGCCTCAATCCCACCATGCCGCTGTCGTTCTATGAAGACACAGAAGCCTTCAAGCTCTATCTGCTCGACGTAGGGTTGCTGGGTGCTATGTCGAACGCGCCGGCGCGGCTGATGGTCATCGCCAACAAGGTATTCGTAGAGTTCAAGGGCGCGTTTTCCGAAAACTATGTGTTTCAGCAACTCAAAACCCTTGGCGACCTGCCGCTCTATTATTTCAGCAAGGACAACTCGACGCAGGAAGTGGACTTCCTCTTGCAGACAGACGAGCGCATCATCCCGATTGAGGTGAAGGCCGAGGAGAACACGAAAAGCAAGTCGCTGAACGGCTTCGTGAATGTTGATCATGCCGACAAGCACCTGAAAGCCCTGCGCTGCTCCATGCTGCCCTACGCCGACCAAGGCTGGATGGAGAACATTCCGTTGTATTCCGTATTAGCCTACTTTTCCGACTTGGCGGAATAAAAAACTGCCTTTTCGTTCTTTGTTCCAATATTATCCCTATCTTTGCACTTTCATCAATCAAGATAATCCCAAAAACTTGATAATATGATACTCGTAAAACAGGCTGGCGTTTATGTCAACATCTTGAATTGCAGGCTCAAGAAACACCTTGCCGAGGTGTTCAAAAAGCACGGCGTGAACCTGACGGCGGAGCAGTACCTCGTCATGGACACGCTTTGGAATGAGGGTACGCTCACACAGCAGGCCATCGCTTTCATCATCCAGAAGGACAAGAACTCGGTGACGCAATTCATTGACAATTTGGAGAAAAAAGGTCTCGTGACGCGCTCCGTGGCAAAAGGTGACCGCCGCGTGAACAACATCGTCGTGACCGAAGAAGGCATGGCCTTGAAGGATTCGACCAAACAATTGGCCATTGAGACGATGAACAAGGCTTTGGAGGGTATTCCTGAGGAGGATGTGCTCGTTTTTGTGGACGTACTGAAGAAGATTTGTGGCAATATTTGACTGTTTTCATGGTTTTTATTGCAAATGGTATGATAATTGAATGAAAAACTTCAAGTAAAATTTAAATTGCATATTTTTGTACCCCAATTTTCAACGCAATGAATAGAATGACAAGATTTTTGATGATGCTTTTAGCAATGGCCTTGATTATGCCGTCGTGCAACAAAGGCGAGGGCATGGGCGGCACGGGCACGGTGCAGGGCTTCGTGAAGTTGGTGCATCATCCCGACGACGACTATACCCTGACCCCCGACACCGTGAACGCGGCCAAGACCGATGTTTTCATCGTTTATGGCGATGAGAACTTTTTCGGCGACGATATTGAAACTGGTGCCGATGGCGGTTACCGATTTGAGTATCTGCGTCCTGGCAACTACATCGTGTATGCTTATTCCACCTTGCCTTCGGGACAGAAGGTAGCTGTGAGCGAAACGGTAGAATTGGCGCGAGGCGCTGTGGCTCAGGTGCCAACGCTCTACATCCACGACGGCAAGGCATACGGCACTTCCGTGGTGAAAGGGCGCGTTCATGCCTCATATTACCACAACGGCAGTTGGCGCGGTGAGGGCTGGGCTTGCGAACATCGGGTCTATATCCGTAGGGTGGGAGAGGAGGTTCCTTTCGACGACACCCGCGTGGGGCCTGATGGTTATTTCGGTTTCCAAAAACTGCAACCTGGCGAATATGAAGTGTTTACCGCTTCCGACGACATCAACACGGAAATCCCTGATTTTGTTTTCCAAAGCATCACCGTCGGAGAGGCAGGGCTGATTTATGAGCTTGAGGAACAGTTTGAAGTCATCATTAATGTATAAGGAACTGAAATCTTAAATCGTAAATTTTGAATATTAAATCTCTAATAATGAAAAGATTAGTAATAATTATGGCGTTTTTAGCCATTGGTTTCGGTGCTATGGCCCAATCGGTTTCAGATGCCACTATCGCCAAGCGTGAGAATCGTCGAGGCATGGTGCTGAAGGAATGGAACACGGCAGCGGGCGACAAACGCGCCTTCCTCGATCGCGTGACGACCTATGATGCGATGGGCCGCAAGATTGAGGAAATCGAATACGCTTCTTACGGCCAGAAATGGCGTGTGGTGAGCGAGTATCCCGAAAACAGCGACATCTCGGCCAAGGTGGTGCGCGAAATTGAGTACAACGACCGCGATAAAGTGGTCAGAATCAGAAAGTTCGAGTATGACGAAGACGGTTCCAAGGTGCGCCAACTCAATTATTATCCCAACGGCAAATTGGAATCGGTGAAAACATACGAATACGTCCCGAAATAAGTCCCGTGGAGGAAATTCTTGACATAGTGCAAGGCATGAAGCCGATTTCGTTGGACGAGATGAGCGGTGTGAAACTGATGAATCGCATCGACACGAAATATGTGGTGACGGAGGCTCAACTGCATGAAATTCTTTTGGGCATCCGCGAAAACTATTATGCCCAAGAGGTGGAAGGCAACCGCCTATCGCCCTATAGCACTGTGTATTACGACACGCCTGAACTGACCATGTACCTCATCCACCACGACCGACACTTGGTGCGCGACAAAGTTCGTGTTCGTACCTACGTTGACTCAAAACTGACCTTTTGCGAGGTGAAGCACAAGAGCAACAAGGGTCGCACGAAGAAGAAACGCATCGCTGTGGAACCCATTCCCAATATCTTGGACAACCCCGAGGCGGCGGCGTTTTTGGCCGAGAAACAGCCCTATGCGGTCAGTTCGCTAAGCCCGCATTTGGTGACGATTTTCGACCGAATCACTTTGGTCAACTATGGGAAAACCGAGCGCCTCACCATCGATTGCAACCTGCGTTTCGAGAACCTACGCAACGGCGCAACCGCTTCGATGTCGCCTTTGGTCGTGATGGAACTGAAACAGGACGGTAGGGCAAAATCTCTCCTAAAGGATGTGCTTTTCGAATTGAGAATCAAGCCGTTCAAGGTCAGCAAGTATTGCATTGGCACCTGCCTGACACGCCCCGATGTGAAGCAGAACCGGTTTAAGAAGAAACTTAGGAAAATGGAGAAAATGCGGAATGATGAACGCGGAATGAAGAATCTTAAATCTTGAAATCTTGAAATCCTGAAATTTTAAATCTCGAAATATGAACCTGTTACAAATCAACCTACAGGACTTTGATCCTGACATTGCACGCGAATTTGGTGGCGGTGCCAGCGGAATGGACTTCCTCGGCGTGCCGCTTTTTGATGCCCAGAGCCTTTGGACGATGCTTATCCGCTTCGTTTTCAACTTCTTGGTCTGTTGGGTTATCATCCATTGCTTCTATTACAAAAAAGCCAACCGCAAGGACTATTATTTCACCTTCCTCATGTTCGCGGTGGTCATTTTCCTCATCATTTCACTGATGGAGAATATGAAGATGAACATCGCCTACGCCCTTGGTCTGTTTGCCATTTTCGGCATGATTCGATACCGAACTGAGACCATAAAAATCCGCGAGATGACCTATCTTTTCGTTGTGATGGGCTTGAGCATCGTCAATGGTATGGCTCTCTCAACGAGTTATTCCGAACTTGTCTTGGTCAACCTGTTTACGGTGTTGATTATCTGGCTTTTGGATGGCACAAAGTTGCTGAAGCATACTGCAATGAAAATCATCCTTTACGACCGCATTGAGAACACCAAGCATGGCAAGGAGGACGACCTAAAGGCCGACCTTATCGAGCGCACGGGGTTGAATATCAGCAAAGTGGAAGTCGGGCATATCGACTATCTGAGAGATGTTGCCTTCGTGAAGGTTTATTACGAACCCATTGATGGTGAAGTAAATACGATTGATACTATAACTAAATTGAAAGATTTTGATAATTGATGTCACAAAACCAGCGAAACTTCCAAATCTAGGCGGTCGCCCGGTTGGGCAGACCGCCCGTGCAAAAAAAGTTTTGAGTGTTTTGTAGGTTTTGTGAGAAAAAGAAAATGAAGAGGCTTTTGTTCATAGTGTTCCTTTTGGCTTCGGTTGGTGTTTTTGCCCAAAGTGAAAGGTCGACCGACTTCGGAGGCATTGTTTCGGCAGAGGCTGAAGTGGACTTGGGTGGGCCTTTTGGCCTTTCGGTGGAGGAGGAGTTGCGTTTCGAGAACAATTGCACCCAATTCGACCGTTGGCTCAATTCCGTTGGGGTGGACTACACCTGCCTGCACAACCGCATGAACATCGGCCTCACCGCCGACTACATTCGCCGCCACAACGACCGAGGTTATTACGAGAACCGTGGCCGCCTCGGTTTGCAAGTGACTTATACTGAGGATTGGCGCCGCTTCAGGTTCCAAGTGCGCAGCAAGGTCATCGGCACCTTTTTCGACGAGCGCACGGGCGAACACCGCGTCAATCCGCGTTTGTATTGGCGCAACCGCCTGAAAGTGACCTACCAGCCGATGAATAGCCGCTTCAAGTATGCCTTCTCGACCGAACTTTTTTGGCTTACCAACGACCCCAAAAAAGGTGGCATTGACAACATCCGCACGGTGCTTTCGGTCGACTACCGTTTGGCGCGACAATACACGCTTTCTGCCTTTTTCCGAATGGACAACGACTTGCAGGTGAAGGAGCCTGTCGATAGGTTCTTTCTTGGGCTGACTTTTAAGGCGAAATATTGAGATTTTTTCTTATTTTTGCGCTTCGGGAAGATGAAAATGGAATGAGGAGCCTTAGGACTTTCATAAGAATTGTGTTTGCGTTTTTGCTGATCGCGCTTTTGCCGGCCTGCCCCCGACCGCTGAAGGTCGTTGAGCCTGCCGAAGGGCCGTCGCCCGAATTGCTGACCATCGACAGCCTTTTATGGCAACAGCCCGACACCGCCTTGGCGTGCCTCGTTTCTTGTTTCGATGCCTGCACGACCACGGAATACAACCGCCATTACGCCAACCTCTTGCTTTCCGAACTGCTCTACAAGAACGACTACTCCCAAACCAACCGCCCCGAACTTCAACAGGCCGTGGCCTATTACGACAGCCTTGTGCGGAAGGCTCCCCCTTTGCAAAGGGGGTTGGGGGGATTTCCCCCTTTGAAAGGGGGCAAGGGGGATTCAAAACACAAGCCTATCTCCAATAATGACCACTTCTTCCTCGCCGCCCGCGCCCATTATATCAATGGTGTGGGCTACTACGAAAACGACAGCGTGATTGAAGCCTGCCGCGAATACCTTAAGGCATTGGAAATCATGGAAGGGCGGTTTGAGGAGAAGGAATTGGTGGGGGAAAATGCGAGGTTCATGGCGTTGACTTACACGCTTTTGACAGGTCTGTTTTCTGACCAGTATCTTCACGAGCAGGCCATCTATTTTGGAAAAAAGTCTCTTGTTTATTACCAAAAACATGATGCTGTTCCTTGGCATAAGGCGTGGATGCTGAATGAGATAGGTACGCATTATGACATGATGGACAGCTATGATAGTGCGGCCATCTATTACCACATGGGATTGTCAGTCTTGCCCGATACCAACAGCTTGATGTACAGGGACATTTCCGCGCTTCTTGCTTTTCTTTCCTATAAAAAGGACAAAACCTTGGATTTTTCACAGAGCCAAATGCGCATTCTGCTTTCTCAAGCTGAAAGCGAAAAGGAGTATTTGGCCCGTTGTTCGATTATTGGTGACATCTATTATCACGAAAAGCAGCTTGATTCTGCGTATGTATATTTTAATAAGGTGTTTCACCATTCCCAAAGTGTTGGGTCACGAAAACAGGCGGCGGAGTGGTTGATAGATATTTGCAAGAC
Source organism: uncultured Bacteroidia bacterium (assembly GCA_902780055.1). Classification (GTDB taxonomy): domain Bacteria; phylum Bacteroidota; class Bacteroidia; order Bacteroidales; family F082; genus Limimorpha. The sequence goes on along the minus strand of CACZDU010000012.1, from coordinate 24,397 downwards.
GCAAGACAGGGATTCGGAAATCCTTGAATACGCCACTTTCCTCACGCCTTTCGCCAACCAGAACGAGAACCAAAGCCCCTTGAAATCGCAATTGACGAAGATGTTCCACGACTATGAGCGTGAAAGGCTCGAAATCGCGCACAGGAAGCAGTTTTGGAAACTCAGCAAATACGGCGGCGCGGCCTTGTCGGCTATCACATTGGTTTTCATTGTGTTCCATTTTTTCAATAAGAAGCGGCACCGTTATCTTAAATCACAGAATGAAGAAAAGGAAAGGCAATTCGAATCGATTAGATATGAGTACGAGATACACCAGAAGGCATTGTTGGGCAAGTTGAAGCAGCGCAACGAGGAACTGCGAGCGCACAAGGAGGAAATAGAAAACATACTGAAAACCTTGGAAAAGCACCAAAGGCGAGCGGATTGGAGCAGCCTCGGCGGTTTTCTTGAGGAGGACATCTGCAAGGAAATCATGAACGCATTGCACAACAAGGACATCAAACGGGAGGCCAAGGTTGGAGACCATACCGAAATGAAACTGTCCACAACCCAACTTTCTCGCCTTGATGTGGCCGTCGAAAAGCATTTCCAAGGATTCACCAAAATGCTTACCGATATGTATCCGCGCATCAGCAACGACGAAATGCACCAATGCCAGCTTTATCTCCTCGATATTGAGGACGTTCAGATAGCCCACTTGCTGTTTTGCGACTATTCCACTGTGAAAAAGCGTTCCAGAAAGCTGAAAACGGCTCTCAATACCGAGAAAAAGCTACGACAATTCATCAAGGAGATAGTTTTGTGACCTTTCTTTGTGTGGTTTTTTCACTTTCTTGACGGCTATTTTAGGCTGTTTTTTTTATTATAAATCATTGAATAATAGGTGATTGACTAAAAACTGGCCACTATTTTCAACAAGAAAATTTGGTTTTGTGTTGTTTTTTTGCCATAGTTTTGCTGTGTTGAACCATCAAAACAATGCATTATGCGAAACAACATCAAACAATTCGTTCTGCTGCTCGGCCTGCTGCTGCCGACGGCATGGTGCGGTGCCACGGGCACCTGTTCTTCTGATGGCCATAGCCCTATCCATGTTAAGGAAGGCCATGTTCAAGGTATCCCTAAGGGCTCCACAATCTCTTTTGCGAAGACTATGTATGCATTCTCCACCTTATTAGTAACGAGCCAGTGACCTGCTCGAAAAGTCTTCGCTATTTCGAGCAGATCCTTCCCATTGGCATGATCTGCCGCATCCACCAAAACGCCATCGTGAACCTTATGCAGGTGGAAACGGTGCGTTGCACAGGCCGCCACCGCTTGGCCATCATGAAAGACGGAACGACGTTAGCCATCTCCGTGCGCAAGTGGCCTGCCTTCAGGGACGCTTTCCAAAAACATACACTTACCGACGGAAACGGCACACTTACGGGCAAAACCGACACACCTACAAGACAAACCGACACACCCGCAGACCGAGAAGACTGAAATCTGTACTTTTGCAGCATCGTTAACGACACAGACAAATTATACATTACAACAATCAATTTAAATTCAATCATCATGAAAAGAAAAAGATTAACCCTGTTGGCCTCCGTGTTGGCCATGACGCTCCTCTTTGTTGGATGCAAGAAGGAAAAACCACAAACTTCAATGTATGTGTTCAATGAAAGCGATTTCGGAAAGTATTCCAAGGAGATTGTCGTTACTGACGCAAAAGGAGAAAACTCTGCAGTCTTGTTAGTAGGATCTAACGACAAGTCCTATTTGGATTTATGGACAGAAAAGAACTTTGAATTGATTCCCGTAAAATATGGAGAGAACACAATGGACGTGTTGAAAGCCTTCTATGAAGGAAGAAAACAGACAAGCGAATTCGATGAAAACATCGATGAAACTGATACGGGAAAAGAAATCTTCACCATGTTTATCAGTAAGAATTTGAAAGAAGATGTGGAAACGGTATTACTATGTGAAAAGGTTCCAGAAAACTGTGAAAAAGGTTGGAAGTATGGAACGCATTATTCATATGGATTAGATGCCGGAGGAACAATAACTTGTCGTGTTTATGGCGCAAACTTTTGGTGGTGGGGCTATTATGGATTAGAGTGGAGACCATCCGTAAAACATGAATGGTCAACTATTGTGTCTGAATGGAAACAAGTAGGTCGACATGATGTATTTACTCATTCGAAGACGGGGTGTTATCAAATGAAGGCAACTCGAAAGTACAATGGTAGTCCAGAATCGGTTACAATAGAGTTCAGATTGTAAGGAACTCGAAAGGTTGTCAAATAGGCTTATCATTTTGGTAAGCCTATTTTTTCCTATTTGCCATTTTTTCGTACTTTTGCACTCCAAAATCAACCAAAGTGAAAAAAGTGAAGAAAGTATTATTGTTCTCGTTGGTTCTGCTTCTCGCCTCCTGCAGCCGCATCGATGAAGTCGACATCAACAGTTTCGACCAGCCTAATGGCGAAGCCTTGCAGGGCAAGGTGGCGGTCTTCGGCAACGTGACCACCGAGATGCGCCAACACAGCGTCGTCGTCTCGCCCGTCAAGCAATGGAACGAAAGCCCTTCCGCATTGCCCGAAATCAACCGCGTTTTCGTGCTTTGCGAGGGCGACACGATTCCTTATATTGAAAAGGTGAATGACCGTAGCAACAAGACCTTCGTTTCGGAGCAACCCTTCCAAGGCGAGGCGGGCAAGACCTACCGACTCGTCGTCGAGACACCCACGGGCGACATCACCGCCGAGGACTATCTACTGCCTTTGGGCGATACGGACTACTTCCAACTGATGAAAGACAACATCAAATGTCGCACATACGAATCGACTTCAGGGGATGCCATGCATAGTTTCCAGTTCCCCAAGCACGTCTATACGCTTTCGGAGCAGCCTGCCATCACGGGAGTCACCTTCTATTCGCCCCAAAACACGCCCGTCGACAGCCTCAACTTCTGGACCTTCGTCCACTCCGACATGTCGCTGCAAGCCCTGTTCTCCGTGCAGTCTTTCACCAACGGCTACGACATGGCCGATTTGAGCCAGGAAGAGTGCTTCATCACGGGTTCGGTCTCGCCATCGTTCTACGCCTTCCTTTTGGGCATGTTCAACGAGTCCGACTGGAGCTTAGGCATCTTCTCCACCATTTCGGGCAACGTGCAAGGCAACGTAAGCAACGGCTTCGGCTATTTCTTCGCCTCAGACGTGCGACGCAAGGGTTTTACTTTCAGTGAATTAATACCAGAAAACGAATAAGCCATGAAACGCATCCTCATCACCATATTGTTCCTTGCCGCTATTGTCGGCCTTCGGGCGCAGACCTATACCCTCAGCGGCCACATCACCGATGCCGCCACGGGCGAAACGCTCATCGGTGCCACTTTGTTTGAGGCTTCGTCGCAGACAGGCACTTCGGCCAATGGTTACGGTTTCTTCTCGTTGCGTTTGCCTGCCGGGAAACACAAGCTGCAATGCGCTTATTTGGGCTACAATACCCAAGAGGTCGAAATCCACATGGATGCCGACAAAACCTTGGAAATCAAATTGGAAGGAAATGCCGTGGGTTTGGGCGAAGTCACCGTGGAGGCGGCCTCCGTCGAGCGACCGCAAAAACAAAACGAATTCAACGCCGAGATGCTGACCATCAACTCGATACGGAAACTGCCGAGCGTGTTCGGCGAGGCCGATGTCGTCAAGGCGGTGCAGATGCAGTCGGGCGTGAAAACCCTCGGCGACGCCTCTTCGGGCATGTTCGTGCGCGGCGGCACCAACGACCAGAACCTCATCCTCATCGACGAGGCTCCGATTTACAACGCCTCACACCTTTTTGGCATGATCTCCATCTTCAACCCCGAAGCCGTGAACCAAGTGACGCTTTACAAGAGCAACATGCCCGCGCAATACGGCGGTCGTGTCTCTGCCGTCCTCGACTGCAAGATGAAGGAAGGCAACATGAACCACCACGATTTTTCGGTTGCGTTGAGTCCCTTCGCGGCCACGCTCACGGCCAACGGCCCCATCGTCAAGGAAACGGCCTCTTATTTGGTTTCGGCGCGTCGCAGTTTCCTTGATTTGTTCGTGAAACCTAACGAGGACATTCCTCTCGTCCCCACTTTCTACGACCTGAACGCGAAAATCAACACCAAAATCGGGCAAAATGACCGCTTATACGCCTCTTTCTACAGGGGTCACGACGTCATCGAATCGAGGAACGAACTGCTCAACACCTGGGGCAACACCTCCGGCGTCTTGCGTTGGACGCACAACTTCGGCAGCCGCTGGTTCCTCAACACGGCCTTCATCGTCAGCGACTACCGCAACAGTCTCGATTTCCTCTACAAAAGGCGGAAATACAACTGGCACACAGGCCTTTCCGACCTCAACCTGAAAGCCGCCTTGAGCTACTACATCGCCCCCGACTGCGAGTTGCGCATCGGAGTTGGTGCCATCCGTCATGCCTTCACTCCCGGCGAATCGGACAGCACGGTTTTGAGCCTGCCTCGCTATCAGGCAATGGAATATTCCGCCTTTGTGCTCAACGACTGGAAACCCTTGCGCTGGTTGGGCTTCAACTATGGCCTTCACCTGTCGGCCTTCCAGCCTTTGGGCGGCGGCGGGAAGACTCTGGTTTATCCCGAACCCCGAGTAAGCATGAACGTCATGCTGGGCGAAAACACGTCCTTGAAGGCCGCGTATGCCCGAAACGTGCAGTACATCCAAGTGCTGGAAAACAACACCTTGGACTATTCCTCTTTGGAGACGTGGTTTCCGGCTGTCGATGGGCTGAAGCCCGTCATCGCCGACGTGGTTTCGGCGGGCGCGTTTTTCGATTTTGCCGGTCAGTTCTCCACTTCGGTCGAGCTGTATTACAAGAAAGGCCGGAACCAAATCGACTTCCTCGACCATGCCCAACTCATCAGCAACCCGAATGTGCTGAGCCAAGTGAGAAGCGGCAACTCGAAGGCATACGGCGTTGAGATTAACCTTGCGAAGAGGGTCGGGAAATTCACTGGCGCCATGAGCTATACCTACTCAAGGGTGACTTATACCATCGACGGTATCAACGACGGCAACCCATATCCGGCCTTGTCTGACATTCCTCACGACTTCCGCATCAACGGCAATTACCAGTTCACGCCGCGTTGGAGCGCAAGTGCGGCATGGCAATATTCGAGTGGGCATCCCGTCACATTGCCTGTGGGTTTCTATGAATACTTGGGCCAGACCGTCCCGATTTACACCGAGCGCAACGCAAGCCGCACCCCAGCCTATCACCGTTTGGACCTTTCGTTTGCCTATCATTCGCCAAAGTACAACAACAGTTTCAACTGGAGCGCAAGTGTCGGAGTGTTCAATGCCTACAACCGCTTGAACCCGTTAGGGTATCAGTTTGAGACCAATACCAGCATGAACGAAATGCGGGTTTATGCCTACTCGATGTTCGGCATTATGCCCCATGTGTCGCTGCGGGCGGGGTGGTGACGAATGACAAGGAAGTTTGCCGTGTTTTGGGAAATCAAAAGCGTTGGCGCATAAAAATGCGTTTTCGCCTTGGAATAATGTGGTTTCGTATCGATTAGTTTCCTATTTTTGTACTCTCGAAAACAATCAAAGTTTTACGATATGAGTACAAATCAAAAATTGAGAAAATTCGGCGGCATCAGCCTGATTGTCATGGCGTTGCTGCTGGTCTTCATGCCCTCGTGCGGCAAGAAGGGAACGACGAAAGGTTCGGAAATGTTCGTGGAGCGCATCCAGCCTTTGAATGAGGCCATGTTGGCCTTGCTCGACAGTTACACTTCGGGCATCATTGCGGCGGGCGAGCCTGTCATGGTGCGGTTCAACAATCCCGCGACGCTGAAAGTGAAGTACGGCGAACCCATCCCCGCCAAGGCTTTCGACTTCAAGCCCGCGTTGAAAGGCAAGGCCGTTTGGATTGACGAGAACACCATCGGTTTCCAGTACGACGACATCGACAAGGACCAGAACTATGTCTGCCAGTTCAAGATGTCCGACTTCGTGGATGTGCCTGTCGACCAGAAACTTGAATTCGGTTTCGGTGTGCGCCGTCAGAATTTCAGCCTCGTCACGATGCAGCCCGTTTGCACCTCCAACGAAGAGATGAATTACCTGATGCAGGTTGCCTTTGCCACACCCATCGACCTTGAGGATGCCGTCAAAATCTTTGATGACGCTTTCCGCAAAGCCCATCCCGTGGAGGTGGCTTCGTTGGGCAACAACCTCTTTGAGTTTGAGTTGCAAGGCTTTAAGCGCCAGAAAGACGAATATGAGATGCCCGTCGTCCTCGATGGGAAGGCCATTGACTGCAAGGCGAAGATGGAACGCAGCCTGACCGTTTATGCTCAGGATGTCTTCAAGCCCGTGATGTTCGATGTCGACAAGGCGGGAAGCAAGGGAACTTTGCTTTTCTCGCAGCCGCTGAAGGAAAACCAAAACCTTGACGGCTTCGTGAATTTCGACCAAAAAGTTGGCTATAAGGCTGACATTAAGGGAAATAAGGTGGATTTCTATTTCGATAAGTCCAACCTTTATCCTTACCAGTTGGAGAGCCTTCAATTGACCGTGGGCAGTGGTATTCGTGCCGCCAACGGTATGTTGCTGCAAAACGATTATCAGTATGATTTCGACCTGACCGACAACCTCCCGAAGGTGCGTTGGACTGACGATGGTGTCATCATCCCCGATGTGAACGAAACTACCATCTATTTCGATGCCATCTGCCTTAACTCGGTGACTTTGAGGATTGTGCGTATCTTCGACGACAACATCCTTTCCTTCTTGCAGGACAACGAATTGAACGAAACATACGGCGTGCGCAAGGCGGGTCGGTTGGAGAAAAAGGTGCGTTTGGCCATCGACAACCCATACGCCAACCAGTGGAAGACCTTCCCGATTGTGCTTTCCGACTATATCAAGGTGGAACCGGGCGCGATGTACCAGTTGAGCCTCAATTTCGGTCCCGCCGACTACACTTTTGCATCTGATGAAATGCGCAGCGCAGTGTCTGAAAACGAGGCACTTGAGGCTTCCTATTGGGACGGCAACGCTTACGATTACAAGGAATATCGCTACGACGGCGAGTGGGGCGACCCGAATGGTTTCTATTATTATAACTATGTGGAGCAGAAAAAGAACATCGTCGTCAGCGACTTGGCCGTGACCGCAAAAATGGGTCGCAGCGATGCGGTGGATGTGTTTGTCTACAGGATTTCCGATGCCATGCCGGTTTCGGGCGCGCAGGTGACGGCCTACAGTTTCCAGCGTCAGGAATTGGTCAAAGGTAGCACCGATGCGCAGGGTCATGCGCAACTGAAATGTGAAAATCGTCCTGCCTTCGTGATGGTCACGGACAAGAAAGGCAGCAAGTCGGTGATAAAGTTGAACGATGGCAATGCGCTCTCTTACAGCCGTTTCGATGTGGCGGGCGAGCCTGTCGAGAAGGGCGTTTCGGGCTTTGCCTACAGCAATCGAGGTGTATGGCGACCGGGAGATGAGATGCAACTCAACCTGATGCTGAACGACTTCGAATCGAGCGTGCCTGACGACTATCCTGTTGTCCTTGAGGTGGTTGACGCGACAGGTCGCCTCTATGCCAAGCAGGTGAACACCAAGCCCGTGAATGACATTTATTGCTTCCGCGTCCCGACCAATGTCAGCGACGAAACGGGAGTGTGGACGGCGCGTTTCAAGGTGGGTACAAGCACCATCACCAAGAACCTCCGCGTGGAAACCGTGAAGCCCAACCGTTTGGAAATCAACTTCAACTTGCCCGAAGCGGTCAGTTTGTCGCGCAATGAGCGTGTCAATCTGACTTCGAGATGGCTCAATGGCATGAAAGCCAACGGTTTGAAGGCTGAAGTGGATGTGAAATTGCGCGGCGGCGAAACCTCGTTCAAGAATTTCGCCAATTATTCCTTCGTCAACGAAACGCAAAGTTTTGAGCCACAGGAGATTTCGCTGTTTAGCGGCAACCTCAACTCGGAAGGCGTCGCCAACATTGGTTTTGGCCCGATGAAGGATGTTTACGCCTCGCAGATGATGAACGGCACCTTCACGGTGAAAGTTTTCGAGCAGGGCGGCGACTTCAGCATTGCTTCCTTCAAGACAAAACTTTCTCCCTTCCAGCGTTATGTGGGCGTGGATTTGCCCGAAACTTCCTCAAAATACGGCAGTTACTACGACACGGGCAAGGATTGGAAGTTCAATATCGCGATGGTCGGCGAGGATGGTACGGCTTATCAGTCGGCGGTTGCGCTGGAATATGCCTTGTATAAGTTGGATTCCTATTGGTGGTGGTCGAGTGAGGATCAGTATTCGCTGCAACGCTATGCTTCAGGCACTTACAAGGCCCCCGTGCAAAACGGTACCTTGACCTGCAACGGAACGACTTCCGTCACTTTCAACATCCCTAACGAAAAATGGGGCAGTTACCTCTTTGTGGTGAACGACAAGCAGGGTGGCCATCAGTTCGCCAAAGTCATCAGTTTCGATTGGGGCTATGGACATTCTTCGTCCGCTTCTGGTGCGCCTGCGCAATTGGCCATGAAAACCACTGCCGACAGCTATCAGGTGGGCGAGAAAATGGTCGTCACGTTCCCTGCCAACGACAAGGCCAAGGCACTCGTAACCGTTGAGGCCAACGACAGGGTTTTGCAGACCATGTTGGTCGAAAATCTCGGTCAAGAGGGCAAGGTGGAAATCACAACCACGGAGGAGATGGTTCCGAATGTGTATGTCTATGTCGCTCTGATTCAGCCACATGATGCCGCCAACGACATGCCGATTCGTTTGTATGGCGTGGTGCCATTGAAGGTGGAAAACAAGAAGTTGCAACTACAACCCAACATCCAAGTACCCGAAACGGCTAACACGAAGAAGAAGATTGATGTGAAAGTGACTGAATCCAACAAACAGGCAATGACTTATACCCTCGCGGTAGTCGATGAAGGCATTCTCGGCCTGACCAATTTCAAGACCCCGAACCCTTACGGCTACTTCAACAGCAAGCAGGCATTGAGCGTTCGCACTTGGGACAACTATGCCAATATCGTTGATGCGTTCAGCGGCGAGTTGGGTTCCGTTTATGCCATCGGCGGCGACGGTATCCTCAATCAGGAAATCACTTTGGACAACCGTTTCAAGGCCTACGCCGTCACTTTGGGACCTTTCGAGTTGAAGGCGGGACAAGAAAACACCCATAGTTTTGAAGTGCCGCAATGCTCTGGTGCCCTGCGCTTTATGGTGGTGGCCAAGGGCACCGGCAAGGCTTTTGGCTCGTCCGAAAAACAGATGAAGGTCGTCGACCCGATTACGCTCTATCCTTCTCTGCCGCGAGTGGTTGCTCCCGGCGATGAACTGAACCTGAAAGTCCAAGTGCAAGCCCCGACGATGAAGGGTAAGACCTTGCCGATAAAATTCGACAACAAGAACCTTGAACCCGTTGGCAATCTGCCGACTATGGTCACGATTGACAACAATGGCGAGGGCATTATTGCGGTCAGGACAAGCATACCCAAGACTTTGGGCAACGCCGAACTGAAACTCACGGTGACGGGCGAGGGCTACACAGCCGAATCCTCGACGGTGATGCCTATCCGTATGCCTTACGCCGAGCATCGCAGCACGATTACCAAGGAAATCGAGGCTGGGCAAACGGTCAGCGTGCCGTTCAATCTCACAGGCATTGACGGTTCGCAACAAGGCAAAATCACCGTTTCGAGCCTGCTGCCCGTCGACCTCTTTGGCCGCATTGACTACTTGATGGATTATCCGCACGGCTGCCTTGAACAATTGACTTCCAAGGCTTTCCCGCAACTTTACCTCAATTATTTTGTCCAACTCGACGACAAGGAAAAGGAAGCGATGCGCAGCAATATTGAGGCTGCCATCACCAACCTGAAGGCCTATCAGAAGTCAGACAATTCGATGACCAACTGGATTGGAGGCACTTACACAGACCCGTGGACGGAGATTTACGCTTTGCACTTCTTGGTGGAGGCTCAGAAACAAGGTTTCAACGTGCCGCAATATTTCTTGGACGGTCTGCTGAAATACCAAGGCGACCGCGCCAAGCAGTGGAAGAACAATCCTGACTTCAAGCAGGGCGAAACCATTCAAGCCTACCGTCTCTTTGTGCTGGCTTTGGCTGGCAAAGCCGAAATGGGCGCGATGAACCGCTTCAAGGAAATCGAGATGCACTATCCGCTGACCAAGGCGTTGGCCGCTGCCTCCTTCGCGCAAACGGGCAAGACCACCATTGCGCAGAACCTGCTGCCCAATGTGGAGGAGGGCGAAAGGATGTCCGACTATTACACGTCCTTCGGCTCCCGCACCCGCGATTTGGCTTTCCTGACCTACGTCCAAATGCTCTGCGACATTGACCAGCAAACGGTGCAGAACAACATCAACAGCGTTTGCGGTATGATTAGCGGCGACCGATGGATGGACACCCAAACCACGGCCTTTTCGCTCTTTGTCTTAGGCAAGTATGCCGAAAAGATGAACATTGACAAGACCAACCTCTCCGCCACCGTAAAGGTGAGCGGCGAGGAACGCACGCTGAACACCAATATGGCCTCTGCGGGCTTTGGCTTCACGCCGAAATTGGGCAACAACACGCTCGAAATCAAGAACAACACCAACGAGAAGATGGTCGCCAACCTGTTCACCAAGACTGCCGTTGCCGAATACGATATGAATGAAAGCGGCAATTTCATCACAATGACGGTGAACTACACCGACAAGAACGGCAATCCCGTGAACCTCACCAACTTGACCGCCGGAACCGACCTGAAAGTCCAGATGACGGTGACCAATCCGAGCGAATGGCAAGTCACAGAACTAGCCTTGTCGTACTACCTGCCTTCGGGCTGGGAGTTGGTGAACGACCGTTTGAGTGGCGATATGACCGGCAATGAAGGCGCGAAGCACATCGACCTCCGCGACGACCGCGCCTACTTCTACTTTGACCTGATGCCGCGCTCGAAGAAGACCTTCACCTTGAAGGCTAACGCCACCTATGAAGGCAACTATATGATTCCCGCCGTGCGCTGCGAGGATATGTATAACAACGAAATCTTCTATCAAGTGCCCGCTCGTGGGTGTGTGGTGAAGTGAATCGTGCAATGATGTGAAAATTTTGGGGCGGGCATGTGTGTCCGCCCTTTTTTTGGAATAAAATTGCTAATATTGCAGTTTCAAAAGGCAACACTATGAGCAAGTCGATAAACATTTTGGACAAGGATTATATCCAATGGATCAAGGAATTGAGCAGCCGTTACCGCAGAAGCCAAATCAAGGCGGCGGTGAAGGTGAACGAAGAGATGCTGCGGTTTTATTGGGAACTGGGGCGGGATATTGTGGAGAAAAAAGCCGAAAGTCGATGGGGCAGCGGGTTTATGAAGAATTTGAGTTATGATTTGAAAGCAGCCAACCCTGATGCTACTTGTTTTTCGCAAACGAACTTGTTGTATATGAAGAACTTCTATCTTCTTTTTCCTCCCCAAACGGAAATTGCTCCCCAAGTTGGGGAGCAATTGGAGCCAGCAAACAAAATCACTCCCCAACTTGGGGAGCAAAATAAAACTGTTCGAGTTGAACAAGCTGGCACTCCTTTGTTTATGATTCCTTGGGGACATTATAAACTCTTGATTGATAAATTCAAGAAGAAAATGTCTCACAAAGAAGCCTGGTTTTATGTGACAAAAACCATAGAAAACGATTGGAGTAGAGATATGTTGCTTAATGTTATTGACTCCGACCTCTATCATCGTGAAGGAAAGGCTTTGTCAAATTTTTGTTCAACATTGCCCAAGGAATTAGGAAGTCTCGCCCAAGAACTTACAAAGGACCCCTACAATTTCGCTTTCACGGGAATAACGGGGCGCTACAACGAGCGTTTGTTGAAGGATGCCTTGCTGAACAATATCACCCAATTTATGGTGGAACTCGGAACGGGATTTGCATACGTTGGCAAGGAATATCGCATACAAGTGGGTGAAAGGGAGCAGTTTATGGACTTGCTTTTCTATAACCTGAATCTGTCGTGTTATGTGGTCGTTGAGGTGAAAATCGGGAAGTTCGAGTTCGCCGACGTAGGACAGTTGGGAGGCTATGTCGTTTCGTGCAACCATATTCTCCGCAAGGAAGGCCGCGACAATCCCACCATTGGCCTGCTCATCTGCAAGGAGAAAGACCGCATCCAAGCCCAATATGCCTTGGAATCGAGCAGCCAGCCTTTGGGAATCTCGGAGTACGAGTTGGAAAAGTTCTATCCTGAAAAAATAGAAGGCACGATACCCACCATTAAGGAAATTGAGGAGAAGTTGAAGGAAATGAATAAAACCCATTGATGGTATTGATTATCAATGCAATCACCAAATTGGCAGAAGATTCTTGCGACGCTGTCGCAAAGATTCTCAGATGGCAAACAATTAGTTCAAAACTATGTTATTAATGAGTTTAGAACTCTCAATACGCAAAGCAAACGAATGCTCCATTTTTTGAGCAATATCACGAATGGTTTCATCGTCTGGCAAATAGACCAAAACATTCATCAAATCATTGTCGGAAACATTTGGTATGGCAGCACCGGTACGGTACATCATCATTTGTTTCAGAAACAACTCACTATGTAAATAATAAAGTAAATAATAGGGATTGATTTGAGGATTGCGTAAAACTCTAAAGCCATTTGTGCATATTGCACCCTCATATTCGGAGTTGACCAATGCTGTTGCGTGTTTTTTCGTCCCCACGGAGTTGCCAGCAATGGCAGTGACAATATCGTTTTGTTTCAATTCGTATGAGGCTCTACTGGGCAACTCGTGAACCAAATACGGTGTTGAATTAATTATTTCAAAGGAATTGGCATTGATGTCTGACAATTCAACGTACTCAACGGTGGCGTTTTTGTCTTTCAATTTTGAGCTTTTCGATTTCACTATTTCCACGATGTCGCCAAGTCGGACGGAGTTTTTTGACAGTTTGTCAAGAATCATTTGGTTTTCAGGAGAATAAAAGTCATAGTCGAAGCGTCCGTTCAATTCATTGTAATTGATGGAAAAAGAGTTGTCGCTATGGATTTCTCCTGCCTTTTGGAATTGTTTGTAGTCAATCACAATTTGGCTGAAATCTTCGTCTAAAACGGGAACGCCATTTTCAGAAATCACTTGACCGTATTTGTCTTTTTTATAAGTAGGTGTTCCGTTTTTGTTGCCCATGTAGCCAAGTTTTTTGACTTTCCCAAAAAACAATGGGTATTGCTGACGAAGATTGGTGGTTTCTTTTTCCAAAAACAACAGCGAAGTCTTGACCCCTGTACCGTATGGAATAAAAGTTTCTTGTGGAAGATTTACAATTCCCAATATCTTGGCTTTTTGCTTGATGTAATAACGAAGATACTCTAAAGAGGGATTCTCAAAATGACCATTGGGCAAAACTATGGCCATCCTCCCGCCTTCTTTTAGAAGTTGCAGGCATCGCTCTACAAAAAGGATTTCGGCGGGTTGTCCATTGGTCAAGGTTCTAGTTTTGATAAAACCGTTTGGGGTTTTTGTCCATTTGTAACCTAAATCAAATTTGGTAAGAATCTGGTTGTCTGTGATTTTTCCAGCAGTGCCAAACGGAGGGTTGGTCAAAAGGACATCAAAACCTTTATTGATGTTTTCGTTGTGTTCAGACAAAAGTAATTTGACAGCATCAAGGTCATCAAGCGAGTTGTGACAAACGATATTGCTTTTCACATTGGCTTCAAGCAATAGTTTCATTCTCGCTATTTTGGTGATATCCTTGTTAATATCCATGCCAAAAATCAGGTTCGAAATCAAGTCTTCTTTTTTTGCGTGTGGGGCGTTTTTCAAAATATGGCGAAAAGCGGAAAAGATGAATCCTCCACTGCCGCAACAAGGGTCTATTATGCTTTCGCCCAGTTTTGGGTCAATCATTTCAACACAGAAATCAATTACTGGTTCAGGTGTGAAAAACTGTCCTTTCCCGTCTTTTTCTTTGTGGGAAAGGAATTTTTGGAAAGCCAATCCTTTGGCATCGTTTGACGAATCGGTCAAAGAGATGGCTTGCAGTTTGTTAACCACAAATCCTAATGACATATTTGACAATTTGATTCTTTCGTCAGAATCAAACATGTCAGGGTATTCGGTTTTGGTTTGCTCAAACAATTCCGTTATCCTTTCATAGATGTTTGTGACGGAATTGTTCTTCCGTAAAGCCTGAAACTCGTCGGAAGAGATATGGAACAGCCTCAAATGATTGTTCTCGTCGAAAATCTTGACGAATAGTATTTTTAAGAACTCATTTAACGTTTGTTGAGGCGACAAGCCATCATTGGCATATATGAAATCGTGAATCTCCTCAAACCTTTTAAGCAGGTTGTCTTCAGGTTTTAGTTCAAAATCAAATAATTGCATGTCAAATGTGTTTTTGTCATTTAGATGGCAAAAATAACACACATTTGTGTAATATGCAAATTATCGTCTGTCTAATTGCGATTCGTCCATTTTTCTGGGTTTTGGATTTGATTCTTTGATGCAGGTGTCCAAATCGTCATACCAAGGTCGTAGCAATTTGTGTCGTTCGAAGTTGTCTTTAGCGGTCAAAATGTCAATTGTGTAGTTTTGTTGTAAATGGTTCGGCGCTTTGGCTTGATGGTTTAAGTCTTGGCTGTTTACAAACACAAACTCATGTTTTCCAGTCCTTAAGAACAAGTCGAGGCATAAGATGTTGAATTCGGATGCCAAAGGCCCAGTGCTTTTGATGCCCAACTCGTCGGTTCGCGTTGAAGGCATGTGTGTTTGTATAAGGCGAATTGGGGCTTTTAGATCCCAATAGGCGTCTTCCGAAAAGTCTTTTTCTTGAAAACCATCAAGCCATTTCTTGATTTCTTCTTTTGAATTCCATAAACCTGACAGATTCGGAATACCTGGACCCGGATTTTCTTTCAACCATTTGAATTCAGGGAACGGTTTCCCATGATTAGCAGCCAACCATGCTTCTTTAGCCATGTTGTATGCTCTTATTCCACTATTATAGATACTATTGATATGTTCTCCTCTTTTAACCGAGTGTTTTTCAAGCATTGTCAGGCATGATGAAAGTTTTGTTAGATTGGCTCGTTTTTCAGCATTGGATTTTACGCTTTTACATTCAACAACAAACCATTCGTCTTCCTTGTTTCCTTTTTTCCTTATGTAGAAGTCGCCTCGTGCATCTTCGCTTTTCGCATCATAGCCGCCGTCGGGCTTCTCCTTGATTCTCAAAACTTCATATCCTTTTTCTTCAGCATGTTTCTTGAAAAGTTGCTCTCCAATGGCACCGAAAAGATAGCCTTCAGCACCATGACTGTTTTTCAAAATATCAAGAAGAGTGTTCCCGTCAATTCCAAACTTGTTATTTGCTAAATCATCTATTGTTGTCATGGTTTTCAATCTTTTTAAATAGTTCGCTTATTGGTATTTGAAAGTAATTGCAAAGCTTTTCGATTATTTCCAAAGATACATTTCGAGAGCCTTTTTCGATGTCACCAATGTAGGTTCTGTCGATTTCGGCATCAAGAGCCAAACGTTCTTGAGATATGCCTTTGTTGTTCCGTAATTCTTTGATTACCAATCCAAATCTTTCTTGTATTTTCATTTTGCAAAGTTCTATAAATGAGGATGATTGTACAACGGACAATAGTCCTCAAATTACTTGTTTGTATTAAAACATTTTTTTGTGAATAGAACAAGAATTTCTGTAATTTTGCATTCAAGTTGGGGCCAATCCCCAATTCAGGCGAATTTGCAATTCGCCCACAGTGAGAAAAGAATTTGAAATTCGGAAACAACAAATGAAAAATAGTAGGATAAACCTGATGCTTACCGTTTCGAGATGAAAAGACAACAAAGTAGAAATATGGAACAATCTCAAATAACAAAGGAATATATTCAAGCAGTAAAGGCCATCAAACAGGCCATTTTGGAGAGCCGTTATAGGGCAGCCAGATTGGTGAACAAGGAGGTGCTTGCCCTTTATTATGCCATCGGAGGCTTTATTTCTTTTAGAAGTAGGACAGCCCAATGGGGCACCAATGCCATCGGGGTCATTTCCGAATTGTTGCAGCAAGAACTGCCAGGATTGCGCGGCTTTTCGGAAACGAACATCAAGCGAATGCGTATTTTTTACGAGGAGTGGAGAGGGCTGTTTGAAAATCGTCCGCCAGTAGCGGACGAATTAACCGACGTGATTATCCCTATGGGTAGCAATTTTATCAACTATCGAAAAAGATCCTGGTTCACGAACTACAACGATAAACGCCAGTACTGGCATACCCGTCAAGAGTGTTGAACGTCATCTTTCTGAATTAAGTCGTGTAGGTATAATACATTATCAAGGGTCAAAAAAGACAGGAGGATATTACATTGCAAATCAGGATAATAATTTGTAGTATGTAAAAATGAGGGAGTAAGTGAGGGAATAAATGAGGGAGTAAATGAGGGAGTAAATGCAACCATTCAAAAAACATAAAAAACTCAAAATAGTATTGCTGGTTTTGGTCGGCCTTTTCATAGCCTTCCTCTGCATCCCCACGCCACGTTTCGACAAGCCCTATTCCACCGTCTTGACCGCGAAGAACGGCGAACTGCTCGGCGCAAAAATCGCGGATGACGGACAATGGCGCTTCCCCGCAACGAATGACTATTCACCGAAATATACAGCCTGCCTCTTGGAATACGAAGACCGCTGGTTTTTCCTGCACGGGGGCTTCAACCCGATTTCGTTTGTCAAGGCGTTTCGCGATAATATGAAGGCAGGGGAGGTGGTGCGCGGCGGCAGCACGATTTCGATGCAGGTGGTGCGTATGTCGCGCGACAACCCACCTCGGACCTACGGCGAGAAACTGCTTGAAATCATTTTGGCCATGCGGTTGGAGTTGCATTACTCCAAGCGGAGCATCCTCAACCTTTATGCCGCCAACGCGCCTTTCGGGGGCAATGTGGTGGGCATCGACGCGGCGGCGTGGCGTTATTTCCACACCACGCCCGACGAACTCTCGTGGGGCGAGGCGGCGACTTTGGCCGTACTGCCCAACGCGCCGGCACTGATTCACCCCGGACGCTCCCGCAATCGTTTGGAACAGAAACGAAACGAACTGCTTCAACGCCTGCCACACTCGAAAGCCTTCATTCCCAAACGGTTCAACGTGCCAAAACTCTCCGAAGAGGATGCCGAATTGGCCATGATGGAAGACATCCCCGCACGGCCTTTCGAGATGCCGATGTTGGCCTTTCATTACCTCGCCGACCAAGAAAAACGGCACCACGGCGAACAAATCAGCTCCACGATTGACATCAACTTGCAGCAAGCCGTTTTGGACATCATGAAGCACCATCACGCGGTGAATGTGATGAACAGCATCGACAATGCAGCGGTGTATGTGGTTGATTACCTGAATGATGAAATCCTTGCCTACGTCGGCAACAACCTCAATGCCGAGGATGCGGCGATGGTCGATATGGTGAAGGCGCAACGCTCCACGGGCAGCATTTTGAAACCTTTTCTCTTCGCTGCCATGCTCGACGAGGGAACGCTTTTGCCGCAAATGGTCTTGCCCGATGTGCCGATGAACCTTTACGGCTTCACGCCGAAGAACTACAGCGGCGAGTATTGGGGCGCGGTGCCTGCCGACAAAGCGCTGCAAAACTCGCTCAACGCGCCGTTTGTACATCTTTTGCGCGAATACGGTCAGCAGCGTTTTCATTCTTTGCTGAAGCAGTTGCCATTGAAAGGCATCGTTTTCGACGCCGACCACTACGGCCTCTCGCTCATCGTGGGTGGCAGCGAGGCTTCGCTGTTCGACATCACCAACGCCTACGCGAAGATGGGGCGCAAACTGGCCTCGTATGTCAATGAAAACTACAATGTTAAGGTCGATGAAAAGGAATCGCCTTTCTCGGCGGAGGCCATCGCCGAGACTTTCCATGTGATGCTCGGCCTGACGCGCCCCGTGAGCCAGATAGGGTGGGGCGGTTTTGCCTCGTCGAAGCAGGTGGCGTGGAAAACGGGTACCAGTTTCGGCTTCAAGGACGCTTGGGCGGTGGGCCTCACCGACCGCTACGCCGTGGGCGTGTGGGTGGGCAACTCCGACGGCGAAGGTCGTCCGGGACTGACGGGCGTGGGCGCGGCGGCACCGCTGTTGTTCGACGTGGTTTCCAAACTCAATGATAGTTACCGCTATCCCGCCAACACCTCGGAAAGCGTTGAGATTGAGGTTTGTGCGGAGTCGGGTTATCCCAAGTCGGAGTATTGCCCGAACACCAAGAAAATCCGCGCTTGCAATGTGGAGAACCACACGGGGGTGTGCCCGTATCATAAAAAGGTGTTCCTTGACGCTTCGCGCCAGTTCCGCGTGCAGCCCGACTGCTATCCCGTGGACCAAAAATGCTTCGAGGTGTATTACGTTTTGCCGCCCGTGATGGAGTGGTTCTACAAGAGGCACTCGCCGCTGTTTCGCCCGCTGCCGGCCTTCTATCCGGGCTGTGGCGCGGCGCACCCTGACGACGTGATGGCCTTCGTCTATCCCAAGAGCGATGCCAAGGTGACCATCCCCATCGGCATTCGCGGCGACCGCCAGCAGGTCATCTTCGAAATTGCGCACCGCAACCCGCAAAAAACGATTTATTGGACTTTGAACGACCAGTTTTTAGGCCAAACCCGCCTCAACCATCAAATGCCTATTGATGTGGAAAAAGGCACTTATCGCCTTCGCTGTGTGGATGAAGATGGGGTTGAGTTAAATCGCAGAGTTATAGTGCAATAACCCTGAAAACCATCTAACGATAGTAGTCGGAATCGCACTTTTTTTTCGAGATTCCGACTACTATCGTTTTAAGTAAACAGGTCGTCGAGTGTGGCTTCTTGCTGTATTATTCCGCTGTAAGTGTTGCGTTTAACTCCGAATGTGGTGATCATCGTTGGAACGATGGACTTCCGCGTTTTTATAGTGGATTTGAAGGTGGTTATCTTGTCGCGAAGTTTGAGCGAATAGTCCTTGTCGATGGTGAATGTGCCGCTGTAGAATTTGGCCTCACAAAGGTTGATGGCTTTGTCGCGGCGGTCGATGAGCAGGTCGATTTGGGCACCCGACAGGTTTTCGTCGTCGAGGTTTCTTTTTTCGATGAACCAACTGGATTGTTGCGTCAAAACCGACCCGATGCCCAAGGCGCGTTTTACTTGTTCGATATGCTCTTTTATCAGTTGCTCGAAACTGTAGCCCGCCCAAGCGTTCTTCTTGGGATTGTCGAGCATGTGAGTCCAAAAATGCTCGTCTTGGCCGTAATTGTCTTTGATGAAACGCAAATAAAACAGGGTGTAGAAATCGGCCAATTGGTAGGTTTGGCTCTTGTTTTTGTGGCCAAAATATTGGTAAGCCCGCACGAATCCGCATTTGACGAGGTCTTTCAGTGCCCTTGAAGTAGGGCCATTATCGGGCAGTTTCGTTACCTTGATGATTTCCTCGCGTGTCAGTCCGATGCGCTTGCTGGCCAAGGCTTCTACGATGCGCACATAGACCTCGGATTGGGCAAACAAGGTTTCATAGAGGTTGTCGAATTCGTCCCAAAGTTTGCCGTTGGTCTTGAAGAAGCAGTTGTCGATGTTGTCGAGCAGGGTGCGTTCGGGTTCCAATTGTTTCAGGTAATAGGGGATGCCGCCCATCATCATGTAAATCAGGGCAATGTCGTATCTTTCCCATCTGATGCCTTGCTTTTGGAGGTATTGCTCGGTTTCGGCCAAAGTGAATTGGCGCAGGAACATCTTGCTTCCGGCGCGGTTGTAAAGTCCGCCCTTGTGCTTAAAAAGTTTGTTGATAATCCAATTGGTGGCACTTCCGCAAACGATGAGCAGCAAGTCTTCTTGGGTGCATCCCCAACTGTTCCAAAACCACTCAAAGGCTTCGAGAAAACGGCTGCCTTTCGTGTCCATCCACGGCAGTTCGTCGAAGAACAGCACGCGCTTTTTCTTTCTTTTGGTCTTTTTCAGGTAGTCTTTCAGTTGGCCGAAGGCCTCCATCCAACTTTTTGGCGTGGGCCACGAATCGTTGCCCGAATATTCCCGCAAGGCCGATGAGAAATTCTCCAATTGGACGGGCAACTTGCTCTTATACAGCCCTGTAATTTTGAAAGTAAACCCTTCTTTGGCGAACACTTGATTGACCAAATAGGTCTTTCCGACACGGCGACGACCGTACACCACAACCATTTCCGCCTCGTCCGATTCATAAAGTCGTCTGAGCTCTTTTTGTTCTTGTTTCCTCCCGATGATGGCAGCCATAAAACACTGATTTTTAACGGCTGCAAAGATAATGTTTTTTTCAAAACCAAAAACGATAGTAGTCGGAATCGCACTTTTTTTTCGAGATTCCGACTGCTATCGTTTGGATTTTTACCACGAATAAGCCTCTGCAGTCATCCATTTGCCTTGCGCTTTCAAAACACGCTCAATCACGTCGCGGACGGCACCTTTGCCGCCGGGCCGCTCGCTGATGAACTTGCTGATTTTCTGTACCTCGGGCACGGCATCGGCGGGGCAAGCGGGCAGGCCTACGCATTGCATCACGTTCAGGTCGGGGATGTCGTCGCCCATGAAGATGATTTCTTCCGTCTTCAGGCCTTTCGCTTCCATGTATTCGTTGAGTTTCAACACCTTGTCTGGAATTCCAGTGAACACGTCCGTCACGCCGAGGCTGTTCATCCTGACGATGGTCGAGGGGCAGACCGCGCCCGAAATGACGGCCACGTTGTAGCCCAATTTCGAGGCCAATTGCAGGGCGTAGCCGTCTTTCACGTTGGTTGCGCGCAAGGGATGCCCTTCAAAGTCGCAAAAGACGGTGCCGTCGGTCATTACGCCGTCAAAATCAAAGATAAAAGTGGTAATTTTGGAAAACAAGAATTCAATTTCTGTCATGGTGAGGTCGTTTTTATGCTCCAAAAATAGGGAATTTTCGACAAATACGGTTTGATAACGCAAAAATGCGTAAATTTGCACCCTATTTTTGAAATTATGAGAGTCAGACATCAAACGGATAACGTAGAAGAGATTGTGGCCGCAACGATTGAGGCCATGGAAGCCGTGAAAGGCAAGGACATCGTCACCCTCGATTTGAGGGAAATCACCACCGCCGTGACGGACTATTTCGTCATCTGCCACGCGCCATCCAAGACGCAGGTGGATGCCATCGCCGACAAGGTGGAGGAATTAGTATTTGAAAAAACGCAAAACAAGCCCTACCATGTGGAGGGCCGCGACAATACGGAATGGATTTTGATAGACTTCGTCGATGTTGTCGTTCATGTGTTCTTGGAGTCGAAGCGGAGTTACTACAAATTGGAGGAACTTTGGGCCGATGCCGAGAGAATCGTGAAGGAAGCGGAAGAATAATCTTTTCAAAATCAATTGTTTACAAATGGAGAATAAAGAGACTCAAAAGACTGGCGACAACCCGAGCCAGCCTTCGCAGCCCAACCAGCCGAACCAGCCCAACCAGAGACCGAATGGCAAAAGGCGGTTCAATCTGATGTGGATTTATGCCATTTTGTTCGCCGTGCTGATCGGTATGCAATTTTTTGGCAGGGATGCTGTCACCCCGACAGAGGAAATCGACCAAGGCAAGCTCATCGAACTTCTGAAGAAGGAGGAGGTGGGCAAGATTGAACTCGTCAATCGTGAGGATGCCGAAATCTACCTGAATCGGAAGGGCTTGGGGGGCAAATTCTCTGACGCGAAGACCGATTCGGACGGACTCACCCTCACTCCGAACTACACTTATAAAATAGGTTCGCTCGACCGTTTTGAGGAAATGGTGGAGAATGCCCAGAAGGATGTTTCTAACCCGGTGTATATCAGCAATGTAAGGCGTAGCAATTGGATGGGCAGCATCTTGGAATGGATGATTCCTTTGGCTCTGCTCGCCGTGTTCTATATCGTGCTGATTCGTGGCATGGGGCGCAGCATGGGCGGCGGTCCCGGCTCGATTTTCAACATAGGAAAATCGAGGGCGCAACTCTACGACAAAAACACCAATGTCAATGTCACTTTCAAGGATGTGGCGGGCTTGGAAGAAGCCAAGGTGGAGATTATGGAAGTGGTTGATTTCCTGAAGAATCCGGAGAAATACACCAAATTGGGCGGCAAGATTCCCAAAGGCGTGCTGCTTGTTGGCCCTCCCGGAACGGGTAAGACCCTGTTGGCCAAGAGCGTAGCGGGTGAGGCCAATGTGCCTTTCTTCAGCCTTTCGGGTTCCGATTTCGTTGAGATGTTTGTCGGTGTGGGTGCTTCGCGCGTCCGCGACTTGTTCAACAATGCCAAGTCGAAATCGCCGTGCATCATCTTCATCGATGAGATTGACGCCATCGGTCGCGCCCGTGGCAAAAATGCTCTCACAGGCGGCAACGACGAGCGCGAAAGCACGCTGAACCAGTTGCTTACGGAAATGGACGGCTTCGGCACCAATTCGGGTGTCATTGTGTTGGCCGCCACCAACCGTGCCGACATTCTCGACAAGGCTTTGCTCCGTGCAGGTCGTTTCGACCGTCAAATCTATGTGGAACTGCCTGACATTGTGGGGCGTAAGGAAATCTTTGAGGTTCATATGCGCAACCTGAAACTTGGCAACGATGTCGATAAGGAGTTTTTGGCCAAGCAGACCCCGGGCTTCTCGGGTGCCGACATTGCCAACGTGTGCAACGAGGCCGCACTGATGGCCGCCCGAAAAGGCAAGGAAGAGATTGACAAACAGGACTTTTTGGATGCCGTCGACCGCATCATCGGGGGCTTGGAGAAGAAGAACAAGATTATCACGCCGGAGGAAAAGAAGGTCATCGCCTTCCATGAGGCAGGCCATGCCACCACGAGTTGGCTGCTGCAATACGCCCATCCTTTGGTGAAAGTGACCATTGTGCCGCGTGGCAATTCGCTCGGTGCGGCTTGGTATCTGCCCGAAGAACGTCAGATTACTACCAAAGAGCAGATGTATCACGAAATGATTGCTACCTTGGGCGGTCGTGCCGCAGAGCAGGTGGTCTTCGGCCAAATCTCGACAGGTGCCCTTTCCGACCTCGAAAAGGTGACCAAACAGGCCTTCGCTATGGTCACTTATTACGGCTTGGATGATGAAATCGGAAACATAAGTTACTATGACTCAACGGGTCAGCAGGACTATAGCCTGACCAAACCCTACAGCGAAAAGACTGCCGAAACCATCGACCAACAGGTGAGTAAAATCATCGAGAAGGCTTATCAAGAGGCCATTGCCATTTTGACATCCCATCGTGACGGTTTGTCGCAATTGGCCACCAAACTCATTGAGGAGGAAGTCATTTTCGGCGAAGACTTGGAACGCATCTTCGGCAAGCGTCCGTGGGGCAACTCCGACGATGAGAAACTGAAGAACGCTGCACTGAAAGCGGCGGAACAACAGACTGGGAACGAACCCGTTAACGAACCCGAAAACGCATAAGGCCATGACTTGGGACAACAAAGAAGAGAACAACGACATCACCCTTAAGGAACAAATGCTCGCCAAGGTGCGCAACGCCCTCATTGAGCGGCAGGA
This sequence comes from uncultured Bacteroidia bacterium, assembly GCA_902780055.1. Taxonomy (GTDB): domain Bacteria; phylum Bacteroidota; class Bacteroidia; order Bacteroidales; family F082; genus Limimorpha. The sequence continues at coordinate 769 of CACZDU010000012.1, read as the reverse complement.
GGCCTTGTTCAAGGACATCGACCAGCGCACCGAAACGTGGATACCCATCAAGGAGGAGGACGGTACGGCCATCACTTTCGTGCAAAATTTCAAGGAACACGGGGGCATTTTCATCTACCTTGAGAGCGAGGCCGAATTTGTCGATTGTCTCAAGCAATTGGCGTCAGAAAACGGATGGGAGCCGCTATGGTGTACACAACCCGAAATGCAAAGCCTGCTCAGTAGATACAACATCCCGTTTACGGAAAGCAAGGAACGCGAGCCGAAGCAGAAACTCGTCAGCCTGACGGGTTGCGAGTGCCTCGTGGCGCAAACGGGCAGCATCATCCTCTCCGATTCGCTCACCAAGACCCGCGAGGCCTATGCCATCCCCGACATCCTCCTCGTGTATGCCACTACAGAGCAAATCGTGCCGGGAATGAGGACAGCGTTCCAAACCATGAAAAGAAAATACGCCAAAAACCGGCCTTCGCAAATGACCATCATCACGGGGCCGAGCCGCAGCACCGACATTGAGCAGACCTTGGTCATCGGGGCCAGCGGCATCCGCCAAGTGGCGGTGTTTTTGGTGGATGAGGAGTGAGTTTTTTGATTTTTTCATTTTTTATTTTTGTGAGGGTGTGTCAAAATAAGGCGCGCCCTCGATTTTTTTACATCGAAGCCCCGACTTTTTCCTGTTTTCCGCGATTTTCAGTTGGGATTTTATAAGTGCTTAAATTCCAGTAGAATCTCTTTCAAGAATTTGCGTTTTTGGGTGTCCCGTGCTATC
>CACZDU010000011.1:0-163205 GCA_902780055.1 uncultured Bacteroidia bacterium | reverse complement strand
CTTCAAGGGGCTGCTGCACACCATCACGTCCGACAACGGCAAGGAGTTAGCCGAACACAAGGCCATCGCCAAGAGCCTCGCCGTGGACTACTACTTCGCCCATCCCTACCACTCCTGGGAGAGGGGCGCCAACGAGAACATGAACGGGCTCATCCGACAGTACCTGCCAAAGGGAACCTCCTTCGACAGCCTCGACGACAACGAAATCAAGCGAATCCGAGACAAGCTCAACAACAGGCCAAGAAAAAAACTCGGCTTCCTCACTCCCATCGAATACTTTTTCGCTAACTTTGCACCCGAATTGAACCAAAGTCTAACCCAAAAAGCTGCGTTTGTGACTTGAATTCGGCATTTGTTAAACAAGGATAGGTCTCATATTGAATGTGTTATGAATAAACGAAATATGTTTTTATTATTATTATTATTGTTAGTGGGATGTAAGAGCAGAAATCAAGATGAGGTATTTACGATTCCATCTGTTTATGTAAATGTTTCATCTGCTGATTTGGATTCAATGATGCGTAATAAACATTATAAAGCTTCAGCTTTTGTATCTATTGTTTCTTCGAAAGGAGACACACTTTTATCAGATTCTGTAGATAATATTCATACTCGAGGAAACACCACATTTGGACATAATAAAAAAGCATTCACGGTTAAATTGAGAAAGAAAAAGAAATTGTTAGATCTTGACACTGGTAAACGTTTTGTACTTCTTGCAAACGCATATGATGAAAGCCATATCCGAAATGCGATAGCTTTTGACTTAGCACAAAGAATGGGATTAAAGAGTCCAAAATACTCATATGTATCACTTTATATTAATTCAGAGTATCGTGGACTATATCAAATGACTAACAAAGTCGAGGACCTAATGGATTTTAAAAATAACGGTTTCCTTATCGAAGGAAATTCAAATGTGGAGTTGCCTAGGCATTTGACTACAGAAAGAAAGGAAACAATAATTAGTTCATATAACTTGATTATTTCAAATATTGAAAAATGTTTTGATTGTGATTCGTGTTATGATAGTTTGCAAAGATGGATGGATTTGGTATCTTTTGCTAAATATTATATTCTCCAAGAAATTTCATTAAATATGGATGCACCTGGGCCAGGGAGTTTTTTTAAATATGCTTCAGATGAAGATGGTGGGAAGTTGCATGCAGGGCCCGTTTGGGATTTTGACAAATTTTTTGCTACAATTCATAGAGGGTGGAATTATGAGTGGGAGAAAAATGAAATTATGGCTTGTGCTGGTGTCATTGATAGTTCAGGACATGTTTATTCTGGGTTACTTCTTCATTGTTTATGGAAAAGAGAAGAGTTCCGAAACTTAGTAAAAGACCTTTATAACAATGAGATAAGTACAATTTGTCATACCTATATTGAAAGTGGAAGAATTGACAGTTTAGTATATTATTTGCGTCCTGAGGCAAAAAGAGATTATAGAACAAATGTTGGTTGGAGGTGGTTCGCATATGAAGAAGAAACACAAAGAGTTCGTGCGTTCTTGAAGCAACGGATTGAGTTTTTGGATTGGTTTTTTAATTCACCTAAGGAGAACATGGTCTGTATTACTTATCTTGATTCTTGTTTTAGAGGTAGTGGCGGAGGAGATAAGATTGCTCAGGTTTGGATTCCTTCAAAAAAGATTATAAAGGTTCCAAAATTATTGGCTATATCATTTAATTATACTCCAATCCCTGACGCATTATATTATAAAGGAACGAACATAGTTGTATCAAATAAATCAATAATAAACTCTGAGGATGAATTTGAACTAAAATGGCGTAAACCATCTCCACAAGAAGTTCTTCTTCGTCGTATTAGGAAAAAACTACACTATTGGGGATTGTAATCGGTCGAAAGATGATACGAATCAAACCCTGATGTGGTAGCGAGAAGTGAAGCTCCCGCCGGAAGCAGTTTTGCCCGAACCTGCTGACGGAAAGTTGCAGGGGAGATGATGTTGAACAAAAGGAAAAGCATGTAGAGGAACAGCTTCTCAGCAGTTTTCCGCATGGCGTAGCAGAAACTCCCCAAGCCAAGTCTATGGTCGGTGATCCGTGTGGTATCTATGACCTGGCAACTGCCTTTCAAGGCCTTGTTCGAGCATTTCCCGAAGGAAGTTGCGACTTCGTCGTTTGTTGATACTGTTCCAAAAAGTGTGTCTGAGCGTTGACGCGTAAAAAAAGGGACTGGTCATTGCTGACCAATCCCGAAAGTCTGTAACTTTAGGGTGTATTAAGTGATAGTAAAAAAATAACATGTAACGATGAGAGGTAAAAGTGGCAGTTAAAGTGGATAATGTGTTTGTCTACAACATTGTTGCAAAATGTATTGTCCCCTTTACCTCCCTTTTAATTTTCAATTATTGTTACACCTTATTTTTGGCTGTAGTACAATAATAGCCCGTTCTTCCGAATTTGCAATTCGGAAGGCGTGAATATGAGCATTTGCAATGCTGGAATGAACGATATTCGGCGGGTGTGTTTGTTTTCTGGCAGGGGTTGCATTGCATTTCACCCCTGCCTAATTTCTTGCGTCACTCCGTGACTTGGTCAGGGGTGCGGAGGAACCCCATAGGGGTGAAAGGATGTTAGGCAGGCGGTGTAAACCCCTGCCGGTGTGAACCCCTGCCGATGAATCCATAAAAAAGCGAAGGCCATCGCTCCACAATGCAAGGAGCAGATGGCCTTCGTCTATTAATGAACTACAGTCAACATTCGGATTACCAAATGGCAGCGCGTTCTTCGGGAGCGATATACATCTTGCTTTCGGCAGGAATCTCGAAAGCCTCATAGAAGTGCGGCATCGAGCCGAGGGTGCGGTTGACGCGGGCTTCGGCGGGCGAGTGTACATCGGTGACGACTTGGCGCTCGAGGTACTTGTCGCGGGAGTTGTTGCGCCAGATGGTGCCGTAGCTGATGAAGAAACGCTGGGCGGGCGTGAAGCCGTCGATGCTCTTGTTGGCCTTGGCCTCGTCAGTCATTTGGTAGGCATCCCAGGCCACATTCAGGCCACCGAGGTCGGCGATGTTCTCGCCAAGGGTCAGTTGGCCATTGATTTGGTAGCCACGCACTTGGAATTCGTCGAACAACTTGGCCAATTGTGCGGTGCGCTCGTTGAATTTCTTGGAGTCTTCCTCGGTCCACCAGTTGTTGAGGTTGCCTTTTTCGTCGTACTTGCAGCCTTGGTCGTCGAAGCCGTGGGTCATTTCGTGGCCAATCACCACGCCAATGCCGCCGTAGTTGATGGCATCGTCAGCATCCATGTTGAAGAAAGGCGGTTGCAGGATGGCGGCGGGGAACACGATTTCGTTCATCTCGGGGCTGTAGTAGGCATTAACGGTTTGAGGCGTCATGAACCATTCGTCCTTGTCGACGGGCTTGCCGATTTTGGCCATGTCTCTCTCATTTTCAAAGCGGATGGCGCGGTGTACATTCTCGAAATACGACTCCGGGGTGACTTCATACTTGCTGTAATCCTTCCACTTGTCGGGATAGCCGATTTTCACGTTGAAGGCGTCGAGTTTGACGAGGGCTTTGGCTTTGGTGTCTTCGCTCATCCATTCAAGGTTCTTGATGCGCTCGCCCAACGCCACGCGCAGGTTGCCGACGAGTTCCAACATTCTGGCTTTGGCTTCGGCGGGGAAGTGCTTCTCCACATAGAGTTGGCCGACGGCCTCACCCAAGCAGCCGGAGGTTGCGTCAAGCACGCGGCGCCAACGGGGTTGCTGCACTTCTTGGCCATAAAGGTAGTTGCCGTAGAAGTTGAAGTTCTCGGCGTCGAGGTCGCTGCTCAGCATGGAGGCGCTGCCGTGGATGACCTTCCAGCGCAAGTAGTCCTTGAGGGTTTCGAGGTCGGTTTTGCTGATGATTTTGCCCAAAGCGGCAATGTAGTCGGGCATACCTACGTTGAGGCTTTCGATTGTCGGGGCGTCGGCATTCTTGAAATAGGTGTTCCAATCGAAGTTGGGCGTGGATTTCTGCAATTCGACCAAAGTCCTCATGTTGTAGGTCTTGTCGGGGTCGCGACGTTCAACGCGGCTCATCGAGTTTTTGGCCATCTCGGTTTCGAGGGCGAGGATGCGCTTGGCTTTGTCGGCAGCGGCATCGGGGGCAGTGCCGGTGAGTTCAAACATCTTGGCGACGTGCTCCACATACTTGTCGCGCATTTCTTGCGTCTCTTCCTTCAGGTAGTCATCGCGGTCGGTGAGGCTCAGCCCGCCTTGGTAGAGGTGCATGATGACCATTTCGGCATTCTTGGGGTCGGAACTGCCGCCAGCTCCAAAGAAACCTCCAATGCCGTCGCTGTGTAGCTTGCCCATCAGCATGGCCAATTGTGCCTTGTCGTTCAGGTTGTCAATCATCTCGAAGTAGGGCAGAAGCTCGCTGTAGCCGCGCTCGTTGATGGCCACGGTGTCCATGCCGGCGTTGTAGAAGTCGCGGATTTTCTGTGCCACGCTGCCTTGGGCGGCATTGGCGTCTTGCGACACTTCGTCAATAATCTCTTGAATGAGGATTTCATTGCGTTGGTCGATTTCGGTGAAAGCCCCGAAGGTGGAATACTCTTCCGGAATCGGGTTGTTCTTCATCCAGTTGTTGTTGCAATAGCGGAAAAAGTCGTCCGCAGGATTGATGTTAGTGTCCATGTTGCCCAATTCGATGGCTGGAACGACTTCTTTCTTGGGTTCTTGTGTTTCGACTGCCTTTTCTCCGCAGCCGGTTGCCACTGTTGTCAAGATCATCATGGCGATAACGTTTCTTTTTTTCATTATTTGATTATTTAAAGATTTGAAATTCAAAGATTTATAATTTCAAGATTTAACATTCCACATTCCGCATTTACAAATCTCCCTCCAACTTTAACTCCGTTTGCAAAGTCCGCAAATAAGGCCGTTCCTCCACCATTTTCTCGAACTTATCCTTGTCGGTGTAGGCCTCGATTTCGGCGGGGCGTTCCATCTTGATTAGTTGCAATTTGAACTGATTATTATGCAAAACATTTTTCAAGTGAGTTTTCAAAGAGTTCATGGCCTCGGCATCTTGTTCAAAAAGAGGATTGTCTACATTGAATTGGATTTCGTTTCCGTTTGCTTTGGGAATATACTTACCCATTGCTGCCGTAAAAGCAGGATACTCCTTTCTGTTTTTGTCGATGAATTCATTCCACGCCGCAGATAGATTTTCTTGGGTAAAGGTTTTGTCCCAAGTTTCCTCCTTTTCCTCGGCCTTTTGTTCGGCTTGCTGCATGGCTTTGTTGACGCTAATGCCGCTGGTGGTGCCTCGTGGCCTTACTATGGGCTGGGCAGTAGTAGCGGACGTTGAGCCTGTCGAAACGGGAGCGGTTGATTGTTGAACTGTTGAATTGTTTGATGGCTGTGGGGTTGTTGTTTGGATAGGGTTGGGATTGTGGGTGGGCGGCAACGGGGCATGCCCCGTTGTCATAGTTGGTGTAGGTTGTTGTTGTGCTGCTTGTGTTGGCAGCGGGTCATGACCCGCTGTCGAAGATGTAGATTGTTGTGTTGGCCTGTTTTGTGGCATTTGCACGGGTTGCGCTTGCGCCGTCGGCATAGTCAAAGCCTGACTGCAAAGCGCACACATTTTTAATAATGCAATTTCCAAATGCAGCCGTTTGTTGTTCGCGGCACGGTAGTCAATGTCGCATTGGTTGTTGATTTCCAAGGCTTTAATTAGGAAGGGTAGGGGACAGGCCTGTGCTTGGGCCAGATATTTTTGCCTCAATTGTTCGCTGACTTCCAAAAGTTGCACCGTCACCGCGTCTTTGCATACCAAAAGGCTTCTCAAATGGTTGCCCATGCCGCTCACAAAATGCTGTGGCTCAAATCCTTTGCTGATGATATCGTTCAAAATCAAGAGGATGTCGCTCGTGTTGCCTTGCAGGATGTGGTCAACGATTTGGAAGTAATAGTCGTAGTCCAAAACGTTCAGGTTGTCAATGACATCCTTGTAGGTGATGTTTTTTCCGCTGAAACTCACCATTTGGTCAAAAATGGAAAGCGCGTCACGCAAGGCACCGTCGGCTTTTTGCGCGATGATGTTCAAGGCTTCAGGTTCGGCGTTCACGCCTTCGCTTTGGGCGACAAAAGCCAAATGCTTGGCAATATCATCCACTGTAATCCGTTTGAAGTCAAATATTTGGCAACGTGAAAGGATGGTAGGGATGATTTTGTGTTTCTCCGTTGTGGCCAAGATGAATTTGGCATACGCAGGCGGCTCTTCCAAGGTCTTCAGGAAGGCATTGAAAGCCGCTGCCGAAAGCATGTGAACCTCGTCGATGATGTAGACCTTGTATTGTCCGATTTGCGGCGGAATCCTCACTTGGTCGACCAAACTGCGGATGTCCTCGACGGAGTTATTTGACGCTGCGTCAAGCTCATAGATGTTGAACGAGGCGTTGTTGTTGAAGGCGCGGCACGATTCGCACTCGTTGCAGGCCTCCATGTTCTCGGTGGGATTCAGGCAGTTGATGGTCTTGGCCATGATGCGCGCGCAGGTGGTCTTGCCCACGCCTCGCGGACCGCAAAACAGGAAGGCTTGCGCCAAAGTGTTGTTGCGGATGGCGTTCTTCAAGGTGTTGGTGATGGAGCCTTGACCCACAACGGTGTCGAAGGTCATCGGCCTGTATTTTCTTGCGGATACGACGAAATTCTCCATTTTTTCGGGTACTTTATCAAATCGACAAAAATACGACTTTTCGGCTTTGCTTGAACAAATTTCGTCGATTTTGTCGTAGGCATTGAAATTCCTTTTATTTTTGTGCCTATGAAAATGCTGGTTCTTGTACCGAAAATCACGGGGCGCGTGATGTATGTCTTCGACCTGACACTCAGGCAGTTGCTTGGCCTTGATTTCGACCTGACAGCCGACATCGACAAGTTCAAGGCTTTCGATGGGCCGAAACTGCATTACGGCATGGAACGTATTGGCGATGAGCCTTTTATCAAGGCTTTCGATTTGCTTTTCGAGCGTCATGTCCACGAGCAGTCGTTTGGCACGGTTGAGTTTGAGGGTACGATTGCGCCTTACGCAGTTCTCGACAACGGCAATCTGCTGCCTTTCGATGTGTTTGCGGCCTCGTTTTTCTTGGTTTCGCGCTATGAGGAATATCTTTCGCAGGAGCGCGACCAATACGGCCGTTTCAAAGCTGAGTCGACATGGATGTTTATGAATGGGATGCTTCAGAAACCTTTGGTCAATATTTGGGTTAAGTCGTTGGGAATCAAGTTGAAATCCATCTATCCCGACTTGCCTGTAAAGCAGCCGAAATTCACTTTCATCCCGACTTACGACATCGACGCGGCTTGGGCTTACAAACACAAGGGCATCTATCGCACGGTGGGCGGTTTTCTCAAGGATTTTGCGGCTGGCGACATGGAACGAATCAAGGAACGCCATCAGGTTTTGAGAGGCAAGCGGAAAGACCCTTTCGACTCCTTCGATTTCCAGTTTGAGTTGCAGAAAACATTCAAACTCAAGCCGATATACTTCATCCTCTGCGGTGAATACGACACCAACGACAAGAACATTTCCATCCGCAAGCCGAGTTTCCAAGCCTTGATCAAGCGGTTGGGCGACTATGCCGATGTGGGCATCCATCCTTCGTTTTCGTCCTATCTCGACATTGAAAAAATGCAACGCGAAATCGACAACCTTTCGGAGGTGCTGCACCGCCCGCTCACCAAGAGCCGACAGCATTTTCTGAGGATGAATCTGCCGCGCAGTTACCAGAAACTCATTGAGTTGGACATCAGCGACGACTATACGATGGGTTTTGCATCGCAAGTCGGATTTCGTGCGGGCATTGTTGACACTTTCCGATTTTATGACCTTGAAAACGACATGGTTACCAACTTGCGCGTGCATCCTTTCGCCATCATGGACGGCACCATGCGCGACTACCTCAACCTCGATGTGGAGGCCTCGCTCCGATTGGCCAAACAACTCGTCGACGAGGTGAAGGCTGTGGGAGGCACTTTTATCTATCTCACTCATAATGAAGCCCTTGGCGGCGAACAGCGTTGGGTCGGTTGGCCAGAGATGTACCGCCAACTTTTGGAATACATTTGCACTTAAAGAGTTGCTTGCAATTCATATCTCTAATTCAAACAAATTCAACAAAATACAATTCTCAAATTCTCGATAAAACAAAACAAATCAATGATACAATACCTGACACATAACCAAATCGACAAGAAAAAATGGGATGCCACCATTACCGAATGTGGCAACATCTACGCTTATTCATGGTATCTCGACATGGTTCATCCCCATTGGGAAGCCTTGGTTGAGGATGATTATCAGGCCGTTATGCCGATTACAAGCGGAAAGAAATTCGGCGTGAACTATCTATACCAGCCCTATTTCGTGCAGCAATTGGGTGTGTTCTCGAAGCAGCCTTTGACGCAAGAAAAAACAGAATCTTTCCTGAAAGCGATTCCCTCAAAGTATCGATTTGCTGAGATTCGATTGAATGAAAGCAATACTTTCGATAAGGAAGTTCAAGGCATTGAATATCATAGAAATGTGTTGCTCGACTTGAATCAGGATTATGAGTCCATCCGAGCCAACTATCATCAGAACACGAAGCGAAATTTGGCCAAGGCGGAAAGCAACAATCTGCAATTGGTGACCACGGTGATTCCCTATCATGTGGTGGCCTTGTTCACCGACAATCGCGGAGCCTTGCTCGACAAATGGGGCGATGCCGAATATTCACGCCTGACGGCCTTGGGCAAGGTGGCTGTGCAGCGCAATTCCGCTTTCATCCTCGGAGTGACAGAAAAAGGCGTTGGGCTACTCCTCTGTGCTGCCATTTTTATGAAAACCGCCAACCGCATCACATTCCTTTTTTCGGGCCTACGACAAGAAGGCAAAGACCGTCAGGCCATGACTTATCTTTTGGATCAAGTCATCCAACAAAATGCAGGTCAGCCGATTACCTTCGATTTTGAAGGCTCTGACGATGAAAATTTGGCGCGTTTCTACCTTGGCTTCGGCGGCAAGGAGGTGAAATACCCGTCCTACACCTTCAATCGGCTTTCGCCTGTGGGAAAGGCAGTTTTGAAGGTTTGGAAGGGGAGGAAATAAGGCAGCATCATTCCAAACTCACCTCATCCACCATAATCCAAGCCTTTTCGCCTTTGTAGGGGTGCCAATCGGGCAGAACGCCTTGGTTTTCAACCTTTACGCGGACAAACATCACTTGTTTCTCATCCACTCGGGCGCGAGCCTCAATTCGGCCATGACCTTGCATTTTGTCAGGTTTATTGAACACGGGCAACTCGGCCTGTTCCCAATCCGTAAACTCCTTTCCATCTTTCGAGAAACTGACCCACACCGCTTTGGGCCACATCACCCAGTCGTTTGGCTCATGGCAGAGTCCCACTTTCACAACATTGATATTGGTCGGAAGAGACAATGCGATAGTCGCCTCCATGTCAACGCCTTGGAAGCCTAACCAATCGTTATAGTAATCGCCCTCCATGCCTTTCTTGCCGTCCATCAGAGCGATGTCGGCCTCTTTTCCATAACGCTCCGCAGGCGGATTGACGAAGGTCGTATTCTTGATATTCAAGCGGTTAAACTGACGCAAAGCCACAAATGAAGAAACCATCCCATTCTTGAAGGCTTTGGCCTTCACCTTACACGATTGGTTGATAATCAACGGCTTGGTGTATTTCTTCGACTTTTCCGTCGGCTCGGAACCGTCCAAAGTGTAGCGGATTTCAGCACCTTTTTCGGCACAAGTCATTGAAATGCTGAGCGGATGGTTGTAGATGCGATAATTCTCGTCGCCCAGCATCGAAGCCTTGATTTCGGGCATCGGAACCATCAAAGAATCCACATTCGGCACTTGAAAACGAGTCAACTCTATCGGGTCTTCCGTCTTTGTGTCGAAAGCGCGAAGCAGCACCGTGTATTCATACACCTGATTGCCAAGCACATACTTCTCATCCACGCCTGGGCCGCATGTCGCCGTTCCGATGGGTGCTTGTTTGTAGTCCACATTGACGGTAAGAAAATCCGTAGGATTAAGTTGATTGATGCGGCGGGCTGCGGTGAGGTTGTCATCGTCGTAATTGTAAATACTGAAGTTGAACGGTTCCTGCATCTTGACAAATAGCCCCACCTTGCTCTTGTCACTCGTCAAAGCCAGCCATCTCGTGTCGGAATGGTTACCGTTGTCCTGAGGCACCACATGTTGCTCAAACAAACTCAAAGCATCCACATGATACAAACCCATTTTACCTGATGCATTGCGGTCGGGATAGTTTTCTGTGTTCTTTCCGAAATAGGTCAGGTTTCTGTAATCCATTGGCATACGGAACTGCATTCCAATCTTCGGGAAAGAAGTGACCGTTTCCATTGGCTCCACGCGGTTGGTGATGCTGATGTTGCCCTCGCCGTCAATGAGATACAACTTATTGACCACGATTTGCAACTGTTCCTTGTCATCATAATACTCCACAACGGCAGTGACCGAAACTTTGTTGTCATCAAGCCGTTCAATATGTAAGCCTCCTGTCTTGGCAGTCAAGTGTTGCAAACCCGATTTTTTCCAGCGCGGTAAAGCCCAAGAATCCACCTCGTCGTTCAAGGTTGGAGCGCGCCAAAAGTTATCTCGCAAATTTCCATCAATTAGTTTTTGACCTTTATACACATACGAAACAATTTCCGCTGTGTTCATATCAAACGACACCTGAAAATCATCATTACCGCAATTAATACCTCGAACAGAAGCCACATAAGACAATGATTTGGCTTGAGGCAAAAGTTCCAATGGTGCCGAAGGCCAATCCAACTTGAACTCATCGTAAGCGACTTCCGTCCCAGCGGGCATAAAAGGTTGGTCTTCTTTCAGTTTCACCGAAAAACGAATGAAAAACTCCTCGCCCGGAGTACCGTAAATACGCAAACGCTCAATGTTAATCTCCTGTGTGCCAAAAGGTTCAATATCAAGGTCGATTTTGCCTTTCATCAATGACTTAAAAAAAAAAAAAATCTCATAATCACAATAAAAGGCTGAGGCATTGGTGAACGAAAGCCAGTTTTTGGCCTCGAACTTGCCCCAAGTCAAGTCCTTGGCGGTGAACTTGATAGGCTGATACACCTTTTTCACCTCGGCAGCGTGATGATGCGGCCTTCTGTCTGAACTTACAACGCCGTTGGCGCAAAAAGCGTCGTCGTCGCCCACGCCGTAGGCATGGCCGAAATCACCGCCGACTGCGTAAAAGAGTTTAGAGTTTAGAGTTGAGAGTTTAGAGTTGGGAGATGCTATGGCATTAGTTGAACTATCAACTGCAAACTTTTCACTATCAACTATAAAACTTTGGTCCACCCAGTCCCAAATGCAGCCGCCTTGCAGTTGCTCGTTGGCTTCAATCACGTCCCAATAGTCCTTCAAGCCGCCCATGCTGTTGCCCATCGCGTGGCAGTATTCCACCATAATGAACGGACGATGAAGCGAATCAAGTCCCTCATCCACAAAGCGTTGCAGATACTTCGGGCTGGCGTACATCAAGCCTATGACATCAGTATTTCTGTCGTAAATGGCTCTTTCGTAGGTCACAGGGCGCGATAGGTCGCGGTCTTTCATCCAGTCGTAAGTGTATTCAAAATTCACGCCGTTGCCGCACTCGTTGCCCATCGACCACATAATCACCGAGGGATGGTTCTTGTCACGTTCAAGCATGTTGCAGTTGCGCGACCAAATCATCCTCTTGTATTGCGGGTCTTTGGCAAGGCTCTTTTCGCCGTAGCCTTGCGCATGGGATTCGCAGTTGGCTTCGTCCCAAACGTAAAGGCCATACTTATCGCAAAGTTCGTACCAATACGGGTCGTCGGGATAGTGGCAAGTGCGCACCGTATTGATATTCATTTGTTTCATCAGGGCAATGTCGCGTTCCATCGATTCGCGGCTGATGACATGGCCTGTGTAAGGGTCGTGTTCGTGGCGGTTCACACCTTTTATTAATACGTACTGCCCGTTAACCAAAAGTTTTCCGTCATTGATTTCCACGGTTCGGAAGCCGATATGGTTTTCAAGGCGTTCCACCTCTCTCCCCTTGTTGTCCAGAATCTTGATTTCTAAACGGTAAAGATTAGGATGCTCCGCCGACCACGGTTTGATGTTGGGTATAGGTTCGTCAGTACCCACACCCAAACAGGAAATAATATGCCATTCCGCATCCTTAAGATAACGCTCCGAACTAACTACCTCTTTCTCGCCATCGTATAAAGTCACAGTCACTTTCTCATGTTTATATTTCTTGCCTGTATGGTTTACAATAATAACTCTAACAGTAAATATACCATTGCGATAAGTCTCATCCAAACCAGCAGAGACTTCGTAATCTTCAATATGCACTGTAGGTTTGGAATAAACCACCACATCCCGTTCAATGCCGCTCAAACGCCAGAAGTCCTGGCACTCGAAGTAGGAGCCATTGGAGAAACGATAGACCTTGACGGCCAGCGTGTTCTTCCCCACTTTGACGTAAGGCGTGAGGTCAAACTCGGCATTGGTCTTGGCATCTTCCGTATAGCCCACAAACTGCCCGTTCACCCAAACGTAATACGCCGACTTTACCGCACCGAAGTTGATGAAGGTCAAGCGGTCTTTCCAAGTTTCTGGAATCTCAAACTCGGTCAGATAGCAGCCCACGGGATTGTCCACCGTCGGGGCAAAAGGCGGCTCATTGGGACGAAACTCGTTGTCCACATTGACGTAAATCGGCGTTCCGTAACCGTTCAACTCCCAATTGGCTGGCACTTTAATCGTGCCCCAATCGGAGGAATCGTAGCCTTCCTTATAGAAGTCGGCGGGGGCTTTTGAGGGCGAGTCCACCCAATGGAACTTCCAGTCGCCGTTGAGACATTGCGACCATTGCTCACCCACGGGGATGACATTCGTCCGAGGATACAAGCGGTTGATTTCGTAGATGTTGACATCGTTCCAAGCATTGAGTTCGGCTTCGGTTTGGGCTTGGAGGCTCATTGCAGCGATGAGGCTAATTAAGGTAAAAGTCAGTTTTTTCATTGGAACAGATCTTTGTTTTATAAACCATGGCCTATGACAATGTCCTCTATGGCAGCTTTTACAAGAATTTGGATTACCATTCAGTTTAAGCTGCCATAGGCCATAGCCATTAGCCATTGGCCATTTTTTTCGATTCATTTATCAACATCTCACGTTCTTCATCGGGAATCCGTTCCGCCTTGTTCGCCTCGCGGTCGAAATAGACCACCACGGCGTGGCACAAGGTCTTGACCTCGCCCGTTTCGGCATCCTTGAGGCATTGCTCCATCTTGAAACTGGAGTTGCCCATCTCGGTGACGCGGCTCTCGCACACAATCGGGTCGTGGAACAGCACGGGATGGCGGAAGTCCAAATCCACGTGGACAAGGACGTATTTGAATGTGAGCCAGTCGATTTTGGTTTGGAAGACATACTCGAAATATCGGCTTCGACCCATGTCGAAATAATTGCACTGCGACCCGTTGTTGACGTGATTATAAGGGTCAAGGTCGCTCATTCTGATTTGGATGGGACAGGAGAACATATTATTCAGCGTGTTTATAACCTTTCACTTTGTCCCAGTCGCCGCGAGTAAAGTCGGGCATTTGCACGGGCATTCCACCGTTTTCGATGCTGGCTGCGGTCAGTTCGCCGAGGCACGACCATTCGGCGGCATCGTAAACGTCTTGGTCAAGCGGCAAGCCATGTTGCAAGCAATAAATCAGGCGGTAATCCATCACGAAGTCCATGCCGCCGTGGCCTCCCACCTCCTTGGCCTTTTCCTCGATTTCAACAGCGATGGGGTGGAGGTAGTCCTTCATAATCTTGTCGCGTACCTCAGAGGGTACAAAGCCATGTGGGTTAAGGTGTTGACCTTCGGCGAGGAAACCTTCGGGCAACTTGTCCTCAAGAACAGTGAAACCTGCTGTTGGATATTTGTTGGCAAAGCCTTCAGTTCCAGTGAGTTGATATAGGCGATTGTAAGGCCTGTAAGTGTAGACATTATGCTCGATGAGCAGGGTCTTGCCCTTTTCGGTTTGAATCATCGTGGTCGTCATGTCGCCGTTGGCGAAGTCGTCCACGCCCATCATTTCCTTGGCGATTTTCTTGCCGTTGTAGGACGGCGTGCTCATGCAGACCAAGGTCTTCATGCGGTCGCCACGGTGGATGTTAAAGGCTTGACAGAGAGGTCCCAAGCCGTGGGTGGGATAAACGTCGCCGGCGTGGTTTTGGTTGAACTCCAAACGCCAATTGGCGTAATATTCGTGCCAAAAAGGCTCAAGGTTGTGGATGTAGGCACCTTCGCCGTGGATGAGTTCGCCGAACATGCCTTGTTGCGCCATGTTAAGCGCGGTCAGTTCGAAAAAGTCGTAGCAGCAGTTTTCGAGCATCATGCAGTGGCGTTGGGTTTGTTCGGCCACGTCCACGAGTTGCCAGCACTCCTCAATCGAGGTGGCGGCAGGCACTTCAACTGCCACATGTTTGCCGTGCTGCATGGCGTAGACAGCCATCGGGACGTGGTTTTTCCAGTCGGTGCAGATGTAAACGAGGTCGATGTCGTCGCGCTCGCAAAGTTCCTTCCAGCCTTCATTGCCCGTGTAAGCGGCTGCACGCGGCAGGCCTTTGGCTTCCAAAATCTTGGTTTGTACGGCTTCCACGCGGTCAGGCTCGATGTCGCACAAAGCGTTGACGGTCACTCCGTCGATGTAGGTCATTCTGTCGACGGCATCGGGACCGCGCATACCGAGGCCGATGAAGCCGAGGCGGACATTCTCGATGGGGTCGACGGTGAACTGAAGTACAGATTTCTGTCCTTCAATGCGTTGCGGTTCGTCGAAAACAATGGTGTGGTCAATGATGCGGTAATTGCCCTTGCGGACTTCGGTTTCCTTTTTCTCGCCGCATGAAGTGGCGAAGGCCAACAAAATGAGGCCGATGATGAGGTGTAAAAACTTGTTTTTCATAGAGTGAGTATTAATTTGCGGACAAAATTAGGAAAATATATTTCGACGCAGTCAAATATCGGTACAAAATTCCTATTTTCGCAAAAATTTTATCCTTATGAACGAACTTTTCTCCATTGCGGGCCATTTCGTCGACCCGAAAACCATCGAAAACATTGCGCCTTTGGGCAACGGACTCATCAACGACACCTATAAGATTTTGGTGGACGGCCAACCGAAATATGTGCTCCAACGCATCAACAACGCCGTTTTCACCGATGTTGACATGTTGCAAAACAACATCGAAGCCGTGACAAGCCACATTCGGCAAAAATATGAAAGTCAAGGTATTAAAGACATTAATCGCCGCGTTTTGCATTTCCTGAAAGCCGACACGGGCAAGACTTACATCGTTGAAAATGGGAAATATTGGCGTGTGATGGACTTCATCGCCGACAGTTACACTTACGAGGCCGTCACGCCGGAATACGCCTATTATGCGGGCCGTTCCTTCGGCGATTTCGAGTCGCTGTTGACCGACCTTGAAACGCCGATTGGTGAAATCATTCCCGATTTCCATAACATTGAGTTCCGCTTGAAACAAATGGAGGATGCCGTGGCAGAGGACCGCATCGGGCAAATGCGCGAGGTTGAGGTGAAGAAGTATGTGGACAAAATCAGGGAAAAGGCTGATGAAATGTGCCTCGGCGAGCGGCTTTATCGCGAAGGCAAGTTGCCCAAACGCATTTGTCATTGCGACACCAAAGTGAACAACATGCTTTTCGACAAGGATGGCAATGTGCTGTGTGTCATTGATTTGGATACTGTCATGCCAAGTTTCATCTTTTCTGACTTTGGTGACTTCTTGCGCTCGGCGGCCAACACAGGTGCCGAAGACGACCAAAATTTGGACAACATCCACTTCAACATGGAGGTTTTCAAGGCCTTTGCGAAAGGCTATTTGGAAGGCACAAAGTCATTCCTTCTGCCGATTGAGAAGGAGAATTTGCCATACGCAGCCACATTGTTCCCCTATATGCAGGTTGTGCGTTTCCTCACGGACTATATCAACGGCAACACCTATTATAAAATAAAATACGCCACGCATAATTTAGTGCGCACGCGGGCACAGTGGAAGTTGTTTGAAGAAGCAGAGAAATGTGTTCCTGAAATGAAGTCCTATATTGACATTATTTGACACGCTTTGCGTCATTGCGAGGAACGAAGCAATCCAGATTCCAAAATAATTGGGATTTGTTTCGCCCGTATCTTTTTGGCAATGATGCGTTTTTCCTTGTCAAGAACATAAATCAATGGTGTGGTTTCGATGTCGTAGGCATCGGACAACGCTATCAGTTCCGACGGATTTGAAATCCGACGATATTGAATAGGGGATTTCAAATCCCCGTTTCCTTTCGGGCGGATTGCAAATCCGCCCGAACTTTCCATGTTCAAGTCGATGGCAAGCACAGAAATATCAGGATGTTCGGCACAAACCAAATCCAAATCCTGCATTTCCTGATTGCAAAGGTCGCAGTCGTGGTCATAGAAAAAAAGCACCGTGTATTCGCTCTCAATAGATTGTAAATCAGTGGAATCATTCAACTTGATGTCAGGTGCGACGTTGAAAAGCGCGAGTCGCCGAAAACGCTCTGCCTTTTCCTGAATTATGGCAAGATTGGTAGCGTTCAAGTCCTTGATTTCCAGTTGGGAAAAGTAATGGTCATAGAGCCAGACAAACACTTGGTCTTGGCACATGTATTCGGGGTGGCGGTAACGCTCCAAGAGGTGCCAAAGGAAGAAATCGCGGAGTTCTGTGTTGTCGCTTGTTTTATCAATCAAACGGCTGATTTCCAATATGATGGAATCGGGTAGGGGAGAAACGAATTTGTCGAAATAAAAATCGATTTGCGCGGCCAAAATGGGGTTTTCATTGGTTGGGCCGTCGAAATTCTCGATTCCGATCCAGAAATCGGAGTTTTGCGAAAAGCCATGACTTGCAGCCAAGAGAAACAATATAAGGAGCGTTTTCGGTTTCATAATGTTGGTTTATAGTGTGTAAGCCACGCTCCAAGCATAGCGTTTTTCGCGATTGAGGTGTGTTTCAAGTCGGTAGCTTTTGCCGTCCAACACATGATGCAGGTCGTCAATGATTCCAGTGCCGCGCAGTTTCACTACGGCTTCCTTCTTGGTCCAATATTGCGTGAACACCTCGACAGGCTCGCTTGATGCGTAAATCCATTCGGCCTCGGTGGGGTTCATCGTCTTACGCACAAGGGAGAGATTGTCTTTCCTAAAACTCTCAATATCAATGCCTACAGGAGCAAAATCGACGACAGCGGCGATGCCGTTTTTGCAATGGCTGAGGTTGAAATGGATGTCAGGATGATGCTTTAGGAACGGCTTTCCATGTTCGTTGAAATCGAAGTGCAAGTTGCTGATGCCCAATGTTTTCAGTAATTCTTGCAGCATCAGCCACGACTTCAGGCAGGCGAATTGCCCGAAAAGGTGTTTGTAGCGCAGGGCTTCTATGCGTCGTTGCCCGTCCACCAAAGGCAGCATCCGCTGTACCTCGGCTTCGGTCACTTGGCTCATATCGTCGAAAATGGTCACCATAGCGATTGAATTGGGCGCAAAAATAGTCATTATTGGAAAAATGGGCAGCAAGGCGTTTAGATTTCGTTGAAAAAATCTCCTATTTTGGTTTCAAAATAACCCCTCGTTTGGATAAAAACACGGGTGGAGTGAAATTATCTCTATTTTCGCACCGATTTTCGGTTTTATGGAAAAATACGCAATCAAAGGAAAAAAGGTTCAGGCATTTCCTGACATCCCGCCTCGCACTTTCGACCTGCTGCCGCGATTTGTGGAGAAATTCGGCAAGAAGAAGGTGATGTTTGCCTGCAAAGTGGAAGGGGAGTGGAAGAAATACATCGGTCGCGACTTCGTGAAAATGACGGATGTCATCAGCCAAGGTCTGATAGGTCTTGGTGTGGGCAAAGGTGATCGTATTGCATTGATTTCCAACAACTGCCCGCAATGGAACATGGTGGATTTTGCCGTCCAACAAATTGGTGCCATTTTGGTTCCCGTCTATCCCACGGCACGCCAAACCGACTACGAGCACATCCTCAACCATGCCGCCCCCAAGGTGATTTTCGTGGAAGGCTCCCTTATTCATAAAAAGGTGAAGAGCATCCTTGACCAGATGCCCGAGCGGCCTAAAGAGTTCGCTTTCAATCCCGTGGAAGGAATGATGACCTTGCGCGGACTGATGGTTTCCGTCAAAATCGACAAGAAAAGCCAAACTGCCTTGCAAGCCCATAAGGATGCCGTCAACCCTGAAGATGTGGCCACAATTATCTATACTTCAGGCACTTTGGGCACTCCAAAGGGCGTGATGCTGACGCATAATAATTTGATGAGTTGCGTGGCACACTACGGTCCGCATTATCCCGTGCCAAGTTCGCATAAAGTGGTGAGTTTCTTGCCTTTGTCGCATATTTATGAACGCTCGGTGCTATTCACCCATCTTTATCTCGGCAATTCCACCTATTATGTGGAGAATTTTGGCACCATTATGCGCGACATCGCCGATGTGAAGCCTGAGCATTTTACAACGGTGCCTCGTATCGTCGAGAAAGTGTATAATGGCTTTATGCGCAAGGGGGATAAACTGACAGGCGTGAAGAAACGCATTTTCCTTTGGGCTTTCAAGCTGGCTGAACACTATGATGAAACGGAAAAGAAACCTCAGAGGGCTTATCGATTCAAATTGTATTTGGCTAATAGATTGGTTTTCAATGAAGTAAGAAAAGCCTTTGGCGGACGCTTGGAGTTTATTATTTCAGGCGGTGCCAGTTTGCAGCCTCGTTTGGTGCGTTTGTTTGCCGCCATGGACATCCCAATCATTGAAGGTTATGGCCTCACTGAAACTTCGCCTGTGATTGCCACCAACAGCCTCGCTTTGGGTGTCATCAAGGCGGGAACGGTGGGTGTGCCTTGCGAAAACGTAACCTTCAAGATTGATTCGGAAACGGGTGAGATTTTGGTGAAAGGTTCCAGCGTGATGAAAGGCTATTACAAGGACGAGGAACAAACCAAAATCGCCATTGACGAGGAGGGGTATTTCCATACTGGCGACATCGGCGAGTTTGACGAGGACGGCTTGCTGAAGATTACGGGTCGAATGAAGGAGATTTTCAAGGACTCGATGGGCAAGTACATTTCGCCTGCGCTGATTGAAGGCAAGTTCACAGAGTCGCCATTCATCAACAGCATTATGGTGGTGGGCGAAAACCAGAAGTTTGCTGCCGCCTTGATTGTGCCCAACTTCGAGCATCTGAAGACTTGGTGCGAGGAAAACCACATTCCTTATACTACAAATGCGGAAATGATTAAGGTTAAGGTAGTTAACGACCGTTTCCGCAAGGAAGTCGATAGTTACAACAAGTTCTTCGGCGACTACGAGAAAGTGAAACGTTTCGAGTTGCTCGACCACGAGTGGACCATTGACGACGGTGAGATGACCCCGAGCCTGAAAATCCGCCGCAAAGCCATCGCCGAACATTATAAAGACCTGATTGACGGGATGTTTGCGGAGTGATTTAGTTTTGCCCCACCAAAAATTTCAGGTCGTCAATGGTCATTGCGCGGCTGATGTTGCTGCCCGAAAGGAGCGAGTCGGCCAAGTCGCGTTTGGTCTTGTGGAGGCGCAGGATTTTCTCCTCAATGGTGTGGCACGAAATCAGGTGATACACAGTAACGTTCTTGTTTTGCCCGATGCGGTAGGCACGGTCGGTGGCTTGCTGCTCGATGGCGGGATTCCACCACGGGTCCAAGTGGATGACGTAGTTGGCGTTGGTCAGGTTGAGGCCCAATCCGCCGGCTTTCAGGCTGATGAGGAACACGGGCACCAAGCCGTGCTGGAAGTCGGCCACCATCTTCTCGCGCTTGCGGATGGGCGTGGAACCGTCCAAATAGAAAATCTTGTCCTTGCCGATACGCGCCTCGATTTGGGTTTTGGCCATATCGAGAAATGAGGTGAACTGGCTGAAAACCAACACGCTGTTTTTCGACTTGACGATTTCCTCCACCAAATCCACGGCGGCGGCGATTTTCGTCGAACCCATTTTCCAGCCTTTTTCGATGAGGCCGATGGAGCAGGCGGCTTGTCGCAGTTTGGTGATTTGGGCCAAAATGTTCACATCCACCTTGTCCTCCGATTGCAAGGCTTGCTCGGTGGCTTCGCGAAGGGTTTCGTATGCGGTGATTTCGGCATCGGTCAGTTGGATGTCGTGGGTGATTTCGGTCTTTTCGGGCAGCTCTTCAACGACTTCGGCCTTGGTGCGACGCAGCATAAAAGGCGTAATCATCCGCTTGAGTTGCGAGCGGCGTTCTTCCACGCCGTCCCGCTCGATGGGGAGGATGTATTTGTTCATAAAACTGTCGAAGGTGCCGAGCAGCCCCGGATTGAGGAACTGGAACAGGTTCCAGAGTTCAGAGAGGTAGTTCTGGATGGGCGTGCCCGTGAGGATGACGCGGCTTTCGGACTTGAGTTTCATCGCTGACGACGACATTTTCGTGCCTCGGTTTTTGATGGTGTGGGCTTCGTCTAAGCAGACGATGTTCCATTGGAGCTTGGTGAGGGCTTCCTCCTCGCGGACAAGCAGCCCGTAGGTGGTGAGCACCACGTCGTAGGCTTTGGCGTTGTCGAGAAGGGCGTCGCGGTCCGAAGATTCATTGAGGATCTTGATTTCCAATGAGGGTGCAAAACGGTTCAATTCGTTGGCCCAATTGAGCATAACGGAGGCCGGACAAACCACCAACGAAGGTCCTTTGGCGGCCTTGTGGAGCAAGAAGGCGATGGTCTGAACGGTCTTGCCCAAGCCCATATCGTCGGCGAGGCAGGCACCCGCGCCCCATTCCGACAGCCTCACCATCCACTTGAAGCCTTCGCGCTGATAGTCACGCAGTTCGGCTTGCAATGCGCTGGGAATGGCGATTTTCATCTTGGCGGCTTTTTCGATTTTCTTGACGAGGGTGTCCATACCCTTGTCGGCTTTGAGGCTGCCGTCGGTGTTGTGAACGATTTCGGCCAAGGCTCCCACCTGATAGAAGGGGATGCGCACCTTGCCGTGGCTTTGCTGGGCAAGGCCCTCCAATCGGCGCAGGTATTTGGCCAACTGCTCGCTGATGGCGATGTAGTCGGTCTCGTTCAGCTTGACGAAACGCTCGTGGTAGATGCCCTGCGAAATCAGGTTGAGGAAATCGAGGGCCGACATATTGTTGCCTCCAATCGTGATGTTGCCTTCCACCTCAAACCAGTTTTCCTTCGAAACAAGGTTGATGTTGACCAAATCTTTGCTCAACTTTGCCTTCAGGTTCAGCTTTTTGCCTTCGGGCCACTCCATTTCGTAACGGTCGGAATGGTCGCTCACGAATTCGAGCAGTCCGAGCAGGCTTTCCGGCTCCATTTCGGCTTGGTTCACTGAAACCGAAGTGAGCAATTCCTCTTGCATAAACCCTTTGATTTCTATAAGGTTGTCTTTTTCGGCCTCAAGGTTGCGCGACACTTGGAATCGCTCGCCATTGGCTTCGTCGAACACGGTTTCCTGTCCCATTCCGGGCATTAGGCGGAGTTTGCCGCCTTCGAGTGGATTGGCGAGGATGCTTGCCAAAAAAGTCTCTTTGTCGGGCACGACGCGCAAAAGCAGGCGCGAAAGGCCTTCCTTTTTCTGCAAGGTGGAGCCGCCTTCTAACAAATCGGAGTGGATTTCGACCTTGTCGGAAATCTGCTCGATGAACTGGAGCAGTTTGGTTTCGGCTTGATTGGGAAACATACCCAATCCAATCAGTGTTTCGATGATTTTCCGCTCGAAATCAGTGAGTTTGAACACGGTGAAGTGGGTCTTGCTGTCGCGACGGATGATGGTCGGACTTGCTTTTTCGCGGTAGTATTCGTCTTTTTCGGGCACATTGGTCTTGACCACGAAGCCGTTTTTCGCTTTCTCGATGGCGATGAAGGGCTTTTCTTCGACGATTTCCACGGGTTGCCGGCCTTTTGTGCTGTTGATGAACACGCGGTCGGAGCCGATGAGTTGCGGAATGGCGTAGCGTCCGTAGATGGAATAATAACTGTAGGAGCGCGAGGCGGCGGCAATTTTCTTGTCGGTTTCGTCCATACTATCCAATTCCTGACGCATAAACTTGTCTGTCGATAAGTGCGTCCCGACGCTCCAAGCACCGCTTTTCAGCCGGCGTTGCTCCATCGGCTCAATCGACTCGTAATCGCTTATGATATAGATGATTCGCTTGTCGCTTTGGACGGGTTGGTCGACGCTCTTTTTGGAAACGGCGACTTGCGCGGCTAAATTCTCAATCACGCTTTCCCAATGTTCTTTCCTATGGATTGAAAACAAGATGGGTTTGCCTCCAAAGCGTTCCTCAAGTTGTTGGTGGTCAGCGGTTTCATAATAAGGAGAAAGCTCGTGGCGCAGCAAGGCGCATTTAGGGTCGGTAGAAGTTTTGAAAAGGCCTTGCTTGACCACATCGGCCAAGCCGAAATACTGGGAGAGCAGCGCGGCAAGATGCCTCGAAATGGTGAGCGCACGGTACGATGAAAGACTGTGTTCAATATCGCTTTTGAGCCGTTTGTCGTCTTCCGCATTGATGATTTGGCTGATGATGATGCGGCAAGGATAATGGTCGGCGCCGCCGGTCACATTCTTGTTGAAGAACTGGTTGGCTTTCTTGAGGGTAGCGGGTGTGTTGGCCTTGGCATAAAAGAGGATGAGGAAGAAGTCGAGCAAGGGATTCTCGTACAGGTTCTTGTTTTCGGCGGTCTTGTTGCGCAGTTTCAGCGAGGTTTCAAATTGCTTTCCGGCAGCGTCCAAATCGCCGCGATAAACCGATTGGATGGCATCGATGCACAGCGTCAAATAACTCGGCTCATTGGATTTCCAAACGGGTTTTGTGCCTTCAAAAAGGAATTGGTATGCCGTCAAAAGGTCTGAAAGACTGTCTTTTGCTTTAGGTTCCAGAGAACCATAATACTCAATGATGTCTTGCAGGTCGCCCAATTGTTTTTCGTCCCAAGCCTCGTGGAGGAGCATATTGTCAAGTCGGTCGTGAAGCATTTGCTCCATCTGTTGTGGATCGAGGCTTGCATAGGCGGGAAAGAACTCCTTGTGGCCGAAAAGTGGCTCCAAATAGGGAAGGGGGCTTCGTGTCCAATCAGGAAACAGGCGTATGTTGGAGATGATTCTTGGATCTTGGGTATGGATGGCCATAGCAATCCGCCAGAGGAAATCGTAAATTCCTGACGGCTGGGTGCGAAGGCTTTCGAGGTATTTAACCCATTCGGGATGGCTCTCCAAAAGCCGCAGGGCGACAGCGAAGTAGTGTTGCGGGTAGGTATTTCCGAAAGGATTCCAATAACGCGAACCTAACGAAATGAGGCCGAGGTGGTTAAGTTTTTTCGTGATGTCACGAATCTGCATTTTTGGTATGCCGCGTTGCCTGCAAATATAGTCCATCGTGCTATCCTGAAGGCCGGAGTCGAGGTAGGTGATGAGGCCGAGGATGAAAAATTCCTCTTGGTTGAGTTTTCCCGGCAGGGGCAGAAGTTTTTCCAAGTTGCTCATTTCGTTTGATGTTGGGGAATGGCGTCGCCAAAGTTGGTCGGCAAAGGTAGGGGTTTTCGTCGAAACTTCCGTTTCGGGGTGGGAAAAATGTTGGATTTGTAATGATGTGACGTAGAGTCTCACTTCGCAAAGTGCAATTTTTGATGTTTATTGCACTTCTCAGAGTTCAAAAATAATAATCAATCAAACTATTTGATTGTTTTGTCGTACATATACCTGTGCCTCGCCCTTTAGTTCTTATCCTTTCCAATAATTCTTCTCACTTCCCCCCAAACCCACTCAAAATCCGTTTTATCGGGAATCAATTGTTTAATTCGTGTTCCTGTCATACGGCGGAAAACAAGCCATTGGTAGATGAACAACGCCGTATAAGTCAGCGAAGTGGTGATGGCGGCGCCTCGGATGCCTAAAGCGGGAATCATGATAAACGCTGCTATCAGTGTGACAGTCAATCCGATGAGCGAGGCGTAAAGGTTATATTTGGGCTTCCCGATGCCGGAAAAATAGTTGGCCAAAATGGTGTGGGCAGAGAAGAAAACGATGCCTGGCGCCATCAGTAGGATGACCGTCCGAATGTCGCTGAACTCGCCCGAAAGCAGCCATTCGAAAAAACTCGTGGGTAACAGGCAAATTACCAGCAAAGCCATGAATGTCAAAAGGATGGCGAGTTTCATAAAGCGCAAGGTGAGTTGCGAGGCGCGATGGGCGTTTTCGGTGTTGCTCAGGGCTGAAAACTCCACCAAACCAATGCTTAGGCTCACGATGCTCACGCCTTCAGAAACCTGAGTTCCAGAGGCATACACGCCGATGGATCTCTCGTCGCAATGCGTTTTCAGCAGATAGAGGCTCAGGCGCTTGTTGAGCGTGCTGACCAAAGTAGAGAGTTGGACGAAAGCCCCATAATGCAGCATCTCTTTCCAACTGCTTTTGAGTGGATCGCTGCCTTCGCGTTTCATGCTGGGAAACAGCAACATCCATCCGATGAGCGTGGCCAGGCTGTAGCCACAAAGTTGGGAGTAAAGCAGGGCTTTGGCCGTCCTCAATTCGAAAGCAAAGATCAACAATGCCATGATTGTGACTTGTGTGAGTATCTGTGTGATAAACAGCCAGTTATAGGTGAACACTTTCTCCTTTCCGAGGAAATGGTTGAGATTGAATTCATGCAGGCTGTAGACGAAGGTCATAAGCAGAACAAGTTGGGCATAACCTTCGGGAACGATGGTGTGATAGAATTTTGGAAAAAAATGTAAGATATTGAATAACAGGAGATAAATCATCATTACGAAAGCAATCCAACTGTAGGAAATCTTCATCAGTGTGGCGAGTTTCTTTCGCGGCGTGAAATACACCAATCCGCTGCCTGCAATGAGTTCGATACCTATTAATAAAAAGGTAATGTCGGTTTGGGCGATAAAGGCTTTGCCCCATTCCGCCGCACCGAGGAATTTGGTGCCCATAATGAGGGTGGCCAACTGTGTCAGCACATTGACCACCCTTGTTGCTCCTGTTCCAAGTATCTTCTTGAACATCAGTCGACTGGGATGTCCTTGTTCACGTTCTTCGAACCCACGAGGGCGTAGAAGAGGATGTAGGCGGCGCAGAACAGCACGACCACATAGCTGGTCATGTAACTGCCCGTCCAGTCGGCGACAAGGCCTTGCAGACCGACCATGATGGCGAAGCCGAAGACCATAGTCATAAAGGCACCAGAGGCGATGGCGGTGTACTTGCCCAAGCCTTCCGTAGCGAGGTTGAAGATGGCACCCCACATCACCGAAGTGCAAAGACCAACGAGGATGAAGGCAAAAATGCCGACGGGAACCTGAGCCCAAATCACCTTCAAATTGGCCCAGTCGATGCCCGGCACCTTGACTTGCCAAGTTTGCGGGGCAAGCATACCGAACAGCACAAGCGCAATGGCCGCAATGGAAACGGTGGTCACCATAGCCTTGGAAGAAACCTTTCCGCCGATGGCACCACCGATGAAACGCCCGATGAGCATCATCAGCCAATAGACGGCTACGATGAGGCCCGCAATGGTGCCGCTCATGCCGATACCAGGCGTGGCTGCGGTAGGCTCAGAAGTCAGATACTGAAGGATGTACGTCGGCGTACCCACTTCGATGCCGCCATAAAGGAAGATGGCCAAAATGCCGAGTTTGAAGTGGCGGAACGAGAAGGCACTGTATTTGTCCTTCACTTCCGATTTCACTTCTACGGGCTGTTGCGGCTCCTCAATCTTGGTAAAGAGGATGACGATGAAGCCGATGACAAAGATGGCCAAGGCAATCAGCAGGGCAGGGGTGGCATCGGAGATTTTGGCTTTTGTGGCCTCGCCGATGAGCGCACCCATAAGGATGTAAACCGCCACGGCAGCCGCCGAGTTGAACACGCCGCCGATTTGGATGAGTTGGTTACCTTTGTTGCCGCCGCCGCCGAGCAGGTTCAGCATCGGGTTCACGACGGTGTTCAACATACACATGCAGAAGCCGGCGATGAAGGCCCCGATGAGATAGACACCGAAGCCCATGCTGCCGCTGGCCCATTGCACGAGGATGCCGACGATGCCCACGGCAAGGGCCATCAGTGCGGTCTTTTTGTACCCGAATTTCTTAATCAGCATACCCGACGGGATGCCCATCACGAGGTAGGCGATGAAGTTGCCGTAGTTGCCGATTTGCGACAGGAAGTTACTGGCGCCGAATTGGTTCTTCACGATGACGGCCATCGGTGAGCAGAGGTTGGTCACGAAAGCGATCATGGCGAATAGGGCAATCATCACTATGATGGCACCCCATTGTTTCGTTTTTGTACTCATTATTATTTAATTTAAGGATTTTACATGAATTACTTAACTACGAATTTCACGAATGAAACGAATTGATTGAGATAGAATTTTGCAACTTTGTTGCGGATTTGTACGAATTAGTAAAAATACGCAGCTTCATCTGTTAAATCATAATTTCAATATATTCGCTTAATTCGTTTGATTCGTAGTTCCTTTTCATTATAACGTTGAAAATTTAAAGATAATCGTTTCCAAATATTCCTCGCCCGAGCGCAGCACCGAGTTCGGGAAGTTGGGCTTGTTGGGTGAGTCGGGGAGGGCTTGGCACTCCAAGGCCACGCCGGAATAGTCCTCGTAAACATGGCCGTTCTTGCCCTTCGGACAACCCGAAAGCCAGTTGCCAGTATAGACCTGAATGCCAGGCTGTGTGGTGTAAATCTTCACCATGCGGCCTGTATCATCATGCGACAACTCGGCGGCAAGGCAAAGCTTGTCCTTCTCAATGCCGTCGATGACCCAACAACTGTCATAACCCTTTCCATTAATCAGGTCGGGGAAGTTTTCCTTGATGTCGCGGCCAATCAGTTTGGCTTGGGTGAAATCCATCGGAGTATCAACCACTTGAGCCATTTCGCCAGTCGTGATTAATTCTTTGGTGGCGGGCAGGAAGCGCGAGGCGTTCAAGCGCAGTTTGTGGTCGAGGATGTCGCCGTTGCCTTCGCCTTTTAAATTAAAATAGGTGTGGTTGGTCAGGTTGACGATGGTTGCGCCCGACGAATACGCACTGAGGTGGATATTCAGTTCGTTCTCGTCGTTGAGGGTGTAGCGCACCTTGGCCACCAACTCAGCGGGATAGCCTGCCTCGCCGTCGGCACTGAGGTAGGTGAAAACTACACTTTCACCCACAAGGCGACTGGCCCACTTTTGGTTAGCAAAGCCGATGCTGCCGCCGTGGAGGTGGTGCTTGCCGTCGCTTGTATTGAGTTCAAGTTGGTATTCTATGTCGTCAATCTTGAAGCGGCCATTGGCGATGCGGTTGGCGAAACGTCCAGGGGTTTTGCCCGCGCATGGACCGTCGTTGTAGTAATCCCACGGATGGGGATAGCCGAGGGCGATGTCTTCCATGTGTCCGTAACGGTCGGGCGTGACAATGCTCACGATGCCCGCACCGATGTCACTCAACTGCACTTTGACACCATTGGCATTGGTCAGGGTATAGAGTTTAATATCCTTATTGTCAGGGGTTTTGCCCCAAGTTTTTACTTCGATGTTCATTGCTTTTGTTTAATTCGGAATGCGGAATTCGGAATTCGGAATAGGGCGAAGCCCTGTGTCGCATTGCGTATTCCGCATTCCGCATTTTCAATTCCATAAATTATTCGGATAAACACCCTTTTCAATCAATTCGCGGATCTTGCGCATCACTTCGGGCTTGTCTTCCTTGTAGGTCACGCCGAACCAAGAGGCGTTGCTCGACAGCACCTTCAGTTTGGCCGAGCCGTCGTGGATGCTTTGGTTCACCATCAGCGGAATGAAAAACTCCGCCTTGATGTTGGTTTGGGCCGGGCCTTTCAGGAACTCGACGAAGCCCTTCTCGGAATACTCAAAGAAGTCGGGCGTGAAACCGAAGAAGTTCATCGAAACGAGCGAATCCATATCAAGCGGATGCGAGCCTGTTTCGTCAGTGTAAGCCGCGCCACCGTCCTCGGTGTGTCCGATGGCTGTGCGTTCGACGATGGTCTGAAGGTTGCCTTCAGCGTCGGCGGTGCAAATGCCTCGACTCACCGTGCCGAAGTCCGACATGGTGTTGCGGAGCTTGTAGGCGACCATGCTGTAGGTGCCTTTCTTGCCTTCGCATTCCATGAGATATTTGGCCAAGACCTCGTAAGCTTCCTTGCCATAGAAATCGTCGGCGTTGATGGCGGCAAAAGGT
Source organism: uncultured Bacteroidia bacterium (assembly GCA_902780055.1). GTDB lineage: Bacteria > Bacteroidota > Bacteroidia > Bacteroidales > F082 > Limimorpha. The sequence goes on along the minus strand of CACZDU010000011.1, from coordinate 134,849 downwards.
TCGTGGATCACATCCTTGGCCATCAGCACTGCGTGGCAGGTGCCCCAAGGTTTCACGCGCCCTTCGGGAACGCTGAAGCCTTCCGGCAGCTTGTCAAGTGATTGATAGACATACTCTACTGGGATGCCGAATTTCTCCGTGTTGTTCACTTTCTTAAAGGCCTCAGCGAAGTCCTCGCGGATGACGAAGACCACCTTGCCGAAACCGGCGCGTTTGGCGTCGTAAATGGAATAATCGAGGATGGCCTCATTGTTGGGGCCGACGCCGTCCATCTGCTTCAGGGCACCGTAACGCGAGCCCATACCTGCAGCTAAAACTAATAATGTTGGTTTCATTTATGTTTGAATTGTTTGTTGTTTTGTAATCTATTCTACTACAGTTACGGGAACTGGCAACATCCCCGCTTTTAAAATGTTTACTATATTTATAGCTCCTTCTGTGGTTAAATTGCCTCCAGAGATAGTTGCTCTACCATTAGGAATCTCATTGTTGACAACAGGATAGAAGTACACATAGCCGTCAAAAACGATAGCAATTTGTCTGCCAATATTGTTGCCAGTGATGCGTTGCCAAGACTTTGCCCCCTCATTATTCATCATGATCAGAATCTCAGGTTCACCATTATAACTTGAATACTCTAGACGAGCATCCGAAATTGCTTCACCATTAAGAGCACATTTGTTGTCAGGTGACAACTTCAGAGCAATAAGGCCAAGAACCTCGCTATCATCAACAATTTCGGGTTCCACTGTCCATGCAAGTTTCAAGTCATGCGGAAACAAGTCTCTCGTTTCTATCAGCATCTGGTTGATGACTAAAGTGTCTATTGCTTGTGCTTTACCCACACATGCTGTCCGTTCGGCCACATATTTTCCTGGAGCAATTTGATTGAAACTAGGTTTCAGCAAGTCGAAAAGGGGACCCTCATATAAAAACTTGAAATCGGCTTCTAGATTAGGGTTGTCCTTCTCGGCCAACTTGACATTGGCTTTGTAAAAACAATCAGAAAGTTCGTTGAAAGTATATGTCTCATAAAACTGAAGGCAACCTTGCGATTGCAACAAATTCAAAACACGAGCGACTTGATCATGGCCCAATTCCACATTTTTGAAATCAATTCGGATTCTTTTGTTGTCGTTTGTTCTTTTTATGCTGAACTTTGCTTTGTCCAAACCTGGTTCATCTTCGCAGAACAATTGTATGCGCTTTTCCATAACTTCACAACAACGGTCCATGATTTTGTCAAACTCATTTTCAGTTGCCGAAACCTCGACCATTATCGAAGTACCACTATCGTTTTCATGATTGGAAAAACACTGGGTAAGAATAATGACTGATGCCACCACAATTGCCGCTACCATTCCAATCCGTAAGTATTTTTTTATCTTCATCATAAACAGATTTGACTAATGACTATAACCTTCTCGCTCCGTCCGAGATCACGACATCATACACCTTTGGTTCATGGCCAAATTTGGCGGCGAATTTCTCTTTCGCTGTGGCGATAAAGGCATCATAAAGGTCTTCCTTCACCAGGTTGATGGTGCAGCCGCCGAAGCCGCCACCCATCACGCGGGAACCTGTCACGCCACATTCCTTTGCGATGTCGTTGAGGAAATCCAATTCCTCGCAGCTCACTTCATAGAGTTTGCTCATGCCGTAGTGGGTGCCGTACATGCGCTCGCCAACGGTCTCGTAATCACCTTTTTCCAAGGCATCGCACACATCGAGGACACGCTGCTTTTCGCCGATGACATACTCTGCGCGCATGTAATCCTCGGCGGGAATCTCGTTTTTCACCTCATTGAGCATTTCCATCGTTGCGTCGCTCAAATATTTCACTTCAGGATGCTTCTTGGCGATATGGGCGCAAGCATTCTCGCACGACTCGCGGCGCTTGTTATAGGCCGAAGAAGCCAACTCGTGTTTCACCACGGTATCAAGCAATACCACATTGTAGCCCTTGGGGTTGAAGGGGAAATACTCAAACTCCATCGTGGCGCAGTTGAGGCGCATCAGGTGACCTGCTTTGCCGAAAAGCGAGGCGAACTGGTCCATGATGCCGCATTTCACGCCGACATAGTTGTGCTCGGTGGCCTGACCGATGCGCGCCAACTCGAACTTGTCGATGCCGAGGTTGAGCAATTCATTGAGTGCGAAGGCGAAAGTGCTCTCCAAGGCTGCCGACGACGACATTCCCGCGCCAATCGGCACATTGCCGTAAAACACCGTATCGAAGCCTTCGAGCTTGTAGCCTCGCTTGATGATTTCGCGGCACACGCCGAAGATGTAGTTGGCCCAGTGGATTTGAGGGTTGTCTTCCTCGTTCAGGCCAAACTCGCAGTAGTCCTCCTTGTCGATGGAGTAGGCACGCACCTTGTCCGTCCCGTTGAGGCGGATGCAAGCGTAGATGCCCGAATCAATAGCCCCCGGAAAAACGAAGCCGCCGTTATAGTCAGTGTGTTCGCCGATGAGGTTGATACGCCCCGGCGAAGTGTAGACAACGCCCTCATTACCAAAGCGTTGCTTGAAAACAGATTTCAATTCTTCAGTAGTCATATACATTCGATTAATTTGGGCGCAAGATAGGAAAAAATACCGATACCAAACATCAACTGACGAATAATTTTGTATTTTTGCCCTTTCAAATTTTCAGATTCCTAACAAAATAAACCTAATTAGAGATGAAAAAGACCATTATTTTCCTGTTTGCCATCGCATTTTCGCTGCTTTCGAGGGCGCAAAACATCAATTTCGGGCAGTATTTCCTTGATGAAGGCTCGTTGCGCATGGATGTTTTCCAATGCGGCACATTCGAAAGTTCGCATTATGTGTTTGAGCGTTTCGTCATCGAGCCGCATTTCGGTGGCTCCAAAGTCAATCTGGTTGACCCGTTCAATTTCGGAACAAACCGTGTGAAAGTGATTGATGCACAAACCAATACATTGATTTATTCGAGAGGTTACAACACCTTGTTCCGCGAATGGCAAACCACCGACGAAGCCCATGTGATGGAACGCTGCTATGAGGAATCAGTGAGTGTTCCGCTGCCGCGCAATGAGGCCTATATCATCCTTGAAATCAGGAATTTCGATGGCGAATTTGAGGAAATCTTCTCGAAACTTTACGACCCCGACGAAATCTTCAACAGCACCGAGCAACGCTATGTGTTTCCTGTTCAGGATATTATGGTCAATGGTTCGCCCGAAAGCAAGGTTGACATCGTGATTTTGCCCGAAGGCTACACCGCTGCTGAAATGTCTAAGTTTCAGCAAGATTGCCAAAATTTGGCCAATGTGTTCGCCCAAGCGGAGCCGTTTGCAAGCCATATCAACGACTTCAATTTCCGCGCCGTGCTTGCCCCTTCGGAGGAGAGTGGCGTCGACATTCCGGCCTCTCACACTTGGGTGCGCACCATCCTCAATTCGCATTTCTACACCTTTTATATTGACCGCTATTGCACCACACGCAACTATTTCGCGGTGAAGGACGTGGCGGCCAACGCGCCATACGACCAAATCTACATTTTGGTGAACAGTAGCCAATATGGCGGCGGCGGATTCTATAACTTTTACTCGATGAGCACGGCTGGCAATATGTCGACTTCCAGTGTGATTGTTCATGAGTTTGGCCATGCTTTTGGAGGCTTGGCCGACGAATACGAGGAGATTGACAATCCGCTGGGCTTGCTCTACAACTTGAACGTGGAGCCTTGGGAACCCAACCTGACCACTTTGGTGGATTTTGACTCGAAATGGGTTGACCTTGTTCAGCCCGGCACCCCGATTCCCACACCAAACAATTCCCAGTCTTACAATACGGTAGGAGCTTTTGAGGGAGGCGGCTATTTGACATCGGGTATGTATCGTCCGCAACTCAATTGTATGATGCGCAACTATGCACCATTCTGTGCCGTTTGCAACAGGACGATTGAAGCTGTGATTGAGGCACATTCCGATACTCCAGTTTCGGTGAAATCGGATTACATGCAGGCTGAACCCTCGCTTCGCGTTTGTCCCAATCCCGCCACTGACTACATTGATGTCTTTGTAAACCAAGGAGATGACCAAGCTGAAATCATCGACTTGAACGGCAAGACTGTGATGACCCTGCAACTCAAAAACGAGGTGAACAGGATCTTAATCAGCGAGTTGCCGAAGGGTATGTATATGCTTCGTGTGAATGGCGAGGTGCGGAAGTTTTTGAAACAATAAGCAGGTTGCAATCTTGTCATTCCCCAAGAAAAGTGTAAGTTTTTCGTTGGATTCCCCAAGAAAAGTGTAAGTTTTTAGAAATATTCCCCAAGAAAAGTGTAAGTTTTTCATCGAATTCCCCAATAAAAGTGTAATTTTTTTCATCAGATTCCCCAATAAAAGTGTAAGTTTTTCATTGACATTCCCCAAGAAAAGTGTAATTTTGCAGTCGAAATCCAAATGATATTTTATGGAAAGATTGATAATCAATGATTTGAAGAATTGGAAAGAGAGCACAACTCATAAGCCTCTGATTCTGCTTGGAGCAAGGCAGGTGGGGAAGACTTATATTTTGAAGGAATTTGGCAAACGGGAATTCCAGAATATGGTGTATGTGAATTGCCATGGAAACGAGTTTGCCGATAACTTGTTTCGCGATTTGTCGGTGCCGCGCATCGTGTCGGAAATCGAGCGTTATTATGAAGCGAAAGTAATTGCAGGAAAGACCCTTTTGGTGTTTGACGAGATACAGGAAGTGCATAACGGAATTGCCTCGCTGAAGTATTTTTGTGAGGACATGCCGGAACTTCATGTGGCCGTAGCCGGTTCCCTGCTTGGCATCACGCTTCGCGAGGACGAGTCTTATCCTGTGGGAAAAGTGACCACATTGAGGATGTATCCGATGACATTCGCCGAGTATTTGATGGCTTGCGGGCGACCTCAATTGCTTGAAATGCTCAATGGCCTTGAATGGGAGTCGATGAAGGCTATGGACGGTTTGTTGGTGGAGTTGCTGCGGCAGTATTATTTTACGGGTGGTATGCCCGAAGCGGTCAAGACATACCTCGAAAGCCATGATGTCGATTTGGTTCGGGAGGTGCAGCGCGAAATTCTGGATGCCTACGAGCGCGACATTGCCAAGCACACCAAACCTATGGTGGCCCGTATCCACCAAGTGTGGGAAAGTATCCCTGCACAATTGGCACGCGAAAACAAAAAATTTATCTTTGGGGCGGTCAAGAAAGGCGGACGGGCTGCACAGTTTGAAACAGCCATACAATGGTTGGTCGATGCAGGTTTGGTCTACAAGATTGAGCGCACTAAGGAGCCTATCATGCCGTTGAAATTCTATGCCGACTACGACGCTTTCAAACTCTATATGCTTGACTGTGGGCTACTTGCTTGCATGGCTGAAGCCAATCCAAATGCTATGTTGCTGGGTACCAATGCCTTCACCGAGTTCAAAGGGGCATTCGCGGAAAACTTTGTGCTGCAAACATTGAAGTCCGTTTGTGAATCCTCGGTGTTCTACTTCTCGAAAGACAACTCGTCAATGGAGGTTGATTTTTTGTACCAAACGCGGGATAGGGTAGTGCCCGTTGAAGTGAAAGCCGAGGAAAACGTCAAGAGCAAGTCGCTTTCCAATTTCATAAAAGAGGATTTCAAGAGCTTGAACCTGAAAGCCTTACGAATTTCCATGAAGCCCTACATTGACCAAGGTTGGATGGAAAACATACCGCTTTACGCTGCGGAAGCGTTCATAAAAAAACAATGTCAAACCTCAATCACAGTATTACCATGAAAAAGAATCCCATTGCTTTAGCGTTTTTTGCTTGTTTGATGCTTATCTCTTGCACCAAAAGACCTGAACCTAGTTATCCCATCCCAACTGCCCAGCAACTTGATTGGCAGCAACTTGAAACCTACGCCTTCATCCATTTTGGGCTGAACACCTTCAACGACATGGAATGGGGCTATGGCAACTCACATTCATACACCTTCAACCCGACCAGTATCGACTGCGAGCAATGGGTCTTGACCTTGAAAGCCGCTGGCATGAAAGGCGTTATCTTCACCGCCAAGCACCACGACGGCTTCTGCCTTTGGCCGACCGAAACCACCGATTATTCCATCAAAAACACCTATTATAAAGATGGGCAAGGGGATTTGGTGCGCGAACTTTCGGAGGCCTGCAAGAAACACGATTTGAAGTTCGGGATTTACGTTTCGCCTTGGGATAGGCATCAGGCCGAGTATGGCTATCAAGTCTATGTGGACATCTATCACAAACAAATTGAGGAACTTACGAGCAACTATGGCGAGTTGTTCGAGTTCTGGTTCGATGGTGCCAACGGCGGCACGGGCTGGTATGGCGGTGCCGATGAGATGCGTTCCATTGTGGCGGAAAAATACTACAATTACGAGAAAGCCCGCGAAATCGTTTGGAGCCATAGCCCCAATGCGGCCATTTTCGGTGGAACGGTACCCACCTTGCGCTGGGTTGGCAACGAGAAAGGCTTTGCCGAGGCTACTCAATGGTGCATGTATAAAACAGATTTCCAGTCGCTTAACGACGAAAAACGCCTTGTCAGAGGCTTCAAGGATGGCGACGCTTGGCTGCCCGCCGAGGTGGATGTTTCGATTCGTCCGGGATGGTTCTATCATGAGAGCGAGGACGCTCAGGTGAGGACTGTGGAGCAACTGATGGATTTGTATTACAACAGCGTTGGCCATAATGCCAATCTGTTGCTCAATTTCCCTGTGAATCAAGAGGGTAGGATTCCTTCGATTGATTCGGCCAATGCCGTGAATTGGTACCAAAAGCTGCAAAAGGACTTTTCCAACAACCTCCTGAAAGGCAGCAAAGTGACCGCCAGCAACACACGTTCAAGGCGTTTCGGCCCGAAATATGTCACGGATGAAGATTACACAACCTATTGGGCAACCGAAGACGGCATAACCCGTGCCGAACTCATCTTCGATTTTCCAGAAAAAACTTCATTGAATCGACTGCTTTTGCAAGAGTATGTTCCTTTAGGCCAAAATGTTGTGTCGTTTTGTTTGGACTATTACGCCAATGGCAAATGGCTGCCCATCAAAGTGAACGAGCCAACGACCACCATCGGCTACAAGCGACTTGTCCGTTTCCAGACAATCAATGCTGAGAAATTGAGAATCAGGTTTAAGGTGTTTAAAGGGACATTGAGCATTTGTAGGGTTGCGGGGTATTATTGCTAAAGCCTAACGCAAAAACCCAAAAACAAAAAAGCACCCCGAAAACGAGGTGCTTTTTTCAGTTTGAATCAAACTTCGATTAGAAGTTGAAACGCAAGTTCAGGGCAGCCGACCAAGTGGAGAGGGCGTTGGCATACTCGCTCCAAGTGGGGTTGGTGAACTGATAGGTGTACGGGTTGTCAACCGAGCCGTTGCCGTTCAGTTTGATGATGTCGCTGCTGCTCATGCGTTGCATGTTGCCCCAGCCTCTGTAGAACAGGTTGGCGATGTTCTTCACGTCGACGCCGAAGCTGATTGAAGGACCAGCGTTGAACTTGTAGGTACGTTCATACTTGAAGTTGAAGGTGTGTCTCCACGGGGCGATGGCACCGCCACGCTCGGCATATTGGCCACGGTGTGCGCTTAAATACTTGTCGGCCTTGATGAAGGTGTTGAATTCGGCCTTGTTCTCTTCGCTCACGAAAGGCATGGCTGTCAGTTCGGCTTCCGTCGGGATGTAGACCAAACTGTTGGAGCCGCCGTCGCCGTTCACATTGCTGGTCATGGTGTAGCTATAGCGAGTGTAGCTGTAGCCGCCAATGTAGCAGTGGTTGAAGCCTTCGTAGTAGAGGCCGATGGTTTCGTTGGTGTGTTGGCCAGTGGCCCAGTTCCAACCGAGGTTGAAGATCACACGGTTAGGAGTGACGTAGCTGCTGTAGCCCAGTTCGTGGCTGTTGGAGCCATTGATGCCGAAAGCGTTGGTGTTGTAAGCCGAGGTTACTTGGTCGCCGATACCGTCGGTGACGTTCTTGCCTTCCGAGTAGGTGTAGGCAGCCATCAGGCTGAGGCCACACTTGAAGTCCTTGCTCAACATGCCAGTAACGCTGTAATAGTAACCGTTTTGGTTCGTGTTGCTAATTAAATAAGGAGTGACGGCTCTGTTCTGTGAGTTGACAACGCCTTCACTCTCCCAAGTCCATCTCTTGTCGGGTTCGCCGGGGAGTTGGATGTCTTCACCGCGCTTAAGTCCGAGTTTGGTGACGGCCACGGAGGTGATGTCCTTGTTGTAGATGCCTTCAACAGTGGCTTTCACGCCGCCAGGGAGTTCGGCATCGAAGGCCAAACTGCTCTTCCAAGTTTGGGGCATCTTGAGGTTTTTGTCCATGAGGGTGGTCGATTGTGGAGCCGGCAGGTCGCCAGTCTTCAGGAGGCTCGAGTTGTTGTTGATGATTTCGGTCGGGCTGGTGAAGAACTTGATTTGCTCTTCCTCGTTGCTGTTGATGTATTGGCTTTGCAGGCAGTTGGAGTTACCCACGGTGGAAACGATCCACACGAAAGGCAGACGGCCAGTGTAGAGGCCCGAACCGCCACGGAGGATATACTTACGGTCGCCAGTGAGGTCCCAGTTGAAGCCCAAACGAGGCGAGAAGTTCACACGGGCCTTGGGCATGTCGGCGGTGGAAAGGCCGCTCATGCTGTTGTCGCCGTCGGCAATGGCATGGTGAGTAGTGCCGATTTGGTTGCCGAGTGTATCAAACAATTTCTCATCCCAACCTTCAGCAAATTCCTTGTTGTAGTTGTAGCCTGCGATGGAAGGATAGTAAGGCAACTCGACGCGCAGACCGAGTGAGAGTTTGAAGCGCTCGCTCAGGGTCATTTCGTCTTGGGCGTAAAGCGAACCTTGCATGTAGTTGAAGGAAGGATACACTTGCTCGTGTTTCTCATTGTTGCCGTATGTGATGGCGAAAGCACGCGGGTTGGCGTTGTCGACGAAGTCTTGCCATGAATTGTAAACATAGTAGCCGGCACCACCTTGCATGAAGCCGTTCTTGGTGTTGTCGAACTCATATTGGGCACCGAAAGTGAAGTTATGGATGCCAGTGAGGTAGGTCAATTCGTCGGTGACGACGGCAGTCTGCACATCGCGGAGGTTACCGTAAGTGAACGGGTCGGGACCGAAGGAGGTGTAGACAGCGGGAGTGCCATCCTCGAGTTCTTCAAGAATGTCGACGGTGGGGAAGAGATTGCCCACGAAGCTACGAGGCTCATTCTGACGTGAATAAGTGGCACGCAACATATTGTTGGCGCGACCGCTCAGGAACGAGTGGTTCCATTCGGCAGCCACCGAGGAGAAGTTCTGCTCTTGGAAGTAACGGTTGCTCTCGAAATAGAGGGCGTATTCCGAAGTACGGCCGTATGTATTACGGTTGTAGACGCTGCCGCTCAGAGGATTGATTGAACTCGAAGGGGCAGATGAATACTTGTTCTTCACAAGGCTGTAGCGGATGTTAATCTTGTCGTTGGCACTGGCGTTCCAGTCCAAGCGGGCAAGCAACTTGAGGTCGGGGGTGCTGGCACTGTAGTTCTGGTAACGGCCTGGGTCGTAGTTGTATTTTGACTTCAGATAGTCCTTGATTTCGTCCATCTTTGCAACGGTAGGACGGTTGTATTGCGTTGAGCCGCCAAAGGGTTCATCCTCATCCTCGCGGGCGAAAGCGGATTGACCGGGGTCAACGTCGCTCTGATACTCGAAGTTCACGAAGAAGAACAACTTGTCCTTCACGATGGGGCCACCCACGCTCACACCGACGGTGTTGTCGAGCGACTTGGCGAGCTTCAAACGGTCGGGATAGTTGCCAAATTGATCCTTTTTGCCGAACTTGGTGCCGATGAGACCGTCGTTGGTGAAGTAGTCATACACGCTCACGTGCCAGTTGTTGGTACCGCTCTTGGTGACGGCGTTGATGGCACCGCCCGTGAAGCCGCTGTGGCGCACGTCGAAAGGCGTGACGTTGATGGTCATGGCCTCGATAGCATCCAAGGAGATGGGGCTACCACCGGCAGGCAGGTTGCCGCCGATACCGAAAGCGTTGTTGAACGCTGCACCGTCAACCGTGACGTATGACGAGCGGTAGTTGCCGCCGCCGATGGCCAAGCCGTTGGAAGTGGCTGCGGCCTGAGGCGTCAGGGCAAGCACGTCGTTCAAGCTGCGCGAAATGGTGGGCAGGGTAGCAATCTGCTCATTGCTGATGGACGTGGTGGCACCGGCGCGGTCGCTGTCCATGCCATTGCTGATGGCCTCAGCCGAAACAGTAACTTCACCCAAACCAATCGACTCTTCGTTCAGGCGGACGTTGAGGATTTTGGTCTCACCAAGAGTGGCGGTGATACCTTCCTGCTTCACCGTCTGGAAACCAACCATGCGCACCTCGATGGTGTAGGGGCCGCCGGGACGGATGTTGAGCAAACGGTAGGTACCGTTGGCATCGGCAACAGCATAATACTGCGAGCCGGATGGCGTGTGAGTGGCAACAATCGTGGCACCCGGAAGGGTACTTCTGTTGCTGTCCGTGATTTTTCCACTGATGCTCGAAGTGGTCACCTGGGCCATCAAGCTAATGGAGGCAATCAAAGCCACGAAAAAAGTAAGTAACTTTTTCATAGATAATAATTTAATGTTAATAATTGAGTTGATTGTATTGATTTTCTTTCTGTTACGTTTTCAAATTGGCCTATATAACCGTGCAAAGATAAGTCATTCCTTTGAAATGCCAAGCCAATCTATTGAAAACAATTCCCGATTTTTTCTGAAAAGAAATCAACAAAGTTTGTTGATAACCCTTAATATTTTGATTCTGTTGGGATTGTAACTACCGTTTCGACAAATTTCGACACAATTCCACTCCTTATTTATTAATAACTCGCCTCTGATGACCATGCTATCATTTTTTTTCCCTATTTTTGAAGCCTGAAAAACACATTCAAGCCATGAACAAACTTTCAATAATTGCGATGCTGGCGGCCTTGTTGCTGGGTTTTTGCTCCTGTGGCCATCAGGCTTCCAAGCAGTTCAAAGCGATGGAAGGAGAAGTTTCGTCCATCGAGAACCAGATGAATGAACTAACCGATTGCGACGACTTGCAAATGCTGAATTTCAGTATTTTAGGCTTGCGTTCCGACTTGGACAACCTGATTCAGACCGCCGCGATTCCCGATGCCGAAATCACCAAAATAGACGAGATGCTGACCAATCTCGAAGCCGCTTGGAGCGGAAAATGGGCAGCCCTCGAATGTGACCAAGTCGTTGACGATGGTGAAATGGACACCTCGGGCGAGGAAGAAGGCGCATATCCAGATTGAGATGTTGTTCAACAACAAAAATTTTGGTATTTTTGCACCCGAAAATGATAGAATTATGGCATTCTTTTATCGACATAACCCAAAGAAATTCAACTACAAACCTCGCTATTACGACCCCGAGCAGCAGGCTTGGGAAGAAAAAAAGGCTGCTGCTGGCCTCGACTCGAAACTGACGCATGAAGAGTTGCTCAGAATGAAAATGAGGAAGAGTTGGGGCGTGGCCAAGGACGAGGAAAGCAAGGAAGAGCAACGCGCCAAGTTGATTCGCCGAATCGTGTTGGGCGTGTTTGTGGCCTTCCTTTTCTATTTCGTTTTCTGCACGCCGCTGATGACCAACATCGTGCGTGGCCTGATGGGGAAATAAGGTATGCTCGACATCATTAAATTGCTGCCCGACAGTGTAGCCAACCAGATTGCGGCAGGCGAGGTGATTCAGCGGCCTGCATCAGCCGTCAAAGAGCTGATGGAGAACGCTTTGGATGCCGGTGCCACCCAAATAGACTTGGTGGTGAAAGACGCTGGAAAGTCGATGATTATGGTCGTCGACAACGGCTGCGGCATGTCGGAAACCGATGCGCGGCTTTGCTTTGAGCGCCATGCCACCTCGAAAATCAGCAAGGCTGAGGACTTGTTCGCCATCCGCACGATGGGTTTCCGTGGCGAGGCTTTGGCCAGCATTGCGGCCATCGCGCAGGTGGAACTGAAAACGCGGCGCAAAGAGGACGAGGTGGGCGTGAAGATTGTCAACGAAGGCTCGGTGGTCAAAGAGCAGAGCCTCGTGCCGATGCAACCGGGCACTACCTTCACGGTTAAGAACCTGTTTTTCAATGTGCCCGCGAGGCGCAATTTCCTCAAAACGCCGCAATCGGAGTTTCGTCACATTGTTGAGGAGTTCACCCGCGTTTCGCTGATGAATCCCAACATCGGCTTCACCCTCACCAGCGACGGCAAAGAAGTGTACCATCTCTATCCGGGCAACCTCAAGCAGCGCATCATGGGCCTGTTTGGGAGCAATTACGAGGGTCGGTTGCTGCCCGTGCGCCAAGAAACCGAGCGCGTGCGCATTGATGGCTATATCGTCAAGGCGGAATATGCCAAAAAGACACGTGGCGAGCAGTATTTCTTTGTGAACAAGCGCTTTATAAAACATGCTTATCTGCATCACGCCATCGAGAACGCCTTTATGGAGATGATTCCCAAGGACAGTTTCCCGGGCTATTTTCTCAATATTGAGGTCGACCCGTCGGACATCGACATCAACATCCATCCGACCAAGACGGAAGTCAACTTCTTGGATGTCAAGTTGGTGTATGCCATTCTTCATGCTGCCGTGCGCAAGGCTATCGGCCAGCATAACCTCTCGCCGATGATTGATTTCAACGAGTCGGCTGACCTGAATAACGATTTTGGTGCGGCAATGGGCATGTCGAATCCTTTGGCCATCCCCAATGTGCCCCTCGACCCGAATTTCAATCCGTTCAGCAAGGAACATGCGCCACGCGAAACGCATTGGGAAGGCTCGTATCAGCCGCAAAAAAACACAAATTCGGGCGATTGGCGCATCCTTTACGGCGAGCGCACCGACTTGCAAAATGCTTCCCTTGAACCGAAAAAAGAGTCGCAAAGCAATGCGCAGTATCTGCAAGTGAATCAATCCTATATCGTTACAACGGTGAAGTCGGGTTTGCTTGTCATCGACCAGCAGTTGGCCCATTCGCGGGTGCTTTTCGAGAAATATCTGAAGGAGTTGGAGAACCATAGCGGCGTGTCGCAGCAGGAACTGTTTCCGCAGGCTTTGTCGCTCAATGTGAACGATGCCTCGCTGCTGAAGGAGATGCTTCCCGAGTTGGAAAACCTTGGTTTCGCCTTGGAGCAAGCCAATCCGACCACTTTTATGATTAACGGAACGCCCACCGATGCGGCGGGTTGCGACGCGGTGGCCTTGTTGGAAAAGATTTTGGACAACTATAAAATAAACCGCACCGATTTGCAGTTGGATAGGAAGTTGGATTTGGCCAAAACCTTGGCGGCGCAACTTTCCATCAAGCCGCAGACAAGGCTTTCAGAAATGGAGATGCAAAACCTTGTAGACCAGTTGTTTGCCTGCAATGTGGCAGAGGTCGCGCCGAATGGCAAGAAAATATTTGTAATACTAAATATGGAGGAATTTTTCAAATGAACGAACAATACAGTCCAACGGGATTCAGGCTGTTGCCTACGATAGTCAAGCACCTGCTGATTATCAATGTTTTGATGTATTTGGCCACCGTCACCTTGACCCGTTTCAACATTGACCTAACCAGAATTCTCGGCCTGCATTTCTTCAAAGCTACCGATTTCAGGATTTACCAGTTGCTCACCTACATGTTCATGCATGGCAACTTCGGGCATCTGTTTTTCAACATGTTCGCGCTGTGGATGTTCGGCAACACGCTCGAAAACATCTGGGGCTCAAAGCGTTTCCTTTTGTTCTACATGGTTTGCGGCATTGGGGCGGGTCTGTGTCAGGAGTTGGTGCAATACATCCAATATGCCACATCTTTGGCCGATTATGCCAATGTGAACTTGGGCGGACGAATCGTTCCGATGGACGCTTACCTGAACATGATGACCACCGTAGGCGCATCGGGAGCCATCTACGGTCTGCTGTTGGCTTTCGGCATGATGTTCCCTAACTCGATGATTTACTTGTATTTCCTGTTTCCCATCAAGGCCAAGTGGTTCGTCATCGGGTATGCAGTCATTGAATTGTTCAGTGGACTTTCTGGTGCCAGTAATGTGGCGCATTTCGCCCACCTTGGCGGCATGTTGTTCGGTCTGTTGCTGATTCTGTATTGGAGGAAAAACCCGGCTGGACCCAACAAGAATTTCAGGAAATGGAAGGAGATTTTTGAATCGTGGAAACGCAAGTCGCAGACGAAATACACGCCTTACAAGGAAGTCAAGGACGAGCCTCGGGTGCCACGCAACGATGGTGAATATAATCGCCAAAAGGCTGAAAGAGAGCGTGATGTGGATGCCATCTTGGACAAGATTTCAAAAAATGGCTATGCCAGTTTGACGCAAGAAGAAAAGGAGTTTTTGTTCAAAAACAGCAAATGACATGGAAAGGAGAGAAAGAGGGTTTTTCGGCAGGTTGTTGGTCTTTTTCTTGACCTTTTTTGCCCTTATTGGCATAGTGGCTATGGCTTTGTGTGTCATTAATCCTTACATTAATCCAAAGCACTTTGTTTGGACTTCGTTTTTCGGACTTGCGTTTTGGGTGATTTTTATTTATAATGTGCTGATTTTTTTGTTTTTGGTTCTTTTATGGTCAAAAAAAGCCTGGATAGCAGTGTTGGCATTGTTGGTTTCCATTCCCGGTTTCAATAAGTCGTTTTCTTTTGGGAGCAAGAAAAGTGCTGATGACAGCATTCGAATAATGAGTTACAATTTACACAATTTTGACCATTTTGATGGAAAAACGGACAAGGAGAGTTTTGCTTATCAGGTGATTAATATGATTCGCGATCAAGCTCCCGATATTCTTTGCTGTCAAGAGTTTATGGGCTTCAAATCTAAGGTAACCAGACAACAATGTATTTACGACTTTGCAAAAGATGCTGGCTTTCAGTATGTATATTTTAATAAAAAGAGCAATTACGGAGGTAATGTCATCTTTTCAAAGTATCCAGTTGTAAAAGTGACAGAGGATTCTGGATTTGGTGAAGAGAATACTTATGGTATAATGGTTGAAGTGGATGCTGGAGCTAAGGGCAAATTCCATGTCGCCAATGTGCATTTGCTTTCATATAAAATTACAGATGATGAAATTGACATTTTGATGAGTTCGTCAGAACGACAGAATAAGTTAGATACTATAGGAAAGACCATTCTCCATAAGTTGGGTTATGCCTTCCAACGCCGAAGTGAAGAACTTGTTAAAGTACTTGAAGGAATACCGCCCGTCGAAGGGCCTATCATCATGTGTGGCGACTTCAACGAGCCTCCGCTTTCCTACAATTATCGACAATTGCAAAAGGCTGGTTTTGTGGATACTTTCACCAAGGTAGGGCGCGGCATCAAGCCGACTTACGCGGGCAAGTTGCCGTTGTTGCGCATCGACTATATCTGGGCCAACAACGGGGTTGTCCCCCTCAATTTCAAGCGTTGCCGCTTCAAGGCATCCGACCATTACCCCATTCTTTTGGATTTTTCCATCAATCCTGAAAACCAATCAGTTAATAATCTTAATCAAACAACAAATACGCTATGACCCTTATTAAATCCATATCCGGCATTCGTGGTACCATTGGCGGCCAGCCGGGCGACAACCTCACGCCAATCGACATGGTGAAATTCACCGCTGCATTCGTAAAATTCGTCCAGCATCATAAGGGAGTTAAACGCCCGAAAATCGTGGTCGGTCGCGATGCACGCCTTTCGGGATTCCTTGTGAATCAGGTGGTTTGCGGCACTTTGCAGGCTATGGGTGCCGATGTGCTTGACATTGGACTGAGCACTACACCCACCACTGAAATTGCTGTGACAGGCTTGAAAGCCGATGCTGGCATTATCCTTACGGCCAGCCACAATCCAGCGCAATGGAACGCCCTGAAACTTTTGAACGAAAAGGGCGAGTTCATTTCCGCCGCAGAAGGGGCTTGGCTGCTTGACGTGGCTGCCAAGGACGATTTCGACTTCGTTCCGATTGAGGAAATCGGTAGTTATCAGCAAGTTGACGGTTGGATGGACAAGCATGTCGACATGGTTTGCCAACTGCCTTTGGTCAACAAGGAGGTGATTGCCAAGGCCAACTTCAAAGTGGCCGTGGATGCGGTCAACTCGACGGGCGGCATTGCCATCCCGAAGATGTTGCGTGCCCTCGGTGTGAAGGAAGTCTTGGAACTCAATTGCGATCCTACCGGTAAGTTCGCTCACACGCCTGAGCCTTTGGCTCAAAACCTGACCGACATCTGCCGCTATGTCAAGGAACAAGGATGCGATTTCGGTGTGGTCGTCGATCCCGATGTGGACCGCCTTGTTTTTGTCAAGGAAGACGGCGAACTGTTCGGTGAGGAATACACTTTGGTTTCCGTGGCCGATTTCATTCTGAAGCATACCCCCGGCTCGACGGTGAGCAACCTGTCTTCAACCCGCGCTTTAAGAGATGTAACGCAAAAGCATGGCCAACAGTACTTTGCCGCTGCTGTAGGCGAAGTGAATGTGGTGGAAAAAATGAAGGAAGTTGGTGCTGTTATCGGTGGCGAAGGCAACGGAGGCGTGATTTATCCCGAGTTGCACTATGGCCGCGATGCACTCGTTGGCACGGCTTTGTTCCTGACGCAATTGGCCGAAAAGAAGGTGAAATGCTCCGAACTGAAAAAGGAATATCCTGCCTATTTCATGTCGAAGAACAAGATCCAACTCACGCCTTCGACCGATGTGGACGGTATCTTGGCCAAGTTCGCCGAAAAGTTCAAGAACGAGAAAGTGACCACCATCGACGGTGTGAAAATCGACTTCGAGGAAGGTTGGGTGCATCTGCGCAAGTCGAACACAGAACCCATCATCCGTATCTATTCCGAAGGCAAGACAGAGGCCGAGGCGGAACGTTTCGCCAACATGATTTTGGAGGAAGCGAAAAAGATGGTGTGATGAAACGAGGATTTGGAAGCGACAACCATTCGGGCGTGTGTCCCGAGGTTTTGGAAGCCATCGCCCGCGTGAACACGGAACACGCTGTGGCATACGGCGATGACGAATATTGCGCTGCAACTGAACAAAAGTTCAAGCAACAGTTTGGCGAACAGGCGCGTGTGTTCTTTGCCTTCAACGGAACGGGCTGCAACACCCTTTGCATTGATGCGATGGCCCATTCACATGAGGCAGTGGTGTGTGCAGAATCCGCACATATCAATGTGGACGAATGTGGCGCACCCCAGCGCGTTGTGGGTTGCCGCCTGCTGACGGTGGCCACGCCCGACGGCAAACTGACGCCCGATTTAATAAAGACCCGCTTGCACGGCTTCGGCTTTGAGCACCACTCGCAGCCCAAGGTGATTTCCATTACCCAACCGACCGAGTTAGGCACTTTATATACTTTGGACGAAATCAAAGCCATCGTGGGCTTGGCACGAGAATACAACATGTATGTCCATATCGACGGTGCCCGTTTGGGCAATGCTGCCGTGGCCTTGGGTTGTTCTTTCAAAGAGATGACCACCGACCTTGGCGTGGATGCCGTTTCGTTTGGAGGCACCAAGAACGGCCTGATGATGGGGGAGGCGGTGGTGCTTTTGAACCCCGACCTTTGTCCCGAGTTCAAATACCGTCGCAAGCAGGCCATGCAACTTTGCTCGAAGATGCGATTTATAGCGGCCCAGTTTGATGCCTATTTCGAGAACGACCTTTGGAAACGCAATGCCGAGCACAGCAACCGCATGGCGCAAAAACTCTATCAAGCCGTGAAGGACATCCCTGGTTTGAAAGTGGTTTATCCCGTTCAAGCCAATGGTGTGTTCGCCCAGTTGCCCCGCAAGGTCTGGAAGGAACTGCAAAACCATTACTTTTTCTATGATTGGGACGAGGATGCAGATGTCGTCCGCTGGATGTGTGCTTTTGACACTACTGAGGGGGATATTGTGGAGTTTGCGAGGTTGTTAAGGGAGATGATGAAGGCATCGTAATCCATTGATAACCAACATCCCTCCTCAACCAAGTCATCTGCCGCTTGGCATACTGCCGCGTGTGGATTTTGATGAGTTCCACGGCCTCGGCAAGAGTGCATTGTCCGTCGAAAAAGGCGAACAACTCCTTGTAGCCCACCGTATTGAGAGCGTTCAAATGACGCTTGGGATAAAGCGATTTGGCTTCTTCCAACAAGCCTTGCTCCATCATTAAATCAACACGTTTGTCGATGCGCTTGATGAGAGCCTCGCGCTCCCAAAATAGGGCGTATTTCTTGATGTCAAAATCGCGCTTGACGGTGTTTCCGCTGCGAAACGAGGTGAAGGTCTTGCCCGTTTGGTAGCAGACTTCCAAGGCGCGCTGCAACCTTCGCGGGTTTTGTTGGTCAACGATGGCAAAATATTCAGGGTCAAGGCGTTGAACTTCGTCTTGCATGGCTTTCAGGCCTTCTTCTTTGAGCAGGTTTTCCACTTTTTCCCTGATTTCGGGCTTTATGTCGGGCATTTCGTCAATGCCGTTGCAGACTGCATCGATGAAAAGACCAGAGCCGCCAGTCATCACCACTGAGTCATGGGTTTTGTAAAGTTCCTCCAAAAGTTGCAGTGCATCCCGTTCATAATCAGCCACATCGTATTTGTCCTCAATGCTGATGTGATGCACGAAATAGTGTTGGACTTGACTCAGTTCTTCTTCGGTTGGAGCAGCAGTGCCGATGCTCATTTCCTTGTAGAACTGCCGGCTGTCGGCAGAAAGGATAACGGTGTTCAGTGCCTTTGCAACTTTGATGGCAAAAGCGGTCTTTCCAGAGGCAGTTGGGCCAGCGATTACTATTAAGGTTGGCATCTTTTTTTCTTTTTCGGGGCTTTGCCGACAGTGGGGCATGCCCCACTGACCCTATCGGAGTCGGCAAGCCCTACAATTCTAAATTTTATTCGGCACCGGTCCATTGTTAGCAACAATAATCGGCTCTTGGATTTCCTTTACCACGCTGAGGCCCAACTTTTTGCCTTCTTCTTTCATAAAGGTGTATGCCTCGGCGAAATTGTTGCCGATAACCCCATCCAAAATGGCCTCGCGGATGGCATTTTTGATGATGCCAACCTCTCGACCTTCAGGAATTCCAAAGGTTTCCATGATGGCGATGCCATCAATGGGCGGCTGCCAGTTGCGCAGATGGTCTTTGGCCTCGATTTCCTTCAGTTTCTCCTGCACAATCTCAAAATTGTGGTGGAACTTCTTGATTTTCTCCTCGTTCTTCGAGGTGATGTCGGCGTGACAAAGCAACATCAGGTCGTCGATGTCGTCGCCAGCCTCGAAAAGCAGGCGGCGCACTGCGGAGTCGGTCACCACATCCTCGGCGAGCACGATGGGGCGCATGTGGAGCAGCACCATCTTCTGCACATATTTCATCTTCTCGTTGAGGGGCAACTTCATGGCAGCGAAGATTTTAGTCACCATCTTCGAGCCTTTGAACTCATGCCCGTGGAATGTCCAGCCAGTGCCGTCCTCCCAGCGTTTGGTCTGGGGTTTGGCGATGTCGTGAAGCAGGGCAGTCCAACGCAGCCAAAGGTCGTCGCTCTTTTCTGCCACTTGGTCAAGCACTTGCAGCGTGTGCAAGAAATTGTCTTTGTGGCCTTTGCCTTGCACGATTTCCACGCCTTTCAATTGGCTGAGTTGTGGGAAGATAAGTTTTAGCAAACCACTCTCATCCAGCAACTTGAACCCGATGGAAGGCCTTGGCGAAAGGATGATCTTGTTCAGTTCTTCGGTGACGCGCTCCATCGAAACAATCTTGATACGCTCAACGTTGCGCTTGATGGACTCAAACGACTCGGATTCGATGTAAAACCTTAATTGTGATGCGAATCTGATGGCACGCATCATGCGGAGTGGGTCGTCGGAATAAGTGATGTCGGGGTCTAAGGGGGTGCGCAAGAGCAGTTCCTCCATGTCGGCCATGCCGTTGTAAAGGTCAATGAGTGTGCCAAAGTCCTCGGCGTTGAGGCTGAGTGCCAATGCGTTAATGGTAAAGTCGCGGCGGCTGATGTCATCCTCCAAAGTGCCATTTTCGACCACCGGCTTGCGACTGTTGCGGTCGTAGGACTCTTTCCTCGCGCCCACAAATTCCACTTCCATGCCTTGATAATTGATCATGGCAGTGCCGAAAGCTCCGTAATATTTGGCTTCCTTGTGGCCGGGCAGGAGGGAAGCGACCTTTTTGGCAAGGGTAATCCCGCTGCCCACGGTGACTACATCGATGTCGTTTGACGGACGGCGCAGCAAAATGTCGCGCACATAGCCACCAATGACATAACTCTTGTAGCCCAACTCATGGGAAGCGTAAGCAATCACCCTAAATATCTTACTGTCAATATGTTTCTTGAAGTCGTAGTTCATGCGAAAGGGGCTTCTTCAAGGATTTTTTGCTCGATGGGGACGACCTTGGCGATGGTTTCCTCGCCATTTTCGGCCAAGTCGATGCTGATGAGGTCGCCGATGTGGAGATTGGCGGAAATGATGGCCTCGGCCAAAACATCTTCCACATATTTTTGGACGGCGCGTTTCAGCGGACGGGCGCCATACTGTTCGTCCCAGCCCTTTTCGGAGATGAAGTCCAATGCCTTTTCGGTGAGTTCGATCTTGTAACCCATCTCCTCAACACGCTTCACCACCTGACGGATTTCGATGCCGATAATCTTGTGGATGTCCTTCTTTTCCAATGAGTTGAACATCACCACGTCGTCAACACGGTTCAAAAACTCAGGGGCGAAAGTGCGTTTCAGGGCATTGTCGATGACGCTCTGCGAATACTCGTTCTTGGCGTTGAGTTTGGCCTGCGTGCCAAAACCAACCCCCTGACCGAAGTCCTTCAACTGGCGTGAACCAATGTTGGAGGTCATAATGATGATGGTATTCTTGAAGTCGACCTTACGGCCCAGACTGTCAGTCAATTGGCCGTCGTCAAGGACTTGAAGGAGCAAGTTGAATACATCGGGATGGGCCTTCTCGATTTCGTCCAAAAGGACGATGGAGTAGGGCTTACGGCGCACTTTTTCAGTGAGTTGGCCGCCTTCTTCGTAACCGACATATCCGGGAGGCGCACCCACGAGGCGCGACACGGCAAACTTCTCCATGTATTCGCTCATGTCGATGCGGATGAGCGCGTCTTCGCTGTCGAAGAGGAACTTGGCCAACACCTTGGCTAAGTAGGTCTTGCCTACACCCGTCGGGCCAAGGAAAATGAACGAGCCGATGGGCTTGTTCGGGTCTTTCAGTCCAGCGCGGTTGCGGCGGATGGCCTTGGTCACCTTCTTGATGGCCTCGTCCTGACCGATAACGGTGCCCGCCAACTCGCTTTCCATGTGCATCAGGCGGTCGCCTTCGTTCTTGGCAATGCGCTGCACAGGCACGCCAGTCATCATGGCAACCACCTCAGCCACATTCTGTTCCGTGACGTTTTCACGATGGGCGACAGCGTTGCTTTCCCATGCCTTTTTGACAGTGTCGAGGCGGTCAAGAATCTTCACTTCCTCGTTGCGATACATGCCCGCCTCCTCAAATTTCTGTTCGGCGACGGCGGCTTTCTTGTCCTTTCGCACCTCTTCCAAGCGTTTCTCCAATTCGGTGATTTCGCTCGGCACATCAATGTTCTTGATGTGGACTCGCGCACCAGCTTCGTCCAAGGCATCGATGGCCTTGTCGGGCAAATGGCGGTCGCTGAGGTAGCGGTCGGTGAGTTTCACGCAGGCTTCGATGGCCTCGGGCGTGTATTTCACCAAATGATGGTCTTCGTATCGCGGTTTGATGTTGTTCAAGATTTCGATGGTCTCGGCGGGTGTGGTCGGCTCGACGAGAATCTTTTGGAAACGGCGTTCCAAGGCACCGTCTTTCTCAATATACTGGCGGTATTCGTCCAAAGTGGTGGAGCCAATGCACTGCAACTCGCCACGCGCCAAAGCCGGCTTGAACATGTTGCTGGCATCCAATGAGCCGTTGGCGTTGCCCGCCCCAACCAAAGTGTGGATTTCGTCGACGAAAAGAATGATGTCGCGGTTGTTTTCCAATTCATTGAGAATGGCTTTGATACGCTCTTCAAACTGGCCGCGATACTTGGTGCCGGCCACGATGGAGCCAATGTCGAGCATGACGACACGCTTGTCGAACAAGGTGCGCGGCACGCGGTGCTGCACGATGCGGATGGCCAATCCCTCAGCAATGGCTGACTTGCCCACACCGGGTTCACCTATTAATATAGGGTTGTTTTTCTTGCGGCGGCTGAGGATTTGGGCGATGCGTTCCAATTCGCGCTCGCGGCCCACGATGGGGTCGAGGCGACTTTCCTCGGCGGCCTTGGTGAGGTCGCGCCCGAAATTGTCCAAAACGGGTGTCTTGCTCTTTGCGGCAGGGGTTTTCTTGGGTTTTTCCTGTTGCGGCCTAATATCGTTCATCAGGTCTTCGTAGTCCTCCTCTTCGGTAAAGACATTCGAGGCAGAGCCAATGGTTTCCTCCGCCGAATCCTGCGGCAGGTCGCCGTGTTCCATGCCGAAGCGAATCAGTTCCTGCTTGAAGTTGTCGTAGTTGATGCCCTCAAACTCAAGGTTTTGCGATATGATGTTGTTCTTCTCGTGCAAGATGGCCAACATGAGATGTTCGGAGCGCACAATCTCCGAATGAAACTCCTTGGCAATGATGTAAGTGAACTTCAGCACACGCTCGGCCTGCTTGGTGAGGGGCAGGGCCAAAACGGTGCTTTTGTTGACATTGGCGGTCCGCACCGAGGCTTCCAATTTTTTTGAAAAGACTTCAATATTCAGGTTGAGGTTCTCCAAAATGCGGATGGCACTGCTGCCTCCATCCTTCAACATGCCCAAAAAAAGGTGTTCCAACCCGACGTATGCGTTCCCCAAGCGTTGCGCCTCTTGGTGACTGAGTGACAAAATGGCACGCACACGGGGAGAAAATTTTGCATCCATATAATTACAATTCGTTTATTTTCAATAATTTAATAAAAATCCAAGTTCTTGCCTTGTCCGATTCTTTCGGAGCGCAAAGGTACGAACAAAAACTGCGCCGCGCCATTATTCGGGAAACAAACTTTTGGAATTATAGCAACGGAGTCATATAAAGCGGCAAATAGTCAATGCCTTTCTCTTGTTTAAGGTCGGCTGAATGTAGTACGATAGGCGTAGACAAATAATTGCCGAACTTGTTGATACACTTGTTAATTGACGACAATGTGTATCGTTGTGACGACTTTACTTCAATCGGTGTAATATTATGCCTTGAAGTCAGTTTCGACTTGGCTGTCAGGAAATCGATTTCCATGCGGTCTTCGGCATTTTCGCGGCTCGAGTTGCTGTAGAAGTAGAGTTTGTGTCCGCTTGCCGTAAGCATTTGCGCCACAATGTTTTCCACCAACATTCCCTCGTTGATTTCCAATTTGTCGTGGATGATTTTCTGGTAAATTTCATTGGGGACTCGGCCTTTTTCGTCAAAAGCATGGCTGAAAAGCAGCCCTGTGTCGGCCATGTAGCATTTCAGCGTGTTGCGTTCCATATTGAGCCGCAAACCGATGTTTGGAGCGGTGCAGTTATAGCAAATATTGACGATTCCGGCATCCGAAAGCCAGAAAAAAGCATCATCGTAATCGCGGTAGGCAGCATTGGGTTCCAAAGCCGAAAGCCGGAATTTTTTCTCTTGTTTTTGCAATTGGGCTGGCAATTCATCGAAGATGCTTTTTACTTTATGCTCCACGTTGGAGGCATATTTGGCTATGTCGTTCTTGTAAACTTGCAGAATCGATCTTTTTACGCGGTCAACTTCCTCAAAGTCACGCGTTTCAATATATTTCAACACGGCTTGTGGCATACCGCCCACAATCATATAGGTGCGGAAATAGTCCAAGGCCTTGCGGTGAAGACCGCCAAGAGGTTGCCGCTTTTTGAAACATTGTTCGATGAAAGGCATCATCATTTCGTTGCCCAATGCCCAAAGAAACTCCTCAAAATCCATGGGATACATAGGCAAAGCCTGTTCTTCGGAAGGAATGAGGATGTCCTTGACATTCTTTTTGATGCTGACGAGCGAGCCGGTTTCAATGTAATCGAAACGACCGTCGGCAACAAGGTATTTGATGGCAGAACGGGCGCGTGGGCACAATTGAACCTCGTCGAAAATGATGACGGACTTGCGAGGCGTAAGGCGCACACCATAATGGATTTGCAGGTTCATGAGTAGTGTGTCTAAGTCTTCAAGATAGTTGTCGAACCATTCCCAGACCACTTTGTCAGCCTTGTTGAAGTCGATGAGCAGATGAGAATCGTACTCGTTTCGGGCAAATTCCTCCACAATATAGCTTTTCCCGATGCGTCGCGCTCCTTCGATGATGACTGCCGTTGCTCCATTGCGCTTGTTTTTCCATTCAAGCAACTCATTGTAAATCTTTCGTTTCATAGCCATAATTACATCTTTTCAAGATTATTGCAAGCCAAAATTCACATCTTTTCAAGATTATTGAGACTGCAAAATTACATCTTTTCAAGATTATTGCAAGCCAAAATTTACATCTTTTCAAGATTATTCCAGTTTTTGGGAACTTGAATTGTCAGGAATTTGCCATAAATTGTTTCGCAAATTTGATTTCTGATAATTGACTTTGTTGAAATCTCCGATTCGGTGGAGCCAATCTGCGGTTTCGTGATGTATTTCTGGTAATTCGAGTAATAAGTTTTTCGCGCCGTTTTGTCAAACCAATCCAAAAAAACTCTATCTTTGCACCCTTATTAAAAATAGAGAAAACTAACCCAGAAAATGGACGAAAACAATAACATTACTCCTGAAAATCAGGAAGATAATATCCCTGAAAACACTGGAGAAAAAATCATCAAGGTCAATCTTGAGAACCAGATGAAGTCGGCTTACATCGACTATTCGATGTCCGTCATAATCTCGCGTGCCTTGCCCGACGTGCGCGACGGCCTCAAACCGGTGCATCGTCGCGTGCTGTTCGGCATGAAGGAATTGGGCGTCACCTCGCGCAGCGGCTATAGAAAGTCGGCGCGTATCGTCGGTGACGTGCTTGGTAAGTACCACCCGCACGGCGACTCGTCGGTTTATGACGCTATGGTGCGTATGGCTCAATGGTGGTCACTGCGTTATCCTTTGGTGGACGGCCAGGGCAACTTCGGCTCGATGGACGGCGACAGCCCCGCAGCCATGCGTTACACCGAGGCTCGCTTGCAGAAGATTGCAGAGGAAATGCTTGACGACTTGGACAAGGACACCGTCGATTTCCAGAACAACTTCGACGACACCACCCAAGAGCCTACCGTGTTGCCCACGCAGATTCCCGCCCTTTTGGTGAACGGCACCAACGGCATTGCCGTAGGTATGGCTACCAACATGGCGCCGCATAACCTCAGCGAGTGCGTTGACGGCATTATTGCCTACATCGACAACCGCGAAATCACTGTGGCTGAACTGATGCAATACATCAAGGCACCCGATTTCCCGACGGCTGGCGTGATTTACGGCTATGAAGGTGTGCGCGAGGCGTTTGAAACGGGTAGGGGACGCATCGTTTTGCGTGGCGAAACCCATTTTGAGGAACACAACGGCCACGAGCGCATCATTGCCACCTCGGTTCCGTATCAGGTGAACAAGGCCGAAATGATCAAGAAGACCGCCGACCTCGTGAGCGAGAAGAAATTGGAAGGCTTAGCCGACATCCGCGACGAGTCAGATAGAAAAGGCATCCGCGTGGTGTATGAACTGAAACGCGATGCCAACCCCGACGTGGTTTTGAACAAACTGTTCATGATGACCCCGCTGCAAAGTTCCTTCAACGTGAACAATGTGGCTTTGGTGAATGGGCGGCCCTATACATTGAACCTCAAGCAGTTGATTGAGCATTTTGTGGCACACCGTCACGAAATCGTGTTGCGTCGCACTCGCTTCGAGTTGAAGAAAGCCGAAGACCGTGCCCATATCTTGGAAGGTTTGGCCCGCGCCATTGACATCGTTGACGAAATCATCGCCACCATCCGCGCCTGTAAAGGCGGCACACCCGAAGCCAAGCAAGCCATCATGGACAAGTTCGGCTTCGACGACCCGCAGGCCTCCGCAATCGTGGCCTATCGCCTCGGTCAGTTGGCCGGACTCGAAATCAAGAAAATCTTGGACGAGTTGGACGAAATCCACGAGCGCATCAAGCATTTCCACGAAATTCTACAAAATGAGGAATTGCAGTTCCAAATCATCAAGGACGAATTGTTGGTCATCAAAGAAAAATATGGCGACGCCCGCCGCACCCAAATCATGCCCGCCGCCGGTGAGTTCCGCATGGAGGACATCATCGCCGACGATGCCGTGGTCATCACCATCTCGCACCTCGGTTACATCAAGCGCACGCCGCTGACCGAATACCGTGTGCAAAGCCGTGGAGGCAAGGGTTCGAAAGGCTCCGCCACCCGCGACACCGACTTCATCGAGCATATCTTCACAGCCACCAACCACAACCATTTGCTTTTCTTCACCGAACAGGGTAAGTGCTACAAACTCAGGGCTTTCGAGATTCCAGAAGAGGGCAAGAACAGCAAGGGTCGCGCCATCCAAAACCTATTGCCGCTTGACAAAGACAATAAGGTAATGGCCTACCTCAACGTGAAGAGCATGAGCGATGAGGACTATTTGGAAAACAACTACATCATCCTCTGCACCAAGAAGGGCATCATTAAGAAGACAACTTTGGCGGCCTACAAGAACGTGCGCCAAAACGGTATCATAGCGGTCAACATCCGCGAGGACGACCAACTCCTTGAAGCCTGCCTGACTTCAGGCAACGACGAGGTGCTGATGGCCGTGCGTTCAGGTAAGGCTGTGCGCTTCAACGAGCAAACCGTGCGTCCGATGGGTCGTACCGCTACGGGCGTGAAAGCCATTACGTTAGCCTCTGAAAATGACGAGGTTATCGGCATGGTTTGCATCAACGACCCGCAACAAACCGTGCTCGTTGTTTCGGAAAAAGGCTTCGGCAAACGCTCCGACATCGACGACTACCGCATCACCAACCGTGGTGCCAAGGGTGTGAAGACCTTGAACATCACCGACAAGACCGGCGACCTCATCGCCATCAAGGGCGTGACCGACGACGAAGACCTGATGATCATCAACAAGTCGGGCATCGTTATCAGAATGGCAGTCAGCAAGTTGCGTGTGATGGGTCGTGCCACTCAGGGCGTGAAACTCATCGATTTGCGCGGCAACGATGAAATCGCCGCCGTGACCAAGACCGAGCATGAGGACGAACCAGAAGAAACCGCAGAAGTGGTTGAGCCAATCGAAACGCCTACCCCAGATGGAACCGAGGCCGTTGAGCCTGTCGAAACGCCGAATCCAGATGACGAAAACACTTTGGAACAATAATTGCAAGGAAACACGATAACAAACGAAAAAGTTAAACTTTAAATAATCGAGAAAATGAAAAAAGTAATGATTTTGTTGGCCGTCCTGCTCACTGCAAACGTGATGATGGCCCAAAAGAAAGACAGAACCGACGCCTACATGTACAACAAGAACGGCCAATATGCCAAGGCTATGGCCTCCATTGAAAAGTGCGTCAATCACGAACAATTTCTGGGAATGAAGCCCAACGACCAGTCGCAGGCTTGGTTGTATCGCGCCGCCATCTACCAGAACATCATCCAATCGGGCGACGAGGCTTTGATGGCCCAAGCTCCCAACGCTTTGGAAATCGTTTACGAATCGCTGATGAACTGCATGAAGAACCAAGACTTCCTCGATGACAACAAGAGCGAAATCTACCAGCGTGTGGGTTCGGTGATGACCACCTATTATTCTAAAGGTGCTGACGACTACAACACGGGCAAGTTTGCCGAGGCCGCTCCCATGTTCAAGAAGGCTTACGACATCGCCAAGAGCCTTGGCAGCACTGATGCCAACGACATGCTGAACTTTGCCGCCACCTCAGCCCTGAGAGCCGAGGACTACAACACTGCCCTGTCCTACTTCACAGAGCTTCAAGGCAACGGTGTTGACGGTGTGGATGTCTACAAGCACCTCGCCGCCTGCTACAATGGCATGGGCAACGCCGAGCAAGCTATGGCCATGATTAACGCAGGCTTGGAGAAGAACCCCGGCGATGCCGGCCTGATTCTCGAAAAGGTGAATGCCTACCTGAAGGAAGGCAAGGGTGCCGAAGCCGTTGAAGACCTCAACAAACTGCACCAACTCGACCCCGAAAACGCCCAACTGCTCTTCGTGCTCGGCACCATCTACGGCGACGAGAACAACGCCGACGTCTACGATGTGGAAAAGGCCCGCAAATATTATGAGGATGCCCTCGCCATCAACCCTGACTACTACGATGCCATCTACAACATCGGCGTGCTATACACGGGCATGGCCAACAAGTATATCGAGCAGGCCAACGAAATCACGGGCTTCTCGAAGGCCGAACAGGAACAATACAACGGACTCATCGAGCAAGCCAATGGACTGCTCCGCACGGGTCTTCCTTACCTGCAACGCGCCTACGAAGCCCAGCCTTCCGACGACGTGAAGAACGTGCTGCGCTCCATCTATGTAAAGCTCAACATGACCGACGAAGTGAAGGCTTTGGACGGTAGAGAATAATGTTTTCATAATTGTATTAAGGTGAGCCTCGCGAAAGCGGGGCTTTTTTGTTTAAAAAAATGCGTATTTTCGCTTGCATTGATGAAAAACACTATCTTTGCGGAGAAAAACTAACTCATTATCCTTATATTATGTTTGAAATTCTACACAAAGAAACCTTCGCGGCCGAGACCTACCTGATGGATGTGTATGCGCCGCGAATCGCCCATTCGGCTTTGCCGGGGCAGTTCCTTATCGTCAAGATGGAGGAAAACTCTGAACGTATTCCGCTGACCATCAGTGACTACCACCGTGTCAGGGGAACGGTGACCATCGTCTTCAAGGCCATTGGCGAATCCACCAAGAAAATGGCCGAGTACAAGGAAGGCGACCGCTTTGCCGACATCGTAGGTCCCTTGGGCAAACCGTCTGAGTTTGCCACAATGACCGCTGAGGAATTGCGCAAGCGCAGTTTCGTCTTCATCGGCGGCGGTGTGGGTATCGCCCCGATTTATCCCCAAGTGAAGTGGTTGAACGACCACGGTGCCACTGCCGACTGCATCATCGGTGCGCGTACCAAGGACTTGCTGATTTTCGAGAAGGAATTGGCTGAGGTCAGTAACCTGTATGTCACTTCTGATGACGGCTCTACGGGTCGTAAGGGATTGGTTACCGATGTGTTGCGTCAACTCGTGGCCAGCGGCAAGCAGTATGACGAAGCCGTTGCCATCGGCCCGATGATCATGATGAAGTTCGCCACCAAGACCTGCGAGGAGTTGGGCATCCGCTGTACGGTGTCGCTTAATTCGATTATGGTCGACGGTACGGGTATGTGCGGTGCCTGCCGCGTGAGCATTGGCGGCAAGACCAAGTTCACCTGCATCGATGGCCCTGAGTTCCTCGGAAAGGACGTTGACTTCGACGGTGCCATGAAGCGTCAGGCCATGTATAACAATGTGGAGACGCGCAAGCAACTCGAGGCCGAGGAGAAAGCTGAAGGCCACAAGTGCCACATCGGAGGCATCTCTGAGGAGACGTTTGACAAGAAAAAGCGCGTTCCTGTGCCGGAACAGAAACCCGAAATTCGCGCCCACAACTTTGACGAGGTTTGCTTGGGCTATTCCGCTGACATGGCCATCATGGAGGCCCAGCGTTGCCTGCATTGCAAGAACCCGCAGTGTGTGGAGCATTGCCCTGTCAATGTTGACATTCCTGGCTTTATCGCCCGTGTGGCCAAAGGCGACTTCGAGGGTGCTGCCGGCGTCATCAGCTGCGACTCGGCGCTGCCTGCCGTTTGCGGTCGCGTGTGTCCGCAAGAAACGCAGTGCGAAGGTTCCTGCGTGATGGGCAAGAAAGCCGAACCTATCGCTATCGGCAAACTGGAACGTTTCGTTGGTGACTATGCCATCGAGCACGACCTGCATTTCAGCAGCCAATGCATCCCGAATGGTCACAAGGTGGCCATCATCGGTAGCGGACCTTCTGGCTTGACCTGCGCAAAGGATTTGTTGTCAATGGGTTACGATGTCACTATCTTTGAAGCCTTGCACGAATTGGGCGGTGTGCTGATGTATGGCATCCCGTCGTTCCGTCTGCCGAAAGACACTGTCGTGAAGAAGGAAGTGGAAAGCGTGCGCAAGTTGGGCGCGAAGTTCGAGAAGGACGTGGTCGTCGGTCGCACCATCACCATCGACGAGTTGATGAAACGTGAAGGCTTTGAAGCAGTCTTTGTCGGTTCGGGAGCCGGTTTCCCGATGATGATGAACGTGCCGGGCGAAAACCTTTGCGGCGTGGTTTCGGCCAACGAATTCCTGACCCGCAACAACCTGCTCTTTGCCTACAAGGAAGGTTACGAAACCCCGAACTTCGTCGGCAAGAAAGTCGCGGTGGTCGGTGGCGGCAACGTGGCTATGGACGCTGCTCGTACCGCTTTGCGTCTTGGCTCGGAGGTGCATATCGTATATCGCCGTTCCGAGGCCGAACTTCCTGCGAGAGTGGAGGAGGTGCATCACGCCAAGGAAGAAGGCGTCATCTTCGACCTGCTGACGGCTCCTGTCGAGGTATTAGGCGACGAAAACGGCTGGGTGAAGGGCTTCAAGTGCGTGAAATGCGAACTTGGCGAACCCGATGCCTCTGGTCGCCGCAGCCCCGTTCCGATTAAGGATTCGGAGTTTGTCCTCGATGTCGACATGATCATCATGGCTCTCGGCACTTCGCCTAACCCGCTGATTGGCAGCACGACCCGCAACCTCGACTTGAACAAGAAGGGTTGCATCGTGGCTGACGAGGTGGGCACGACCTCACGTCCTGGCATCTTCGCCGGTGGCGATGCCGTGAGCGGTGCCGCCACGGTCATCCTCGCTATGGGTGCGGGAAAGAAGTCCGCCAAGGCGATTGATGAATATATCAAGTCGCTGCATTGATAATGCGATTGTTCAAATGAAAAAAATCCGCCAAATGGTTTGGCGGATTTTTTGTTGAATCGAATTACCATAGCCCGATGCGAAACATCGGGAAAACCGGCGGATGCCGGAATTAATCGATGACGATTTTCTGCGTCCTGACAGAATCCCCGTCAATCAAACGCAAAACATAAACCCCAGCCGTCAGGCCGGTGGTAGGGACACACCGCGTGTGTCCGCCATGCGAAACAATAATGCGTCCCATCACGTCCATCACCTGCAACGTGCCTTCGCCATTGACGATGATATTGCCCGAAGCATCGATGAAGGCAAAGGCATCATTGTCGCCGTCAGCGTTTCCGTTGGCGGAAAACACCAATTTGAAACGCGAGGCATAGTCGGTGGTTTTGGCGGTGAAGGTGTAGGTGGCTGGCCCTTCGACAGGCTCAGGGGTCAGCAAATCCACATCCGCGCCAGTCATGTTGTCAATCAGGTGCAGGTAGTTGAGAGTTGAAAGTTGAGAGTTGAGAGTTGTTGAAATGGTCAAAGTGTAGGTGCCGTTTTCCGTGGCCTTGAAATTGACGGGCATTTCGCCTTGACCGTTGCTCGTGGCAATGGCGTAGTCGGTGCCGTCTTGCGGAATGTAGATTTTCGTGCTGCCCTCGCGGAAACTGAATTTCTCCAAGGTATGCCCGCCGTCGAAACGGAGGATGGTGTTGTCGATGACTTCGCCACGGTTATGGCTGAGATTGATGTTGAGCATGGGTACATCTTTCTTTTCGCCGCCCTTGCTGTTGTTGGCTTGGGTGAAAGTAGCCGTTTCGTTGTTGGTGCTGGCCTGAACAAACACGCCTTCCATGGCCGCCACGCTGTTGTGGGCCTCCACTTGCGCCGAGAGTGCCGTGCCGCTTTCGTTCATTCTGTAGAAAGGCTTGTCGAGCGTGGCCGCCGTGCTGAAAGGATTGCCGATGAGGTTCCAGCCCGAAAATTCAAAGCCATCGGCCTTAGTGAGGGTCACTTGGCCGTTGCCGCTGTAAGGCGCGCCCGTGAACATCAGCGTGACGTTTCCGCTGTTGGCATAGAGGTAGCCCTTACCCGTTTTAAGGTTGAAATGGTAGCCGTCGCCTCCTTCGTTCTTCCAGTTCTTCCATTCCTTGCCGTTGTTGCCGCCGGTTTGGTCGAAATAGTAGAGGTCGAAGGTTTCGTTGGTCATATTGGTAACAGCAGTAGGAGCAATATCGGCGGCCAAGGGCGAAGCAATCAGATACCAGCCGCTTTCATTGTCTTCATAGCCCGCAATCTCCTTGGTGAACCGTCCCGTGAAATAGCCAGGTTGGTCTGAGTTGGGTCCCCTGTCGATGCGGGCGTATTCGCCATCGGTGTGGTATGCATCGTAGGTCGTGCCCATGCCGCCGACCAACGAGGTGCAGCCGTCGAACATGTCGGTTGACTCATTGACCCTTGAGGTGTTCCAGCCTTCACCCGCGTAAATGGTGGTCAGGATCGAGCAGCCATAGAACATGCCGCTCATGTACTCGACATTACTGGTGCTCCAGCCCGAGAGGTCGAGCGATTGGAGGCCAGAGCAGCCCCGGAATATGTAGCTCATGTTGGTGACATTGGCGGTGTTCCAGCCCGAGATATTGAGCGATTGGAGGCCCGTGCAGCCGTAGAACATGTAGCTCATGTTGGTGACATTGGCGGTGTTCCAGCCCGAGATATTGAGCGATTGGAGTCTCCTGCAGCCGTAGAACATGTATTTCATGTCGGTGACATTGGCGGTGTTCCAGCCCGAGATATTGAGCGATTGGAGGCTCGAGCAGTTGTAGAACATGTGGCTCATGTTGGTGACATTGGCGGTGCTCCAGTCCGAGAGGTCGAGCGATTGGAGGACCGAGCAGCTCCGGAACATGTAGCTCATGTTGGTAACATTGGCGGTGTTCCAGCCCGAGAGGTCGAGCGATTGGAGGCCAAAGCAGCCCCGGAATATGTAGCTCATGTCGGTGACATTGGTGGTGTTCCAGCCCGAGAGGTCGAGCGATTGGAGGCCCGTGCAGCCGTAGAACATGTAGCTCATGTTGGTGACATTGGCGGTGTTCCAGCCCGAGATATTGAGCGATTGGAGGCCCGAGCAGCCGTAGAACATGTATTTCATGTCGGTGACATTGGCGGTGTTCCAGCCCGAGATATTGAGCGATTGGAGGCCCGAGCAGTCCCTGAACATGTTGCTCATGTTGGTGACATTGGCGGTGTTCACATCAGTCAGGTCCATGCTCGTGCAACTGGTGAAATTGTAGAACAGTTGGTTGCAGTCGCCCGTGAAGCTCACCTCGTCGGTGGCGGTGACGCTTGTGACCGCCGATTCTGTGACCTCGCTGCCCCACTTGTTGTCCTTGTTGAACTCACCCCAGAGGAGTGCCAGCACGCCAGTGGTGCTGTTGAAGGTGTATCGTGCTTGAAGGACGGCGGTCACTGCCACATCCTGTGCCGGCATCTCAAAACTGTTGCCCACGATGGGATAGTCGCTGCCGCCATAGGTGAGGGTGGCGGAGGTGATGGCATAGCCTTGTGGCGCCCCCAGCGTGATTTCCGTGCCTGCGGTGTAGTAATTGATGTTGTTGTATGTGACCGCCGGGGCTGGCGTGGCCGTGATGCCTTCGCCCAAGATGAGGCTGAAGACCTGTACCGCCCCGTCGTCCGTGGTGACGTCGCCGTCGTTGGTGCCGATGTTGGTGGTGGCGCCGCCTACGGTGCAGCCGTGATAGTAGTTGTTGGCGAGGGTGCCGTTGTTCTTGCCAAAGAGGGCTCCCACATAGGTGTCCGCACAAGTGATGGTCGATTCGAGGACAAGGCAGTTTTGCACCGTTCCACTGGCTTTATTGCCCACGATTCCGCCGACGTAGCGATAACCGGTGATGCGGGCATCGGCAAGGATGACGTTTTCGATGGTGGCGCCGTCAATCCTGCCGAACAATCCTTGGTTCTTGCTTGGGTTACTGTTTCCGGTCTTGTAGAGCCGTATGCCGCTGATGGTGTACCCTTGGCCATCGAAGGTGCCGCTGAAGTTCTTGTCGCCGCCGTTGAAGTAGCCGCCGATGGTGGTGAAGTTCTCGTCGGTGTCGCCGAGGCCTATGGTGCTGTAGGCGATGTCGTTGCCCAGCACGAAGTAGGTGCCGCTGTAGGTCGTGCCGCCCTTCACCGCGCTGGCCAAGGCATCGAGTTGCGCCGTGGTGGTGATGACGTAGGGGCTGCCCGAGGTGCCGCTGCCGCTCCAGGCCGAAACAAAGGTTGCGCTCACCGTGGCATTGTCATTGGTGGGCATGGTGAAGGTGTTGCCTTCGATGGTGGTGCCGCCCACCGAATAGACGGGCATTTGGCCTGCGGGCAGGTTGTCGTAGCCCAAGGTGACGGTAGTGTTCGAGGCGTAGTAGGTGATGCCGTCGATGACGACGCTCTCGCCCGTGGCCGTGATGTCCGTGCCGAGGGTGAGGGCGTGGACGCTGCGCGCACCGTCCTGGTCCTGGCTGCCGGTAACGGTACCGACACCAATGCCAATGGAGGTACCATTGGGGTTGTCGCTGTTGATTACGGTGCAGCCACGGTAATAGTTGGCGGTGAGGGTGCCGCCATTGCTGCCGACGATGGCGCCAAGGCAGACAGAATATATTCCGCTCGTGGTGCCTACATAGCCGTCAATGGTGACACTGCTGGTGCAGCGGGTGACGGTGCCGCCATTCTCGTTGCTGCCCGCGATGCCGCCGAAGTTGCTGCCATTATTGCCGGCAATGGGCTTTCCTGAACTCCTGATAAGTACATTGTTCTGCACGCGGCAGTCCTCGATGGTGCCATAGTTGGTGCCCACGATGCCGCCAGTGCCGGTGTAGCCTTTGATGCGGGTGTCGGCAAGGACGACATTCCTCACGGTGCCGCCGTTATCGACAATGCCGAAGAGACCTTGGCATTTGTCAGAGTCGGCCTGGCCAGTTTTCGAGATGCGTATGCCGCTGATGGTATGGTTTTGCCCGTCGAAGGTGCCTTTGAAGGGCCTGCCCCAGCCGCCGATGGCGGTGAAGTTGGTCTCGTTGCCGCTGCCGTTCCACGCCGTGGTGTAAGTGTAGGCGATGTCGGCGGTCTGCTTGAAGGTGAGGCCTTCGCAGTAGTTGTATTGGTAGCTATTGTTGATTTGGCTGATGGTGCCGACATAAAGGGCGAGGTAGTCGAGGTCTTGCTGCGTGGCGATTTGGTAGCTGCCGTCGGTGAGTTGCGTGAAGTCAGTAAGGTTGACGTTGCGATAGATGAAGTGTTGATAGAAGGTGCCTGCATAGTTGCCTGTGCCCGTGATGATGACACTCATATCCCATATATACCACAAAGGATTAGTTCCCGTGTCAGGGTAGCTCACGGTGTAGTCAGTGCCCTCGGTGAGCACGTTGCCGTTGTAGGTGACGGTAGGAGGCTCAAACGTGATAGGGGAGCCGTTCCAGATGTACAGAGGCTCGATACCGCTGACGACGGTGTTGTTGTTGTTGAAAGGCTCATTGGGCACATAGTCGAGGATGATTTGCCCAAATTCCGTACCATTACCATTGATGGTGACGGTAACCGTATGTTTGTCGCTGCTCACCGTGACATTGCTGTTCGTAACATTAGTGCCGTCCAGTTTCTTGACCGAGGCACCGTAGAACCATAGCGATTGGCTTTGGAAGGTCACAGTGAATGTGCTCCCCTGAACGACAACGTCGGTGAGTGTGTTTGACACCTGGA
This sequence comes from uncultured Bacteroidia bacterium, assembly GCA_902780055.1. GTDB lineage: Bacteria > Bacteroidota > Bacteroidia > Bacteroidales > F082 > Limimorpha. The sequence goes on along the minus strand of CACZDU010000011.1, from coordinate 99,055 downwards.
ATTGCAGTGTGCCGTTGAGGGTGACAAAGACTGGACCCCAGCTTAAATGGGCATTGTTGAATTGACAGGAGGTGCCTGGCCGGTACGCTAATTGCTCAATAATGCCCCCAGAAGTGCCAACCTCAAAGTTGTAATAGTTTTTGTTGTTGACGGTTTGCACATTACCTTTGAAGGTGAAGGTTTCAGTGACGGTGGCGAAGGCCTGTTGCCCCGTCGCGAGAGCCGCTATCGTCAGCACTGCTGCGAGGACTTTTTTGAGATGTAGATGTTTGGTCATATTCATTGATGTTTTAATGTTGATTCCTTTCCGGACAGTTTTTGCGGTGTAAAATTACGGACAATTCCCGAAACGGGGTATTGCTTTTAGTACAAAAACATTGCTTTTAGTACAAAAAACATTGCTTTTGGTACAAAAAAAGTTGCTTTTGGTACAAATTTCATAATTTTGCCCAAATTTTCATTTTTGCCCAAAATATGCAACTCCCAAACGAATATATATACGGTGTTTCTGCGGCGGTCTTTCTGACTACCTGCTGGGTGTTTGCCGCCGTCAGATGGTTCCATACCTGCCGCGAGCCGAAGGAACACCACGACTACATCTTTCCCGACAGGAAGCTGTTAGTGGTCATCTACTTTTGTGCCTCGGTGCTGCTGCCCTATGTGCTCAACCCCGCCAGCCCCTCGGCTTGGACGTTGTGGAAGTCGTACTTCCCAGGCACTTATTATTTCTACGGCGGTGCGCTTTTTTTCTGTTTCTTCGGCACGGTGAAACGCTGGGAGCGTTGGCGAAAGACCGTCAGTCTTACCGCCGCCATCACCCTCGTTGCGATGCTACCGTTGATTATTGACGCATGGCTGCCTAAAGGCATAATGGGTCCCGACATGACGCGCGTCTGGATTGTCGTGGTTGGTGTAGTGGGTGTGCTTATGATGGGTTACTGTGGCGTGGCTATGTTGCAAACACTGCGCTGGATGCGTGAGACACGCGACGAGAACTACTCCAACCCCGACGACTTCTCCATGGAATTCGCCCACCGCGTGTGGCTGCTGCCCGTGGTGATGACACTTATGGTGTGGCCTCCTTTCCTTTTAGACAGCCCCGCGTTAATGGCGGTAATGAATCTGCTTTTAGCCGTTTTCAACGTGGTGCTGCTGATTTTCGTGCTGCCCGCATGGCGCCGCCAAGCCATCATCATCGAAACGGAGGAACCTATGGAAGAAATGGAAGAGGAAGTGACGGTCGAGGCCACGTTTGAAGAGCGTGAACAAAAGATTATCAAGGAGATAGAGCGTTTCGTGAAGGACGAAAAAGGCTACTTGGATGCTCACCTGAAGTTAGAGAACGTGGTGGAGCAATGCAGTTACAGCCGCTCGTATGTGTCGAAAGTCTTCCAAAAGCATTTGGGCGGCTTCTCGCACTATGTGAACAGCCTCCGACTTGCCCATTACGTCCGTTATATGACCGAACATCCCCAAGCCACCAAGGAAACCGCCGCCCAAGAGAGCGGTTTCACCAGCTATAACGCCTACTACAAGGCCAAGGAAAGGATAGAAGAGGACAGATAACCTTTATTCTTTAATCTCCACATAAAACACCGTCGGGTCGTCGTCTTCCTCGAAAGATTCGTCGGTGTAGTATTGTCCGGGCTTGTCGTCGTCTTGGAACAGGAGAAGTGTCACCTTTTTAAAAGGAATGGGCTGTCCGGCGCGGCTGTAATAGTCGATGTTGGCCTCAGTAAGGCCTTCCAACCGCATCATTTTCAGCATCATGGAGAGGTCTAAGTTCACGTTGAGCAGTTCCTGTTTCCACTCAATGCTGATGACCGCCGTGGTGTAGAGCTTGAAATTCTTTACTTCAATCTTTTTCATAGTGCCTGAAATTTTCTGCAAAAATGAGAAATTTGCATGAAAATTGCATCCATTTGTCCCAAATTTTATACTTTTGTACAACAATTTAAAACCTAAGAAAATGCGTAAGACTTTGATTATCATTGTAATGGCTTTGCTTTCGATGCCTTTGTTCGCACAAACCATTGAAAGCGTTGATGTTTCGAAAGCCCCTGACGGCAAGTTTACGACCAAGTCGGGCGATTGTACCATTGAAGGCATGGTGCAAAACGGGAAAAAAGTGGGCACTTGGATGGAGTATTTCAACAGCACTCCCTACCTGCCCAAGAAAATCGTTTCCTACGAAAACGGCAAACGCAACGGCGTTTTCGTTGAAATCGACAAGACGGGTTCCATCACGAAAAAGGCTGAGTACAAGAACGATATGCTCGATGGACAAATGAGCGAATGGTTCCGTGGCGGACGGCTCTCGAAGTTGAACACCTACAAGAACGGCCAACTCGATGGACAGCAAATCCTGTGCTACGAGAAGGGCGGCAACCTTGAGGTTTCGAGTTACAAGGAAGGCCAGCGCGACGGCGAAACGACCTGGTTTGACGAAAACGGCAACAAGAAAATGACCATTGTCTACAAAGACGGCCAGTTCGACGGCAAGCAAACCACTTATTATCCTGACGGCTCGCTGAAGAGCGAAGCCACCTACAAGAACGGCAAGTTGCAAGGCAAGAAACAGACTTACGCCGAGAAGCAGAAGCCGCAAGTTGACAAGAAGGAAATAGACAGCAAGAAGGAAAAAGAGATAAAAGAGAAAGTGAAGGGCATCCAAAAGGATGTGAAGAAGCCTTGAACCACAAATTCGGATTTGTTGTTTTCATTTTATTGGGCATGGGGCTTTCGCGGCTTCATGCCCAAGATACTATTATGCTCCATGCGGTGGAGGTGACTGCGGAGCGCAACGACATTGAGGCACTGAAACCTTTGGTGGCGAGGAAGTTGGACACGCTTGTGCTGCAATCGAAAAGCACCTCCAATTTGTCGGACTTGCTCATCCAGCATAGTCCCGTTTTCATCAAGACTTACGGGCCGGGCGGCACTTCAACGGCCTCTTTCCGTGGCACAACGGCCAGCCATACTTTGGTGTTATGGAACGGTTTCCAACTCAACGCACCCACGCTTGGGCAGGTGGATTTCAGCACGATTCCCGTGTTTTTGGCCGACGACGTGAGCCTCAATTGGGGCAGCGGCACTTCCAACAACAGCGGAGGGTTGGGCGGCACGGTCAACATTGACAACACCAACCGTTTCGGCGACGGTTTCCTCCTTGATTTGAAGCAGACTTATGGCAGTTTCAACACGCTTGGCAGTTTCGTAACGGTGGGCAACTACGGGAAGACGTTTTCGTTTCGCGTGAAGGCTTACCGCAACTCGTCGGACAACGATTTCGAGTATGAGAATTTGGCCACCATCCCGCACCAGCGCATGAAGCAGCGCAACGCCGATTTCGTTGATTACGGCGTGATGCCTGAAATGAGCCTGATGTTAAAAAACTGCGTGTTTTCGGTTTCCTCGTGGAACCAATGGAACAACCGCAACTTGCCGCCAATAATGCCTAACGTGTTCAATGTCAACTCGGAGGAATGGACGCGGGACAACTTCTCGCGCAATTTCGTGTCGTTCAAGACCTATTGGGCAACGGGCAACCTGCAACTGAAATCGGCTGCCTTTGTGGAAAACCAACGCTATTTCCTGTTGACGCGCATCCCATCCAACGACGACACGGTCACTTTCATCAATTCCGAAAACCACGCCTTGGTGTTGCACCAAATTGCCAATCTTGAGCAGCAACTTTACCGGACTTGGACGCTGAAAGCCAAGTTGCAATGGGACAACGAGCGGGTGAGGAGCAACAATTACGAGGGCGAGAAACGCCGCGATGTGGTTTCGGCATACGCAGCCGTCGATGGCGAGCCTTTCGACTGCGCAAAACTCAGTTTGACAGCCCGTTACGACTGGACAGACGGCAAGCCGATGGGACTTTTCCCCACGGCGACTTTCTCCTACCAAATGCCGTTCTACAAGGCTTTGAGCCTAACTTTAGGCTACAGCCACAACTACCGTAACCCTTCGTTGAACGACCTTTATTGGTATCCGGGCGGCAATCCTGACCTCTTGCCCGAAGATGGACGCACGGTGGATTTGGCCATAAAATACGGCTTGCAAGAAGGTTCCTTCAAGCTCGACCTGCGCTCGGGCGGTTACTTCTCCAACGTGAAAAACTGGATCCAATGGATGCCGACTTCCTACCGTTTTTGGGTGCCTGAGAATGTGGCCAAGGTCTACGCACGAGGCATCGAGAACCACCTTGACGCGGCGTTTGTTAAAGAAAATTGGAAAATCACGCTGTCGGGCAACTATGTCTACACGGTGACTACCGACGAGAGCGAGAAGGCCGAACAGCAAGGCACCAAGGGCAAGCAACTCATCTATATCCCGCGCCACCACGCCAACCTTTTCCTCAACACGCAATGGAAGACTTGGAACGTGAGCTACACCTTTGAATTTACAGGTCGGCGAAGCACATCTTATTCCGAGCAACAATTCTTCGCCTACGACCTCCCGCCCTACACTTTGCACCACATTGCCATTGGCAAGCAAATCAAGAAGTTCCGCATTGAACTCCGCTGCAACAACCTCCTCGACACCGACTACCAGAACGTGATTTGGCGGGCGATGCCAGGAAGAAGTTTTGAGGTGATGGTGGAGTTTAGGTATTAGTTGAGAGTTAAGAGTTGAGAGTTGAAAGTTGTCGATTTCACTTGATTGGTTTTGGAGATTTTTGTATTTTTGTAGAATAATTTTACATCGAGTGTTGATATGGAAATTTCTCATAATCAAATAGTTTCGTTTATATGGTCGATTGCCGACGATGTTTTGCGCGATGTGTTTCTTCGCGGCCAATATCGCGATGTGATTCTGCCTATGGTCGTTTTGCGCCGTTTGGATGCCTTGCTTGAGCCTACCAAGGAAGAAGTGGAGGAGGAAATCAAGGAAAGTGGATTGAATAATTTGGATGAGGGCGTGCTGAAAGACATCACGGGGTTGAGTTATTTCAACACCAGCAAATGGACGCTGAATCGGCTGAAATCGCAGGCTTCGGACAGCAACGACATCCTTTACGACAACTTCGTCGAATATCTCAACGGCTTCAGCGAGAACGTGCGCGACGTGCTGAAGAACTTCGAGTATTACAACAAGGCACGAAAATTGGCTGACAACGATAGGCTTTTGTCCATCATCGAGAAAATCACCGACCCGCGCATCAATCTGACAGACAAGGAGATGAAAGACCCTGACGGCCTCACGCTTCCCGCCATGACCAACATTGGCATGGGCACCGTTTTTGAGGAACTGCTGCGTCGCTTCAACGAGGAGAACAACGAGGAGGCAGGCGAACATTTCACGCCCCGTGATGCCATTTCGCTGTTGGCGCACCTTGTTTTTGAGCCTGTGAAGGACAACCTGCCCAAGATTATCTCATTGTACGACCCCGCTTGCGGTTCGGGCGGTATGCTGACCGAAAGCCGCGAATACCTTATGGATATTGGTGTCAGGAGCGCGGCCATCCAACTTTCGGGCACCGAAATCAACCCGGAAACCTATGCCATTTGCAAGTCGGACCTGATTATTAAAGGTGTGGACCCCAGCGGAATGCATTTGGGCAACACCATCACCGACAACGCCTTTTCCGACAAGTCGTTTGGCTATATGATTACCAATCCGCCCTACGGCAAGTCGTGGAAGACCGACAAGGAGAAGATTTACCACGAAAAGACCTTGCTCGACCATCGTTTTGAACTGACTTTGACCAATTTTGCTGGCGAAGAGGAAGTGGTGGACTGCACGCCACGCACATCCGACGGGCAGTTGCTCTTTGTAATGGAAGAGGTGGACAAGATGAAACCGCTTGATTTCCAGCCACAAGGCAGCCGCGTGGCCTCGATTCACAATGGCTCGTCGCTGTTTACGGGCGACGCAGGCAGCGGCGAGAGCAACATCCGTCGCTATTTGGTTGAAAACGACTTGGTTGATGCCATCATCCAATTGCCGAACAACATCTTCTACAACACGGGAATCACCACCTACGTTTGGCTGCTCACCAACAAGAAAGGCGAAAACCGCAAGGGCAAGGTGCAACTGATTGACGCTTCGCAGGCCTTTGAGAAACTGCGGAAAAACCAAGGCTCGCGCAACTGCACCATCACGGCGGCGCATCGTGATGCCATCCTCAAAACCTATATGGATTTCGTTGAGAAAGAAGGCAATGACAACAAAGTGGCCTCCAAAATCTTCGACGGCGACGACTTCGTTCAATGCGCTGAAAATTGACGAGATGCTTTACGACAAGGGCGAATTGGAAATTTCGAAATGGCTTTATCAGACCTACGGCCACAAGGTGTTTGAAGGCTTGGATGCGGACTTGCCCGCCATCAAGGAATACTTGCAGGACAACGACATCAAAATGACCGACAAGAAGTTGGCCAAATTGGTTTCCACCAAGGATTGGAAAGACCGCCGCGACCTGATGAACCTTGCGCACAATTTGATGAAAGCCATTGGAACCGAGGTGTTTATGGACTTCAACGCTTTCAGCGAGAAGATTGCAACGACCGCAAAAGCATTGAAACTCGACGCGAAAGCCACCATCCTCAACGCCATTGCCCGCGCAATGAGCACGACCGACCCCGAAGCCATGCCCGTAGTCAAGAAACGGCACAAGGTGGGCAGCAAGGAAGTGGAAAGTCTTGTGGACACTTTCGGCATCGACGAGAAACGACTCGCGGACTACGGATTCTTCCCAGGCGAAAAAGGTAGTTATGTGTGTCAATACATTGAATATGAGCCTGACAGCGACCTGCGCGACACGGAGAAGATTCCCGTGAAGGAAGACATCTACGAATACTTCCAACGCGAGGTGCGCCCGTATGTTGCCGATGCGTGGATTAACCTGCCTCCGACCAAGATAGGCTGCGAAATTTCCTTCAACAAATATTTCTACAAGCCCGTGCCGCTGCGTTCCCTTGAAGAGAACGAGCGCGACATTCTCGAACTCGACCGCCAAAGCCAAGGGTTTATCCAGTCACTGTTTAATCTCATGTAAGACATTATGCAACGATACGATACATACAAGTCCAGCGGCGTGAAATGGCTCGGAGAGATTCCAAGCCATTGGGAAGTGATTAAATCCAAATACTTATGGAAAGAGTCGTTTTCTATCTCAGAGAACGGAAATGAAGAATTATTGTCTGTTTCGCAATACGATGGCATTACGCCCGCAAAAGGTGATTCAAGAAGTGAGTCTTTGGAAGGATACAAAATTGTTTCGGAGAATGATCTTGTCATCAATATAATGCTTGCTTGGATGGGTGGTTTGGGCGTTTCAAAATATGATGGAATTGTTAGTCCAGCATATTGTGTTTATAAACTTACAAAAGATTCCAATCCTAAATATCTTCATTATCTGTACAAAACACCTCTTTATTTGGCGGAGTTTGCCAGACACTCATCGGGAGTGATACCTTCGAGATGGCGTATGTACACTGATGATTTTGGCCAAGTCGTTTCGTTACTGCCACCGCGCAAAGAACAAGATGCGATTGTAGGATATCTTGATGAAAAAATGGCGAAGATAGATGCCGCCATAGCCCAGCAGCAGAAGATGATCGAGTTCTTGAACGAGCGCAAGCAAATCATCATCAACCGAGCCGTCACCAAAGGCCTCAACCCCAACGCGAAAATGAAGGACAGCGGCGTGGAATGGATTGGAGAGGTGCCGGAGGGGTGGGAGATGAGGAGGTTGAAACGCCTATTAAAAGCCAATTTAATGTATGGCGCAAATGAAAGTGCAGAAAGCGAAGACGAATCGTATCCAAGATATATCAGGATTACAGATATTGATGAAGATGGTAAATTAAGACCTGACACTTTTCGTTCTTTGCCACCTGCAAAGGCTGAACCTTATTTGTTGAAGAAAGGAGATTTGTTGTTTGCGAGAAGTGGTGCGACGGCTGGAAAGACATATCTTTTTAATGAAGATATTAAAGCCTGCTTTGCTGGCTACCTAATTAAAGCCAGTTTGAAAGAACCCCTTTTACCTGAATATTTGAATTATTATACCAAGTCAGGGATTTACGATAATTGGAAAAAGAGCATTTTTATTCAGGCCACAATTCCAAATATTGGTGCTGAAAAATATGCAAATCTTCAAATCACATTACCTTCGATAAAGGAACAGAAAGACATCGTAAAGCATCTTGATGTAGAGACAGGCAAAATAAACCAAGTTGTTAGGAATTGTAAAAATCAAATCTCCCTTCTTCAGGAGCGGAAGCAGATAATTATCAATGAAGTGGTGACGGGGAAGGTGAAAGTGGGATGAAAGAAAAATTTCGGGGGATTTTACAAAATGGCGAAAATAATTTTGGGGGATTTGATAAAAGTGTATTTTTGCAAGTTCAAGTAGAAAAATCTCATTGTTATGAAATTGAAAATCTCAAATCTCGGCCCTATTGATTCGATGGTAATCGATATGTCGAAACCATTCATCCTTTTTGCTGGTGATAATGGAACGGGGAAAACATACGCTGCGACGGTTTTGTATACTTTGATACTGGATTTGAGGCAATACTTGTTCTTCCATTATTTTACTTCAAGATCAGAATTGCCAATAACAAAGCGGTTGGAAAATGGTGTCAATGGTAGTTTGGATGCAGATACTTTGTATGACTTGTTTGGTGGTTTTCAAAAGAAATACAGGGAGAAAGTGTTCTCATCCATGAATTTGAATATCCCATCCAATGCTTTCAAATTTGAGATTATAACCACAAAAGAAGAGTGGAAAGAGGAATTATGGAATAAGTCGGTGTCTGTTTCATCTAATGCAATAGTAAAAAAAGCAAATTCTTTTGATTACCAGTTGCGTTATAATGCGTCGGATGTAGATCACTTGTCTGTTTTGCAAACTTGGCTGATTATTTCATTGTTTTTTGATGGTATTATTGGTGCTAAGATGTTTACTGCTGAGCGTAGTGGGATTTATACTTTCAGTAAGGAGTTGTCGGTAGGACGACTCAAAAATCCTGACGAGTTGCTCAATATTCGCTATCCAAGACCTATTTCTGATGGGCTGGCAGATGCTGCAGATGTGGTTGAACAGAAAAAGAAAGAGTCGGAATACCACCAATTTGCTGATGAAATTGAGCAGATGATTCTGCATGGTAGTATTGCGATTTCGGATGATGGAGAGATTAAGTATCACGCTTCCAAAGACACTGAACTTGGTTTTAACGAGTCGTCTTCAGCCATCAAAACATTGGCACCATTGGTGTTTTATCTACGCCATTCGGCAGGCCAATTCAACCTTCTGTTTGTGGATGAGCCTGAACTAAACCTTCATCCAAAGAACCAGATTCTTTTGGCCAAGATATTTGTCAAGATGATTAATGCGGGTCTGCGTTTGGTTATCAGCACCCATAGCGACTACATCATCCGTGAAATCAATAATATGATTATGGTGGATGGCTTGAACAAGGCTGGCGACAAGATTTTTACAAACAAGGGGTATGACGAAAGCCTTTGTTTGTCGCAAGACAAGTTTGCTCCATATCTATTTGAGAAGAACCCAAAAGGTAAAGTGAACGTGACACCCCTTGAGGTGGACAGGTATGGGTTCAACATGCCTTCCATCGACGAGGCCATCAATAGCCAAAACGAGGTGACGAACACTTTCTATGAAGTTTTGAAGTACGATCATCCAAACAACTGAGTTATGCAATACATTGATTATTTTGGATGGATTCTTAACTCTGGTTTTCTGCAAAAAGGAGACGATGCTTTGACTATGATAGAGCCAGCTGATGCTGAAAATCCGGAACAAAGGGTGTGTATCAAAAATGCAACTAATGCCATTTCAAGCATGAAGTTGTATCGCTTTAACAACCTTGAAGAAAACGATAAAGTATTGTTTCCGTTCTTTAATCAATCCACAGTTGAGCCTACGGCACCACATGGATTGAACAGCTTTTGTGATTATATACTATTGGTACAGCACGACAATGGCCTGTTTGTGTTTTTCTTGGAAATGAAACGTGGCAGGCATGATGATGCAGAGAAGCAAATTGAAGCAGCTTCTTCGTTTTTCGATTATGTTCTTCGTTCGGCTGAACGAATAAAAGAGGAGAATGGCTTTTCTGATTTCGATGCGAATCAAGTTCAATATCGCAGGATTATCATCAATGAAACCTATAGTAATAAAAGGATAACAAAAGACAAAGACATTGAAGACTTTGATTTGAACTCTACTATGCTACATAAATGTTATGATGAATTCCGTCCCATCGCATATTGTAAGCGCAACTAAATCAAAATAAGGCTATGCCTTTATCCAAAACCAACGAACAAGCCTTTGAGGCCTTCATAGAGAAAGCCTTGGCGTGAAACTCAACTAAAAAGTGTATTTTTGCAAAGACGAAGAAAAGAAGCAAATGACGGAGACAAATCGCATAGAATTCAAACGGGAACTGACGCGCGAGCTTGATTTGGAGCGCGAGGTGGTGGCGTTTCTCAACTACAGGGAAGGCGGAATTATCTACATAGGTGTGGATGATGACGGGAAAGCCGTCGGGGTGAAGGACATTGACGGCGATATGCTGAAAATCAAGGATCGCATCCGCACGGGGATTTCACCTTCGCCGATGGGATTGTTCGATGTCAAGGTCGAGGAAATCGACAATATCCCCGTTATCAAGATTTTTATCGCCAGCGGAAGCGAAAAACCTTATTACAAAACACGTTACGGCCTTTCGGAAAAGGGCTGTTTTATCCGTGTGGGTACGGCAGCCGAGCCAATGACGAATGAACAGATTGAAGACCTTTTTGCCCGAAGGGTACACAACTCGCTCAAGAATGTGGTTTCGCCGCGCCAAGACTTGACCTTTGCCCAACTCAAAATCTATTACACTGAAAAAGGATTTCAGCTCAACGACAACTTCATCCGATCACTTGATTTGATGACCGACGACGGGAAATACAATTACGTGGCATACCTGCTCGCCGATGAGAACGGCAATTCGATGAAGTTGGCAAAATACGCAGGCAAAGACCGTTGCGACCTTATTTCAAACAATGAGTACGGCTATTGCTGCCTGATTACCGCCACAATGAAGGTGCTTGACAAGCTGGACGTGGAAAACAAGGTGTCGTCGGTGATTACCTCGACAAGGCGCATCGACACCCCGCAATGGGACAAAATCGCAGTGAGAGAGGCTGTTATCAACGCTGTTGTCCACAATGACTACATTTACGGAGCACCCTCAAAAATCGAACTCTTTTCCGACCGTTTGGAAATCACCTCCATAGGTCGAATCCCGTTGGGTCTGACCAAGGAGGACTTTTTCAATGGGGTGAGTCTGCCTCGCAACAGGGAGTTGATGCGCGTGTTCCGCGATGTGGAGATGGTGGAGGCGCTTGGCTCGGGCATGAACCGCATTATGCGCATTTACGGGCGTGAGAATTTCGAGTTTGGCGGCAACTATATTCGAATGATTGTACCCTACAATTGGATTCCTGAAGAGGGCGAGGCGGATGATGGAAATGTCGTAGAAAATGTCGTAGAAAATGTCGTAGAAACAAATAATGGCCAGGAAAAGTGGATAGAAAGTTCCCAGAAAAGTTCCCAGAAAAGTTCCCAGAAAAGTTCCCAGAAAATAATTTCTCTAATGACATTAAATCCCCAAATTACCACACAAGAAATAGCAAACGAACTGGGGATGAGCCGAAGAGCAATAACAAAGTATATTACAAATCTGCGTGAAAAAGGTCTTATCCGTCGCGATGGTCCCGACAAGGGAGGCCACTGGGTTGTGTTACAATCAGAAAAACCAACAAAATGAACACCAGCAAAACCAACGAACAAGCCTTTGAGGCGCTGATAGAGAAAGCCTTGGTGGGCAGCACCCACGAGGAACGCACCGCAAGCGGGCAGAACGATGTGGAAGCCCAGTTGCCCAATGCGCAACAATACTATTGGGGTCAGCCCAAGGACTTCGACAAGAAACAGGCCATCGACCTGCGGCGGCTGTGGGCTTTCCTTGAAGCTTCGCAAAAGGAAACGCTCAGTGAATACAAAGGCAAGGACCTGAAAACCGAACTGCCCAAGCGCATTGCGAAAGACATCGAGACTTTTGGTATCATCAAGGTGCTGCGCGAAGGCGTGGAGGTGGACAACATCAAACTTTCGTTGTTTTATCCCAAGCCCTCGGCAGCCGACAGCGAGGCCTCGAAGCGTAAATATGCCCAAAACCAGTTTTCGCTCACGCGCCAGCAGACTTTCTCCGTGGCCAATCCGGGTTTGGAGATTGATATGGTGCTGTTTGTGAATGGTTTGCCCGTGTTCACCTTCGAGTTGAAGAACCCTTGGACGCACCAAACCGCCAAATATGACGGGCAAAAGCAATACAAGTCCACGGAACGTAACCCCAAAGAGGCTTTGCTCAACTTCGGGCGTTGCCTCGCCCATTTCACAATGGACAAGGACGAGGTGTTTTTCACCACCCGCCTCAACCTCGACAAGACCTATTTCATGCCTTTCAACAAAGGCCTGCCCAACGGTCAGGGCGCGGGCAATCCCGTGAGTGCCGAAGGAGGTTTCAAGACCTCGTATATGTGGGAACAAATCCTGCAAAAAGACACCGTGGCCGACATCATTATGAACTACGCTTGCTTCGACTACGGCGAGGCCAAGACCCAGAAGAAGGTGCCGCACATTATGAAGAACGCCAAAAAGTTGATTTTTCCGCGCTATCATCAGTTGGACGTGGTGAGCCGACTGGTGGACAACGTGGCTGAAAAGGGAGTGGGGAAGACCTACCTCATCCAACACTCAGCAGGTTCTGGCAAGTCGAACTCGCTCACATGGTTGGCTTACAAACTCATCAAGACCTGCCCCAACACAATGGAGGCGGAGAGAGCCAAAGCGGTGGATGCGCCTTTGTTCAACTCGGTCATCGTGGTCACCGACCGCCGCCTGCTCGACAAGCAGATTTCCGACAACATCAAGATGTTCGGGCAAAGCGCCAAAATCGTGGCTCACGCCGACACCTCGAAAGATTTGAAGGAAGCCATTGAGAACAACAAACGCATCATTATCACCACGATACAGAAGTTCCCCTTCATTTGCGATGCCATCAGCGATGTGAGCGACCACAATTTTGCCATCATCATCGACGAGGCACACAGTTCGCAGTCGGGCATTGCCGCCGACAAACTCAACGCCACAGTGCAAAAAGACGCTGACACCGACGGCAGCGACACCGATGCCTTGCTGGATAAACTGATGAAAGACCGCAAGATGAGCACCAACTGCTCCTATTTCGCCTTCACCGCCACGCCGAAAAGGGAAACGTTGGAACGTTTTGGCAGCGAGGATGCCGAGGGCAAGTTCCATCCTTACCATCTCTACAGCATGAAACAGGCCATCGAGGAAGGCTTCATCCTCGACGTGCTGACCAACTACACCACATACAGGAGTTATTACGAACTCACCAAGAGCATCGAGGACAACCCCGAATACAACAACGAGCGGGCGCAGAAGAAGTTGAGAGGTGCCGTTGAGCGCGACCCCAAAACCATTGCCGCAAAAGCCGAGGTGATGCTGGCCCATTTCGATGCCAAGGTGTTTCGCAGCCACAAACTGAAAGGCAAGGCCAAGGCGATGGTGGTGACCAAAGACATTGAGTGTGCCATCAAATACTATTGGGCACTGAACAGGATTATCGATGAGAAAAGCCTGCCATACAAGATTTTGATTGCTTTCAGTGGCGAAAAACGGATGCCGTCGCAAACGGTGTCGATGACTATGCCAAACGTCAGCACCGCAGCCGAGGCAGTGTCGGGTTACGAATACACCGAGGCCGGTATGAACGGCTTCCCCGATTCACAAACCGCCGAGAAGTTCGACACCGACGACTACCGCATTTTGGTAGTCGCCAACAAATACCTGACCGGTTTCGACCAACCGAAGCTCTGTGCCATGTATGTCGACAAGCCTTTGGATGGTGTGTTGGCGGTACAGGCACTGTCGCGTTTGAATCGTTCCGCTCCCGACTTGGGAAAACTGAGCGAAGACCTTTTCATCCTCGACTTTTACAACACGCAAGAGGGCATCAAGGAAGCCTTCGACCCATTCTATACGGCCACGACACTTTCGGAAGCGACCGATGTAAACATTCTGCACGAATTGAAGAACACCTTGCTTTCTTTTGGCGTGTTCGATATGGACGAGGTCGATGAATTCATTGACCTTTACATTCACGGCGCATCAGCCGACCAATGGTCGCCCATCATCGACACCGCCGCCGACCGTTTTAATATTGAAATTGAATGGCCCGAAAACGGCAAGGCCGATTTCAAGATGAAGTGCAAGCAGTTCGTGAAGATCTATTCGCGGGTGGCGGCCATCATGCCTTTCGAGATGAAGGATTGGGAGAAACTGTTCTGGTTTTTGCGCTATCTCATTCCAAGCCTGCACATTACCAACAATGGCGATGACGGCCTGAAAGACCTGTTGGACTCGGTGGACTTGAACACCTACGGGCTGCGCCGCACCGCCTTGAACGAGACCATCACCTTGGATTCGGGCGAGGCTACCATCGATCCGCTGAAGCCGACAATGGTCAATGCGGGAGTGGTGGAGGAGGCCAAAGACCCTTTGGATGAAATCCTTAAAGAGTTCAACCAACGTTGGTTCAATGGCTGGGATGCCACGCCCGACGACCAAAAAATGAAGATGATAAGTGTTGCCCAAGCTGTTGCCGAAGACGAGGAGTACAAAGAATTAGTAGTAGGCAATCCCGACCAGCAGGCCGTGGATGCACTGATGGTGCAAATCATCGACCGCATCATTCGCAAAAAGCGAAAGGGCGATATGTCGCTTTACAAAGAATACCAACAAAACGAAGGCTTCAAGGTCGATTTTCGCAGCGTCATCACTCGGATGTTGGGCGATTTGGATTATTTGCAAGCGCGATGAAAGTGGCTTGAATCACTTCAAATCAATAAACGGCACCGAATTGCCCAACATATATTGTGGCAGCTTGCCGTCCCATTTCTGCACAGCTTCATAGTTCACGAGCTTGGGGTTGCTTTCCAATGCGGCGGCCTTGATGCTCATGGCCTCAGCCTCGGCTTCGGCCTTGATTTTCGTCTGCTTGGCCTGCTCCTCCACTTGGATGGTCACGTTCTTGGCCTTCAGGGCGTTCTGTTCTGCAACCTGCTTCTCCTTGATGGCGGTCTCGAAATCGTCGTCGAAGTCGATGTTCACCAATTGGAACTGGATGTTCATAAAGTAATTGCTGTCCAAAGTCTCACGCAGTTGCTGCTCGATTTGGCGGCGCACGGCATCGCGGTTCTCGACGATTTCGGTGGCGGCGAAGTTGCCGAATGACTCTTTCATTGCCGAGCGGATGAAGGGCACCACGATACGGTTGTGGTAGTCGTCGCCGACGTTCTTCATCAGTTTGCTCACGTTTTCGCGCACGAGGTCATAATTAATGGTGTATTCCACCTCGGAGGTCTGCACGTCGCGTGTGTAGCTGTCCTCCTTGCCGTCGTGTTTTTTCTGCTGCACGTTCACGCGCTTGATGGTCTGGATGAACGGAATCTTCATGTGCAAGCCGTCCTCGATGACCTCGTCGCTCATCTTGCCGAAGGTGGACAGCACGCCGCGTTCCGACGAGCGGATGGTGTAGAACGAGGAGAAGAATACCAAGATGGCCAAAAATGCCAAAACGCCCCAAAGGATGTAGCGTCCGATTTTCTTTTTGTTGGGGTTGATGTTGATGTTGTAAGGCTGGTTCATTTTGCTGATGTTTTTAATGTTTGTGCAAAGATACATACTTTTTGCAATACCAACCTTTTTTCAACGAAATTTTACTTTCAGCCTCCTCATCGACCACCACATCAGCGGCAGGCTGACGAGCAAGGTCAGCACTTCGGCGATGGGCATACTGAGCCAAATGCCCAACTGTCCGATGATGGGGGTGAGGACAAACAAGGGTATCAGCACGAAAACGATGCTGCGGCACACCGCGATGGCGACCGACTCCAATGGCCGCTCGATGGCCGTGTGGAAACTGCTTGCCACGATGTTGATGAAGGAAACAAGATAGTGCAAAGTGACGTAGGTAGTGGCAACCATAGCCAACTCGTGCAACTCAAAGTCGCCTTCGGAAAACGCCCCGACGATGCCCTGCTTGAACAGCAACACAATCAAATAAACGCCCACGCCAATGCAGCCGCCAAACAGTATGGAATTGAACAACAATGACTTGATGCGACGGTAGTCCTTCGCCCCGAGGCTGTACGACATCAGCGGATACAAGGCCTGCGACAACCCGAAAATCGACATATTGACGATGAAATTGAAATAGCACACGATGGTGAGTGCCGCCACGCCCTTCGGCCCGATGTCGCGCATAAGCACAATATTGAATATGTAGGTCGTGATGGCCGCTGACACCGAAGTGAGCATCTCCGACGAGCCGTTGTAGAAAATCTTCCCGATTTCGCGCTTGCCACCCATCAGTTTGCCGAAGCGCACATTATGCAGCAGCACCAAGGCTGCCGTGGTGTTGGCGATGCAGGTGGCGATGGCCGCGCCCGCCACGCCCCAACCGAAACGAAGCACGAAGAAATAGTCTAAAACGACATTCACCACGCAGCAGATGACACCGCTCGTGAAGACCCAGTTGGGCTTGCCGCGCAATCGTGTGAAGGCCTCGGTGAAATTGGGGATGCAATAGAAGATGAAACCGCACCCGATGATGCCAAGATATTGGCGCACAAAGGGATATACCTCGTCGTTGCTGCCCAAGAAATAACAAAGTCGTTTGAGGTTCAGCGCGACCAAGGCCGAAAGGAAAAGGGTAGTGGCAAGCAAAACGGCGAAAGTGAGGGTGGTGTAGCCTTTCACGCGCTCCTCGTCGCCGCGCCCTTTGGCGATGCCGGCAATGACGATGCCGCCCGAGATGATCATAATGGCGACGCTGAGCATCACGCTGATGAGGGGCATACTCAGATTGACGGCGGCCAAGCCCAAGGCACCCACGCCACGGCTCACAAACAGTCCGTCGATGATGGTCTGCAAGCCCACAATGAGCATCCCGACGATGCTCGGCAGGGCATACCTGAACAGCTCTTTCCTGACCGATTCCTTCTGCGTCATTTCAAAAACAATGTGTTTTGGGGCTGCAAAGTTACGAAATAATGTTGTAATCTAAATTTACAAATATTTGAAAACCAATTTGTTGGTTTTTCAAAAGTTTGTAATTCCCTCAAAACTTGCTTTTTGTGCCGAAATTTGCCATATTTTTGCAGCCGAAAACTTTAAACCGTATCAAAATGAAAACGAAGAAACGATTTTTCAGGAAAGTGACGGCTCCGGCGGTTTTCGGGGCCTTGTTGCTGCTGCTCACGGCTTGCCCGCGCAGCAAAACAACTTATGTCGATTTGGGAAGAATCCCCGAACAGTATTTGGCCACAGTGCCTTATCGAAACGGCGACGTGTTCCGTATGCAGCACGAGAGCGACCGCACCGTCATCGACTTCACCGTGTCGCGCCACCGCCAAAAGGAAACGGGCTACGACTGGTTTATTGAAAAGTATAAACCCGCCCCGAACTATGTCTATGAGTATGAGGCAGACATCACCAAATGCACGCCTAACTACCCGATTTTCAACGTGGAAATCGAGTTCTCCAACCGGTATATGGCTTTCGAGGAAGAAGGGCAAAACTATGCGAAAAGCGCCACAATTTTTGCCGTAGGAAGCGCACGGTTACCATTCATTGGCGAAGACCTTTCCAATTATGAAATGCTTGATTCCCTGAAAGTTAATGGACGCTATTACCACGATGTCTTCAAGCTGAAGTCGGAACTTGTTGATTATTACGAAGAAGAAGGCTCCATCCACGCCGATACCTATTATTACAATTATGAAAATGGCTTGCTCGGAGTCGTTATGTCTAACGGTGAAAAATATTGGCTCTATGAAGAATAAATTGTTGATTTTGATGGCTTTGTCATTTGTGATGGCATCTTGTGTGAAAACGAAAACCTTCCATGTGAACGATTCCAACCGTGATTGGTTTGCCGACAGCACAAATTGCAACTTCACGATGCTGGACGACAACGGCATCCAGCAGTCGTTCAGATTTGCCCCTGCCAATTCCTATACGACCGAAACGGGCACCACCATTCTTTTCATCCCTACGGAAAAGGGTGAATATGAGCACATTGAACAGAGCGGGGCGAACTCTTACGGCACAATAAGGGTTTCACCCACGATTTCCGCCTACAAGTGGGTGGAGTATTCGGATATTAATGAGTTCAGACTCTACTTTAACGAGGCTGTTTATGTGATGGGCGTTGACGGAAACTTGTTCTATCCCGATAGCGATAAAAAATACAAATGTTATGAATCTGGTTATGACAACGCTATGGATTACACTGCGGAATATCTTGATTCCTACACGGTTAGCGAAAAAACATATCAAGGTGTGATGCACCTCAAACTCAAAGACGTTGCCTATCCGCAAACCAAGAACTTCCCGACGGAAATCTACTACGCCAAGCATTACGGCCTGATTCAATGCACTTTGGACGACAAACTGACTTTGTATCGTTTGTCAGATTGATTGATGTATTGAGACCAAACACAAAGCGGAGCGAAAACTCCGCTTTTTTTATCTCGTGTCGGAAAAATGTGTATCTTTGCCATTTCATAGTTAAACGAAAACAAATTTATAAATCAATGGATAACAGATTGTTAGATAACAAACTCCCGTATTTGGTGGCCGACATGGACTTGGCCGCTTGGGGACGCAAGGAAATTGAAGTATCGGAACACGAAATGCCCGGCCTGATGTCGCTGCGCAAGAAATACGGCGACATGAAACCGCTGAAAGGCGCGAAAATCATGGGCTCACTGCACATGACCATCCAAACGGCCTGCCTCATTGAGACCTTGGTCGAACTGGGTGCCACGGTGCGCTGGTGCTCGTGCAACATCTATTCCACGCAAGACCATGCTGCGGCAGCCATCGCCGAAACGGGAACCGCCGTTTTCGCGTGGAAAGGCGAAACTTTAGAGGATTACTGGTGGTGTACCAAACGCGCCATCACTTTCCCCGATGGCACGGGTCCGGATTTGATTGTCGATGACGGCGGCGATGCCACCTTGTTGATTCACAAGGGCTACGCCTGCGAAAACGACCCCAAACTCCTTGACGCACCCACGGGCAGTGCCGAGGAAGCTGCGCTGATGAGCGTCATCAAGGCCACCTATAAAGAAAATCCCACCTTTTGGCACACGGTTGTGGCTGGCTGGAAAGGCGTTTCGGAAGAGACCACCACAGGCGTACATCGTCTGTATCAGATGCACGAGCGCGGCGAGTTGCTGGTGCCCGCCATCAACGTGAACGACTCGGTGACCAAATCGAAGTTCGACAACCTCTACGGCTGCCGCGAGTCGTTGGCCGACGGCATCAAGCGCGCCACCGACGTAATGATTGCTGGTAAAGTCGTGGTCGTTTGCGGCTACGGCGAGGTTGGCAAGGGCTGCTCACACTCGATGAAGAGCTACGGTGCCCGCGTTATCGTCACCGAAATCGACCCCATCTGCGCCTTGCAAGCTGCTATGGAAGGCTTCGAGGTCACGACGATGGAGGAGGCCGTCAAGGAAGGCAACATTTTCGTCACCACGACGGGCAACTGCGATGTGATTACGCTCGAACACATCCTGCAAATGAAAGACCAGGCCATCGTGTGCAACATCGGCCATTTCGACAACGAAATCCAAGTGGACCGCCTCGAAAAGACCGAGCATCTGAAGGAGAAAATCAACATCAAGCCGCAAGTCGACAAGTACGTTTTCGACGATGGTCATTGCATCTTCCTGTTGGCTTCGGGTCGATTGGTCAACCTCGGTTGCGCCACGGGTCACGCCAGTTTCGTGATGAGCAACTCGTTCACCAACCAGACTTTGGCCCAAATGGACCTTTGGGAGAAGCGCGGCCAATATAAAGTAGGTGTGTACTGCCTGCCGAAGTATCTGGACGAGGAAGTCGCCCGCCTGCACTTGGAGAAAATCGGCGTGAAGCTGACCAAACTTACACAAAAGCAGGCCGATTATATCGGCGTTCCCGTCGAAGGGCCTTACAAGTCGGACATCTACCGTTATTGATGGCTCCGACATGAAGATTGCAGTCAATACGCGCTTGTTGCTGAAGGACAGGCTTGAAGGCATCGGGTGGGTGGCCTACGAAACCCTGCGCCGTATGGTGAAAGACCATCCCGAAGTGGAATTTTATTTCATTTTCGACCGCCAGCCCGACCCGATGTTCCTTTTCGGCGACAATGTGAAGCCCATCGTACTGTTTCCGCAGGCGCGGCATCCGTTCCTGTTCATCTGGTTCTTCGAGTTTTCGGTCAAGAAGGCTTTGAAACAAATACAACCCGATTTGTTTTTCTCGCCCGACGGCTATTTGAGCCTTCGTTCCAATGTGCAGCAAGTAGCTCAGTTCCACGACCTTAACTTTGAGCATTTCCCCAAGGACATGCCGAAAATCCATCTTTGGCACTACAAGAAATTCTTCCCAAAATTTGCCCGAAAAGCGAAGCGCATAGTAACGGTTTCGGAGTTCTCGAAACAAGACATTGTGGACTGCTACGGCATCGACCCGAAGAAGATAGATGTGGCCTATAACGGTGTGAATGAGAAGTTTGCGCCGATTTCTGAAGAGGAGCAAGAGGCCATTCGTGCGAAATACACGGACGGAAATCCTTACTTTATGTTTGTAGGTTCGCTGCATCCACGAAAAAATTTGGCGCGGCTTTTTACGGCTTTCGACTTGTTCAAGAGCCAAACGCCGTCCAATGTCAAGTTGCTGATTGTAGGGGAGAAGCGTTGGTGGTCGGAGCCGATAGAACAAGCTTATTCGTCTATGCGCTTTAAGGACGAAGTGGTTTTTGCAGGGCGTTTATGCGCTGAGGACTTGCACATGGTGACAGCATCGGCCTTGGCATCGGTGTATGTGTCTTATTTCGAGGGCTTTGGCATCCCGATTTTGGAGGCATTCAGGTGCGAAACACCCGTCATCACCTCCAATGTGACCTCCATGCCCGAAGTGGCCGACGATGCGGCTTTGCTCGTCGATCCGTTCAGCGAGGCCTCCATCGCCGAAGGCATGACCGAAATGCTCGACGAAAATGTCCGCGAAGCCTCGATAGAAAAGGGTAGGGAACGCGCCAAGGATTTCTCTTGGGACTTGGCTGCTGAAGGAATTTGGAACTCATTAATGAAAGCAATAAAAGAATAGAAAATGGAAAAGATTATAATGTATCCCGCTGACAATGAAAAAGATGCTTTGGATTGGAAAGCAATCCAAGGGCAGCATATCACTGCGGTGCGCCGCAACATTTTGGTTCTCGGCTCAGGTGGCCGCGAACACGCTTTGGCGTGGAAATTGGCCCAAAGTGAAGGTGCGCACGTATTCATCGCTCCTGGCAATGCCGGAACGGCGCAAATAGGCACAAATGTAAACTTGAAACTTTCTGATTTCGAGGCGGTAAAAGACTTCTGCTTGAAGCAAGAGATTAACCTTGTCGTGGTCGGTCCGGAGCAGCCTTTGGTGGACGGCATCGTGGATTTTTTCAAGAATGATGAGGCTTTGAAAGCCATCAAGATCATAGGTCCCGACAAACGCGGCGCGCAACTCGAAGGCAGCAAGGCCTTCGCCAAGGACTTTATGGAAAAATACGGCGTTCCTACAGCCAAGTGCTTCAAAGTCAATAAGGAAAACCTCGATGAAGGCTACAAGTTCCTCGAAAACGTGAAGGCTCCTTACGTTTTGAAAGCAGATGGCCTTGCCGCAGGAAAAGGCGTGCTGATTCTCAACGATTTGCAAGAAGCCAAGGACGAACTTGCGAAGATGCTCAACGGCAAATTCGGTGCGGCTTCATCCACCGTGGTCATCGAGGAATTCCTCAAAGGCATCGAGGTTTCGGTCTTTGTCTTGACTGACGGCGAGCATTACGTATTGCTGCCCGAGGCCAAGGATTACAAACGCATCGGCGACGGCGACACGGGCCTCAACACGGGTGGAATGGGTGCGGTTTCGCCAGTGCCGTTCTGCACGCCCGACTTCCTGAACAGGGTGGAAGAACGTATCGTGAAACCCACTTTGAACGGCTTGAAAGCCGAAGGCATCGACTATAAAGGCTTCATTTTCTTGGGTTTGATGAACGATAGCGGCAATCCTTACGTCATTGAATACAACGTGCGCATGGGCGACCCTGAAACTGAGGCCGTGATGACCCGCATTGAGGGCGACTTTGCCGACTTGCTCTTTGCCTGCGCCGATGGTCGCTTGAACGAGGTTCACTATGCCAAAAGCGACAAAACCGCAGTAACGGTGATGATGGTGTCAGGAGGCTATCCTGAAGCCTACGAAAAAGGCAAAAAAATGAGCGGATTGGAAGGCTTGAAAGATGTTGTCGCTTTCCATGCCGGAACAGCATTTAACACTGATAACGATGTGGTTACATCGGGCGGTCGCGTGATTGCAGTGACGGCGCATGGCGCATCCATCGAAGAAGCGAGAAACGTGGCCTATCGCGAAGTGGAAAAGATTCATTTTGAGGGCGTTAATTATCGACATGACATTGGACTTGATTTGATGCAATTGCAATGATTAAGTTTTTCAGACAGAGTTATGCCATTCAGTATGTGGTGATTGCGTTGTTGGCGATTGCCCTATGGATTCCTGCTTTCGTGGCGGGGAAAGTTCCATCTGGTTTGGAAAAACCTGTCACGCCCATTTTCAATTTAATAAACGGAGTTTTAGATTTCTCGACCTACGCACAAATCACATTCGCTTTCCTTCTTTTGGCGTTTGAAACCCTGATTTTCAATGCAATACTCGTTGACCATCAGATTGTGGGAAAGGTGAGCACGATGGGGGCTTTCGTTTTCGTTTTGCTGATGAGCCTTACCAACACGCAGACGACTTTTTACCCATTTGCATTGGCTACACTCTTCATTCTGTTGATGTTACGCGCATATTTTTCCGTCCACCTTGCGCCCAAACCTGAATTGGGGTTGGCAGATGCCGGAATCTTGATTGCTTTGGCCTCAATGTGCTATTTTCCATCTATTGTGTTGATTTTGTGGTCAATAATTGTGCTTCCCGTAGCCAAAAAAGGCACTCTCCGCTTGCAATTGATACCCATTGTGGGCTTTCTTTTCGTGTATTTCCTTTATTTCTTGGGGGTCTATCTGTTCGGCGACTTGCCTTCGGTGTGGTCGGGCTATCGCGATTATTTCACTTCAAACCAATTCTCGATTAAAGGGTTTAACATAAAGAATATCAGTCTGTTGGTGCTACTTGTTGTTCCGACAGCCTTTTTGCTTTTCGGTAGTGCAAATGCGACTTTTGAAAAAACGGTTGCTGTGCGAACCAAGATTTCAATGATAACAATTATGTTCATTTTTGCGGTTTTGCTGTTATTCTTGGGCGGTAACATCCTGATGAACGGACTGATTTTCATTGTGTTATCTATCTTGATTTCATACGCTTTCTCCTATATCGGCAATACGGGTTGGGCTAATCTGTTCCTGACACTATTCCTCATTTTGGTTTTTGCTAATCATTACTACTTTAATTTCCTATAAATCATGGGTTTACTGACGCATTATTCGGACAAGATTGAGGCTGGCTGCGACGAGGCTGGACGCGGATGTTTGGCAGGTCCCGTAGTGGCAGCTGCCGTGATTTTGAAAAATGATGCCGATTACCCGGAACTCAATGATTCCAAGCAACTTACGGAGAAAAAACGGATGCATTTGCGCGAATTGGTGATGAAGGAGGCATTGACTTACGGCATAGGGATAGTCACGGCTCAAGAGATTGACGAAATCAATATCCTAAATGCCTCATTCTTAGCGATGCACAGGGCTTTGGATAAACTAACACTTCAACCTGAATTGCTCTTGATTGACGGCAATCGCTTCAATCCTTACAAAAAGGTGAAACATGTCTGCATTGTTGGCGGAGACGCTAAGTATCAATCGATTGCGGCGGCTTCCATCTTGGCCAAGACCACAAGGGATATGATGATGGAACAATATGGGGAGCAATATCCCGTTTACAATTGGAAGAAAAACAAGGGCTATCCCACGAAAGAACACAAACAAGCCATTGCGGACTACGGCACAACACCGCTTCATAGGATGACTTTCAATATGGCTATTCAGTTGAAGTTGGACTTGTAATAAAATGATGTAAATTATAGAAAATGAAAAAGTTAATCCATATCGTAATAGTCTTTATAATTGCGTTTTCTGCGAGAGCGCAAAACCATACGTTGGAAGACTATTGGAAAGATGTGGATTTCTCCGACACAGCATTGATTTCAAGCCAAACGCTGTCGGACAAGTTGGTCAATTACTTGTATTCGTTTACTGATGGCGACGAACAACGTTTTGATAGTCTGTCGATTGCGGGTTTGTCTGTAGTTCTTGGTAAAGCCAAGGTCAATATGAAATATTATGAGTACATTCTCGAATTTGCCTTGAATGGTTATACGAACATGGGAAGAACGCAAGTCGTTGATTATCTGCTAAATTATCCCATGTTACTTGAAGGAGAAGTTTCAATGAAAGAAGGTCAGCGACTTGATTCCATTACTGAGCCTTATCAAAGAGTAAAGGTTGGTGTCAAAGCCCCTGATTATTCGGGCGTTACAATTGATGATAAGTCGTTCCATCTTTATGGTTCGCAAGCCAAATACTGTATTGTCTTTTTTTGGTCAACGGATTGCGAATATTGCCATGATTTTTTGGTACAGATTCGCAAGAATCTTGATTTAAAATCTGATTTTGAATTAGTTACATTTGCTTTAGCTGAAAATCAGGATGATGTGGAAATAGCCGTAAAAAAAATGCGTCTGCCCGGATTCCATTTCTATGATGAACTACGCTGGGAAGGCAAGGCCTTTTTGGATTACCATGTCAGTTCCACGCCTACCGTATTCGTTTTGGATAAAGACAAGATGATTGTGTGCAAACCATACGATTGGAAAGAGTTGAAGGAATGGTTGATATTGAATGATTTAAAAAATTGAAAATTATATAATTATGAATAGATTTAAGTATGTAGTTCTTTGTGCTTTGGCCTTTGCATTTGGCCAAAGTTTTGCCCAAGATGCGGAATCGCGCTGGGTGGATTCGGTGTATAACAGCCTTAGTTTGGAGCAGCGCGTGGGCCAGTTGATTTGTTTGCGTGCCAACCAGCCCGACAAACCTTTTTATGAGGATGTGGCGAAGTACATCAAACAGTACAACATCGGTGGCGTGTGTTTTTTCCGCGCCGATGCCGAGGCTCAGGTGAACCAAACCAATGCGTGGCAGGCATTGGCGAAAACGCCGTTGATGGTCAGCATTGACGCGGAATGGGGATTGGCCATGCGCGTGAAGAAAACCATCGCTTATCCATATCAGATGACTTTGGGTGCGATAGATGATAACGAATTGATTTACAGGATGGGACAGCAGGTGGCAGAGCAATGCCAGCGCATGGGTATCCATGTGAATTTCGCTCCTGTCGTTGATGTCAATTCCAATGCGGCCAACCCCGTGATTGGAATGCGCAGTTTTGGCGAAGACCCTGAAAAAGTGGGTGAAAAAGGCGCGGCGTATGCCTTAGGTATGCAAAGCAAGGGGCTGATTACCAGCATGAAACATTTCCCAGGTCATGGCAACACGGCCACCGATTCACACATGACTTTGCCTACGGTCACGAGGACGATTGACGAAGTGCGCGACATTGAATTGGCACCTTTCCGCCATTTGATTGCCAACGGCGTGAACGGTGCGATGGTTGGACACTTGTATTTCCCTGCCATTGAGAAAGTTAAGAACACTTCTTCCTCGCTTTCATACGGTGTTGTGACTGAACTGTTGAAGGATGAGATGGGCTTTGAAGGCCTGATTTTCACCGATGGACTCGACATGAAGGGTGTTTCGGAGAAAGTGAAACCTGACAGCGTGCCTTACGCGGCTTTTATGGCGGGCAACGATGTGCTGATTTTGCCCCACAATGTGCCTTTCGCCATCAAGACCATCAAGGCGGCGGCAGAACTCGACCCACAGGCGGCGGCGCGTTTGGAGGAAAGTTGCAAGAAAATCCTTCGTTACAAGTATCGTGTGGGCTTGAACGACTACAAGCCAACGCCCACGGCCAATTTGATGACCGACTTGAAAAAGAGCCAATATTTGGACCTGCGCCAGCAGTTGTATGATGAGGCTATCACTTTGCTTCGCAATGATAATCAGGTGATTCCGTTGGCAAACAACAAGAAAATCGCCGTGGTGACCATCGGAAACACAAAAAACGATGTGAACGAGGGACTTGTCGCAAAGGGTTTCAGCACCACTTCTTTCGTGGTTGCAAAGGACAATATTGCCTCAAAATCAGCGGAATGGCTGAAGAAACTGGAAAAATTCGATTTGGTGGTGGTCAACATTGAGAAAACGTCGATGTTCGCCAACAAAGAATACGGCATCACGGAGGAAACGGTGAAGTTCTTCAATCGTCTTGTGGCACAGAACGATGTGATTCTCAACCTGTTCGCTTGTCCGTATGCCTTGGACATGTTCCGCATCAACAACAATGTAAAAGGTGTGGTAGTGGCCTATCAGGACGAAGTGCCGGCGGTAAATGCCGTTGTGAAATTGCTGTCGGGCGAGATGGAAGCCCACGGCACGCTGCCCGTTTCAGTGAGCAAGTTCAAGTGCGGTGACGGCATTGTAGCTATGCTTCCCGAAAGGAAAACGCAAGTTTTTCCTGAAAATGAGATTCCTTCCAAGAATGTACAACCTGAAAATGTGCAAGTTACATCGTTGCCTGCTGGCAATATGCCACCAAAATATGCCGCCAAATTGGATTCCGTCGCTTTGTTGGGCATTCAAAAAAGAGCCTATCCGGGATGCCAAATCGTGGCCATGAAGGATGGTAAAACGGTGTACGACAAGTGTTTCGGAAATTTTACCTACGGCGGTGGACATAAAGTGCAGCCTGACGACCTTTATGACATCGCCTCATGCACCAAAATTTTCGCTTCGACGCTGGCAATCATGAAGTTATACGATGAAGGACTCATTGATTTGAACAAGACTTTGGCCGATTTTTTCCCTTACTTGAAAAACAACCCACATGGCAAGCTGAAACTCATTGAGATTATGACTCATCAGGCGGGGCTGAAGGCCTGGGTGCCTTTCTTTAAGGTTACGGTGAACGAAAACGGCCCTATGCCTGAGTTCTACAGCGACCAAATCGATGAAAACCATAATGTTAGGGTGGCCGAAAATCTCTACCTAATTAATGATTATGAGGATCGCATTTTCGATTCCGTTTCCAAGACTGCGTTGGGAAGGAAGAAGTATTTGTACAGCGACATGGGCTTCTATTACATCCCGAAAATTGTGAAACAAATTACAAATCAGCACATTGAGGATTTTCTGCAACAAGAGTTCTATTTCCCGATGGGGTTGAACCACATCTGCTACAAGCCGTTGAACCATTTCACCCGCGAGCAGATTGCCCCGACCGAGAACGACACCGTTTTTCGTCGCCAGTTGATTTGGGGCGACGTCCACGACCAAGCTGCTGCCATGATGGGCGGCGTGGCGGGTCATGCAGGGCTGTTCGCCAATGCCCACGACCTTGCGGTACTGATGCAAATGCTTTTAGATGAAGGCGTTTACAATGGTGTGCGCTATCTGAAGCCAGAAACGGTTCGCTATTTCACCAAGGCTCCCTTTGCCGCTACCAACAGCAACCGCCGAGGCATTGGCTTCGACAAGTTGCCGCTTGAGAAGAAAGGCACATGCACCGCTTCCAAAAAAGGCTCGATGAAAGGGTTTGGACATACAGGTTTCACAGGTACTTTCGTTTGGGCTGACCCAGCTAATGACATGATTATCATATTTTTATCCAACCGCGTCTATCCCGATGCCGAACCGAACAGGTTGGTGAGTACGGGTATTCGCACCGTTTTGCATGATATTCTTTATGAGGCTTATCCGATAAAATAGGCTCAATTATCCTCAAAATTCTTGGGGAAATGTCTCCACATCTCGTAACGTTTACCTGCCTGATTTACAAACGTTTGCCACATGGCTTCTGCGGGCAGTTCGAAGAGTTGTTGTGTCGTGATGTCGCCGATGAGCCATGTGTTGCGTACCAATTCACTGACCAATTGCCCTGAGTCCCAACCCGAATAGCCCAAATAGAATCGAGTGTTTTCATCGTTGGCTATTCCAGTGGCAATCAAGGTTTTGAGTGTTTCCACCTCGCCGCCCCAATACAAGCCCTCAATGATGGGGCAAGATTCGGGGATGAGGTCGCCGAGGGTGTGGATGAAAAACAGTTGGTTGTCGGAAACGGGGCCGCCGAGGTAGACGGGCGCGTCGAATTCGGGGAAATCGTCGACGATTTGGTTGACGCTCGCGTTCAGCGTCTTATTGATGATGACGCCGAAACTGCCCTCCGCCTCCTCGTGGTCGATGAGCAGAATCACCGACCTCCCAAAGTGGAAATCATTCATTAATGGCTCGGAAATCAGGATATTACCCTGTTTCGGATCTAATGAATTGCTTCGTATGACAAACTTTTCGCCTAAATCCATAGCGCAAAATTAGGCTTTTTGGGCGATATTCGGGCCATAATTCGTAATTTTGTGGCAAAAATCGGACTATTTTGAAACGGACTGACAATCAACATAAGTTTGACACCTTGCGCGAGGAGTTTTCGACATTCACTTTTGAGCGGCAAACGGTGAAACGCGAAAACGGAGTTTTGTCGTTGGCTTTCGACTTCAACCTCGACGACCGCTATCATTTTCACCCAACGCTCGAAATACCAGCGCGTTATGTCTTTGATTGGGAGCATATTCCAGGGGAACAGTTGCAGGCTTTGGCGTTCCAAATCGGGATGACAGAAATGGTGAGTTATTGGAAAATCGCTTGCCCGAAAAGGGTAGTGGTGAAGCCGTTTTCACTCACCGATTCGCAGAAAGCGTTTTGGAAGAAACTGTATTAC
This sequence comes from uncultured Bacteroidia bacterium, assembly GCA_902780055.1. Classification (GTDB taxonomy): domain Bacteria; phylum Bacteroidota; class Bacteroidia; order Bacteroidales; family F082; genus Limimorpha. The sequence continues at coordinate 69,996 of CACZDU010000011.1, read as the reverse complement.
AATGGTTTGGGTGAGTTTTTGTATTTGAATTGCATTTCGGTTTCGGAAGATGGTTTGATGCAGATTGAATCCATTGGAAACCAATCTTTTGCGAAGGTTGACTTGCCGCTTGAAAAGCGAACTTTGGTTCCCATCGGAGGCGGAAAGGATTCAGTGGTTACTTTGGAATGTTTGCGCAACGAAATGCCTGTCGTTCCTATGATTGTCAACCCGCGAGGCGCGACTTTGAATTGCGTAAAAACAGCAGGCTACGGCGAAAACGATTTCATCGTCATTAACCGCACCCTTGACCCAACCATGCTGAAACTCAATGCGGAAGGCTATTTGAACGGTCACACGCCATTTTCGGCTTTGTTGGCGTTCATCGGCATTTCGGTGGCCTTCGGAAGCCGTTCAAAATACATCGCTTTGTCGAACGAAAACAGCGCGAATGAGAGTACTGTTCCCGGGACGAATATTAATCACCAATACAGCAAATCCATCGAGTTTGAGCGCGATTTCAGGAATTATGTGGCTGAGAATTTGAATGATAAAGTCCAGTATTTCAGTTTTTTGCGTCCGTTGAGCGAATTGCAGATTGCAAAATTGTTCGCCCAATGTGAGGCCTATCATTCTGTGTTCCGCAGTTGCAATGTGGGTAGTAAGACCGATTCTTGGTGCGGGCATTGCCCGAAGTGCCTGTTCACTTGGATTATCCTTTCACCCTTCCTTTCGAGGGAAAAACTGACTGCTATTTTCGGCAAAGACCTGATGGCGGACGATAGTTTACGGCCTATCTATGAGGAACTTAACGGAACGGCAGAGGTGAAACCTTTCGAGTGTGTCGGCACGGTGGAGGAAGTGCGGGCTTGCATTAACGCGGGCATTTCGACAGGCTCAATGACCGCTGGATTTACTAAGGTACATGAGCTTTCGGTCCCTGAGCTTGTCGAAGGGCCGACAATTGATGTAATTCTCAACCGCTTCAACAACGAGCATTTCCTGCCCGAGAAATTTGAACAAATCCTAAAATCCCGTCTTCATGTTTGACTTGATAATCAATCGGTTGCGTGGTAAGCGCATTTTGATTCTCGGCTTTGGGCGCGAGGGGAAATCTTCGTTCCGCTTTGTGCAAAAGTATTTGCCCAATGCCGAAGTCGCGGTGGCCGACAAGAACGAAATGGAAGGCGTGAAACACTTTGGAAACTACTATCTTGAGGCGATGTATGATTACGACATTGTCATCAAGACGCCGGGCATTTCCTTGAAGGATTTCGACACGAAAGGGGTGGAGATTACCTCGCAAACCGACCTGTTTCTCAGCCAGTTCCATGCGCAGACCATCGGCATTTCAGGCACCAAAGGCAAAAGCACGACCACGAGCCTGATTTATCATCTTTTGAAATCCTCTGGACGTGACGCCATCCTGACGGGCAACATCGGGATTCCTTGTTTTGACATCATGGAGGACATCAAGCCAGAAAGCATCGTGGTTTATGAACTATCGGCGCACCAGTTGGAGTATGTGCATAATAGCCCGCATGTGGGCGTTTTGCTGAATGTTTTTGAGGAACATCTCGACCATTTCGGCACTTTTGAGCGTTATAAGTTTGCGAAACTCAATCTGTTGCGTTTCATGGGCGAGGACGACACCGCCATCATTCACGACACGCTGATTAATGATGCGCTTCGCGTCATTGCGAGCAAAGCGAAGCAATCCAAAGTATTTACACAGTGCGATTTTGACGAAATCGACCGTTCATCCTTGCCCTTGAAAGGCGAGCATAACTATCTGAATGTCAAGGCGGCACTGTTGGCTTGCGATGCCTACGGTGTTGATTATCGGGAATTGATACCTTATTTATATACCTTCAAGCCTTTGGAGCATCGTTTGGAGCCAGTCGGCACATTTGGCGGCGTGACCTTCGTCAACGACAGCATTTCCACCATTCCACAAGCGGCGATTTCAGCGTGTAAGGCGTTGCAAAAGGTTGATTTCCTGTTGCTTGGCGGCTTCGACCGGGGCATTGACTATCAGCCTTTGGTGGACTACCTGAAAGAAAATCCAGTTCCGCATCTGCTTTTTACAGGCAAGGCTGGGGAAAGGATGATGCAACTGATGGACGGCATTTCGACAGGCTCAATGACCTGCCAGAACTCGGCCCCTGAGCCTGTCGAAGGGCCGACTTCATTCAATTATTCCACTATGGAAGAAGCGTTTGCCTATTTAAAAAACCACGCCAAGCAAGGCGATGTCTGCCTGCTTTCGCCAGCAGCGTCAAGTTACGACCAATACAAGAATTTCGAGGAGCGCGGGCGGAAATTCAAGGCTTTGGCGGAGGCCTTTGGGGAAAAATGAAAAAAGCCGAGTTGACGCTCGGCTTTTTTCTTGAAACAAATTGAAAATCAGTTCAATTTAATGCCAACCTTCTTCTTTCCGCCCGAACCTGAGCCGCCGGAAGTGCCATTTGAGGGCTTTGCGCCAGATGGGTTGGGCGAAGTCATTGTGTAGCCTGCTGCCTCGCACATCTCTTTGACGTGGGCGGCACGCTTTTGGGTGTTGGGGTGGGTGGAGAACAATTGTGCGATTTTGCTTTGCTGGCTGCTTTCTCCGCTGAGGCTAATCAGCACATTCAGAGCATGATACATGGCGTAAGGGTCGACACCGTTTTGGATGCAAAACTGGAAAGCGGTCTCGTCGGCTTCGGTTTCCTGACGGCGTGAATAGGCGTTTTGGGCCAATTGCTGCCCAAGGTCGCCGAGAAAACCTTGAGAGATGGCTCCGGCGGTTTCGCTGAAGGCACCGATTCCGTAACGTGCGGCCACCATCAAATAGGCGGCACGGTAGGCATCGCGGACATCTTTATTAATAAGGTGTCCCAATTCATGGCCAATGACGGCAAAAACTTGGTCATCGTTCATCGCGTCCATCAGGCCGGTATAGACGCGCACGCTGCCATCGCCGCTGGCAAAAGCGTTCACCTCGTTCGACTGATACACCTTGTAGTTCAAATTCAGGTTGCTAATGTTGTGGAAGCGTGCCATGATGCGGTTTAGGCGTTGGGTATAGTCGTTGCTGGCGGGCAAGATGGTGTTTTGTCCGTCGGTTTCAACCATGTACTGGCTGCACAACTGGGCAATCTGTGCATCGCTGACGGTCAGGGCCTGCAAAGCGGCGGCTCCGGCATTGGCAGCGGCGTTTTGGTCCACAACTTTGAGTGAGGAGCAACTGGTCGTCATCATTACCACAATAGCTCCGATAAGTGCTAATTTCTTCATATTGAATAAGTTTTATGTTAGATTCCGTTTTGTCACGGCAAATATACGGCTAATCGCCGAATTTTTTTTCAAAAAAATCGATTTTTTTCTTGCAACTTCCAAAAATAATGTATCTTTGCAGCATCAAAATAATATCAAAATAATATCATTATGGAAACAAAAGAATTTGAATTCAAGGGTCTCGCGATGAACGGTTTCGTCGCATTGTTTGTTGAACTCGCCCTCATTGCTGTGAGCGTTTGGGGCATTGCTGTCTTTGGAAGCAACGAATCTTCCATGATCATCCTTCCCATCATCGGTATCCTGATGGCTTGCATTCTGCCCATCGGTTTCCGCAAGTTAGAGCCGAATGAGGCTATGGTGATGCTGTTTTTCGGCAATTACCGTGGCACCTTCACCAAAACAGGCTTCCACTGGGTGAATTTCCTGATGACTTCCAAGAAGGTTTCGCTCCGCGCCCGCAACCTCAACCCCGACAATATCAAGGTGAACGACAAGACGGGTAACCCTATTATGATTGGTCAAATCCTCGTTTGGCGATTGAAAGACACCTACAAGGCCATGTTTGAGATCGACTCGCAGACGATGGCCAGCGGCGGATCGGGTACGGCTCCCGTGGCGGTGAGCAGCCGCATGAGGGCTTTCGAGAGCTTCATCCAAGTGCAAAGCGATGCCGCCTTGCGCGAGGTGGCGGGCATGTATGCCTACGATGAGAACGAGGCCGAAAGCGGCGAACTGACCCTCCGCTCGGGCGGCAAGGAAATCAATGAGGTGCTGCTCACCAAACTGAATGAGCGTTTGGCCATGTCGGGCTTGGAAGTGCTTGAGGCGAGAATCAATTATTTGGCTTATTCGCCTGAAATTGCGGCTGTTATGCTGCGTCGTCAGCAGGCTGCAGCCATCATTTCGGCTCGTGAAAAGATTGTGGAAGGCGCCGTTTCGATGGTCAGGATGGCTTTGGAAAAACTGAAGGCTGAAGGTGTGGTCGAACTTGATGAGGAACGCAAGGCCGCCATGGTGAGCAACCTTATGGTGGTGCTTTGTGCCGACGAATCGGCCCAGCCGGTGGTGAATACGGGTAGTTTGTATTAATGCGGAATGCGGAATGATGAATGCAGAATAGATTGCTTCGTCGTTCCTCCTCGCAATGACGCAAAGCGCGGCAAAATAAGAGAATTAGGAAACAATAACACTGGATAAAAATGGATACACCGGAATTTGCATTGATTATCATGGGAATACTCTCCATCGCTGTGGGAATCTTCGGCAAGATTCGCCCAGACATCATCTATCGTGATTGGAACGAAAAGAAAACCATAGGAGGCTTTCGGTTGTTCGGCTTTTCTGCCTTTCGTATAGGCGGGAAGGAGATGGCTCCCGAAGACAGGCAAAGGTTTGGCTTTGTGGTGTTTGTCCTTTTCGGCGTTATGCTTATCTTTGCCAGTATCGCATGTAGCATACCGCAGTGGGAGGCATATAAAAGTGCCATTGCCATTTCAATCGTCATGATGATGACCGTTGTAATGCTGTTCTTGTTTTGGAAATTCTTGCTGAGCCATGACGAAAGCTATGGTAGGATTGGCTTTGCTGTTATCATGCTGCTATCTTTTGCATTGATTGCCTTTACCGTGTATTACTGGCATGTGACCCTAAAATAAATCCATTATGACTGGCACAATCCTATTAATTGCTTTTTTGTTGATCATGGTTTCCATTCCTGTTTGGTTCGCCATTAGAGTGAAACGGCATCCAGAGAAAGACCGTGGCATGAGAAGAGTAATGGAAGAACAACGAGGTACTGAATACGAGGCTGGAATGCAGAAATTCCTTATGGTCAATTACATATCTGCTGGAATCGCTTGGGTGGTGGCGGCATTGATTGAAATCGTATTCCACTTGGAATCATTTCTTGCCGCATGGATTGCCGCTTTGGGGCTTTGCTTGGTGCTGGTCATCGCCAAATGGCGTTTTACGGGTGAGTTCAGCAAGGCGGGTTTTGTTACTTTTGCAATCGGGCTTGCGATAACTGTGACTTATTTAATTGTAAACTAAATAGGAAGAATTATGTTTTGGATAGATATAATAACAGGTGTGTTTTTGATGCTCACGGGCTTGGCGGTCTATCGTTTCCCGATGCTGATTTCGGGCGTGAACACCATGTCGAAGAAGCGTTTGGCCAAAGTCGACTTGGAAGGCTTGAAGCGTAGTTATCGCAATGCGTTTCTCATCTGCGGCGCGGTGCTGCTGCTGTTTGGCGGCTTGTCTACCTTGGTGTATGTTTCGATGGGTTTCCATTTGGTGGTGCTTCTAGCAGTGGCTCTTGGCCTTGTTGTTGCGTGTGCGCTGCTTACCAGTAGATACGACATGGGCCTGCAAGGGGAGGAAGGCAAGAAAGAGAGGAGGAAAAACTGGATGGCTATCATTATTACCGTTGTGGCTTTTGCCGTAATACTGTTTTTCTTTTTCAAGGGTAGCAAACCTGCAACGATTGAAGTGTCAGAGGATTACATTACAGCCCAAGGAGGCGGATACAGCGCCTCGATTCCCCTGAACGACATTACCGAAGCCAATGTATTGACTGATTGGCCTAGTTTCCCCATCCGCACTAATGGCATCGCCACCGATGATGTCGGCATTGGGCATTTCCGCAAGAAAGGAGGCGAAAGTTGCATGTTGTTCGTCTGCGACGATGGCGGCCCCTTGCTCGAAGTGCGCACCGTGGATGGCAAATTGTATTACCTCAATTGTGCCACGGAAGAGGAAACGATGGAGATGATTGCAAAAGTGAAAACGAAAGGGAGGTAAACGATGGCAAAAGAAAAAGACAATACGAACAAGACCTTCCTGCTCCGCGTTGATGCCGAGACGATGGAAGCCGTGGAACGCTGGGCCGCCGACGAGTTCCGCTCCGTCAACGGACAACTGCAATGGATTATCGCTGAAGCATTGAAGAAGAGCGGGAGGAAAAAGAAATAACCAACAAAAGCAAACTATCATGGACAAAGAAACATGGATTATCATTTTGGTTGTATTCCTCTATGTTCTACAGGCCGTCATAGGGGGCTTGATAGCACGCAGGCGCGGCAAGTCGTTCTGGTTCTGGTTTGCCGTGTGTTTCCTAATCATACCACCTTTCGGATGGATTCGTATGTTCATGGGCACCAAAGATGACTTAATGCCCTAATTCGTAAAAATCCGCTGCAAAGCAGTCAAATTCAATTCGTAATAATTCGCCACATTCGTAAAATTCGTAGTTATAATCAATCCGTAAAATCCGTAGTTTATGAAAAACAAAATCTTATTCTTGCTGTTATTCGTCGCCCTTCAATCCCAAGCCCAAATCGAGGGCTACTGGAAAGGCCAAATCGACCTCGGAGGGCAACAATTGGAAATGGCCTTCAACATCAAGGCTGCTGAAAACGGCTATTCCGCCACGTTGGACGTTCCCGCCCAAGGCGCATTCGATGTGCCTGTGGACAAGACCGTTTTCCAAGACAACCACCTGCAACTGACCCTTTCGGCAATGGGTGCAAATTATTCGGGCACGCTGAAAGGCGAGACCATCGAAGGCGAGTTCACCCAGCACGGCATGGCCTTCCCCTTGAACCTTGCAAGAGGCGAAAAGGAAGCCCCAAAAGCCCGCCCGCAAGACCCTCAGCCGCCCTTCAACTATCGCGCCGAGGAAGTGACGTTCACCAACAAAAAGGAAGGCAACACCCTTGCCGGCACCTTGACGATTCCCGAAGGCGACGGTCCGTTTCCCGCTTTGGTTTTGGTTTCGGGCAGCGGGCAGCAGAACCGCGACGAGGAACTGATGAACCACCGCCCGTTTTGGGTCATCGCCGACTATCTTTCGCGCCGTGGCGTGGCCGTGTTGCGTTACGACGACCGTGGCATGGGCGGCTCGACGGGCGAGGTGCTGAACGCCACTTCGCTGGATTTCTCCTACGATGCCGAAGCCGCTTTCGACTTCTTGCGCAACCGCAAGGAAATCAATGCTTCACAAGTCGGCATTTTGGGCCACAGCGAGGGCGGAATCATCAATTTCATGGTTGCCGAGCGCCGTCCAGAGGTGGCGTTTTTGGTTTCGTTGGCAGGCCCCGCCGTGAGTGGTATCGAAGTCTTGAAGGAGCAGCAGGCGGCTATCCTCCGTGCGCAAGGCATGACGGAAGAAATGGTGCAATTCAGCGGCAACGCCAACGCGCAGATGTTCGACATCATCGAAGCCTCAAACGATAGGGAAGAGGCCGACACTTTGTTGCGCCAGTTGCTGAAAGGCTGGGGCTACAACGAGGAACTGACCGAGCAGACCGTTGGGCAAATGGCCTCGCCGTGGATGTACTATTTCCTGAAATACGACCCCACCGATGCCATCGTGAAAACCAATTGTCCAGCTTTGTTGCTCAATGGTTCAAAGGATTTGCAAGTGATAGCCTCACAAAATTTGCCTGCTTACGAGAGAATCATCGCCGAGCATGGCAAGACCAACCTCACCCTTCGTGAAATGCCCGACCTGAACCATCTTTTCCAGCATTGTGAGATGGGTTCGCCCACTGAATATGTCACCATCGAGGAGACCATTTCGCCGGAGGTGTTGGAGGCGATTGTGGAGTTTGTGAAAGGGATAGGGAAATGAGCGGATAACTATTCCACCATAATCTTCAAAATCTCAACATCGGTTTCCTTCATGCCGAGGCGGCCAAGGCAGCCGATGTGGTCGATGGTTTCTTCCACATCCTTGCCGATGATGCCATCGCCGCCGAGGAGGTAGTCGCCTTGCTTGCTCATCTCGTAGCCGAGGATGCCCGCCTCAACGGAGAGGGCGATTTTGCCAGCGCAAGAAGGTTTGGCGCCGTCGCAAACAATACCAGCGGCCATGCCCAAGGCGTTTTCAAGGGTGTGCTCGATGATGTTGAGCGGTTCGCCCATGAGGTAGGCGATGCCGCAACCCGAAGCGCAACCTGCACTGACGGCACCGCAATAGGCTGAAAGTCTGCCAATTCCAGTCTTTTGGTGGATGGCTACAAGATTGGAAAGAGCCACGGCACGCAGGGTACGATCCTCGTCGATGCCATATTCCTCAGCGTAAGCCAAAATGGGCAAGCAGACCGTCATGCCTTGATTGCCGCTACCCGAGTTGATGATGACAGGCATTTCGCAGCCGCTCATTCGTGCATCGGAACCCGCTGCCGCCCATGCTCTTGCCTTGATGCGCACATCGGTGCCGAAACTCATAATGGTGCTGCCGATGTTGGCACCCCAATTGTTCTTCAAGCCTTCCATCGAGATGGCTTTGTTGCAGTCGATTTGCGGCTTGATGATTGGTCTAATATCCTCAATGTCAACCGTGTTGGCAAAATCGTAAATGTCCTTCATGCAGAGGCAGCTGCGGTCGGTGAGTTGGGTTGCGCCGCTGTCGGCATAGCCTGAGTCGAACAGCACTTGGTCGTCTTTTTCCATGCGCACGATGTTGGTGTGGAAGCCCGCAATGCGCACGCTGGCGGAGTGCTCATCATTATATAAGGTGACCGTCACATCCAATTGTGCAATGACATTCAACGGGACAATGGTCATTAGTGTATGGTCAAGAAAATCAGCGATTTCCTTTTTCTGTTCTGGTGTCACTTCGGCAATCACTTCAAGGGCTTTCTTTGGGTTGCCGGCCACAATGCCCGCCGCAACGGAGGCTTTCAGGCCTTTCATGCCCTTGGTGTTGGGCACTATGACGCTCTTCACGTTCTTGATGATGTTGCCGCTGGCCTTGATTTCCACACGTTTGGGCATTGTGCCCAAAATTTCATGCGCTTTCGCGGCAGCGTAGGCCAAACAAATCGGTTCGGTGCAGCCCATTGCTGGCACAAGCTCCTCTTTCAAAATGTTCAGATATGAACTGTAAAGACAATCGCTTTTCTCCATAGAAGTTGTTATTTTTCGGCAAAAATACAAAAAATTGTCTTTTTCACTTGTTCGGATTGAAATAATGCCTAACTTTGCGAAAAATTCACCTAAATCAACAGTATTATAGAATAAAAATCACAAGTATGAATGACAATTTCGAAACCTCTTTGAAGGCATGGAATGAAAATGAAAAAGCTGCCAATGAGTTGATTAACATAGTTGGTAGATTATGGTACGACAAGTCAGTGGAACTGATTATGTTGCGTTCCTTGTTGGTCAACCGTGGTTCGGGCAAGATTCTGAACAAGCACCTTCGCGCTGAGGCTGTTTTGGGCAAGCCCGTCCGCGTGCAAGACTCACTACTTATCGCCAAGGCATTGTTGGCCGAAAATCTGGCTCCCGCCCGTATCGACCTCGGTCGTCTCAATTCGGAGTGGACGGATGAGAAAGACAAGTACAACAACAATGTGACTGCTTTTGTCCGCGACAAACTCAACTACATCATCGATGCCAATCCGCGCAGCAACAAGGTTCAGGATGTTATTCTTTACGGTTTTGGCCGTATCGGACGTATCCTCTGCCGCGAAATGACGGAGATGGCTGGCCGTGGCGATGCCCTCCGCGTGCGCGCCATTGTCACCCGCAAGAACTCACCCGAGGACATCCTCAAACGTATCAACCTGTTCCGCACCGACTCGGTACACCGCTATTTCCACGGTGTTTGCACTCCGATTGAAGGCGAGAACGCCATGATGGTCAACGGACAGAAGATTCTCTTCCTCGAAGCCAAGAACCCCGAGGACCTCGACTATACGCAATATGGCATCAACGATGCGTTGCTCATCGATAACACGGGTGCTTTCCGTGACAGAGAGTCGTTGGCTCGCCACCTCCAAGCCAAGGGCGTGGCCAAGGTGCTGCTCACCGCTCCTGGCAAGGGCGACATCCCGAATGTCGTTTATGGTGTCAACCAAGACACACTCGACCTTGAGAACGAGACCATCTTCTCGGCTGCTTCTTGCACCACCAACGCCATTGTGCCTGGCCTGCAAGTCATGTTGAAGAACTTCGGTATCTCCAAGGGTCACATCGAGACCATCCACAGCTACACCAACGACCAGAACCTGCTGGACAACTACCACAAGAAAGAGCGTCGTGGCCGTTCAGCCCCGTTGAACATGGTCATCACCGAGACGGGTGCCGGCAAGGCCGCTGCCAAGGCCATCCCCGAACTGAAGGGCAAACTGACGAGCAACGCCGTGCGTGTGCCTACGCCTGATGTTTCCTTGGCCGTTCTCGCCCTCGACCTTGAGCGCGAAACCACCGTCGAGGAAGTGAACGAGGCCTTCCGTGTTGCTTGCCTTGAGGGCAATCTCATCGAGCAAATCCGTTTCAGCAACAACACCGAGTTCGTCAGCAGTGATGGCATCGGCGACAGCTGCGCCTGCATCTTCGATGCTCCGGCCACCAAGGTCAGTGCCGACGGCAAGACGGTCATCCTCTATCTGTGGTACGACAACGAGTTTGGTTACAGCAACCAAGTGGTTCGCCTTGCCCGCCATATTGGCCAGGTGAAGAGTTATAGGTATTATTAATGTGTCTGTAGTTTCGTAACAAATGAAAAAAGTGTCCTTTCGGGCACTTTTTTCGTTTTTGTTCAAATCGCTTTCTTATAAGCCCTACGCCGCATGAACGGCTCGGTTTTGTAGTCGCCAAACAGCGACTGCACTTTGTAGTTTTCCTCCAACTGCGGGTTGAGGATGATCGTGTCGACACCACGCCGGATGCAGTTCTCATGCAAGTATTTGAACATCAGCAGCGGCACGCCACAACCTTGATACTGAGGCGCAACGCCTATGATAAGGGCTTCCAAAGTGTCGTTCTTCTTCAGTGCCTTGAGGATGTGTATGAACCCGAAGGGGAACAGGCGACCATTGGCTTTTTTCACCGCCTTTGAAAGCGAAGGCACGCAGAACAGGAACCCGACAGGCTTGTCTTCCTTGTCGACGGCGACGGCCACGAAATCCTTGTCCAAAATGGGGACGTATGTATCCAAATAGTTTGCTATCTGCTTGTCTGTCAGGGGCGAAAAACCCATCAGCGGGGCAAAGGCATCGTTATACATGTGGAAGATTTCCATGCCGTATTGCTTGCTCATCTGCTTCATGCTCTTGGGCTGCACCACATGCACGCCAAAGCGTTCCTCAATGAGATGGGCAAACTTGTAGGTAGGCGGCACTTCTTTGTCCAAAAACAGCAAACTTTGTGTCCAGTCCACATCCTTTACATAACCCAACTTTTGCAACATCGTGTCGTAATAAGGGTAGTTGTAAAGGCAGGTGAACGGGCTGAGGTTTTCATAACCTTCCACCAAAAGGCCCTCTTTGTCCATGTCGGTAAAGCCCCACGGTCCGACGATTTCGGTACAGCCGCGTTGCTTGCCCCATGCGATGACCGTATCAAGCAAGGCTTTCAGAACTTCCTCATCCTCAATGAAATCGAGCCATCCGAAACGCACTTTTTTCACATCCTTGTTGGCCTTATGGTTGATGATGGCAGCCACGCGCCCGACGATTTCATCGCCCCGATAGGCCAAGAAACAGTCGGCCTCGCAAAAGTCGTAGGCTCCGTTCTTTTCGGGGTTAAAAGTGTCGTATTCATCGCCTTCGAGAGCAGGAACCCAGTTTGCGCAGTCTTTGTAAAGACGCAAGGGGAAAGCCACAAACAGTTTCATCTGTTTGCGACTTTCCACCTTTATTATGTTGATTGTCATAAATTAACGGGTTGTATTAGCAGCAATGTAGTCAAGCACTTCGCGCACTGTCACAAATTTCGGGTTGCCTTCAAACTTGAACCCGAACTTGGTCTCGATGGCGAGGCTGAGTAGCAAAATGGTCAACGAATCCAAGCCCAAGTCGCGGACGAGTTGCGAGTCTTCATTGACATTGGAGAAATCAAGCGAAGGCTTGATCTGCTTAATGATTTCCTTCAGTTCTTCAAAAACAGTTTCTCTTTGCATGGCGTAAATCATTGGTTACGTGAAACTTTCATTGCACCCGTGCGTTTGAAGTCCTCCTTGCGCACGGTGATTTTGCTGACTTGATGCGTGCTCGGCAGTTCAGCGTTCACTTTGCCGACGAGGTCTTTGAAGTAGGCTTCAACCTCTTCCCAAGGCGCATTGCCAAACTCATCCATGCGTGGCAGAATCTCAATGGCAATCACCTGACGGCCATCGAGTTCGTCCTCTTTGACAAGGCAGTCGCGGAGTCTGTTGTCCTTATAAAACGGCTCCTCAATGCTTTCAGGGCTGATGTTCTCGCCATTGCTCAGGATGATGAGGTTCTTGATGCGGCCCACGATGTACATGTAGCCTTCATCGTCGAAGCGGACAAGGTCGCCGGTCTTCACCCAACCGTCTTCGGTCAGGGTTTCGGCGGTCTTTTCGGGTTCGCCATAATAGCCGAGGAAGACATTGTCGCCACGGAACCACAGTTCACCATCCACCACCTTCAGTTCCTGTTCGGGATAAGACTTTCCAACCGATGTGGGCTTTTCTTTTACGTCAATATTGCCCGTAGTGAGGTTGGCGCCTTCGGTCATGCCGTAGCCCGCAAAGAGTTGGATACCAAGTTCGTCGAACTCGCCGATGAGTTTCGGAGGCACATTGGCGGCTCCCGAAATGATGAATTTGAGGTTGCCGCCAAGGAAAGGCTTGCCGTACATCTTGACGAGGCCCAACAGGATTTCGCAGATGCCCGGAACGGCCACGAGGCAGGTCGGCTTGATCATCGGGAACTTGCCGATGGTTTCCTTGGTATTGGCGGCGGCATACCACGCGCCACCTTCAAACAGCACCGACAAAGTGCCACGAATCAGGCCAAACACATGGCTGAGAGGCAGCACATTCGCGTAACGGTGATGGCCGAGTTGATTGCCGGGAGCGTAAACGCCGTTCAAGGCACCACGCATCAAAGCACGATGGGGCAGAATGGCACCCTTGGGCGCGCCCGTGGTGCCACCCGTGAAGAAGATGGCAGCTGGCTCGTCCTTGTCAACGGTCACGATGGGAGCGGTATGGTCGGCACAATCGGTGATGGCGATGGTTTTGCAAGGCACACCGGCGACAGCCTCGGTGAAGTCTTTGCCATAGGCCAACACCTTCACGCCGAACTTCATACAGCAGCCGACGATGGCCTGAGCAGGCAGCATGGCTGGCAAATTGATGGCCACATAGCCCGCCGAAGTGACGGCAAGGAACATTTCGACCTGCTCGATGGTGGAGTTGTCGATGATGGCCACTTTGTCGCCTTTTTGCAGGCCCAAGTCGTTGAGCAAGGCACGCTTACGTGCAATCAAGTCGCAGACCTGTTTATAATTATAGGTGTTCACCGTGTCGGAAAGGCAAGGCAAGTCGGACCATTTCTGCTCAATCCAAGTGACAAATTCTGGAAGGGTCGGGATGAACTTCAGCTGCGCGAGTTCGTCGGCAGGAAGCATGGATGGGAAATACTCGTTATTAATCATATTTTATAAATTTTTCAAAAGTGCTGCAAATTTAGGAAAAACATAGGTCACTCCAAGTGTAGAAGCCATTTTTTTTGCCCTTCGATATGCCGTTTTCCGAAAATCTTCTATCTTTGCGGCGTTATAACACCGAAAGAAAATGAAAAAAGTAGTTCGAACTGTTTGGATTGGAGCCTTGTCGGGACTGGCGTTTTTGGCCGCCTGCTGCACCACGAAAGGCCTCTCGAAGGCTGAGAAAAAGCAACTTGAGCGCGACCGCGACTCCATCCAAGAGATTTTGACCCGTCGCGAAGGCGCGGCTGTCTATGGCTCGCCCGAAATCATCGCCCGATATGGAGCGGAAACCTATCGCCTTCAAAACCAGCTTGATTCCATCAATGCCAAGTTGGGCGTATTTGTGGATTTGGAGAAGAGTGCCCGACGTTTGGCCTTGCAGGAGCGTATTGTCGAACTTCAGGCCGCTTTGCAACGTCGTGAAGGCGCGGCTGTTTACGGCTCGCCTGAAATCATCCAAGAATACGGTAGGGAAACGCAACGTATGAGGGATGAAATTCAGGCTATCCGCAAGGAACTGAAGGAGTTGAACACCCCACAAGACCAGATCAATCAAGGCAAAACGGAAACTTTATATGGTAGTCCACAACCTTGAACCGCTTCGCCATCAATAGATTATGAGTGACCGTCTCGGTTTCAACAAGAAAATCATGCTCGAACTCAATCGTGCTGTTTTGAAACAGCGCATTGACGAGCATGAATTACATCAACTTTTCTGGGAATGTACCCTGCGCTGCAACCTGAATTGTAGGCACTGCGGCTCCGATTGCCGGATGCTCTCCGAAAAGGACGACATGCCTTTTGAGGATTTTGCCAAGGTGCTTGACGAGGTGCGTGCCCATCAAGACCCCGCCAAGGTGATGGTCATCACTACGGGCGGCGAACCCACCATGCGCATCGACTTGGCGCATTGTGGCGAGGAAATCACCAAACGAGGCTTCGTGTGGGGCATGGTGTGTAACGGCATGTTGCTCTCCGCTGAGAAACTCAATGAGTTTGTCAAGGCGGGACTGAAGTCGTTGGCGGTCAGTTTCGACGGCTTCGAGGACGACCACAATTGGATGCGCGGCAATCCCATGAGTTACAAGAACGTGCTTCGCGCGGTGGAAGCCATGAAACAGCATCCGAGCCTCACTTGGGATGTCATTACCTGCGTCAACCAGCGCACTATCAAGTATTTGCCACAGTTCCGCGACTTCCTGATTTCCTTGGGCATCCGCCGTTGGCGACTGTTCACGGTGTTTCCTTCGGGACGCGCCACCAACGACCCAGAACTGCGTCTTTCCAACAGCCAATTCGTTGAAATGATGGAGTTTATCAAGGCCACACGCTTGCAAGGCAAAATCCGCGCCGACTACGGCTGCGACGGATTCCTCGGACGTTATGAGGGCGAGGTGCGCAACCATTATTATTCGTGCAGCGCGGGCATCAACATCGCCTCGGTGCTGGCCGACGGCTCCATTTCGGGCTGCCTCAGCATCCGCAGCGATTACCATCAGGGCAACATCTACAAGGACAGTTTTTGGGAGGTTTGGCAAAACAAGTTCCAAGTTTACCGTGACCGCCGTTGGATGAAAACCGACCAATGCGCCGATTGCAAGATGTGGCGGTATTGCCAAGGCAACGGAATGCACTTGCGTGACGGCGAGGGGAAATTGCAATTGTGTCAGTATCACATGATTAATGGATAAAATCTACATCGTCGGCTATATGGGCGCGGGCAAAACCACCGCCGCCAAACGCTTGGCCAACCGCCTCGGTTGGGAAGTGGCCGACACGGATGCTTTGTTTGAGGAAAAATACCGCATCTCCATCGACGATTTCTTCCACAAATACGACGAGCCGCTTTACCGAAAATTGGAATCGCAGGTGCTGAAAGAGACGGAAAACCTTGAAAATACAGTGATTTCCACGGGTGGCGGAACGGCTTGCTATTTCGACAACATGGAATGGATGAACCGCCACGGCCTGACCGTTTTCATGCGCATCAGCGAGAAGGCCGTCATCGACCGACTGCTACACGCCAAGAGGAAACGCCCCCTTTCGACGGGCAAGACCGAAGCCGAACTGACCGAATTTGTGAATCATCATTACACGAGCCGGTTGCCTTTTTACAAACAAGCCCGAATCACGGTGAAATCTGAGGACTTGGATTTGGAAAACCTTATAAAATTAATTGAAAATGAGAAAGATAAGTAGTATATTGTTGGGCATGGTGCTATTGTTGGCAGCCTGTTCTGGAAAGAAAACGGCAACGCGCGAAGTGGCAAGCACCATCGACTATGCTGATATGGTGTATTGGTATGCCTTCGGCGACAGCGACAAACCCGCCGATGTGTTTTACGTTTATCCTACGGTTTCAATGATTTCATACGCCGACAATGGCAACTCTTGGTTTGCCGACATCACGCAGGCCAAGGTGAGGGAAGAAGCCAATGGAAACCAGCGTTTTAACAAGATGCTGTATGACGATTACAACTTCTACGCGCCGTATTACCGACAGATGATTTTCGAGTCGTACAGCCAGACCGACAGCGTTTTGCAGCGCAACGCCGTCATTGCCGCGCAGGATGTGAAAGACGCTTTCCAATATTACATGGCGCACGGCAATGGCGGTCGGCCTTACTTTTTGGTGGGTCATAGCCAAGGCTCGCAGGTGCTGATTGAGATGCTGAAATCGGGCATGACCGATGAACAGCGCAAATTGATGGTGGCAGCCTATTGTATTGGCTATCAAGTTACTGCTGAGGATTTGGCAAAATATCCCGACCGACTTTCGCCTGCCAACGACAGTACCGAAATCGGGAAACTGATCATTTTCAATTCGGTGACCGACACGGCGGCTATCGGAGAGGTATCACGCTACGATGTGGTTGGCATCAATCCCACGACTTGGACTGCCAAAGCCGATACCGTTCCAGCTGAGTATCAATTGGGTATGGCCAAATACAACGCCAATAGGGATAGTGTACACATTCTTCCCTGTCCCACAAGGACTTACCTCTACAAGCACACCACCGTCTGCCCCGACCTCGACCCCGAAATGGTCTACGTTCCCGCTTTTAAGGACATGTTCCCGAAAGGCAACCTCCACTTCGCCGATTCATGGCTCTTTGCGGGCAACGTGAAGAAGAATATGGAGTGTAGGTTGGGTCATTTCTTTAGAACCCCACACTCACTCCAGCCATAAAGTTGAAGCCTGGCTGTTGCAAGTAGGCGCGACTGTGGTAGTAATAATTGGTGGTTTCGGAACTATAGTCGTCCACCCAGTCACCCACCCACGCGCTGAGGCGGTAGCTGTGGTTGGTCAGGTTGTTGAGGGCGAGGCTGAACCTCACGAAACCGCCGTTTTTCAGTGTTATGTCATAACTGGCACGGGCGTTCAGCAGGAAATAGGGGTCGAGGGCATAAACTTCGCGCGATGTGTTGTCGCAGTATTGCTTGCCCACATACTTGCCGATGATTTGCAACTTGGCACCGTTGAAAGGTCTGAAGGTGGCGATGGCGGCTCCCACGATGTTGGGTGAGAACGAAAGATCAGTGTTGGCGGTCTTGGTGACCATCACGCTGTCGCCGTCGTTGAAGTCGGTGAAGGTGTAGTTCAAAATCTTATTTTGGCTCAAAGTAATGTTTCCATCAAGGCTGAACCACTTGGTGAAGCGATAGCCTGCAACAAGTTCGATACCAGCGCGATACGACTTATCCACATTTTCCATCAATGCGTAACCCGTCGAACTCAAATCGCCTGAAGGAGTGAGTTGGTCTTTGTAGAGCATTGCGTAGAGGTTGGCGTGCAGGGTGAAGTCCATCTTTTCCAAGCCGTAGCCCAATTCAAAGTCGAGCATCGTTTCGGGTTTCACGGTTTTGTCGTTCTCGATGGCATCCTTGATGTCGGAGCGCGTAGGTTCACGGTTCACCATTCCGGCCACGAAATAGAGGCGGTTTTGACTGTTAATTTGGAAGTTAGCTCCGAGTTTCGGATTGAAAAACAGGTAGTTCTGATGGTAAGGGATGCTGTCGAAAGTGTCGTCCATTCCCGTGAGGTTGTAGTCGATATAGCGCACTTGCAGGTTGCCATAAAGGTTGAAGCGGCTCGAAAAGTCGTAGTTGAGTTTCAGGAAAGCGGTGTTGTCGTGCTTTTGGCCACGGTTGCGATACCATTCGTAAGGCGTTTTCTCGCTGATTTCCAATGCGTTTTCACCGTCGAGGCTCAACTCGTCCTGCGCCCAAATGAGGTTACCGAAATGCCATCCGTCGTAATATAAGTAGGTATCGCCGAGGGTGGCGGAGAACTTGTCGGTTTGGTAATTAACTGACAACAAGCCCGTATAGCCGTTGTTGTCCATCTTCTTGCGGTGGATGAAGTCGCTTTTCGATGTGCCTGAAAGGCTGATGAGGCCGTAGTAAGAACCGGGCTTTTTGTTGTCTTTGTATTGCTCATAATAGCCGTCGCCGTGGGTGTAGTCGAAGGCGGCGTTCAGCGTCCAGCGGCTGGAGGGACGGAACGAATAATAGAGTTGGTAATGGCGTTGGTTGTAGTTATCGGTCTCATTATCATAGTAATGCACATTGCCGAACTCGTCGTAATAGGCTCCCGTTCCGTTATAGGTCGGGTCTTGGTCGAGGTCTTCGGCGGAGGCACCGTCCCAAGTGATGCCGGTTTTTTGGTGGCCCAAAATGAACACGGCCTTCAGCAAGGAGCGTTTGCCATACCAGCCGCCGTTGAGGAACAACGATTGCTGGTCGGCCTTGCCGTTGCGGACGAAACCGTCGCTATTGAGTCCGTTGTAGGCCATATCGAAAGCAAAGCCGTTTTTGGTGCGACCCGTTCCAACAGTCACACCGTATTGCTTTGTGTTGAACGAACCGTACGACAAATCCGCCTGACCGTAGGCCTTGGGCGCGACGGTGAAGGTTTGCAGGTTCATTGCTCCGCCGACGGAAGCTGTTCCGCCGCTGCTGGCACCAATGCCGCGCTGAATTTGGATGTTCTGCGCCATGCCGCCGAGGTTGGGGATGTTGTACCAAAACACCGACTGGCTCTCAGGGTCGTTGAGGGTGATTCCATTGATATTCACATTGATACGGGTCGCGTCCACGCCACGGATGCGGAACGAGGTGGCACCTACCATACCGTTTTCGCCGCTGACGACCACCGAAGGCTCCAACTCAATTTGGTAGGGCAGCGATGGTAAAATCCTGATTTCCTCCAACTGTTGGCGACCCATCTCCGATGTGGTGAGTGGGGTTTTGCCATCGGCGCGAGAGGCATTGATGACCACTTCGTTAAGTTGCAAAGTGTCAGGTATTTGGCCATTGATGCTGACTTGATGTTGTGCAAAAAGGCTCGACGCAAACATTGTTGCGAAAGTGAGGAAAAGATGTTGTTTTTTGATCATAACTCGTTGATTTAATGATTAATACTAAACTTTAAATCAATAGAGGAATGTTGAGGAACTCGATTCCCTGTGTCGGCATTATCCGTATCAGGTGCAAAGGGTTTGATCTCAGCCTGTCTTTCAATCTGCGCGGGCAGATAAGGCACCCCTATTGGTAATTCGGCGGCAAAGATACGGCTTTTTTGGGAATGGTGAGAAAAATCGATTGACATTTTGCTTTGGGAAAATTTTCTCTTTTTCCCTTTGATTCAACCAAGTTTTTGTATTTTTGCCCTCAAGTATCGCCTAAATAGCGGTGCGTTTTTATTGGAATAAACATAGCGTTAGTGCTATATTCGGAATGTCCTAGAACCTCGGAAATTCGACAGACATTTACGTAACGAATAAGTGCCAGCGCCTGCGCTTGCGCAGGCTGGACTTATCTTCGTAAATGGGTTATCCGAGGACCTTAGGACATTGATGAGCGCCAATCTGCGCTTTTTCGTGTCCTGAGGTTCTTCGTTTGAACCCATCCCCTCCGAAAGATAGTCCTTGCGCTGCAAAACGATAGCGTATGGTAGAGATACCAGTCACTTCCCATTTCTTCACCAATAGGGATGGGAACACTTTGATGAAAGAGTTTGAGGGCATACTCGAAAATAACCCTCAAATCAAGAACCTTGATGCCGTGGTGGGCTTTCTCCGTGCATCGGGCTATTTCACTTTGCGGCCTTTCCTCGACAATATAAATAAGGTGCGCATCCTGATTGGCATTGACGTGGACAAGTACATCGCCAAAGCCCACCAAAGGGGCGAAATCTTCTTTGGTGCCGAGGAACAGGTAAAGGAAGAATGTCTTCGGCTGCTGAAACAAGACATTGAGCAGTCGAACTACACCAAACAAGTGGAGGACGGTATGCTCCAGATGGTGCAGGATATGATTGACGGTAAGTTGGAGCTTCGCGCCCATCCCTCGAAGAAGATACACGCCAAGTTCTACATCCTTTATCCCGACAACTTCAACCAACACACTTTCGGGGCGGCCATAACGGGCAGTAGCAACTTGAGTGGCAATGGTTTAGGCATAGGCGACGACAAGCAATACGAGTTCAACGTCAAGCTGACCCAATTTGACGATGTGGCTTTTGCCAAGCACGAGTTTGAACTGCTTTGGGAAGAAGCCAAGGGCGTTCCCATCGATGCCACTGACTATCAAGCCACGCTCGACAAGACCTATCTGAAAGGCGATGTCACGCCCTACGAGCTTTACATCAAGATGCTGATGGAATACTTTTCAGACCGTGTGTTGGCCATCGACCAAGACGACCCCTTTGATATGCCCGAAGGTTACGAGAAATTCGAGTATCAGATGGATGCCGTCGTTGAAGGCTATCAAAAACTGATTCGCTACGATGGTTTCTTCCTTGCTGATGTGGTTGGTCTTGGCAAAACGGTGATTGCCACAATGATTGCCAAGAAATTCCTCATTGAGAACGGACGCGACAATACTAAGATTCTCGTGGTCTATCCGCCTGCGGTGGAACAAAACTGGAAGACTACCTTCAAGGATTTCGGCATCGACAAATACACCCAGTTTGTCAGCAACGGCAGCCTCTCAAAGATTCTTGACGATGACAACTACAACTATTGGAACGCCGACGAGTACGACTTGGTGTTGGTGGATGAGGCTCACAAGTTCCGCAACCATACCACAGGAGCCTTCCAACAATTGCAGGAAATCTGTAAGATGCCTCGCGTTGAGACAGGCTACATCCCTGGCTATAAGAAAAAGGTGATGTTGATTTCAGCCACACCAATGAACAACACACCCGCTGACCTTTATTATCAAATCCTGATGTTCCAAGACCCGCGCCAATGCACCATCGACGGAGTGCCCAACCTGACGGCGTTTTTCTCACCCCTCATCGTGGAATTTCGCAAGATGCGCCAACAGGACGACTTCGACCTGAAACAGTTCAAGCGATTGGCGGAACGAGTGCGCGACCGCGTAATCAAGCCGCTCACCGTGAGGCGCACCAGAACGGACATTGAAAGCATTGCCCGCTACAGCAAAGATATTCACGGCTTCCCCAAGGTGGCCAAGCCCATCAAGAAGGAATACGAGCTGAACGACCATTTGGCCAACCTTTTCGAAGAGGCTATGCAGACCTTGGATAAAAAGCTGACCTACGCCCGCTATCAGGCCATCGCCTACCTGAAGCCAGAGGTTTCCAACGGCCTTTACGACAACGCGGAACTTATCAGCCGCAGCTTGGCAGGCATCAGAAAAAACGGCTTGGTGAAGCGATTGGAAAGCAGCTTCTACGCCTTCAAGATTTCCGTGGAGAATTTCCGTCAAGCCAACCAGAATATGATTGATATGTGGGAGAACGACAGGATTTTCATTGCTCCCGATATGGACATCAACAAGCTCTATGAGCTAGGCTATACGGACGACGAAATAGAAGAAAAACTGAACGAGAAAGCTGAGGACAACCCAAAGAATGCTGTGTTCGTGCGTGACGATTTCAAGCCTGAATACATTGATATGCTCCGCAAAGACCAAGAACTGTTGGATGAAATGTGGTTGGAATGGGAGTGCATTGACGATGACGACGATTCAAAGTTTGCGAAGTTTGAAGACCTGTTGAAGCACGAACTTTTCAAAAAAGACCGCAACCCCGAAGGGAAGATAGTGGTGTTTTCCGAAGCTGTTGACACCATTGAATATCTGTCAAGGCGCATCAACCGAAAGGATGTTCTGGTGATTTCTGCCAAAAACCGCAGCCAACTTTTCAAGACCATCCGCGAGAACTTCGATGCGAACTGGAAACTGCGAAAAGACGACTACAACATCATCTTAACCTCCGATGTGTTGGCTGAAGGCGTGAACCTGCACCGCTCGAACATCATCATCAATTACGACACGCCTTGGAACGCTACCCGACTGATGCAGCGCATAGGCCGCGTGAACCGTATCGGCTCCAAGTCCGACACCATTTTCAACTATGTGTTTTATCCCTCGCGCCAAGGTAACAAGGAAATCAAGCTGAACCAAATCGCGTTGAGCAAAATCCAGACCTTCCACACCACCTTTGGCGAGGACAACCAAATCTATTCCACCGAAGAAATCATCGACCGCGACCTCGATAAACTCTTCACCGAGGGCCTGAAACGCGAACAGGAAGACCAAAACTTGGAGTTGCCTTTCTATGAGGAATTGCGAAGCCTTTACCAGCAAAACCGTAAGGAATACAAACGCATTGAACGCTTGTCGCTGCGCAGCCGGACGGGGCGTGAACCACGCGAGGTGGAGGGCGTTACGCTTTCGGACGATACTTTGGTGTTTCTCAAAACCAACTTCCGCAAGGTGTTCTATTTGGTGAACGACGAGCAACCACGCGAGCTGTCGGTGCTGGACGCTTTGAACTACTTCAAGGCTAAGCCCGACGAGAAACCCGTTGCAAGGATTGAAAGCCACCATAACCACGTGGAGAAAGCGGTACAAGCATTCAGTGCGACCAAGGAAAAAGAGTTGCACGAGGAAGAAGCGAACCAAAACCAGCGCAACAACTTGGGCGCACAAGTGACGCAAGCCGTTAGCCTGCTCAATGGTATGCTGCCACACATTGAGGATGGCGACACCCGCTTGAAAATCATACAGTTGAAAGAGTTGGCCGAGCGAGGCACCATCACCTACATCGCCAAACGGTTGCAACGCATCCAGAAAGACCTTCAGCGGCAAGGCGGCAGCAAGGCCAAGATGGGCTTCGACGAAGCCCTGAAACAAGTGCTTGAGATGGCCAACCGCTACAACGCCTACTATCGCGACAGCCAAAAGGCCGATGAAGAATCAGCCGCAACCATCATATTGTCAGAGAGTTTCGCCAAATAAACAAGTCCTATGAATTACAAAGAAGTCATCGAATCGAGATACAATCGCCAGAATTGGCAACTGTTGCTGCACGATATTTTTGGCAGCAAAATCAAGTTTTGGAACCATCCTTCCAGCGTTCAAACCAGCAGTCCGTTTGCCAAGCAAGCCTTTTGGTTGGGCACCATCACATTGAGCGATGAGCAAACCATTGCCGTCTATGAGGTGGAACTGGCCGACAGCATTGACATTGAGCGCAACCGTCGTGGCATCCGTGATATGCTGCTCACCGCTTGGCGCAACAACGGCAACGCGGGAGCGTTTATGTTCTGCTATCGCAAGAACGAGAGCGTGTTGCGGTTTTCGTATGTCAGCGAGTCGTGGAAGTTTGCCGACGATGGCAGCTACCAAAAGGAATCCACCGACACGAGGCGTTTCACCTATCTGTTGGGCGAAGGCCACCGCAGCCGCACCGCCATCCAGCAGTTTGAGCAATTGCGCGACAGCGGCCTCTCGCTGAAAGACCTCACCAAGGCCTTCTCCGTGGATGCCGTCAGCGATATGTTCTTCGACGGCTACAAGAAGCAGTACGAGAACATCATTTTCTACATCACCGGCAAGCGTATGGTGAAGGTGGCCAACAAATGGGAAGAACGGCTCGAAGGCCAGCCTTGCGAAACCATTATGTGGCAGTTTGCCCGTGCCGTTGGAGGTGATTTGCAGTCCCCGACCACCGAAAAAGCGGTTCGCGACTATGTGAAGAAACTGATGGGCAGGCTCGTGTTCCTCCAGTTCCTCCAAAAGAAAGGCTGGCTCGGGGTGGGCATCCGCGACGAATGGGGCAGCGGCGACCCTGAGTTCATCCAAAACCTCTTCAAGGATTGCCCCGACAAAGACCATTTCGTGAACAAAGTGCTCAACCTGCTCTTCAACGACCTGAACACAGAACGCAAAGACGACCTCTCTAAACTCTCAACTCTAAACTCTCAACTCATAAAAATCCCTTACCTGAACGGCGGCCTATTTGAGCGCGAAGCCGCCGACGAAATGGAGTTTCCGCTGCCGGCAAAATATATGCAGTCGCTGCTCGACTTCTTCGCCTCCTACAACTTCACTATCGACGAGAACGACCCCGACGATGCCGAAGTGGGCGTCGACCCTGAAATGCTGGGCCGCATCTTTGAGAACCTGTTGGAGGACAACAAGGACAAAGGCGCGTTCTACACGCCCAAGGAGATTGTCGGTTATATGTGCCGCGAGAGCCTCATCGCCTATTTGCAGACGGGCATCGATGACGAGCCAACGAAAGAAGCCATCCGCCAGTTTGTGACCACACACCAGGTTCAGGAGCATTTGCCAGAGAACACCGACCAATTATTAAAAGACGTGAAGATATGCGACCCCGCCATTGGCTCCGGCGCCTTCCCGATGGGATTGCTGAAAGAACTTTTCCTCTGCCGCACCGCCTTGGAAGGCATCAGCCAGCACCAAGCCGCAGAAATCAAGAAACACATCATCCAACAGAATGTCTATGGCGTTGACATTGAGCGCGGTGCCGTTGATATTGCCCGACTACGTTTCTGGCTCTCCCTCATCGTGGACGAGGAAACGCCACAGGCTTTGCCCAATCTTGATTTTAAGATTATGCAGGGGAACAGCTTGATTGAGAGTTATGGCGGCTTTGACCTCAGCCGTATCGCGGGCAAGACTGTGGGCCGTCCATCCACCTCCACACAGTATGTGATAGGCCTCGACAGCGATTTGAGCCAGAAGAACCTGCAACGCCTGTTGCGCGAATATTTCTCCGTCACCGACCACCAAAAGAAAGCCACAATGCGCCACGCCATCAACGCCGAGGTGAAGACCCTCATCCGCGAAAGCGTTGGTGGCACACCGACCTTCCTCGCCCAATTGGAGCAACTCGACCCTTCCGCCAACCAAGACTTCTTCCTTTGGCACACTTGGTTTAAGGACATCTTTGACAAGGGCGGATTTGATATTGTTATTGGGAATCCGCCGTACTTCAAATATGAAGGAACAAACAAAGGAGAAATAGAAATAATAAGAAAGATTCAATATCTGAAAATCGCCTTTGGTGGGAAATTAAACGCATACAAATTATTTTTAGCTTTATCAATCAATAAGATATGCAAAAACAAAGGTGTTATTTCTTTGATATTTCAAAATTCATTTATTGCAGATAAACAGGCTACCTTGTTGCGAAAAGAGGTGATAGATAATCACCAAATAATATCCATTGATTCTTTCCCAGAACGCGATAGTAAGAAGAAAAGAGTGTTTGAAAACGTAAAAATGAGTGTTTGTATTCTTTTGATGCAGAAAGGGACAACAGGAAAGGCCTTTAATGTAAACTTTTGGAATGATAAGTACAAAAGTTCCGGGACGAATATCGTTTATAATGCTTCGGACATAAAAAGCATTGACAAAGTGGATTATTGTATTCCAAGAATAGAGCAAAGGGGATTGCCTTTGGCAATAAAACTGAAGCAGTTTGATAGATTGCCACTAAAATGCTATGAAGGAGAACTAAACATGACATTTCACAAGCATTACTTCAACTCTAATCCTATAAATCCAACCATTTTGAAAGGGGCTGCTATTCAAAGATACTTCATTACACGCGAAATGAGCCAAGGCGTTATCGAGTATTTAGATGAGAAACGATTTTTAGCAGAAAACTTTTCTGACAAAGCTTATCATCATAAGAAAGAAAGAATTGCAATGCAAGGAATGACTGGCGCTAATGATAAAATCAGGCTGGTTATGTCTATAGTTCCAGCTGGTATTTATCTTGCAAATTCATGCAACTATATTATCCCCACAATTTTTTTGCCTGCAAAATATTTATTGGGAATCTTAAACAGCAAGTTGATGAATTGGTTTTTCAGATGCTTTAGTACAAATAGCAATGTCAATGGTTATGAGGTTGAAAATTTCCCTATGCCGCCAAAGAATCTCGAATTGCAAAAGTCTATAGAACAATTAGTTGATATTGTATTACGCACAAAGTCAGAGAATCATGCCTGCACTACCACCCAAATAGAACACGAAATAGACCAAAAAGTATATGAGTTGTATGGTTTGACGGATGAGGAGATAAGGGTTATAGAAGGATAAGTGTTTGAGGGTAATGAATTTGCTGTCATTTTGGCAGTCGTGAATGTTTGGCACATAAATTGAATTTTTTCTATAAACACTATTTTTATTAAAAGATGAATGTTATAGAGGAAAAGCGTTTTTTAAAACAAATGCGAAATAGGCCTCATCTTTTCATTTTAGGGGCCGGTGCTACGAAGGCAACAATTCCAAATGGAGATAAGTTTGGGCGAAAAAGTCCAGTAATGGAGTATTTTTTGGAAGAAATAGGATTGGATAAACTGCTAAATGGAATAGAATTAGATACAAGTAGCCATAATATAGAAGCTATTTATTCGGAATTATATACAAAATCAAAATACGCAAACGTGGTTGAGGCGATTGAAAAAGGAATTGTTGAGCATTATAAGCGATTGCAATTGCCAGAAACGCCAACTCTTTATGATTACCTTATCTTGTCACTTCGTGATAAAGATTGTATTGCAACATTTAATTGGGATCCATTGTTGATACAAGCATATAATAGGATTAATAAAATAACAAGGAATCTTCCACAGATGCTCTTTCTTCATAGTTGTGTTGAAGCAGGTTTTTGTGAATGGTGCAATTATCATGTTCCCCTGACAAGGCAAATTTGCCCCCAATGTGGTAGAAAACTGAAAATGCCAAGGTTATTGTTTCCAGTTGCAAACAAAAACTATTCGCAAAATTTATTTATCAAAAATAGTTGGAGTGAATTTGAACGTTATTTAGAGAGTGCCAGTGTTTTGACTATTTGGGGATATAGTGCTCCTGATAGCGATGTTGATGCAAAACAGATGATGTTGAAAGCGTTTTCGGCTAATTTCCGTAAACTTGATCAAATTGAAGTGATTGACATTGCAGATGAGAATGTCATCTATGATACATGGCGACCATTTATTAAAGAAACAAATTATCATATCAAAATCCACAAGTCGTTTATGGAATCTCTTGCCGCAGAATTTCCAAGAAGAAGTGTAGAGGGTTATGTGAAAAGATATTTTGAAAAATGGTGGAATGGCTCAACTATTGAATTAAAGGAATGCAATACATTTGATGAGCTTTCAGTGCTTGTAGAGCCGTTGTTGATTAATGAAAAAAACGACAATTACGATGTGTTATAATCTGAGTAGTGTAATCCGAACATTGTTATGACTAAATTTTCTGGGTAAATCAACTGAACTGTGTCAGCAGTGTCGTTTTTTTACCAGCCAAGAGGCTGCTGGGGGACCAGCCTGAGCGTAATTACATGGCAAACTCTTTACGCCATTCCTTGTCGTTGTCATTGATATAGGGACGCAATCCCATCAGATTTAGGCCCTTTTTGCCGAATGTCACATTTGAACTTTGTTGAGTAGTTCTTCAGCTGTGATGTCTTTCATCAGGGAGAATCCAAACCATTTCTTGCCTAAATCCTTAAGTGATGCTCCGATGTGATAAACTTCCTCATCGATGAGGAGGAAACGGTCGTGGGCTTTGTTGAATCGCTCTATTTGAATGGCAGGGTATTGTGCATTGTGACGGTCAATGTCCAATTGGAATTGTTGGCTGATATGTTGGGTGTAAATGGTGGCTTTCACGGTGCTTTTTCGTTTGTCGAGCAAGGCCAATACCGTATCGTCCACATAATTGTCGATGAGAATGATTGACTTTTTGGCTTTCCTGACCAAGTTTGATGCAAAAAGGTATGCGTCGAATACTTGTCCATCGAAGAAAATGCCTTGTTTGGGTTGAATGTTCTCGTCCAGCCGTTTGAACACTTCTTCTATTCGCTTGTCCGTCTCTATTTGGTGGTATTCGATATTGGAAAGGCGTTGGAAGACTTGTGCGTTTGTGTATAGGAAATGCCGCATGGCCACAAAAGCATCCATGATTTTGATGCTCACCTCGACGGCTGTTTGGCTGTGTAAAACGGTTGATAGCATGGCAATGCCTTGTTCGGTAAATGCGAAAGGTGTTGTCGAAGAATGTTTCAACAATTTGAACCGGTCGCAATTTGCGACCAGTTCGTTGGTTTCTTCTTTGGAAAGTTGGAAACGGAAGCGGTCGGGAAACCGTTCAAGGTTTCTTTTGACTTGTTCATTAAGTCGTTTTGTTTCAACTTGGTAAAGCATTGCCAAATCTCGGTCAATTATGACTTGCGTCCCTCTGATGTTTAGAATGAGATGCTCAATATCGGTTTGAGAAACATGGGTTTGATTGGCATTTTCTGGCAACTGGTCGCAATTTGCGACCAGTTCCATGTTTGTAACTGATTTTTCGTCTGACTTCGTATTAATTTGCTTCGCCATTGTTCAAAAGTTGATTCTTAATTTCGTGGCAAATGTAGAAAAAAAAGTTTTTGGTGAAACACGAGATGCAGATTAACAGGTTTGGATATTATTGGTTGGATACTTGGGTGCTGGCCAACGTCATACAATTGGCCATGCAAGACTTCTGCGCCCGCAACCTCAACCGCACCAACGACCCCTGCGGGCGGCAATACGACCAGATGACGCAAGCGGCACGCTATGTAATAATGGAATAAAATATCGAAATTTTCAGCCTATCAAAACCCCACAAAATAACAAAAATACCCCGCCAAAGCCGCCACCAAAGCATTGACAATCTTTGCTTTGGCAAAACTTCGCTTGCTTTCGGCCAGCAAAGGCAGGGAAGCGTGGCCGTCTTGGGAAATGCTGTTAGCCAAAAGCACCGAAAACGGCACCACACCCGTTGCAAACAAAGTGACAAACAGCAAATGCGGCCCCGACTCGGGAATGATGCCGATGAGGACGGCCAAAAGTATCATCCAAGGGATGTTGTTGCTGATAAGTGTTTCAATATCAAAGTAGTGAAGCCCGACTTGGATGATGAGCAATGCGCCGAAAGTCCAAAGGAAGATGCTCAGGAAATGCTTGCGGATGATGTGCTCCCAAAGATGCTCCTTGATGACATGCTCGCCCGCCGTGGCGATGAACCACACCACAATCAGGCTCACGACGGCAAAAATCAGGTTCATCCACGATTCGTTGAAGATATTGAGTTGAGTATGAGCGGCTTCCTCGTGTTCATGTTCCAACATTCCAAAAGCCAAAGCGATGATGAATAAGATAACGCCCAAAAGCAAGGCGATTCTTTCCGCGCTGGCGTGTTTCATGTTGCGGAACGAGGATTTCTCAACGGTTTCGCTTTCTTCTTCGTGGATTTGGTAGCCTTCTTCGCAGCCTTCGGGTTGGTGGTGGATGTGGGGCTTCGTGAACCTGTCCACCAAAAGTCCGGCAAGGACGGCCACAACAAACAAGATTGCCATCAGCAGCAGTGCTTGCTTGGGAATCATGGCGAGCATGATGAAAGCCTCATCGCCCGAAGTGGCTATCATCATGGAAATTAAAGCACCGAAACTCAACAATTTGTGCGAAAACATCGACACGGCGGCGAAACCGCCCATGCAGCCAGGGACAAGACCCAAACCCGCACCCAAAACGACCTGACCGAAACGGTTCTGCCGCAGCCGCGTGAACCATTTCCCGTGCGAATGGATGTTGACATACTCAATCATCAGCATCATAATCATCACCAATCCAGTGATTAAGACGCTGTTTCTCAGCACATCCAAAAACAAATGCGAAAATTCGTGCATGGTTTGAAAAATGAGCGGCAAAGATAAAAAATCTTATCTTTGCGGCAAAATCTGACGCAATGAAAAAAGAAGACTGTTTTTACTTGGGTCGCGTGGCCAAGACCCACGGCCTGAAAGGGGAGGTGACCCTCAAATTAGAAGCTGACGACCCTTCGGCTTACCTTGAAATGAAGCATTTCTTCCTCGAAATCAACAAAGTACTGACACCGTTTTTTGTGGAGAAAATTACTCCGAATGGCGATAAGTTCTTTGTGGCCGTCCAAGATGTGAAGACTATCGAGCAGGCGCAAAACTTGGTCGGGAAACCGGTGTATCTTCCTTTGGAAATGCTGCCCAAACTGAGCGGAAAGCAGTTTTATTTCCATGAAATTGTGGGCTTTACGGTGGTCGACAGCGAAAAAGGCGAACTTGGTCCCATCAGTGAAGTTTTGGAATATCCCACGCAGGCCATCTTGCAAGTGATGAAAGGCAAAAAGGAAATCTTGATTCCGATTCTCGACCAAGTCATCCAAAAGGTGGACAGGGCGAAGAAAACGCTTTACATAACTGCACCTGAAGGACTGATAGACATGTACTTGCAATGACCGACGCCCGCCCTTTCCACTTCAAGCATTTCAGCCTCTACCATCACCGCTCGACGATGAAAGTGGGCACTGATGCCATTTTGCTCGGTCGCTGGACTGAGGTCAAGCCGACAGATGTGGTGTTGGACATCGGTACAGGCTGTGGGCTTTTGCCTTTGATGCTTTCGCAAAAAGGTGTAAGCCAAGTGGATGCGGTGGATATTGACGCGGCTTCCATTGAGGAGGCAACGATTAATTTCGAGGCTTCGCAGTGGCGCGACCAATTGCAGGCTTATTGCGTCGATATTGTTGATTTTCAGCCGAATAAAAAATACGACCTCATCGTTTCCAACCCGCCGTTTTTCAACCGTTTTTCCAAGTGCGACTCGGTGCGGAAAAGTCGGGCGAGGCACAACGACGCGGGCTTGTCGTATGTCACGATTTGCCAAGTGGTTCGGCGAGTGCTAAAGCCTGATGGCCGTTTGTCGGTAGTGTTGCCTTCAGATATGTCGGTGGAGTTCTTGAAAACTACGGAAAACCATGGGATTTTCCTGCATAAAAGAATGACCATCATCCCAATCGAGGGGAAAGAACCCAATCGCGTCAATTTGGAATTGGGTTTTGCACAAAATGTTGGGATTCAGGAAGAAACATTTGTCATTCGCGATACAAACAACCAATTCACCCCGCAATATCGCGAGTTTCTGAAGGATTATTATTTGGGGTTGTAAATCTGTCGCCCTTCGGCAGGGGTTTACACCGCCTGCCTACATTCTGTCGCCCCTTCGGGGCTGGGCTTATTGCTTCTTCGTGGCGTTTTTGTTGGAGGCGCTTCTCCGCTCGTTGAAGATATATACTACCCTCAGTGTCAATACATTATTGTATTGATGTTGGAGAGGTTGCACCCTTTTGTCGTCGGTTTTCAAATGGGTTTCTGCTGCATCTTTGTAGAAAAGTCTCGTGCGAATGGGCAATAGCGAATACTGATAGCGCAGTTCGGCGTGGATGCCTTCCCAAATGCGCACGCGAAGGTCGGCACAAATGCAAAAGTCGCGGCCACGGTAGTTCTCCGAATTCTTGACCACCCTTGGAACCAATACCTCAAGGTCTTCGGTTTTGGAATAGCCCGCCTCGTATATGAGATCAGTCAGTTCATCAATGTTTTTGGCTTGACTAATGTCAGGGAAAGACTCGTTCTCTTCGCGCCAATGCAATTGCCCATCGCCCAGGCCAATGGCGGTAGAGTTGCCGTTTATCAATTCCTTCAATCCGACCACACGCCCGTATGAAACACCAAGGCC
The DNA here is from genome assembly GCA_902780055.1 of uncultured Bacteroidia bacterium. Taxonomy (GTDB): domain Bacteria; phylum Bacteroidota; class Bacteroidia; order Bacteroidales; family F082; genus Limimorpha. The sequence continues at coordinate 38,386 of CACZDU010000011.1, read as the reverse complement.
AATACTGTAGCGATTTTTGTCCGTAAAATACACCATTACAGGGACTTCCGCATAATTCAGACGCAGGTCGTAGCGGCCTGTATAAAGGCCAAGATGCTGGTTGATGGAATCGCCCTTGTAGGCCCCTTTTTGGTTGAACAGCACTTCAAGTCCAACGTCCATCCAATTAGTGATAGGTATCAAGGCACCCGCACCAGCGTGAACGCCAAATTTACGATAATGGTAACATTCGTCGCCATCCACCTGACTAATATTGCCGCCAACAAACACCTCACCTTTAATGATTTGCGCATGGAGTAGGGCGGGGACGGCCATCGTGAAGGCCAACAAAAGGGTAATGATTCCGAATCTCTTCATTTTGAACTCAATTTGAATGATTAACTGACTTTTGGTGGTTTTATTGCGAAACGCGATGCAAAATTACAATTTCATCGACAAACTGATGCGATTTCGATTCACATCGACCTCCAAAACCTTAACTCGCACTTTTTGGTTCAGATGCACCACCTCATTCGGGTCTTTGATATAATGGTCGGCCATTTGGCTGATGTGGACGAGGCCGTCTTGGTGAACGCCTATATCGACAAACGCGCCGAAAGCCGTGATGTTGGTGACGATGCCGTTCAAAGTCATTCCGGCACGCAAGTCCTTGACTTCGCGGATGTTCTTGTCGAACTCAAAGGCTTCAAAAGTCTTTCTTGGGTCACGGCCGGGCTTGTCCAATTCGGTGAGGATGTCGTTGATGGTCTCCAAACCAAAGTCTTTTTCCACGAAGTTTTCCGGCTTGATTTTCGCGATGAGTTCCTTGTTGCCGATAAGGTCTTTCACCTTCACGTTCAGCGACTTGGCCATCTTTTCAACTATGTGGTAGCTTTCGGGGTGGACGGCACTTTGGTCAAGTGGATTTTCTCCGTTATGGATGCGCAGAAAGCCCGCGCATTGCTCGAAGGCTTTGTCGCCGAGGCGTGGCACTTCCTTGAGTTGCTTGCGGCTCTTGAAGCCGCCTTTTTCCTCGCGGTATTGGATGATGTTGGAGGCCAAACTTGGGCCAACACCGCTGACGTATGACAGCAGTTGCTGGCTGGCCGTGTTCAGTTCCACGCCTACGGCGTTCACGCAACTTTCCACGGTCTGGTCGAGGCTTTCGCTGAGTTTCTTTTGGTCCACATCGTGCTGGTATTGTCCCACGCCGATGCTTTTCGGGTCGATTTTCACCAACTCGGCCAAGGGGTCCATCAGCCTTCGCCCGATGCTGACCGCGCCGCGCACGGTGATGTCGTAGTCGGGGAACTCGTCGCGGGCGATTTTCGAGGCGGAATAGACCGACGCGCCGCTCTCGCTCACCATCACGGCCATCAGGTCGCGGTCGAACTTGATGCTTCTGATAAAATCTTCGGTTTCGCGTCCCGCCGTGCCGTTGCCGATGGCAATCACTTTGATTCTATAGGATTCCACTAATGCTTTGATTTTGCGCGTCGCACCCACCGTGTCCGACTTGGGCGGGTGGGGATAGATGGTTTCGTTGTGCAACAATGCCCCAGTTTCGCTCAAAACCACCACCTTGCAGCCCGTGCGGAAGCCCGGGTCGATGGCAAGGACGCGCTTTTGGCCCATCGGGGCGGCGAGGAGCAACTGTTTCAGGTTCTCTGCGAAAACGCGGATGGCGGTCTCGTCGGCCTTTTCCTTATAATAATTGCGGATTTCGGTCTCGATGCTCGGCTCCAAAAGGCGTTTCCACGAGTCGGCGATGGCCTCGCGCACGAGTTCCGACGATTCGTTGTCGTTCTTCAGGAAAATGCTTTCCAACGAATTGAGCACAAAGTCGTCATCCACCTTGATTTTCAGCTTCACCATACCCTCATCCTCGGCGCGGAACAAGGCCAAAAGCCTATGCGATGGTGCCTGCGAAATCGGCTCGCGGAAGTCGAAATATTGTTGGTAGGTCTTACCTTCTTCTTCCTTGCCTTTCACCACGGCGGAACTGATGTCGCCCTGAATGTGGAAGATTTTGCGGATGCGGTTGCGCCCGTTGATGTTCTCCGAAACCCACTCGGCCATGATGTCTTTCGCCCCTTGCAGGGCTTCCTCCACATCATTCACGCCTTTGCCCGCACTGACATAACGAGCTGCGAGGCGGTCCACCGTGTCCACATTTTGCGCCATGATTTGCGCGGCAAGCGGCTCCAAACCCTTTTCGCGGGCGATGGCGGCGCGGGTGCGGCGTTTGGGCTTGTAGGGGAGATACAAATCCTCAACTTCCTGCAAAGTCTTGGCGTTCAGTATCTTCTGCTCCAGTTCAGGCGTGAGTTTCTCCTGCTCGCGTATGGAGGCGATGACGCTTTCCTTGCGTTTTTGGAGTTCAACGAGTTGTTCGAGGCGTTTCTGCACGGCGGCCACGTTTTCCTCGTTCATCGTGCCCGTCATTTCCTTGCGGTAGCGGGCGATGAAGGGGATGGTGGCGCCTTCGTCGAAGAGGCGGATGACGTTGGCCACATGGTGCGCGGCCAAGTTGAGTTCCTGCGCGATTTGCGGGGCGAAGTCTATGGTATTAGGCATATTTTTCAGATTTTGAAGCGCAAAAATACGCTTTTCTTTGCAAAATAAGGCGTGTTTTTGCATTTCCATATTTGAATATTGTTTTCAAATAAAAATATCAATATTGAAATATGGTTTTTATGATAATTATCAATATTCAAATATTGAACTTATGCAGATATAACAATAATTCAATAGTGATTTTTCTTTAATTTTCAATATTTAGATATTTTTTTCTTCAAAAATTTCCATATTCAAATATTGTTTTGTATCTTTGCAGCGTCAAAACAAAGGAGGGAACTATGAATGAAAGCCCGGATATACTCTACAGAAACTCAAAGCGAAGTGTGCAGCAGGTAAGTATGAAATTCCAAAGGGAACTGCTGCACAGCATCAACTGGAACGCCCGCATCATCGGCATCAAAGGGCCGAAAGGCGTGGGGAAATCGACGCTGCTGAAACAACGCATCAAGGAGGCCTTTACCGACGAGAGCAAGGTGCTGTATGTGTCGTTGGACAATATGTGGTTTGCCAACAACACCCTCGCCGACTTGGTGGAATACCATTACACCCACGGCGGCACACATCTTTTCCTTGACGAAGTGCACAAATACGAGCATTGGCAGACCTACATCAAGAACATTTATGACGACTATCCGACGATGAATGTGGTGTTTACGGGCAGTTCGATGCTGAAATTGACCCAGGGCGAAGGCGACCTTTCGCGCCGCGTGGCCATGCACACGATGAACGGCCTTTCGTTCCGCGAATACTTAATGTTTGAGGACATTCTGCACCACGAAAAACTGTCATTGGACGACATTTTGACCCGCCATGTGCAGATTGCCTCGGAAATAGCCGAGAATGTGCGCATTTTGCCGCATTTTGAGCGTTATTGTCGTCACGGCTACTATCCGTTTTACAAGGAGGACTTGGAGGGCTTCCACGCCAAACTGATGGAAGTGGCGCAGCAGACCATCGAATTGGATATGCCGGCGGTGGACAAAGTGGAATACATCACGATTCAGAAGTTGAAGAAGTTGCTGGGTATCATTGCTTTGCAAGTGCCGTTTGTGCCGAAGATGGAAGAACTTTACCGCCAACTTGAAACCAGTCGCGAGCAGGGGTTGAAGTTGCTGGACTTGTTGGAAAGAGGCGCTTTGTTGGGGCAGTTGAAGACCCGCGTCAAGGCCTTCAAGCAGATGTCGTCGCCGGAAAAGTTGTTCTTGGACAACACCAACCTGATGTACGCTTTCAATCCCAATCCGGCCATCGGGACGGTGAGGGAGACGTATTTCTACAACCAGACCTGTCACAATCACGAACTCAACGCGCCGAAGCAAGGCGATTTCCTCGTTGATGGGAAATACACCTTCGAAGTGGGCGGTGCCGACAAGCGTTTCGAGCAAATCAAAGACTTGCCGGACAGTTTTTTGGCCATCGACGGCGTTGAGTTTGGCCGAGGCAACAAGATTCCGCTTTGGCTGTTCGGGTTTTTGTATTGAATTTTTTGCTAACTTTGCAGCAAAATCAAGGAGTTATGACTCAGCACAACAAAATACAACTTTTCGAGGAGAAGAAAGTCCGCGCCATTTGGGACGACGAGGCAGAGAAATGGTATTTTTCCATTGTGGATGCAGTAGCGGTATTAACCGATAGTGTTGATCCGACTGCCTATTGGCGTAAATTGAAGCAAAGGTTAAAGGAAGAAGGAAATGAAACCGTGACAAATTGTCACGGTTTGAAAATGCTCGCTCCTGATGGCAAGATGAGAATGACGGATGTCGCTGATACAGAGCAACTTCTTCGTCTTATTCAATCCATTCCATCACCCAAGGCTGAGCCTTTCAAGCAATGGATGGCGCAGGTGGCGGCACAACGTCTTGACCAAATGCAAGACCCTGAACTGAGCATTGAGCAGGCTATGATGGACTACAAGCGTTTGGGCTATTCCGATGCTTGGATTAACCAGCGGCTGAAGTCGATTGAAATCAGAAAAGACTTGACCGATGAATGGAAGAAACGAGGTTTGCAGGAAGGAGTTCAATTCGCGACTTTGACGGACATCATTTACAGCACATGGTCAGGCATGACGGCCAAGGAATACAAGCAATTCAAGGGCTTGAAGAAAGAAAACCTGCGCGACAACATGACTAACCGCGAACTGGTGTTGAACATGTTGGCCGAACTCTCCACCAAGGATATTTCAGAAAGTCAAAACCCCGAAACCTTTGGCGAACACATGGATGTGGCACGTCAAGGCGGCGAGATTGCCCGCCACGCCCGCATGGAGTTGGAAACCAAAACGGGGAAGCCCGTGGTGACTTCGCTGAACGCGAAAGACGCCATGAAACTGAAAGCAGCAAAAGAAGACGAACAAAAACAAATCAACGAAAAGAACTGACTATGATCAAAAACATAATCTTCGACTACGGCGGTGTGCTCTTAGACTGGAACCCGCATTACCTCTATGACCCTTATTTCGGCGATGTGGACAAGGCCGAATGGTTCCTCACACACATCTGCACCTACGAATGGAATGCCCAGCACGACAACGGTCGTCCCGTGGCGGAAGGCACGGCGGAGCTCATCGCCGAGCATCCCGAGTGGAAGAAGGAAATCGAACTGTATTACGGCGAGTTTATGAAGATGATGGGTGGACAGATTCCTGATATGGAGGAATACATCAAGGAACTGAAAGCCAAAGGCTTCCGTGTGTTTGGACTGTCCAACTGGTCGGAGGAGACCTTCGCTTTGGTGAGGCCTGTCTATCCTATCCTAAACCTTATGGAGGATATGGTGATTTCTGGCATCGAGCGGGTGATGAAGCCCGACCCAAGGATTTTCCAACTGGCTTTGCAACGCTTCGGCATCAAGGCGGAGGAGACGGTTTTCATTGATGACAACCCGAATAATGTGGCGGCGGCGAATGCTTTGGGAATTACGGGGATATTGTTTGAGGGGAAGGAGAAATTAATAATGGAGTTAGGGCATTTGTTATAAACCTTGCTTGAGTTTTCTCAAACAATATATTGAGTAAATCAATATAGGTAAGCCTATCAATGCAGCAAATTGTGCAGCAATGATGAGTTTGGCAAATAACCCAATGATAATCAAAACAGGTGACACAAACCATTGATTAGTTGATTTTTGCATAAGTCGTTGCCACAATAAACCAATTGTTTTCCAGGCACAATAGAATCCAGAGATAAACAGTCCCATTGATATTGGTGCGAGTATTTTCCCAATGAAAGAGAAAGATTTTCCCAATCTTTGCAAATCTGAAAAATCCAATTTAAATTTTTCAGGAGCATAGAAATTGAAAATGAATCCTACGATGAAGAGGATTACAATAATGATTAATTCTTTTTTTGCTGTTTTTGAATCCATAATAAGTTAGAAGCTAATTTCGTTAACTCCCGCAATAATTATGCCATTTCTGCTGAAAATTTTGTAGTTTTTGCTATAATAAAACGTCAAACATCTTTTCCCGATTAGTGATTTTCCACATGGCTTGGCGACGGGCACTCGGCAAATCGTAAATACGGATGCTGTCGTTAGAAAGGGTAAAGCAACATACAATACGCCGAGGGTCTTCATTCAGGCGAAAACAATAAGTTTTTCCCATCAGGAAACGGGTATATTCCAATGCGTCTTTCCTGAAAAACTCGTCCATATCGTCATCCTTCCCACATGAGAAAGGGTAGCAATAATCTATGATTTCTTGTGTGAGTAGTGACAAATTGCACCGCGTCAAAAGAAATGATTCTTTCATCCGAGTAGTTTTTATTCCAAACCAGAACGCTTCAACATTTCTCGCATAGCGATGACAAACGGGTCTTTATCCCTGTCTTTTTTTTCGCTACGTTCATATCGCATCTCCGCCTCGTCAGCCATGTCGCGGAAGCGACGGGCAGCATCCCCGTAAAGCGTCGGTATCGCCTTAATCGCCGTTGCCATAATCCTTTCTCCTTCAATCTATTTTACGCTGCAAAGATAATCGCAATTTCCGAGACTGCGGCAATATTTCTGTGTTTCAGTGCTTTTTTGCAGATTTTTTCCAGATAATTGTTTTCGTTGAATACTTTTTCGTAACTTTGCAGGTAACAAATAAATGAAATAATCATGTATTGTCCAAATTGTGGAAGTCAAGACATTGTGTATGGCCGACGTGGCTTTAGCTGGAGAAACGGACTTTTGGGCTCAATGTTTTTGGATGATGATGGTTTTTTCGTTGGCTTTATTGGCAGTCGTGATATTGTCTACGAGTGTGAGGATTGCGGTTATGTTTGGAAAGTGGAGGACAAAAAATGAAAATACTATCTGTAGAACAAATAAGAGAAGCCGATCGCTACACCATTGAGCAAGAACCCATTGAGTCCGTCGACTTGATGGAACGGGCGGCAACGAAAGTTTTCGAGTGGCTCTATCGCCGCTGAGCAAGAGATTGTCCCGCAGGTGTTTATGGTGCGCTACAGCGACCGCATGAGCCACGACTGCGAGGTGAACTACTACCGCCTCGTGAACGAGACCAAGGTACCGATGTTCGACATCCTCACCGAGGACGACTTCCCGAAAGTCGATGCCAACGACGTGGTGATCGACGCCATCTTCGGCTCGGGCCTCAACCGTCCGCCGCAGGGCGTAACTGCCGATCTGATTGCCTACCTCAACCAGAGCAAGGCCATTCGCGTGGCCATCGACATACCTTCGGGTCTTTTCGCCGACGAGCCCAGCGCATTGGGTTTCATCTTCAAGGCCGACTACACGCTGACCTTCCAAAACCCCAAGTTAGCTTTCCTGCTTCCCGAGAACGACCCGTATGTGGGCCGCTTCGAGGTCTTGGACATTGGTCTGCATCCACGCTATCTGGAAGAGGTGGAGACCAACAACCTGCTGACGGTCAAATCGATGGTGAAACCTATCCTGCACAACCGCACGAAATACTCCCACAAAGGTACCTACGGCCACGCCCTGCTGATTGCCGGCTCCGAAGGCAAGACTGGTGCCGCCTTGCTGGGCGCGAAAGCCTGTCTGCGCACGGGCGTGGGGCTTTTGAGCGTACACCTGCCTAAGGTGGCGCAACTGCCTTTGCAGACTGCCATTCCCGAGGGGATGATTGACTCAGACGACTCCGAAACCTGCTTTTCGAAGTTCGGCAAATTGGATGCTTATTCCGCTGTGGGCGTGGGTCCAGGATTGGGCAAGGCGGAGGAAACCGTCCGCGCCTTAAAACGCTTAATACAAGAAGTGCAAGTGCCGTTAGTCATGGATGCCGATGCCTTGAACATCCTCTCCGATAACCCGACTTGGCTTCCGTTCCTGCCTGCCAAAACGATACTGACACCGCATCCCAAGGAGTTTGAACGCATGGTGGGGAAGTCCTCGACCTCGTTTGAACAGCTTGAAAAGCAGCGTGAACTGGCCACCAAATACAACCTTGTCGTCATCGTGAAAAGCGCACATACCACCGTGGCGATGCCCAACGGAATCATTTTCTTCAACACCACGGGCAATCCCGGCATGGCCACGGCGGGCAGCGGCGACGTTTTGACGGGCATCATCCTCTCGCTTTTGGCGCAACGCTATTCGCCCGAGGAAGCCGCTGTGTTGGGTGTTTATCTACACGGCCTTGCTGGCGACCTTGCCGCCGAGGAGATAGGGCAGGAGGCCTTGATTGCTTCCGACATCACGGAACATTTGGGGAAGGCATACGCTGCGCTTCGCGCGAAGTAGATTTTTTTTCACACAGAATGCGCAGAACTCGCTGAACCTGCCGGACGCAAATCTTTCATCGCATTGCGATTCATATAATTCAGCGGATTCTTCGTGAGATTTTTTCCTATTTTTGCAGCATGATTAAATCCACCGTTTCAAACAAAGAAATCTGGCGCATCGCATATCCCATCATGTTGGGCAACCTTGCGCAAACCATCATCACCTTCACCGACACGGCCTTCCTCGGTCACCTCGGCACAATAGAATTGAGCGCGTCGATGATGGCGGGCTTGTATTATTTCGTCTTCACCACCTTGGCGATGGGCTTTGCCGTGGGCATCCAAATCTTCATAGCGCGGCGTTTCGGCGAGGGCAACTTCAGCAAAATCGGCGTGGTGTTCCAACATGGGGCCTTGTTTGTGCTGGGCTTGGGCCTGTTCCTGTTCAGCATCCTTTTCTTCTTCAGCCACAAGTTGTTGCACATCATCATCGAGTCCGAAAACATTTATGCGGCAGCGAGCGAGTACCTGAGATTCAGGCAGTTCGGCATCATGTTCGTGGTGTTCAACTTCCTGTTCCGGTCGTTCTATGTGGGCATCAGCAGTACCAAGGTCATCACTTTTTCGACCATCATCATGGCCGTGGTGAACATCTTTTTCGACTATGGCCTGATTTTCGGCCATTTCGGTCTGCCCGAGATGGGCATCGGCGGTGCGGCCTTGGCCTCGCTGATGGCCGAAATCACGGCGTTCTGCTTCTTCTGGATTTACACTTATGTCAAGATTCCGCACGAGGAATACGGCATGTTCCGTTGGCACAAGTGGCAGCCCGCCTTGATGGGCGACATCCTCAAAGTGGCCTTTCCGAGCATGATTCAGCGGTTGTTCTCCTTCGGCGCATGGTTCATCTTTTTTGTGATGATTGAGAAGATGGGGGAGACGGCCATCGGTGTTTCGTCGGTGGTACGCAGCACCTATATGATTCTCATCATCCCGGGCATCGCCTTTGCTTCAACCGCCAACACCTTGACGAGCCGTATCATCGGCGAAGGCAAGAGCAACGAGGTGATGGCGACTGTATGGAAAGTGGTGAAAAACAGTTTCTTGTGTGGTCTTGTCTTGGTCGCTGTGGTGGCGGCCATTCCGCATCTGGTCTTGCAGATTTATACTGACGACATGGCTTTGGCGCAGGCTGCTATTCCCTCGGTCTATGTGATTTGTGTCGCCACGCTGTTGGGAGCTTTCTCCATGACCTTTTTCGAGGCCGTTTCGGGCACGGGCAACACTACGGCGGCTATGGCTTTGGAGTTTGGCATCCTCATTGCCTATATTATTTATGTCTATTTGATGTCAAAAACATCTACCATCGCTGGAGTGTGGACTGCCGAGTGGGTCTACAACATCTCCATCGGCCTGATTTCGTTGGTTTACATCTGGAAGGCGGACTGGGGGAGGAAGAGGATTTGAACGGAGATTGAAACCTCCGATGAGGTAGGACACCGACGCTTTTGTTTTGCGGGGATTGAAATCCCTGATGGAATAGGGGTCGCCCTTTGATTTCGTCGAATCTGCGATTTCAGGGCTTTGTAGAATGAACAAAATGAGTGAATTATGAAAACACCCGCATTATTCAAGGAATGCATTTGGTTGGTGAACACCATCTGCACTGATCAAATATGAATTATCAGGTAATTGAACACGGATTGTCATCAATTATGATTTTTGATTATTCGTGTGTAATACATCGAAATTCATGTGAAAAATGAAAAAACTTTGAGTCTGTACCGTGATTTGAAACAGGTGTTTTCTAATTTTGCGGCGTGATTCGATAAACAAACCACAATGGAAAAGAAGTTTGACGATAGCATCAAGCAACAATTTATGGATTCTGCTTGCGAAGCTTTTGCCAAAAATGATTTTGGCGGAGATGAACAAAAAACTTTAGGTATGTTGGCTGATTTTCTTCTTGCTGCCGATGCTGAATGGCTGCAACACTTCAACATTGGTTTTGATTTTGATTCCTATGAAGAAGAAGGGAAAACGGTTTTCACAGACCCGGTGGTTCGCTTTGTTCCGCAGAAATATTCAAGTTTTGATTCCATTGAGATTGGGAATGATTACTATGAATCTGGCGATGTGTTTATGGAAATTCCATGTTTTGATGACCTTGATGATGAAACCGACCAAATGAAAGAACGTCAGATGATTGCACTTGAATTTGTTGAAGCAGTGCATAAGGAAAACATACGCAAAGAGATTTTGAGGAAAGCCGTTATGCCAGGCAAAGGATTTGACCCATTGCAACAAACTTTCATCCTGATGTGGAATCCAGCCATTTCAAGCACCACCATTCATAACCATATTGATAGCATTCCAAATATTGATGATTGGGAATTCAACTGGAGCGTTTATGAATGGGAGAAGGCCAAACTTGGCGACAGGTTTTTTATGGTTCGCGTTGGCGGAGGCAACACTGGCATTGTGATGAGCGGCATTTTCACTTCGGAGCCTTACTCTGACCGAGACTGGAATCGGGTGCGCAAGAACAAGGAAATCCACTATATGGATATGAAACCCAACTTCATCGTTAATCCTGAAACTATGCCTATCATCACTACGGCGCAGTTGCAAGAAGCCATTCCCGATTTCGATTGGAGCAAAGGGCACAGCGGCACACTGCTTACTGATGCCCAAGCGCGAAAGTTGGAGGAAGTATTTGCCGGGTATCTTCACACAGTAGAAGATAAAATGGATGGAGAAGACCTGAATATCAAACATCTTATTGATGCGCACGACACGGATTGCATTAATGCCGTGCTTCAGGTAAATGCCGATAAGTTTTTCCAAATCATAGAAGAAAAGCCGCTTGCTTCGTATTTGATGACCGACACGCAACTTGTTTCAAGAGTAAAGTTTCCATTGCATTATGTTACCATTTGTTGGGATGCTATACTAAGCAGATACGATGAGTATGCAGAGGAATATAAAGAAACGGTCTATCGCAAGAAATTGCAAAATGACAGAATAAAAGAGTATTTCATAATGAACTATGCTTTTAATATGGATACTTTACGGTATGGAGACTATAGGAATTGTTTCTTTTGTGCTGATCCCGAAGATACCATTGAGGACTTTATGTGGAAATCAGAGAGCGATCTTTTGGAGAAAGGTTACTTGCAAAAAGATATAGACCTATATTGCAGTGTTCGCAAAATGGATTTTGAAACCACAAAACTTTTATTGGAAGAAGGAGCCAATCCTAATACATTTTTTGCCGAAGAATATGCCGAAGATGAAGATTGCGAAAATTGTTGGGATATAGTGTGTGGAGAAAGGTCTTTTTTAAGCGAAAGACTTGATTATAAAATATTTGATAATGATGCAACTCCATTTAATACAGATGATGTGGAAAACCTGATTGGTTATGCGGCATACGAAACTATGTATAATATGTTGAAACCATATATCAAAGGAAATCGGAGTTAGATAAGGAGAATTGGCCATGTTTTTCACGCTGAATGGATTTGGGGATTTGCTGATTTTTGTTTTTGTGGTGGCTGTGGTCTTAATCATCACGAAAGACGACAATCCAAAGGATGATGGAAACAATTGGGATCAATGGCGTACTCAATAATAAACAACGCAACATTAAGCTGTTACTTTGGACAAATAACGTCTATATTTACAATTGGAAAATACAATGTTATGAAAACAAAAGAAGACTTTTTGCTTGATGTCCGTGCGGCAATCAAGAGAAACCAAGTTGTGTTGATGATGTTGCACAACACCGAAACTGGAGAATTTTCAGAATTTAGTAACGGCTACGGTATCGATTTTGATGAAATACTATCGGATTTCGTAGAGATGCCATTCATTGGGCACATTCCAATTTCGAAGGCATTTGAGGAATGGCAAGATTACTTTGAAAACCCTGACGAGGCCGAAATCTATGGCTTTGAGCTGGAGGACGGTGAGGTGCAGATGGCTGTTTTGGATTGTTTTATTAAGCCTTGATAATAATTTGTTAACTGAAACAAAATTTGTTGTATATTTGTAGCGAAGAAAAGTGACGAAACAATGTATTGGATCATCGTAGTGATAGTGTTTGCCGTCATAGCGGCTAAAGAGACTCGAAAGGAACGCAAGCACCCCGGCTATCGTTCTTGGATGAGTGATGATTCGCGTCATGGCTCAAGAAACAGCAGCGACTGGTGGTGGTGGTAGATCTTTCACGGATACATTGTTTTGATATCTTTGCGCAAAACTTTCCACTATGGACTACAAGAAACTAAAAGAAGAACCGCTGAAAAGCGCGGTGCAGCAGGACTTCTTCAACAGTTACAAATACACCCAAATCGGCAATATCGACTTCGTGATTGCCAAAAACATCGTCGAGAGGGGACAAACCTCGATTTTCGACGAGTTTGAGAACGACGACCTGAAGTCGCTGCTTTGGGCCGAGGCCAAACAAGGTACCTCGCACGACGTTTTCGAGTCGTTTGTGCAACTCATCCTCACCATCGGGAAGGAGCGCACCTTCGAGAAATACCTGCCGCCCAAATACATAGGCGCATTCGATGCGGAGAAGTTCGCCTTCATCGAGTACCACGAAATACAAAGCATCTTCTACCAAAACGACTTCAACTGGAACGTGACACCATCGAACCACGACACCAAGGAGTTCCGCCAACTCTATGCGCTTTGCAAAAACCTGCTTGAAGAAAACAGCATTCTTTTCTATTTTGAAACGCAAACCGCAGAGTTCAAGGAGTTTATCAAACTGAATTTCAAGACGGACAAGGAGGCGACGGAGAAGATTTCGGTCACGAAAAACAACTTCACCTTCGTGTTCCAGAAGTGGAGCGACAAGGTGAGGCCGACGATTTCAGTGGATTGGGCCAAGGCCAACAAGGCGGGCATCATCTCCGCCGACTTCTTCCTTGCCGACCTGCTTTCGAGCAACGAGGAGTCGCTGAAGGACTCGCTTTATGTGGTGCTGCGCAAGACCAAGTACGAATTGGCCAAGAAAATTGACGAGATGGGGTTGGTTTCCACCTCGTCGGTGGGCTTCAACGACAAGCAGAAGGCCTACAAGCAGTTTTGGAGCATCTATGCGCGACCGCCCAAGGAGGAATACTGGAACTACATCATCGGGCGACGCGACCTGCTTGTGCCGCAAGACATCCGCGAGCGCAAAGGCTCCTACTTCACCCCCCAGATTTGGGTGGAGAAGAGCCAGCATTATTTGGCCGACGTGCTTGGTGAGACGTGGCAGGACGAGTATTACATTTGGGACTGCTGCGCTGGCACGGGCAACCTGCTGAACGGCTTGACGAACTACGACCGCGCAAACAAGACGTTGACGTGATGATGGACCGCATCGCCAACGGCTGGAAGATGGCCGAAAACCACGTGTTTCAGTTCGACTTCCTCAACGACGACTTCTCAAAATGTCCCGAGGAACTGCAAGAGATTCTGAACGACCCCGAAAAGCGGAAGAAGTTGGTGGTTTATATTAATCCGCCTTATGCGGAGGCGGGAACGGGTACAGGTAGAAGTAAGTCAGGAGTAACGAATACGAATAAAATATACGAAAAGTATAAAGACATTATTGGAAAAGCCTCTAAAGAATTGTATGCTTTGTTTTTTATTCGGATATTCAAGGAAATAAATGGTTGTATTCTCGGTGAGTTTTCAAAGATTAAAGTGTTTCAGGCATCTAATTTTCAGGATTTTAGAAGAGAGTTTAATGCAAAACTTGAAAAACTATTCATTGTGCCAGGAAATACTTTTGATAATGTTAAAGGAGAGTTCCCAATCGGTTTCTTTGTTTGGAATACTAACGAAACTTCAGAGAAATTGAATTGTCAAGCACATGTTTTCGATGCGGATGGAAATGAATTGGAGTCGAAAACAATAATAACCGAAACTGAGAACACTTTAAAAATAAATGATTGGCTTAAAAAGCAAAAAACTACTTCAAGTGAGACCGTTGGAGTATTAATGGCTGATGCACCAGATTTTGCAAATCAAAAGTATGTTTGCATTATTAATGAAAAGACTAACAGACATGGAATATTTGTTAGTATTGATAAAAACAATTTAATTCAAATTTCAATTTATCTTGCTGTTCGCCACTGCATTGAAGCCACTTGGCTCAACGACCGCGACCAATTCCTCTATCCCAACGACGGTTGGAAGAACGACAAGGAATTTCAGACGGACTGCCTGATATTCACGCTGTTTCACGGACAGAACCGCATCAGTGTCGTCAACTGCGTCCCGCAGTTGGGAAAAACAGCCTTGCCATCTGCGGGGACGCAGATGCCGACAGTGAACCATTGGATTCCCTTCACCCGCGAGCAGGTGGGCTGCCGCAAGACCTTCAAATCGACGTTTATGGCGGATTATCTCACCGGGAAAATCAAGACGGAAAACTCAACAGGAAAACTATTTGATTTCCAGAAAGATAGTATCCAACACGAATTACCAAGAATGAATCACGAATTATCGGAAATTGGAATTGATGAAAATTCGTGTGCAATTGGTGGCAATTCGTGTGATAATAATGGAAATACGTGTAATAGGATAATCGATTGTATGTCGCCCGATGCGCAGGCCGTTTACGACGCGGGGCTTGCATTGTGGCGTTATTACCACAGCCAGCCCAATGCCCTCGCCGATGCTTCGTTCTACGACATCCGCCTGCATTTCCAAGGCACCAACGACAAAGGCACTATGAACGCCAAGAGTGATGATGAAACCTACATGGAACTTATTTCAGACTTGCGTGAGAAGATGAAACTTTTGGCCAAGCGGATTGAGGCTAAGGTTTATGAGTATGGGTTTTTGAAGTGAGCATTGTCGCAATCTGTGTCCCGCAGATTGAAAGGGGAATTTTTTTCCCTTACTGCGTCCAGCAGATTGAAAAATGAAAAGAATATCGGCATTGTCGCAATCTGCGTCTCGCAGATTGAAAGGGGAACTATTTTCCCGACTGTGAGGACGCAGATTGAAAGTTAGTCGTATTTCCCAATCGAGCCTTGCAGATTGAAAGTTGGTCGTTTTTCCGACTGCGGGGACGCAGTCGGCGACAATGATGAATGTGCTGTAAACCAATCATCTACCCGACAGCAAACGACAACAAACGACTACTGTCGACAACAAACGTTTAATCAACGGCTTTGTCTTGACAGACTTCGTTACTTTGCGGTATCAAATCTCAAAAACGATGGAATACCGCATCTCAACAATTATGGATCAAAACGGATTGCCGTTTGTAGAAGCCCCAGACGGAGGCATTGACTTTGGACAGATTACAGTGGAGCAAAACCTGCCGCCAGCACCTATTCGCTTGTCAATCGGTGATAGGAACAACGGATTGATACACATCGAAATTCGTCACGGCGACCAAATCAGGAAAGCCGGTTTTGAGTCGGTTGTGGCTTTCGTTGCATACGTTGCGCAAAACTACAATAGTATCAAGAAAGGTAACACGTACAAGAATGTGGGTGAAGGTGAAAGCCAAACCTACCTTGTTCAACTTTCCGACGAGCATAACAACACTTTATGGGTTCAACTATCTAAAGATGACACTTATTGGAATGTCAATAGCGCAGGCGTTTTATCGAAAAGATACGGTAGAAACAAGGAAAACATCTGGTCTGCTTCCGAATTGCAGAATGAGGAACCGGCTTCCAGTAATACTTCGCAGCCTGCAACAAATGCCGATAAAGAGGCAGGCTCAAACGGTACTGTATCCGATGTTTCCAAACGCAAAAATACAACTTTTTCATAATATGCAACTCTATTTTCAAAAACTAACCCAAAATAATGACGATATGCCAAAAATTACTACCTTTGTCCCCTTAAAAATGAATCGCGTGAGAAGCGTTCCACATCAGAATAATCTTGAAATTAGAAATCTTGAAATCAACAAAAATTAAACAGTTCAACAATAAACAATCAACAATCTAAAACCCCCACGATTATGACAACAGAAAAAACACAGGAAGAAGCCGCCAAACTGAGGCAGGAGAAACTGAAGGCTTTGGAAGCCACATTGGGAAACATCGAGAAGAGTTTCGGCAAGGGAAGCATCATGCGCCTTGGCGCGGAGGCGGAGAAGATGGAAAGCATATCCACCGGCTCCATCGGACTTGACTACGCCCTCGGCGTGGGCGGTCTGCCAAAAGGAAGAATCATCGAAATTTACGGTCCCGAAAGTTCGGGTAAGACCACTTTGGCCCTGCATGTGGTTGCCGAGGCACAGAAAAAGGGTGGCATCGCCGCCTTTATCGATGCGGAACACGCTTTCGACCGCTTCTATGCCGCCAAATTGGGCGTCGACATTGAAAACTTGCTCATATCGCAGCCCGACTACGGCGAGCAGGCCTTGGAAATCGCCGAAAACCTCATCCGCTCCGGTGCGATTGATGTCATTGTCGTCGACTCAGTGGCCGCTCTTACGCCCAAGAGTGAAATTGAAGGCGAGATGGGCGACAGCAAAATGGGCCTGCAAGCCCGCTTGATGAGCCAAGCCATGCGAAAACTGACGGCAACCATTAATAAGACGGGCTGCATCTGCATCTTTATCAACCAATTGCGCGAGAAGATTGGCGTGATGTTCGGCAACCCAGAAACCACCACGGGCGGCAATGCCTTGAAGTTCTATAGCTCCGTGCGCATCGACATCCGCAAGGTCAGCCAAATCAAGGATGGCGAGAATGTGTTGGGCAGCCGCGTGAAGGTGAAGGTCGTGAAGAACAAGGTGGCTCCGCCGTTCCGCAAGGCTGAGTTTGATATTTTGTACGGTGAGGGCATTTCACGCAGTGGCGAAATCGTCGACCTCGGTGTGGAGATGGGCATCATCAAGAAAAGCGGCTCGTGGTTCAGTTATGGTGAATCGAAATTGGCTCAAGGCCGCGACTCGGTGAAGAAACTCATCGAGGACAACCCCGAACTTGCCGATGAACTGACTGCCAAGATTTTTGAGGCGTTGGAAAAGAGTGAGGAGTAACAATGGCCTATGGCTGATTGCACATGGCCTTTGGCAGCATTATGAAAGTTGAACTTCAGCTTCTATGGGATGCTGCCATAGGCCATAGTCATTGGTCATAAGCCCAAAACAAATAACCATGAAGAAAAACCTACTATTCCTCGGCCTGTTGCTCGCCCTTTTCGCCTGCAACAACACGCCGAAAACCAACCAAGAAACGACTCCAAAAGAGCCTGAAGCTCCAGTGACGGTCGCGAAAGCCATCGAATTGATTTCCGATTCCATCGCTTTTGACAGCACTAATGCGAGGCTGTACATGAATCGCGCCAAGGCTTATTTCGCCACTGAGCAAATCGGGCAGGCTATGGTCGACATCAACAAGTCGCTGCAATTGGAGCCTAACAATGTGGAAACCTACCTGTTGTTGGCCGATGTCTATTACGCTTTGGGCGACCAAGAAAACATCGCCTCGACCCTCAACCGCGCCGTCGAAATCAATTCACTCGACCCGCGTCCATTGGTCAAGTTGGCCGAACTGAACCTCTTGCAGCAGAATTTCAACCTCGCCATCGGCTATGTCGACAAGTCGCTGCAACTTTCATCCTACAATCCGAAGGCATATTTCGTGAAGGGAATGTGCTACATGGCAGCTAAGCAAGACACGGCTAATGCACTGAAAAACTTTCAGTTGGCCTCAGAGCAGGACGGCAGTTTCTATGACCCAGTGGAACAAATCAGCCGCATTTATGCTGTGCAGCAGCCGCCTTACGCGATGGATTATCTCCGCAAGGCGCAGCAGCAGTTTCCTGACATCCCGACGGCTCGCTACGAGTTGGCGCTTTACCTGCAAAGCCACGGCAAACCCGAGGAGGCCATGTTGCATTACGACACTTTGTTGATGCTGCGTCCCGACAATTATATCGTTTTGTTCAACAAGGGTTATGTCAACTATGTGTACCTCGAAAACAACGATGCCGCGTTGGACTATTTCAATCAGGCTTTGGCCTTGAATCCCAACTATTTGGATGCCAAATACAACATGGGGCGCGTGTTGGAGCAGATGGGCGACTATTCGCAAGCCACCGAGATTTACAAAGAGGTGCTGAAGACCCAACCTGACTACAAGTTGGCCATTGATGCCCTCAATCGCGTGCAAAACCAAGAAACAGGATTATGATTCAAGTTTATTGCATCAACACCAAGACAACCAAGGAGTTCAAGGAAGGCATGACCTTGCTTGAGATGCTGCCCGAATTTGATTTCGACAAGCCGTATCCCATCATTTCCGCCAAGGTGAACAATGTTTCGCAGGGACTGAAATTCCGTGTCTACAACAGTCGCGATGTGGAGTTTATCGACCTCACGCACCACACGGCGCGTTTGGTGTATCTTCGCTCGTTGGGCTTTTTGCTCTACAAGTCCGCCCTCGACCTGTTTCCGGGCTGTAAGTTGAACATGGACCACCCGATTTCCAAAGGGATTTTCTGCCGTATCCGCAAGAGCGACGGGCAGTTGCTCAACGCCAACGACATTGCCGCCTTGAGGGTGAGGATGCGGGCCATTGTTGCCGACGACATCCAGTTTCATCGCCACGAGGCTCGCATTGAGGACGCCATTCGGATGTTCATGGAAATGGGTCAGGAAGATAAAGTCAAACTGTTGGAAACCAGCGGGAAAGCCTACACTGATTACTACACTTTGGGCGATGTTGCGGATTACTACTATGGTCGTTTGGTACCCTCCACGGGCTATTTGGGCATTTGGGACATCGATGCCTATCGCGATGGTATCTTGATGCGCGTTCCCGACCGCGACCACCCTGACCGTTTGGCCGAAACCGAAGACCAGCCCAAGACTTTCGAGGTGTTTTCCGAGAGTTTGAGGTGGAATGAAATCATGGGATTGAATACGGTGGGCGATGTGAACCATGCCTGCCAAAATGGGATGGCGAGGGAGTTGGTGCAGGTGGCGGAGGCTTTGCAGGAGAAGAAAATCGTGCAGATTGCCGAGGAGATTGACCGCCGCTATCACAGTGAAAATCCCGTGCGTTTGGTGCTGATTACCGGCCCAAGCAGCAGCGGCAAGACCACTTTTTGCAGCCGCGTGAGCATCCAACTGAAAGCTTGCGGACTGAAGCCCATTTCGTTCTCGACGGACGACTATTTCGTCAATCGTGTCGACACTCCGAAACTGCCTGATGGCACCTACGACTTTGACAATTTCGATACCGTTGACCATGCAGCCCTTGAGCACGATTTGATTGCTTTATTGCGTGGCGAGGAAATCGAAGTGCCTGAGTATAATTTCGTTACGGGTATGCGCGAGTACAATGGAAAGCGTTTGCAGTTGAAGGAAGGCTCGGTTTTGTTGCTAGAAGGCATCCATGCCCTGAACCCCATGTTGACGAAACAAATTCCTGAATCGAGCAAGTTCCGCATCTTCATCTCCACCTTGACCAGCACAGCTTTGGACGACCACAACATCATCCCGACCGACGACAACCGCCTGCTGCGCCGCATCGTGCGCGATTATAATAAAGGTGCGTTCACAGCGCGGCAGACCATTAGCCAATGGGCCAGTGTGCGTGCCGCTGAGGAGAAGTGGATTTACCCCTACCAGGAAAATGCCGATGTGATGTTCAATTCGGCTTATCTGCTTGAGTTTGCGGTGATGCGCAACCATGCCGAGAGCATTTTGGCCACGGTGCCGAACAACAGCCCCGAATACACCGAGGCGCACCGTCTATTGCGTTTCCTGCATTATTTCACGCCCGTTTCCGACAAGGAGATTCCGGCCACCTCCATGCTGCGCCAGTTCATCGGCGGTAGCAGTTTTATGTGAATTTTTAAATCTTGAATTTAATATTTGAATATAATGGAATTTAATGCAAAACAAGTAAAAGAACAAGTCGTCCAATGGATTCGCGATTGGTTTGAAGAGAATGGCAAAGGCTGCAATGCCGTCATCGGCATTTCGGGCGGCAAGGACAGCAGCGTCGTAGCCGGACTTTGTGCCGAAGCCCTTGGCAAGGATCGCGTCATCGGCGTGACTATGCCAAACGGCGTTCAACCCGACATCGACGACAGCAATAAACTCATCAACCACCTTGGTATTCGCCATTGCTGCGTCAACATCGGTAACACCTATAATGCCTTGATTTCCGCTGTAAAGGAGCAACTGGGCACTTTGGATGCCGAAGTCAGCCGCCAAACCACCATCAACCTGCCGCCGCGACTGAGAATGAGCACTTTATACGCTATTTCCCAGTCGATGAACGGCCGTGTGGCCAACACCTGCAACCTCTCTGAGGATTGGGTGGGTTACTCGACCCGCTACGGCGATGCCGCAGGCGATTTCTCGCCTTTGGGCGGACTTACCGTCCAGGAAGTCAAGGCGATAGGGAAGGAGTTGGGCTTGCCCATTGAATTGGTTGAAAAGACTCCTTCTGACGGCCTCACCAACAAGAGCGACGAGGACAACCTCGGTTTCACCTACGCCGTTTTAGATAAATACATCCGCACTGGCATTTGCGACGATCCCGACACCAAAGCCCGCATCGACCACAAGCATGTGACGAACTTGTTCAAGTTACAGCCGATTCCGCATTTTGAGTATTGAATTTGTAGGGTTTGGAAAAAGGGATGGTTTGAATGCATCTACAATATCAATGAATTGGCAAGCAAAACTTTCGAACAGATCAAAGTAGACAATAAAACAAAACCCTGCTGAAAGTCAATGCTATCGGCAGGGCTTATTATTTGTTGTACAGTAAGTTATTTGCTTTCAGGTTGATGTTTATACTTAAACAAAATCGCAAACAAAAACCCAACCACCAAGGCAAAGGCCGCAAACACATACCATGCCGACGACCAGCCGCTCATCACGTCGAAATTCGGGTCGGTTGAAGGGTTGAAAACGAGGTGGTTCACCACAGCTTGGGCGCAGTATGAGCCGATGGTGGCACCAAAGCCGTTGGTCATCATCATGAACACGCCTTGAGCACTGCTGCGAATGCTGGGATCAGTGTTTTGGTCAACGAAAAGCGAGCCGCTGATGTTGAAAAAGTCGAAAGCCACGCCATAGACAATCATAGAAAGCACCAGTAACACAAGGCCGAAGCCCGTCGGACTGCCTGCGCCGAGGAAGAAGAAACGCAATGCCCATGCAACAAAGGCGATGAGCATCACCTTCTTGATACCGAACTTCTTCAGGAAGAAGGGGATGAGCAGGATGCAAAGTGTTTCAGACACCTGCGAGATGGACGACAAAAACACATTGTGCTTCACCGCGAAGGCGTTTGCATATTGCGGGTCGGCACCGAAAGCGTCAAGGAAGGGTGTGGCGAAGCCGTTGGTCACTTGCAGGCACATGCCCAACAGGAAAGAGAAGATGAAAAACACGCACATCTTCGGGTCCTTGAACAGCGAGAATGCACGCAAACCAAAAGTGTCGACAAACGATTTGCTTTCCACATTCTTGTTCACAGGGCAGTTGGGCAAAGTGAAAGAATATACGGCGAGAACGAGTCCCCATGCGGCGGAAACAAACAACTGCTGGTAGCCGTCCTTGAAGCCTGTGAAGTTGACAATCCACATGGAGAGGATGAAGCCGATGGTGCCGAACACACGGATAGGAGGGAAGGCCTTCACTGTGTCGAGGCCGGCTTGGTTCAATGCGTTATAAGACACGGAGTTGCCCAAAGCGATGGTCGGCATGAAGAACGCTACGCTGAGTGCGTAGAACGGGAACAGTTGCCAAAATTGGATGTTGACACCGTATTTCATGCCCATGTAGCCCGCCAAGGCCATGAAGACGGCAGCGATAAAATGGCAGATACCGAGCAACTTTTGCGCGGGAATCCAACGGTCGGCGACAATGCCCATCAAGGCGGGCATGAACAAGGAAACGATGCCCTGAATGGCGAAAAATCTCCCGATGTTGGCACCCATGCCAACCTTGCTGAGATAGATGCCCAATGAACAAAGATAAGCCCCCCACACCGCAAAGATGAGGAAGTTCATCACGATAAGCCTAAATTTGATTGCTTTCATATTTCTGAATTTAAAGATTTAAGATTTCAAAGATTTAAGAATTTGTATTTGACACTTGTTATACCGTTTATTTGTGCCATTTTTGTGCCGTTTTTGTGCCGTTTATTTTACCGTTTATTTTACCATTTATTTTACCATTTATTTTACCATTTATTTTACCAAAAACTTATTGTTTAATTCTGTATCCTCCACTTTTTCTACTACCAACACGTTCAATTAACCCCAATTCCAACAAATACTGAATATGTTTGTACACAGTACGATACGGTTTTTCAAAATGGTTGGCAATATCCGATGTTTTACAACCTTCATGCTCTAAAATGTATTCGTATGTGTCTTTTTGTGCTTCGTTTAATCGAACAACACGCCCATTGTTGCCAAAATCTGTCTCATTATTGCCAAATTTCTCTTCATTATTGCCAAAAGCTGTTTCATTATTGCCAATAATGTTGGCGTTCCAAGCAGTCACTATGATGCCGCCCGAAATCTGCTTCCATTCGGGTGAGGGATGTCCCGCTTCGGTGAACATCCTGACCACACGCCTGATGCCACTGCTGTATTTCTCAATCTCGCCCATGTCTTTGAAAACATCGGCGACCTGCTTGTTTCGAGGACGAGAGCTATAGTTGTTCGTTTTCAAATCCTCAATGCTGATGTCGTCGGGCAGGGCTCCGGGATTGTAAAATTCGATGCGGTCGGGGAGGACTTTCACCACCGAATCGGCAGCGGAGCGGTAGTCACGGTGAATGATCATGTTGAGCACGATTTCACGGATAGCCTCCAAAGGGTAGTCCCATTTTTGGATGTTTTCCGTTTGCTCAGGCGAAAACTCTACGGCCATGTTGATATGCTTTTTGATGAACGACATGACCTCGCCAACTTGACTGACAAGGTTCGACTTGGAGCGAATCGAGTCCTTGATTACGATGCCTTCTTTGTCCTGAAAATGCCCCAATTCTATCGTCGTCATAATGTCCTCACGCTTTTTGAACATGAGGTAGGAACCGTAAGTAAGTTGGCCGTTTTCGGTGCAGAGTTCCTTTTTCTTCAGGAAGTCAATAGGCTTTTCCGTGATGTCCATCCCGTGTCGGTTCATTTGGTTGATGGCAAATTGGACAGTTTCAAGGTTAAGGTCGTCAAGTGTGTGTTCCCTGTCGGTGTAGTAGTCCCAACTCGAGTTCTTGGTTTGAAGGCTCATGTCGGCAATCTCAACAGCCGAAAGCAAGTGGTTGCTGTTGGCCTGACGGCGGTAGTATCTTCCTCTCGTCGAAACAGGCTTAACAGGGTATTCTTGCACATGAAGCGTTACAACTTGCTTGTCTTCAATCACTTCTACATCAACATCAGGGATGATGGACGGTTCGGTCTTCTGCTTGATTTCGTTAATCCATTTCTGGATGGTTTCTTTTCCAAGGGTCACACCGCAAGGAGTCCCATCGTCGCGTCTTCCGACATGCACCGTTCCGCCTTTGGCATTGGCAAAAGCGACCAAAGTCTGAATCACATCCTCGGAAAAGGCTTGCTTGAATTCGTTGTGTCTATCTTCTTGCAGCATAATGGATTACAATGATATAAAAAAATTATTTCCTCCCATTGATTTCATCCCGAATCAGCGCGGCCTTCGCATAATCCTCATTATCAATGGCCACTTGCAGAAGGTCTTCCAGCTCGTGCAAGGTGAGCATGTCGAGGCTCTCGTTTTCCTCCACCTTATTAATATTGTCATCCGTAGCGTTTTGGTTCGTTGAGGGTTCTTCCATATCGTCCATGATGACGCTGGCTTCTTCCATCACGCTCTCGTAGGCGCAAATCCCGCAGCCGAGTCGCACGGCAATGGCAATGGCATCGGATGGCCGCGCATCGACCATAGTAAGGTCGTTGCCATGCTGACAAACCAACATGGCATAATAAACGCCATCGCGGAAACGATTGATAACCACTTCCTTAATCTCAATGCCAAACTCTTTGGCGAAACGGATAAAGAGGTCGTGGGTATGGGGTCGCCCTTTGCGAGGTTTTTCGATTCCTATGGCGATGGACTCGGCCTCGGCACTCCCAATGACGATGGGCAGTCGGCGGCGCGAGTTCCTATCGCCCAAAATCAGGACGTAGGCACCCGTCGAGGATTCGCTGTAGGTCAAGCCGATGATTTCCAAACTGACTTTGTTCATTTTCGCTCGTTTTGGGAAGGTCGCGAAGGTGTTGTTTTGCTAAAAAACTGATTGTCAAGCCTCTATTTCGGAACAAAACCTTCTTCCTTCAATCGTCAAAATTAGTGATTATTTCCAATGTGGACAAAAAAAGTTGCATTGGTGAAAAAAACTGACAAAAAATTTGGTGTATCAATTCATTTTGTTCTTATTTTTGTCCCGTCTAAGACAATAACCTTAAGGGCAAATTAAGTCTAACTAAATTATAACCTTATGAGTAACAGTATTGTTTACATCGTGTTAGCCGCCTCAATCCTGGCGCTGACATTCGCTTACATCTTCTTCAAACAGATGATGAAAGAAGATGAAGGCACGGATTTAATGAAGAAAATCGCTGCGTATGTCCGCAAGGGCGCGATGGCTTACCTGAAGCAGCAGTACAAAGTGGTGACTATCGTGTTCGTCATTTTGGCTGTGGTTTTCTTAGTGATGAGTCACTTCCACTTGCAGAACGGCATCGTGTGGTTCGCATTCCTCACGGGCGGTTTCTTCTCGGGCTTGGCGGGCTTCTTCGGCATGAAGACAGCTACTTACGCCTCGGCACGCACGGCCAACGCAGCCCGTAAGTCACTCAACAGCGGCCTGCAAGTGGCTTTCCGCTCGGGTGCTGTCATGGGTCTCGTCGTGGTGGGCCTTGCCCTGCTCGACGTTTCCGTGTGGTTTCTTGTGCTGAATGGTACAGGCCTGCTTGAGGCTGTCGGTGCCGAAAACGACCTCATCACCATTACGACCACCATGCTGACCTTTGGCATGGGTGCCTCCACGCAGGCTTTGTTTGCCCGTGTGGGTGGTGGTATTTACACCAAGGCTGCCGACGTCGGTGCTGACCTCGTCGGTAAGACTGAGTACAACATCCCCGAGGACGATCCGCGCAACCCCGCCACTATCGCCGACAACGTTGGTGACAACGTTGGTGACGTGGCCGGTATGGGTGCCGACCTTTATGAGTCCTACGCTGGCTCCATCCTCGCTACGATGGCTTTGGGTGCTTCGGCATTTGCCACTGCCGCCGTCGAAGGTATGCAGTTCAAGGCCGTACTCGCTCCCATGCTGATTGCCGCCGTGGGCGTGTTGCTCTCCATCATTGGCATCTACCTTGTGAAGACCAAGGAAAACGCTGGCATGAAGGAGCTTCTTGGCGCATTGAGCCGTGGCACCAACGTGGCTGCAGTGCTTATCGCCGTGGCTACTTTCGGCATTATGTATTTCCTCTTCGGTAAGGAAACGGGCGACTTGGCCAACATGTGGTGGCAAACCTCGCTCTCCGTGGTGGTCGGCCTGTTGGCTGGTGTCATCATCGGAAAGGCTACTGAATACTACACTTCGCAAAGTTACAAACCCACCCAAAAGGTGGCCGAAAGCTCGAAGACCGGCCCCGCCACGGTGATTATCTCCGGCTTGGGCTTGGGTATGCTTTCCACGGCCATTCCGGTCGTTACTGTGGGCGTGGCCATCGTTTTGGCTTACCTTTGCGCCAACGGATTCAACATTGAGTTTACGGCTGCCAACCTTTCGAGAGGTCTTTACGGCATCGGTATCGCCGCCGTGGGTATGCTCTCCACTTTGGGCATCACCTTGGCTACCGACGCTTACGGTCCCATCGCCGACAATGCTGGTGGTAACGCCGAAATGAGCGGCCTCGAACCCGAAGTGCGTAAGCGCACTGACGCTCTCGATGCCCTCGGCAACACCACCGCTGCCACAGGTAAGGGCTTTGCCATCGGTTCTGCCGCTTTGACCGCCCTTGCGCTGTTGGCCTCCTACGTTGAGGAAATCAAGATTGCCTTGGTGCGTATCGGACAAGACCTGCCTAACGGTGTTGAAGCCGCCAAAGCCACTTTGGTGGACTTCATGGAAGCCTACAACGTCAATCTGATGAACCCCGTCGTTTTGGTGGGTGTGTTCATCGGTGCCATGATGGCCTTCGTGTTCTGCGGCATGACGATGAACGCCGTGGGTCGTGCGGCCCAGAAGATGGTGGAGGAAGTCCGCCGTCAGTTTAGCACCATTAAGGGCATCCTTGAGGGCAAGGCCGAACCCGACTACGAGCGTTGCGTGGCCATCTCCACCAAGGGTGCACAGCAGGAAATGCTGGTGCCTTCCATCCTCGCCATCCTCGTCCCGATCTTGACGGGTGTCATTTTGGGCGTTCCCGGCGTGCTGGGTCTGCTCATCGGCGGCTTGGCCACGGGCTTCGTCTTGGCCGTTTTCATGGCCAACTCGGGCGGTGCTTGGGACAATGCCAAGAAGTATGTCGAGGAAGGCAACTTCGGCGGCAAAGGCTCTGAAAACCACAAGGCTACCGTCGTTGGCGACACCGTCGGCGACCCGTTCAAGGACACCAGTGGCCCGTCGTTGAACATCCTCATCAAACTGATGAGCATGGTGAGCATTGTGATGGCTGGCTTGACTGTCACTTGCCACTTGCTGTAAAGGCTTTTCAAACACTGAAAGAATAATCCTCCGAGATTGGTTTCTCGGGGGATTTTTTGTCCTTGCCAATACCTCAAATTGGGAAAATAATTCTGGTTTCCCGCCATCCACAATCCTTTTCTTATTATCTTTGCACCCAAAGACACTTACGACTATGGAAAATGCACAATTGGCAAGACGTTATCCTGTTGGGATTCAGACGTTTTCGGAAATCAGAAAAGGCGGATACGTTTATATTGACAAGTCATACCTGATATGGAAACTGGCTCATGAGGCTAAATACATCTTTCTCAGCCGTCCGCGAAGGTTCGGAAAGAGCCTGCTTTCCAGCACTTTGGCAGCTTATTTCCAAGGCAGGAGAGACTTGTTCGAAGGCTTGAAAATCATGGAATTGGAGCAAGAGTGGGAAACCTATCCCGTCATCCAATTGGATTTGAGCGAAGCGAAGAACAAACAGACAGTGGAAGACTTGCGCGACACGCTTCTGCTGTTGATGAAGCCAGTGGTTGCCAAATATGGCCGCGACGAGGACGAAAAGTCTCCCGGAACATTGTTGAAAGGCCTTATCCGTCGTGCATACGAGCAGACGGGCAAGCAAGTGGCAGTCATCATCGATGAGTATGACGCACCGCTTTTGGACGTGCTGCACGACGAGCGGTTGAAGGAATTCCGCATCGTCTTGCAGGAATTTTTCCAGACTCTCAAGGCGAGTGAGGCTATGGTCAAATTCTGCTTCATCACCGGCATCACCAAGTTCAGCCAATTGAGCATATTTTCCACCATCAACAATTTGCTGAACGTTTCGATGGACCCAAGATATGCCGCCATCTGTGGCATCACGGAGGATGAGTTTTCCACCGACATGGCTCCCGACATCGCCATGCTGGCACAAGAATACGAATGTAGCCCAGAGGTGATGCGCGCCAAGCTGAAACTGCAATACGACGGCTATCGTTTTTCGGAGAAGTCGCCCGATATATACAATCCGTTCAGTTTGTTGAAGTGTTTCAACCACAGGAAAATAGCCAACTATTGGTTCGACAGCGGCACGCCTACCTTCCTCATCCGACAGATGCAGCATTTCCGCACCGACATCACCACAATGGACGATATGGAAGTGCCTTCGACGGCTTTCGACCGCCCAACCGAGGCCATGACCACCGCGCTGCCCTTGCTCTATCAAACTGGCTATCTGACCATTAAGGGCTACGACCGTGATTCGTTTGCCTATACATTAGGCATCCCCAATCAGGAGGTACGTTTGGGTTTTGTCGATGGACTTTTGCCGACCTACATCGGCCTCGATGGTGCGGATGTGCAAATGGGTTTCGCCTTGAAGTTTTGGCGGGCTTTGAGGGCGAATGACCTCGACCTTGCCTTGAGGGAAATGCAGGCCTATTTGGCCGGGTTGCCCTACATTGAAGGCTTCAAGAAGAAGTTGGAAGACATTTCCAATGCAGAAGGCTTCTATGAATGGTCGTTCTACTTGATTTTCAATATGTTGAACGTGTATGCAAAAACGCAAGTGAAATGTGCCGGAGGCCGCATCGATATGGTTGTTTATATGCCCGACACTGTTTATGTTTTCGAACTGAAGGTGAACGGTACCGCTGCGGATGCCTTGAAGCAAATCGACACGAAGGGCTATACCATTGCCTATCAGACGGATGGGCGCAAGGTGGTGAAGGCGGGAGTGAGTTTCTCGACCGAGAGCAAGACCATCAAGGATTGGGTTATCGCTGAGTGTGGGGAATAATGTAAAAAAACATACAATTTTGCAATATGCTTGGCATTTTATCGGCATGAATGATGAATTAACTCTTAAACAAGAAGCTGCAACTGCACAAAATGCTTTGTACGAGCAAGTTGCAGAACTCATTAGGAAGTCACGCGATTATGTGCGTACTGCCGTTAACACTGCTATGGTGTATACTTATTACGGCATAGGTCAGCATATCGTTGAGAATGAGCAGCAAGGGCAAAACCGTGCGCAATATGGCAAGGCTGTTCTAAAAGAACTTTCAAAGCGTTTGACGAAGGAATTTGGTCCGGGGTGGTCGGTGGATACGTTGGAAAATGCAAGGAAATTGTTTCTTGTGTACTCAAAATCCGAGCCAGTGGTTCGGAAATCCATCAAAGAGTTGCCATCAGGAGAGAATTCCGCACCAACGGTTCGGAAATCTGCCCTTATCGCGCAAGGCACCAAAGATCCGTCTTTTGTATTGCCGTGGAGCCATTATTTGATATTGATGCGCATTGACAATCCCGCTGAACGAGGTTTTTATGAGATTGAAGCCTACAAGCAGCAATGGAACAAGCGCGAATTGCGTCGTCAGGTGGCCAGTTCGTTGTATGAACGCTTGGCTATGAGCCGCGACAAGGACGCAGTAATGCGTATGGCCAAAGAGGGTATGACAATGGAGAAAAACTCCGACATACTTCGCGACCCGATGGTGCTGGAGTTTTGTGGGCTTAAGCCCGACAATACCTATTATGAGAGCGACTTAGAGAATGCCTTGATTGACAAATTGCAGCCGTTTTTATTGGAATTGGGGAAAGGTTTCCTGTTTGAAGCCCGCCAAAAACGGTTCACATTCAACGAGAAACATTTCTTTGTTGACCTTGTGCTATACAATCGCCTGCTGCAATGCTATGTGCTGATAGACTTGAAGGTGGACGACCTGACACATCAAGACCTTGGACAGATGCAAATGTATGTCAACTATTATGACCGCTATGTAAAACAGGACTTCGAGAGGCCCACCATTGGGATATTGCTTTGCAAACAGAAGGATGACGCATTGGTTGAACTGACATTGCCTGAAGACACCAACATCTATGCGCAACAATATGCCTTGTGCTTGCCCGACAAGACACTGTTACAAGAAAAAATGAAAGAGTGGATTGGCGAATACGAACAGATACAGCAGATGCCTTGAGGCATGGCAAAGCAGTTGGGGTAGAGGTATGGATAGGATCAATAGAGCGTGTTGGTGGTTTTGGTACGGTTTTTGAACATCCCAAAAATATGTTTGAAAAATCGGAAGTTTTGAACAACGGACAACAATAATTACTAATTTTGCACACTTTTAATTTAAAACACAATGAAAAAAGTTATCTATCTGCTTGGTATCATGCTCCTTATGGCTGGAGCGGCCAAGGCTCAGGACAGCAAAGCCCCGATGGGACCAGAAATCGAATTTGAGAAAATCGTCCACGACTACGGCGATGTGCCTTACAACGGCAACGGCGAGTGCGAGTTCCGCTTCACCAATACCGGCACCGAACCGCTGTTGGTGCAAAAACCCAAGTCGAGTTGCGGTTGCACGATTCCTTCGTGGCCCAAGGAACCCATCCTTCCCGGCGAGTCTGACGTAATCAAGGTGACCTACCGCACCAACCGTGCCGGCAACATTAACAAGACCGTGACCGTCACCTCCAACGCCGTGAAAAACTCGACCGTGGTGCTGCGCATCAAGGGTCGCGTGCTCGAACAACCCACTGAGGCCATGCCCGAAAAGAAGAACGATTTCGGCAACGGCTCACCCGTCAACAACAATTAAATCAAACATTTATGCCACAAATATCCAAAAAAGGTCTGGATTTGCCGCAGTCGGCTATCCGTAAACTTGTTCCTTTTGCCGATGCCGCCAAGGAACGCGGTGTCCATGTGTATCACCTCAACATCGGCCAGCCCGACATCGAGACCCCGAAGGGTGCTTTGAAGGTTTTGGCTGAGACCGCCAAGGAACTTCCGGCCAGCCACGGTGTGTTGGAATACAGCCACTCGGCGGGCATCCCGTCCTATCGTCGTGCCTTGTGCAACTATTACCATAGGCATGGTATCGATGTCACGCCTAACCAAGTGCTTGTCACCACGGGCGGCAGCGAGGCTTTGCAAATGGCCTTCACCGTGTGCCTCAATCCGGGCGACGAAATCATCATTCCAGAACCTTATTACACCAATTATAACACCTTCGCCAAGTTGTGCGATGCCAAGATTGTCACCATTCCTAGCGACATCAAGACGGGCTTTGCCCTGCCACCCATCGAGGAATTTGAGAAGGTCATCACGCCGCGCACCAAGGCCATAATGATTTGCAACCCCAACAACCCGACGGGCTATCTTTATACCCACGAGGAACTGTTGAAGGTGGCCGGATTGGTCAAGAAATATGACCTGTATCTTTTTGCTGACGAGGTGTATCGCGAGTTCTGCTACGATGGCCATAAGCACGTCAGTGTCATGCAGTTGGAAGGCTTGGAGCGCAACACCATTTTGTTCGACTCCGTTTCGAAGCGTTACAGTGCTTGTGGTGCCCGTGTGGGCTGCATGGTGACCCGCAATAGTGAGGTCTATGCCATCGCCATGCGTTTGGCTCAGGCTCGGTTGTCGCCGCCGTCGTTTGGTCAGATTTTCGCTGAGGCTGCCGTCGACACGCCGCAAGAGTATTTTGATGCCGTGCAAAGCGAGTATGTGGCCCGCCGTAATGTCATCGTCGAGGGTGTCAACAAGATTCCGGGCTGCTTCTGCCCGATGCCGAAAGGTGCTTTCTACACCGTCATCGACTTGCCCATTGACGACAGCGACAAGTTCTGCCAATGGCTGCTTACCGATTTCAGTTACAATGGTGCTACCGTCATGTTGGCTCCTGCCACGGGCTTCTACGCCGACCCCGAAAAAGGCCGCCATCAAGCCCGCATCACTTACTGCATCTGCATCGACGACCTGAAGGCCGCCATGAAGTGCTTGGAAGAAGCCTTGAAAGTGTATCCTGGGAGAACGAGGTGATCTGAGTACAAAAAGTTGAAGAATCCCCGTTGGTCTGCAAGGCTTTCGGGGATTTTTTTGTTCTCGTTTTTCATCATTTTTCAAAAATTGTAGCAATGTGGGCGGTTTTGTTTATTTTTGCAGGCAGAAAACCATGTTTAGATGGAAAACAATTCGGCATATTGGCTTGATATTGTGGATTATGATTTGGAAACTGCTGAGGCCATGTATTCCACAGGAAGATGGCTTTATGTTGGATTTATGTGTCATCAGGTGATCGAAAAAGTCTTGAAAGCCTATTGGTGTGGTACCTGCGATGACGATCCTCCTTACACCCACAACCACAGCAGATTGGCTCAAGGTTGTTGCCTTTGGGATGAAATGTCGGAAGAGCAAAAAGACTTTTTGGAAACCATCACCACATTCAACATTGAAGCGCGTTACCCAAGGTATAAACAGGAATTGTCCCGCCGACTTTCAAAAGAGACTTGCCGAAACATTATTGACACTACAAACACATTACAACTATGGATAAGGGAAAAACTCTCAGACAAGACGAAGCACTCGAACTCGTAAGAAAGTTCAAGAAGGTGATTGCTCCGCGTTTTGATGAAAGAACCGAGGTGTATATGTTTGGTTCTTACAGCAAGGGGTATGCCAATCCAGATAGCGATATTGATGTGGCGGTAGTTGTTCCCAAAATCGAGGAGGGCAAGTGGTTTGAATGGGCGAAAAGTCTTTGGCATGATGTTAGGCAAGTAAGTTTCCTTATTGAGCCTGTTTTGATGGAACAAGGAGAAAAGTCTCCTTTATATCAAGATGTAATGCGCTCTGGCATTGCAGTTTGAAAACTGGTTGCTCGGAATATTGTCTGCAACATATCAAATAATCCCTTCCAATGCCGCCCGAAATTCCGGCATTGGGCAGTGCGTGTCGCGCTCGATGATGAGTGTTTTGAGTCCGGCGAAGGGCAAGATTTTCTTTTCTATTTCATTGAGGGTAAGGTTCTTGCCGAAATAGGCAGGGGCAAAGGCTTCCCAAAACTTGCTGGAGGTGGCTTTCTCCATGTGGAAAGTCTCGCGGATGAAGTCTTCGTGGCTGAGTTTGCAACTCAGGTAAACCATGCCTACATCGAAGAGGGGATTGCCGTAGCAGAAGTCACCTAAATCGATGAAATAGCGTTGGTTGGGCGTGAAGATGGCATTGGAAAACTGTAAGTCGCCGTGGATGGCTGTGTCTGTGTCGGGAACGCTGTCGATGAAGTTTCCAATCTTTTCCTTTTCGTTTGTCGTGAAAAACGGGTTCTCTGCCAAAAGTCTATGGTAGCGATCTTTTACATTTTCAAATTGTTTCGTATCCACATGGGTTTCATGCAGTTGCAGGCACATTTTGGCAAATTCCTCAGCGTATTGTTTCACTCTTTCGGGATGGTCGCCCGTGGCACGAGAATAGGAAACTTTGTTCAAAATGCGTCGGAATCTGATGCCATAGCGGCCGTCCTCGGTTACCACATAATCACCGGGTTCGGGCGTGGAAATGCCTGACTCATAAACCATTCGGGCAAGTCTCATTTCGTCTAACGGCTGCTGGATTTTTCCGGGGAAATAGAGTTTGAGCATTACCGTCGGGTCGGTCTTGTGGTCGTAACTCTCGCCGTTGGCCCCGCCGCCACTGAGGACATAGTCGTCCATGGAAATTTTGATGGCTTCCATTTGCTATGTTGGATTTCTGCGACAAAAGTAGAAAAAAGATTCGGAAATCGTTTTGTTTTTCAAGTTTTTGTATTTTTGCTGCAATTATTCTATTGATATGGGAGGCAAATCTTTTTCGGGCAGACTGACTTTGAGAATCATCGGTATCATGTCGTTGATTACCATCGTGTCACAATTCGTGATGGCCGTGGTTTCACAAATCATCATTGCCAAAGAAGTGACACGTCATCCCGGATTGGAGCAGCATCCGATAGATATTTTGCTCCATTCGCTGCCTATGCAGATTTCGTTGATTGTCATTCTGTTGGCAAGCATTGTGGTGATGTTTTTCGTTTGCCGTCGTGTCATCAGCCGAATGGCGAGTCCAGTCGATCGCATCGAGTCGGATTTGGTTTTGGCCCGCAAAATCCAGCTTGGGATGCTGCGCACCGATTTTCCCCCCATGTTATATGCGTTGCTCAATCCGGCCAAGACGGTGGGCGGCGACCTGTACGACTTCACCATTAAAGACGACCAACTCTATTTTGCCATCGGCGATGTGTCGGGCAAGGGCATTGCTGCCTCGTTGGTGATGGCCATCACGAGGGTGATGCTCCGTTTCGTGGTGGGATCGGGGCTGCCTTTGGACGAGACTTTGCGTCGTATCAACGATGAATTCAGTGCAACCAATAAAACAGGCATGTTTGTGACCCTGTTTGTCGCCCGCGTCGACTTGAAAACGGGCCACATGGACTTCTGCAATGCGGGTCACAATCCCATCCTCGTCATCCCGCCTGATGCTGAGCCTTATTTCCTCAAATGCAAAACGAATATCGCCATTGGCATGTTCGAGAAATTCAACTACGAGGCGGAACAGATTGACCTGAAGCAGGGTACGCGAATCATTGCCTATACCGATGGCGTGACCGAAGCCGAAAAAGCCGACCAAAGCCTGTATGGAAACGAGCGTCTGTTGGAATGGTCGAAGACATTGAAAAACAACGAATTAATTGAAAAAGATGTGGTTGAACGCCTTTATGCTTCGGTTCAAACCTTTGCCGAAGGCAATCCACAGAATGACGACATAACCATTGTTAGTTTACGATTATGAAAAAGAAACGATTTAATCCCATCACCGACCGGAGCAGCGAAATCATCGCTTTTCTGATGGCTTCGCCCGACATGCCCGACGATGCCGACCTGCGTTTCAAGATTGAACTTTCCATCGAGGAAGCCGTTGAAAATGTGGTGCGCTATGCATACGAAGGCGGCATCGGTTGGCTTGAGGCGGGTACGCATTTGGATGATAAGTCATTGATTCTCACCATCGAACTGCGCGATGCTGGCAAGCCTTTCAATCCACTCGAAGAAGCCGACCCCGACATCACGCTTTCGGCGAATGAGCGTCCCGTTGGCGGCCTCGGTATCTACCTCTGCAAACAGATGATGGACAGCATCACCTATCGCTATGAGGACGGCAACAATGTGCTCATAATGAAGAAATTAGTCAGCCCTGAAAGGGCGTAACACTACAACCCGACGTTTCATGTCGGGGGCAAACAAGAAGTGAAGAATATGAACATTACCATAAACAAACAAGGCGGAAAAACCCTCGTTGTGCTTGACGGGCGTATCGACAGTTCGAATTCCGACCGATTCCAAAAGGACATGGCACCGCTGATGGAAGGCGATAGCCCCGACATTGACATCGATTGTGGGGGAATGACTTACACTTCGTCGCAGGGCCTGCGCATTTTTCTTTTGCTGCAAAAAAGTGTGATGGCACGCAAAGGCAAATTGGTGATGCGCAACATGAATTCCCACGTGAAAGAGGTGTTCGACATCACAGGTTTTTCAAATATCATCACCATCATCTGAACGCCATGAAACTCAACATGCACACGGAGTTGCTGCTTGATGCCTATCACGAGCAACTTCCTCTTTATGAGAAACTTAAATCCATCGTCGTTGAGCAGATTTACACTTGCTTGCATGAAAACCATATCCGTATTGCTGGATTGGAATCCCGCATCAAGGAGGAGAAAAGTTTGGCGAACAAGTTGGAGTTGAAGGGCTATAAGTATCATTCAATCAATGATGTAACGGATATTGTTGGCATTCGTGTCATCACATTTTTCAGTGATGAGGTGGACATTATTTCGGCTCTTGTGGAACAGATGTTCGACATTGATTGGGAAAACTCCGTCGACAAGCGCAAGTCTTTGGAAATCGACCGTTTCGGCTACATGTCGCTGCATTATATTTGCCGTTTGCCGGGGTCGATTTGCAAGGAGGCTGACATGCTGGAGTTGTGCCAAATCCGTTTTGAGTTGCAGATGCGGAGCGTGTTGCAACACATGTGGGCCAACATGTATCACGACATGGGATACAAGAGTGATGTGGAAATTCCCGTTGAGTATCAGCGCAATATGAACCGCTTGGCGGGCATGTTGGAGCTGGCCGACGAGCAGTTTAGCCGTATTCGTAGGGAAATTAACGATTACCGCCGCAATGTGCAGTCGCTTGTGGCGACAGGCAATTTCGACGAAGTTCCCTTAAACGGTGATACTTTCCGCAGTTATCTTGACTTGAAACCCTACCAGCGTTTGATGGAGAAAATTGCGGCCATCAATCAGGCGGAGATTTACGAAGACAGCCTGATACCGTATTATAATGTGTTGTTGCACATGGGCATGAAGACCGTAGGCGATATTGAGCGGTTGCGCAACAAGTACAGTGACGGAGCCTATCAGTTGGCGCTCCTCCAATTGGCAGGCACGGGTCTCGACATTGTGGCCTATTCGGTGGCACTGCAAAACATTTGCATCGTGGCCATCCTCAAACAGGGTTTCGGCGAGGCGGGATTGATACGCCTTTTCGCGGCCCTTTACGGCGAAAGTGCCTACAATGCACAACGCGCCGAGCGTGTTTTTGAGCAAGCCCGAAAAATCAATTTAGTGTGAAAACCATGAATAACCCATTGGAAACCAGTCTTTTCGATAAAGCGGTTAAGTTAGCCGTCGAAGCCCACAGCGGCACTGAGCGGCGTTGCAAAGGCTATCCCTATATCATCCATCCCATGGAGGCCGCCGCCATTGTGGCCACTATGACCAACGATCAAGAAATGCTGGCCGCCGCCATTTTGCACGACGTGGTGGAAGATACCGACGTGACCCTTGAGCAAATCCGCGATGAGTTTGGCGACCGTGTGGCCACGCTCGTCCAACATGAAACCGCACCCGACGACGAAAACCTGACTTGGCGTGAGAAGAAGTCGATACAAGTGGAACAACTGGCCGCCGCGCCCATCGACAGCAAGATTGTTGCTCTCGGCGACAAGCTCTCCAACATGCAAGGCATTGCCTTGGACTATCGTCAAGTTGGCGACGCGGTTTGGAGTCGCTTTCATGCCCCAAACGGAAAGCCCGATGTGGAGTGGTATTACCGCTCACTCGCAAAGGCTCTGTCGGAGTTGTCGGAATTGGCTGCCTATCAGGGTTTTGTGAAGTTGTTGGGAGAAACTTTCGGATAGTCAATACATCAGATACTTCCCACGAATCGTCTCGAAAGCCTCAAGGTCGTTTTGCCATGAAGCGCGGATTTCGTCTGCGCTTTTTCCGTTTTCGATGTCGCGCTGCAACTGCTGGTCGCCTGAAAGTTTCACGAAGTAATTGTTGAAGAAATTCTTGTCTTTCAGTTGTTGGTAAGCCTCAATGAGCCATTCCAAATGCAACTGATTGGCATTGAGCGAATAATCGTGGGCAAATTCAACCAAATTCTCACCTCGGCAACGCTGGCTTTCAAGCAAGGGTTTAGAGGCACCGCTTGTGCTTTTGGGTGTGAAAGTATAACTGCCTCTCATGTCAGGATGGCCGTAAATCTGGAAAGGCGTTTCCGTGCCGCGCCCGATGCTGACGATGGTGCCCTCGAAGAAACAAAGGGTGGGGTAGAGGTACACCGATTCCCAGTTGGGCAAGTTGGGCGAGGGGCGCACGGGCAACTCATAAATGGCGTTGCGGTTGTATTTATTAATAGGTATCACGGTGAGGTCGCAGCGGATGCCGTTTTTCATCCAGCCTTCGCCGTTCACCATCTTGGCATATTCGCCGATGGTCATGCCATAAACCACAGGCACTTGGTGTAGTCCCACAAACGATTGGTTTTCAGATTTCAAAACGGGACCATCGACATAAAAACCGTTTGGATTCGGTCTGTCAAGGACGATGACGGGCAGGTTGTTTTCGGCAGCGGCCTCCATGACGTAGGTCATGGTGGAAATGTAAGTGTAGAACCTCACGCCAACATCCTGCAAATCGAAGAGAATCAAGTCGATGCCTTGAAGCATTTCGGGCGTGGGTTTCTTGTTTTTGCCGTAGAGCGACACGATAGGTAGGCCAGTTTTTTCGTCCTTGCCGCTGTGTACCTTCGCGCCTGCATCAGCCGTGCCTCGGAAACCATGTTCGGGAGTGAAGATTTTGCGCACATCAACGTCCAAAGAAAGCAAGGTGTCCACCAAATGCGTTTCGCCGACGATGCTCGTTTGGTTGCCAACCACACCAACTCGTTTTCCTCGCAGAAGTGGCAGGTAATCATCCATTTGCATGGCGGCGGAAACATAGTGTTCCTTGTCAATAAAAGCAAGTTGAGTCGTTACCAAATTGGCAGGCTTCTGCGTTTGGATTCTGTTGTTTGGCTCATTGTCCATTTTGAAGATTTGGGCTTGGGCTTGCGCAAGGAAAACGCATAGCAGCAGGGCGAAAAAGGATTGTCGTTTCATTTCAGAAGTGTTTTGTTGTGCAAAAATATTGAAATTTGTGCAAATTTAGTGCCTAAAGGTTTCGCCGAACCGATTTTTCCCTATTTTTGCCCCCGAATTGGCTGGCCAGTTCGGACTTTATGAACTTTAGAAGCGTTATGCTTCCTTTCACTTGAGAACCTGGAAAATATTCAAGCAATGTGTAAAAAGGAGGTGCATAACAG